>JAVBRK010000031.1:0-13984 GCA_031548005.1 Bacteroidales bacterium
TTATTTATCTGAACACAAATTTATATTCCAAGAATAAAACGTCAAGGCTAAAATGAATTTTATCGGAAATCTTTCTTTCTCGTTCCTCGAAAGAGTATTTCCGATAAAAGCCTTGCCTTATTTATTCTTTCCATAAGAGAGGTGTTTATCAGATAAAAAAAGAAAAAAATATATCTGAGGTTCCCAAAAAAATGCCTACCTTTACCCCCGAGTTATTTGACAGTATAGCACCGCAAAACGCTGAAATACGCACGGTTACTAACTCGTTACCTCTGAATCTCAAAAACTCCGCTAAAAGCTTATTCTTCAATCGGTTATGTCAAACCGATGAAAATCTAAAATAAAATTATGTACGTATGAGATATTATAGTACCAATAAGCAGAGTTCGCCGGTTACGTTGCAGGAGGCCGTGATCCGGGGACTTGCTACTGATAGCGGCCTTTATATGCCGGAATCCATTAAACGTTTGCCGGATGATTTTTTTGCCGGATTACCCAACGGATCGTTTCCGGAAATTGCCTGTACGGTTGCAGAGGCATTTTTTGGGGAAGATATCGAGCCCGAAACATTGAAAACTATTGTTTATGATACCCTGGATTTCGATGCTCCTATTGTATCGGTAGAGCGTTCGATTTTCAGTCTGGAATTATTTCATGGTCCGACTTTGGCTTTCAAGGATGTCGGCGCCCGTTTTATGGCCCGGATGCTGGGATATTTCATTAAGAAAGAAGGAATAAAGCAGGTGAATGTGCTGGTAGCTACATCGGGAGATACCGGAAGCGCTGTAGCCAACGGCTTCCTCGGAGTGGAAGGCATTCAAGTGTATGTGCTGTATCCGAAAGGAAAAGTCAGCCCGATACAGGAATGTCAGTTTACCACTTTGGAACAGAATATTACAGCAGTCGAAGTCGACGGAACATTCGATGATTGCCAGGCGCTTGTGAAAGCGGCTTTTATGGATCCTGACCTGACCAGTAAGTTTTGCCTGACTTCGGCGAATTCCATTAATGTAGCCCGTTTTCTGCCCCAGGCATTTTATTATTTTTATGCTTATGCCCAATTAACGATCCTGGGTCGTACCGGACAGTTGGTTTTTTGTGTCCCCAGCGGTAATTTCGGGAACTTAACCGCCGGATTATTTGCAAAAAAGATGGGATTGCCTGTGAAACGTTTTATCGCGGCCAATAATATCAACGATGTATTTTTGGAATACCTCCGGACCGCCTGGTATACCCCCCGGGCATCGGTGCAGTCGGTCGCCAATGCGATGGATGTCGGCAATCCGAGTAATTTTGCCCGTATTCTGGATTTGTACGGGAATGACTATCCTGCAATTTGTAAGGAAATAAGCGGGTACCGTTATACCGATGATGAAATTATCCGGTCTATCGGGGCCTGTTATGAATCTGCAGGATACTTGTTGGATCCTCATGGAGCCTGTGGTTATCTTGCCCTGAAGGAGGGTTTGAAAGAAGGAGAAACAGGAGTATTCCTCGAAACTGCACATCCGGCCAAATTTAAGGAAACAGTGGAGCAGGCTGTTAACGGATGGTTGAAAATACAAGGAGATGATTGTAATAATGCTCCTCAATTCCAGGTCGAGATTCCGGCTAAACTTCAGTCGTTTATGCGAGGAAAGAAGCATTGTGTGGAATGCAGCAAATTGTTTGATGATTTTAAGTCGTATTTACTCGGACAGCTTCAATATTAATTGTACTTTTGCCGCAATTTGTTTTATCAATTCAGTGCATGAGAAAAATATTCTTTCTGTTTTTCATTCTTTTTAGTGTTATTTTTCCCGGAACCGGCGCAAATTTCTGCGATAGTACCCAGGTTCGTTTGCTCACCGTAATGCCCCGTTCGAATGAAGTTTACACGATTTTCGGGCATACTGCGATCCGGGTGTTCGATCCATCCAGGAAAATAGATGTGGTGTTTAACTATGGTCTGTTTGATTTTAATGCTCCTAATTTTATTTACCGTTATGTAAAAGGAGAAACCGACTATTCCATTGGTGAGGCTAATTACCGGATGTTTGTTTTTAATTATTCTTCCGAAAATGCGACTGTGATCGAACAGGTGCTGGATATTCCGGTTCCGGAGAAGGAAAAACTGATCGAAGCATTGCAGGTCAATATGCAACCGGGAAACAGAGAGTACCGGTATAATCATTTTTTAGATAACTGCGCTACCCGTCCGAGGGACCTCATCGAGCAATTCTGCGGGGGCCGGCTGGTGTATACGGAGTCGGACCGACCGGTTACTTTTCGCCGGTTAGTCCACGAATGTACGGATCCTTATCCCTGGCTGACATTCGGGATCGACCTGATTATCGGTAATGGAGCCGATTCGGTTATCTGTAAGCGAAATGAACTATTTTTACCGGTGGAGCTGAAGGAGGCTTTCGACCGGGCTTATGTGGAGAACGACAGTTTGCAAAAGAGGCCGTTGGTAATTTCGTCGGAAACTGTTATCCATTCAGATACGCAGGAAACGGGAAAATCCTGGAGCAATCCTATGAAACTCGGGATTGTGATGGTGATTCACTGCCTTGTTTTTGCAACCATCGGCTTTTTTATGAAAAAGCGTTATAAGTTCTTTTTCTGCCTGATGTTTCTGAATGTAGCCCTGGCAGGATGTGTTGTTGCTTTTATGGCACTTTTCTCCGAACATCCCTGTACCTGGCCCAATTGGAACCTGTTATGGGTGCATCCGTTGCACTTTATTCCGGTAGTCGGGTATTTTTTAAAGAAAACTTATTCTCTGATACGCTGGTATCATTGGAGTAATTTTGTACTTTTGTCGTGTCTTTTGCTGGGATGGAATTTTATTCCTCAGGAAATGAACCTGGCTTGTATTCCGTTTATTATTTGCCTTTGGATTAGTTCGGGATACAAGTTGCTCATGGATAAAAGATTGAATCAATGAATCGAGTCATAACTTCGCTAATTGTCATTTTCACTATAGCCGGGGTACGGGCGCAGCATTCTGCTGAGGTCCCTAAATTAGTGGTGACAATTACCGTCGACCAATTGCGAGGTGATTATCTGCAGTATTTCAGTTCCACATTCGGAGAGGGCGGATTCAAGCGTCTGATCAATGAGGGGCTGGTGTATCATCAGATGCAGTATGACTTTTCGAATGTGGGGCGGGCTGCTTCTGTAGCGACTTTGCAGACCGGAACCTATCCATACAGTCATGGTATTACCGGAAATAAAAAGTATGACTTTGAGACCAAACTCGAGCGTTCTATCCTCTATGATTCCGAGTACATAGGTAATTATACATCCGATAACTTTTCTCCCAAAGCGCTCCTGACTTCTACCATCGGCGATCAGCTTAAAATGGCCTCCAATGGGCAAAGCGATGTTTTTTCCATTGCTCCTGATGCTTCTGCGGCTATCCTGTCGGCAGGCAAGTACGGCAATGCTGCTTTCTGGCTGGAAGATTACAATGGAAAATGGGCTACGACCACTTATTATAAAGGAGTTCCCTGGTATGTTGATCGTTATAATGCATCGGATGCTCCCGGAAACAGATCGGGCGCAGAATGGACTCCTGCACTGAATAGTTACACCGCATTTCCGTATACTAAAAGTAATGCCCCGTTCAGGTATGAGTTTAATAAGGGAGATAAAGACCGTTTCCTGAAATTAAAGCAAACACCTTTGATGAATACGGAGATTACAGCCCTGGCTTCCCGTTTTTTCGAATACAGCGATTTTGGGAAGCGTACGACTCCGGACCTACTTTCAATTGTTTATTATGCAGGGATTTATAATGGTAATGGCAGCGATGAATACGGGTGGGAGATTCAGGATACTTATTACCGGTTAGATAAAGAAATCGAGCGATTGCTTGGTTTGATCGATCAGAAAGTCGGTTTGAGAAATACGCTGATTGTACTTACTTCTACCGGATATTTCGAATCCGGAACGGATTTACTCTCGGGTTTTAAACCGGAAGGAGAGTTTTTCCCCAGCCGGTGTACCGCCCTGCTCAATATGTATCTGATGGCGCTTTATGGACAAGCGAATTGGGTCCTGGGCTATTATAATGACCAGATTTATCTGAATAAAAAATACATTGAGGATTTGAAACTGGATTGGGAAGATATTTTGAAGAAATCGGCCGATTTTGTTTCTCAATTTTCAGGTGTTCAGGATGTTACAACTTCTTCTGAAATGATTTTCGAAGAACAGGCTGCCGGCAGAAATGTTTTCCGCCGGGGTATGAATAAGAAAATCAGCGGTCATATTTTTGTCGAATTACAATCCGGATGGGTCAGTGTGGATGAAAATAATCCGTCGTCGAAAATCTTACGGAATAGTGCTGTGATTTCGCCCGTGATCTTTTTTGGGAACAATATCCAGAAACAGCACGTTTATCGTCCGGTAAAGGCAGTCGAAATTGCACCTACCGTCACTCATGTGTTGCGGATCAGACCTCCGAACGGATGCAAGGAAATACCGCTTCAGGAGTTTTTAATTAAATAAGAATAAATAAAAAAATAATATAAAAGATTATGGGTTTTAACGATTTACTATCAAAACTGTTTGGAAATAAATCTCAGCGCGACTTAAAAGAAATAGACCCTTATGTGAAGAAAGTAAGTGCAGTCTATCTTTCTGTTGAAGGATTATCGAACGATGAATTGAGATCCAGAATAGATGAGATTAAACAACAGATACAAGATGTTGTAGTCGAGGAGAAAAAGAAGATTGCTGAGTTGAAAGGCAGCATCGAGCAGATGGAACTTGAAGATCGTGAGAAAGTATGGGAAGAAGTCGATAAAATAGAGAAAGAGGTCGTTGAAAAATATGAAGTAGTTCTGGAGGAAGTGCTTCCCGAGGTATTTGCCATTGTAAAAGATACCGCCCGCCGGTTTGCTCAAAATGAAAAAACGGTGGTTACAGCCAATGATTTTGACCGGAATCTGGCTGCCGAGCACGATTTTGTATCTATTGAAGGCGATAAGGCTGTGTATTTCAACCGTTGGGTTGCAGGAGGAAATGAAATTTCCTGGGACATGATCCACTATGATGTACAGTTGTTCGGTGGTACAGTGCTTCATAAAGGGAAAATCGCCGAAATGGCTACCGGGGAAGGTAAGACCCTGGTCGCTACATTGCCGGTATTCCTCAATGCCTTGACCCGTAATGGCGTTCACGTGGTTACCGTCAATGATTATCTTTCAAAACGCGACTCTGAGTGGATGGGGCCGCTTTATATGTTTCACGGACTTTCGGTCGATTGTATCGATAAACACCAGCCGAACACCGAATCCCGGCGTAAAGCATACGAAGCTGATATCACTTTCGGTACGAACAATGAATTCGGATTCGATTATCTGCGCGACAATATGTCGATCACTCCGAAAGACCTGGTACAGCGGAAGCACAATTATGCGATCGTGGATGAGGTCGACTCGGTTTTGATCGACGATGCCCGTACCCCATTGATCATTTCAGGTCCGGTACCTAAAGGAGACGACCAGCTTTACGAAGAATTCCGATCTAAAGTGGAGCATGTGGTTAATGCTCAGAAAGCCATGTGTACTAAATTGCTGGCTGAGGCCAAGCAGAAGATGGGTTCTTCCAACCAGAAAGAGACTGAGGAGGGATTGGTACTGTTGTTCCGGTCCTATAAAGGGATGCCTAAAAGCAAGCCTTTGATCAAATTTCTCAGCGAGCCGGGTGTGAAAGCATCCATGTTGAAGACGGAAGAATATTATATGCAGCAGCAAAACCGTGAAATGCATATCATTACAGATCCATTATATTTTGTGATCGATGAGAAAAATAATACGATTGAACTGACCGATAAAGGGATTGACCTGTTGACAGGGAATTCCGACGATCCCCACTTTTTTGTTCTTCCGGATATCGGCGCCCAAATGTCGGAGTTGGCAAATCATAAGCTGGAAGAGGAAGAAAAGCAACAGAAAAAAGACGAGTTGATGCAAAATTATGCCGTTAAATCCGAACGTGTGCATACCATCAACCAATTACTGAAAGCGTATTGTCTTTTTGAGCGTGACGACGAGTATGTTGTGATTGAGAATAAAGTCAAGATCGTCGATGAGCAAACCGGACGTATCATGGAAGGCCGGCGGTATTCCGACGGCTTGCATCAGGCGATCGAAGCGAAAGAGCGGGTGGCTGTGGAAGCTGCAACCCAGACATTTGCAACAATCACTCTGCAAAACTATTTCCGGATGTACCATAAGCTGGCCGGGATGACCGGTACGGCAGAAACAGAGGCCGGAGAGTTCTGGGATATTTATAAACTCGATGTAGTCGTGATTCCGACCAACAGACCGATCGTCCGTACTGATATGAACGACCGGATTTATAAAACAGCCCGTGAGAAATATGCTGCTGTGATCGAAGAAATTACCAGTCTCGTAGAAGCCGGCCGGCCGGTATTGGTCGGTACTACATCTGTAGAAATTTCCGAATTATTGAGCCGGATGCTAACTATGCGTAAGATGCCTCACAACGTGCTCAATGCAAAATTGCACCAACGAGAGGCCGAGATCGTTGCTCAGGCCGGACAAAAAGGAACCATCACGATTGCCACCAATATGGCGGGTCGTGGTACCGATATTAAGCTTTCTGCCGAGGTGAAGCAAGCCGGAGGATTGGCCATCGTAGGTACCGAACGGCACGATTCGCGCCGGGTCGACCGCCAGTTACGAGGCCGTGCCGGCCGTCAGGGAGACCCCGGATCTTCGGTGTTCTTTATTTCGCTTGAAGACGATTTGATGCGTTTGTTTGCTGCCGAAAGGATTGCTTCTATGATGGACCGTATGGGTTTCAAAGAAGGAGAGATGCTGGAATCTAAACTTCTGAATAAGTCGGTGGAAAATGCCCAAAAGAAAGTGGAAGAGAATAACTTCGGTATTCGGAAACGTCTGCTTGAGTACGACGATGTTATGAACTCGCAGCGCGAAGTGGTTTATACCCGTCGTCGTCATGCTCTGATGGGGGAAAGGATCGGACTGGATGTTGTAAACATGCTTTATGATACTTCCAATGCCATTAGTGAGCAATTTGTCGAAGCCGGGGATTATGAAGGCTTGAAGCTCGAGCTTTTCAAGACAATGGCCCTTGAATGCCCTGTTGCGGAAGACGAGTTTAAGTCGTTGAAAAAGGCAGCAATCACAGAAAAAATATTTGATTCGGCTCTGGATAGCTTTAAACGGAAAACCGAACGGATGGCCCAGGTGGCTAAACCGGTGATCGATCAGGTTTACGAGGAGCAGGGCGACCGCTATGAAAATATCCTCATCCCGATCACGGATGGTAAACGTGTTTATAACATCAGTTGTAATCTTAAAGAAGCTTATGATAGCGGATCGAAGGAAATCGTCAAATCATTCGAGAAGTCTATTCTCTTGCATACGATCGATGAATTATGGAAGGAACATCTTCGCGAGATGGATGAATTGCGCCATTCGGTACAGAATGCAAGTTACGAAAATAAAGATCCGTTGTTGATTTATAAACTCGAATCGTTCGATCTTTTCAAACGGATGGTCGATGATATGAACCGTAAAGCTGTTTCGATCCTGACACGTGGACAAATTCCTGTGCGTGAGCCGGGAAATGTTCGCCAGGCCGCTCCCGAAGCGAAAACTGATTATAGCAAGTACCGTACTCAAAAGGATGAGATCGAGGAGCAGCGCCGGGTTCAGGAAGAGGTTTCCAGTCATGATACCCGGGCTCAGCAGGCTCCACAACCAATTCGTGTGGAAAAAACCGTAGGACGGAACGATCCTTGTCCTTGTGGAAGCGGTAAGAAATTTAAAAATTGTCATGGTCAGTCCTGAAATGCAGGACAGATCAAATAGGAGATAGCATGAAAATTCGAATAGTAAATACTTCAAAGCATACTCTTCCGGAGTATGCTACTCCTTTTTCGGCCGGGATGGATATCCGGGCCGATCTGGATGAGCCGGTGATTCTTCACCCGATGGAACGAAAGTTGGTTCCGACCGGGATTTTTATTGAGTTATCTCCAGGATATGAAGCCCAGATTCGTCCCCGGAGCGGTTTAGCAATCAAACATGGAATTTCTTTGGTCAATTCGCCGGGAACGATCGATGCTGATTACCGGGGGGAAATCAAGGTGATCTTAGTTAATTTGTCGAACGAGCCTTTTATTATAAATGACGGTGAAAGAATCTGCCAGATGGTGATTGCACGCCACGAACGGGTGGAGTGGGAGCTTACAGAGTCGCTCAATGAAACGGAACGGGGAGCCGGAGGATTCGGACATACCGGAAAAAGTTAAAAATCATGAGATATTTAGTTGTATTGTTGTGTACGCTGGTTTGCGTTTCTTCTTTTTCGCAGGAATCTTCCGGAACAGATGGACGGAAGTTCGATTATTTCTTTCTGGAGGCGATCCGGTTAAGAGAAGCGGATAAGCACAACGATGCCTATAATGCCTTGCAATATGCTCTTATGCTCGATTCTGCTTCGGCAGTAGCGAATTTTGAGCTTTCCAACTATTATCTTTTTATCGGAAAAAATAAACAGGCCTTTGATGCTTTACAGAAAGCAGTCTGGTACGAAGACGATAATTTTGAGTATAAAATCGCTTTGGCTAATCTTTCCCGGCGGTTGAACCTGAATCAGGAGGCGATTGCCATTTATGAGGAATTAGCTGTTAAATATCCGGATAAGCCGGAGTTGAATTATTATCTTAGCGATTTGTATGTTCGTGAAGGTCAGATTGATAAAGGAATTCATGCTTTGAATATTCTGGAAGAGAACCTGGGGATGAGCCAGATGATTTCCATGCGGAAGTTTCAGCTTTATTCCATGATCGGAAAGAGTGATCAGGCATTCCAGGAAGTGAAAAAGTTAGCTGCGAAATATCCGCATGAAGCCCAATATGAGATTATGCTGGGCGACCTGTATCTGGAGCAGGTAATGCCCGATACGGCTTTGGTACACTATCAGAAAGCCTATGAAGTCGACCCTGAAAATCCGTACTACATCGTTTCGATGGCCAATTACTATGAGGCCAAAGGAAATACGGATGCTGCTTTCAAAGAGATCGATTCGGCTTTAAGAAATCCGAAATTAGATGTCGAAACCAAGTTAGGTATTCTCGGAAGGTATATACAAGTACTTCAGCAAGGGAAGAAAGATGTGAATTCGGCCATTGGACTTTTTGAAACATTACTCAGCCAGCATCCTCAGGAAAAAGAACTGAACCTGATGTACGGACAGTTCCTTCAGATGCAGGATAAACCGGATGAAGCCAAGTTTCAGTTTCAGATTGTGACCGAATCCGAGCCGGATAATCTCGATGCCTGGAAATTATTGATGGGTATCACCCTGCGTCAGGAAGACATGGATGGTTGTATTAAAGTTTGTGATGATGCTTTGGTACATTTTCCGGACGATGCGGAGTTCTATTTTTATAAGGGAGCAGCTTATTACCAGAAAAAAGAGTACCAGAAAGCCCTCGATGTTTATAATGAAGGGCTGAGAACAGTTCCTGAAGACGATAAGGTTTTGAAATCGAATTTTTATGGTCAGATCGGGGATTTGTATTTCCATATAAATCAAAAGGAAAAAGCATACGAGATGTACGACATCGCCCTGCAGTTCAATGAACGTAATATTGTTGTTCTGAATAATTATGCTTATTTCCTTTCTTTAGACAAGAAAGACCTGAGTAAGGCCGAGCGTATGAGCAATATGTGTGTCAAATTGCAGCCTGATAACAGTACCTATCTCGATACTTATGCCTGGGTATTTTTTGTGCAGGGAAACTATTCGCTGGCGAAATTTTACATCGAATCGGCTATGGAAAAGGATACTGAGAAAAGCGCCGAGATTATAGAGCATTACGGAGACATACTGATCATGAACGGAGAGGAGCAAAAAGCCCTGGAACAGTGGAATAAATCTTTGGAAATGAAAAAAGAGGAAAGAGAAGATGTCTCAGTACTAAAGAAAAAAATTCAAGATAAAAAATACTATGAAACTCCGCATGAGTAAATTTATAGGCTTGCTTGTGCTCCTCCTGACAGTGCTGGCTACTTCCTGTAAAACCGGGAAGGAATCCGGGCCTGTGCCCATGGGAAAACGAAATAATGCGGAAATTTTACATTCTGTTTCAGATAATTTATTGATATACAGAACCCTGTCTTCTAAGTTGAGTGTCGATCTGAAGCCAGGAAAAAAAAATAAAAATATCTCGGTTCCGGCAAGTTTGCGGATTATAAAAAGCAAAGGACTGCAATTATCATTTCAGATTCCTATCCTGAATGCCGAGCTTTTTCGCCTGACGGTTACCCCGGACAGCATCCTGATGATCGATCGCAAAAATAAGATGTATGTTGCTGAGTCGATTGCCGACGTGAAATTAGCTGCCGGTTTTGCATTCGATTATTATAATCTGGAGTCGCTCCTTACAAACCAGTTGTTTATAGCCGGAAAACAGGAAATAACGTCCGATGATTTCCGTCTGTTTTCAGTGCAGCAGCACGAATATGAGGCTGTTCTCTCAATCAGCGACCGCCAGCAGGTTACCTGGTCTTTCAGTACGGATTATACCGACCGGATCCGGAAAACAACGATGGAAAGCCGGAAGAAGTCGGTCCGGATGGATTGGGCCTATGATGAATTCACATCGCTTGAAAATAACCGGATGTTTCCTGTCAAAATGCAGATGGATTTGAAGTTGCCAGGCGACGAAGTTGCTATGAATCTTGAATATTCACGGGTAGAACAAAACAAAGAGTTTGCTCTGGAATTTAAAATTCCGGCAAATTACCGTCGTATTACCCTGGCGCAAGCCATCAAAATAATCAATAGCTTATGAAGCGGGTATTGTTGTTCATTTTTATTATGATTGCATGCAGTGCTTCTGCTCAGACTTCCCGGAAAATAAGAAACCTGGAAGCTCAGAGAAAAAAGGCATTGGCTGAAATTGAGGCGACCAATCAATTATTAAATGAAAATAAACGGACGACCAGTAATGTGCTCAATATGTTGAATTTGTTGACAAAACAAATCAAATCCAGAAAGGACGTGATTACATTGCTGAATGGAGAAATATCGGCTACTGATGAAGCCATGGAGGAGCTGCAAAAAAATATTGGTGTTTCGGAACGGGAACTCCAGTCGAAAAAAGAGGCTTATGCCCAATCGCTCCGAAAAATGTATATTAATCAGAACAATCAGAATAAGTTATTATTTATTTTTTCTGCTGAGAATTTTACCCAGTCTTATCGTCGGATCATGTACCTGAGAGAATTTGCCAGGTGGGAACGGAGGCAGGCGGAATCGATCATGAAGAGGCAGGAGGAATTGACCAGTGAAAAAGAAAAGCTTCAACAGGTAAAAATGGGGAAAATAGCTTTGCTGGAAGGCCGTAAACAGGAGGAGGAAAAGCTGAAAGGGGAGGAGAATATCCGTCAGGGCGAAGTGAAAACACTGAGGGACGAGCGGAAACAACTTCAGGGTGAGTTGGGTAAACAGAAGAAGCAAGCTGAAGCTTTGAACCGGACGATCGAAAAAGCCATTAACGAAGAAATTGCCCGGGCCGAGCGCGAAGCTAAAGCTGCGGAAGAAGCCCGTATCCGTAGGGAGGCGGAAGAAGCCGCCCGTATTCGTAGAGAAAAAGAGGCCGAAGCTGCCCGTATTCGTAAAGAAAAAGAACTTGAAACAGCGCGCCGTCAGGAAGAAGGAGATAAGAAAAAAGAAAAGGAAAAAGAACAGACTGCGCAGAGAATTCCGGAAAAGGTACAACAGCAAGTGGCCGAGCCTGAAAGAATCGAGGAACGTGTAGCGGAAACCAAAGGTGGGTATGCTATGACAAAGGAAGAACGGGTTTTATCCGGTAGTTTTGTTGGAAACAAAGGACAATTGCCTTACCCATTAAAAGGGAATTACCGGGTTGTTTCTGAATTTGGCCAGCATAAAGATCAGGAATTAAAATATGTAGTCCGGAACAATAATGGAATTGATTTGCAAACAACTTCCGGAAATAAAGCCTGCTCTGTTTTTCAGGGAGTGGTATCGGCTGTGTTCGCTATTCCGAATAGTGCCTCCCACGGGGTGATCGTTCGTCATGGAAACTACCTGACGGTCTATTGTAATGTTGTTAACTTGCTTGTAAAACAAGGGGATAAAGTTTCGACCGGACAAGCTTTGGGAACTATTTACACGGATAGTGAAGAGGGAAATGCAACGATTCTACACTTTGAAATCAGGAAAGAAACCCAGAAATTGAATCCTCAGTCCTGGCTCAGATAAGACAAAAGACCTGAAATCTATATCTTTTATATTATATAATTATGATAAATAAAGAGTTACGTGAACATCAATGGAAAGCATTCGTACGTCATCCTATGTTTGCCAGAAGTATTGGAGTAAAGATCTTCATGATCATTACTTTTAGCTTCATTGCCTTGGAATTTTTTGCTTTGGGTTTTATGTTAGACAAGATCTGTCTGGAACTGGGAAACTATACTTCTCCTGTCGATTGCTTTAATTCGTGGTTACTTTATATCATCATGGCGGATTTTGTGTTGAAACTGTTTATGAAAACGAACCAATCGATGCAGGTAGCTCCTTATCTGACGTTACCCGTAAAACGGAACAAACTCTTTAACTTTCTGTTGCGTAAGGAGTTTTTCAGCATGTGGAACTGGTACCTGATGTTTCTGGTGGTTCCGTTTGCATTCAAGACTATTCCTACAGAATACGGTTTTTTAAAAGTTCCGGTATTTATTCTGTTTATTTTTCTCCTGGGTATTGCTGTCAGCCTGTTGGCTGCATTGACCAAAAACTGGATCAAATCCGGATTCTGGAAAGCCATTTTTCCGGCAGGACTGCTTGCAGGAATTCTTGTTCTTGCGTTTAAATTTAATTTTCCATTCGGTGATTACACCCGGCTTTTCGGAGAATGGATCCTAAGGCTAAACCCGTTTGCCTGGCTTGCTTTTATGGCTTGTTTCCTGATGCTCTGGTTTGCGAATCGTTATCAGATGCGTAGTATATTGTACCAGGAGATGCAGGGGGAAAAAATGAAGGACTCCGTTAATCTATTCAATTTAACATTCCTGGACCGGTTTGGATCGATCGGAGAATACATAAGCCTTGAACTAAAACTGATTACCCGGAATAAGCGGCTGAGGACACAGTTATTTACATTTGTAGTTCTTCTTTTTGTATTCGGGATACAGCTCTTCAGTAATAGTGTCATTCAGAAAAGTTTTTTTATGCAACTATTCTGGTTCGGATTTATCATGGGTGGATTCGGGATGATTTTTTCCCAGTACCTGTTCATGTCGGAGTCTTCCTATTTCGACGGACTGATGGCTCGCAACCACTCTTTTCTGGATCTGATGCGGGCTAAATATTACTTCTACTGTGCGGTATCATTTGTTATTTATCTGTTGATGCTGATCCTGATTTATTATGGTAAAGTTTCATTCCTGTTCCTGACATCCGTATATGTTTATTACGCAGGACTTGTTACCTGCTGCTATTTCCAGAACGGAGTTTATAACAAAAGTTATTTCGATCTGGAGGGATCGGGTTTAATGAACTGGAAAACGACATCGAGCAGCCAAATGCTCATTTCCATGCTTTCCATGTTCTTACCGCTCTGCCTGGCTGCAATTATCGGAGGAGTATTTTCGCAGACTGTAGCTTGTTACGTCATGCTGGGGATTGGATTGACGTTTATGCTTGGATCCAATTACTGGTTGGAGTGGACTTATAAACGGATGATTAAACGGAAATATATTTTAATGGACGGATTTCGTAGCAATTAAATAAATTATGATACAGATTAAAGACTTAGTAAAAGTTTTCGGAACAAAAGAAGCGCTTAATATTCCCGAACTGAATATTGCCGAAGGAGAGTTGCTCGGATTGGTAGGTAATAACGGAGCCGGGAAAACGACGATGTTTCGCCTCATACTCGACTTACTGAAAGCGGATCAGG
>JAVBRK010000072.1:0-35303 GCA_031548005.1 Bacteroidales bacterium
CTAGTGTCACGTCAATTTGATTATGTCTGATATTTATCGTATATTTGCCACAAAAACAACTATGGCAGCGCGGTATAAAGTAACATTAACCCCTGAAGAGCGGGCGGAACTGGAAAGCATCCTAAAAAAAGGGAAACATACATCCTTGGAATTCCGTAACGCATGTATTTTGTTAAATAGCGACGAAGGCACAGAAGGAAAGAAGTACAGCAATGAAGACATAGCTCAGATGCTTCACATAACCACAAAGACTGTTGAACGATTAAGACAACGATTTGAGGAAGAGGGATATGAAGTATGTTTGGGTAGAAAACCGTATCCTGAGGTTACTAATATAAAAGCAGATGGCGACTTTGAGGCTCATTTAATAGCTTTAAGTTGTAGTGAAGCACCTGAAGGATATGCCCGTTGGTCATTACGATTGCTTGCTGACAAAATGGTTGAATTAAAATATGTCGATAGTATTTCGCATGAGACAATCAGGCAGACATTAAAAAAAACGAAATCAAACCGTGGCGTGTCCAAGGATGGATAATTCCCCCTTTGCAAAACGGTGATTTTGTCTCCTGCATGGAACGTGTTTTAGACGTATACAAAGAGCCTTACGACCCGCTTCGTCCGGTCGTTTGCATGGATGAATCGCCTAAACAATTGATAAAAGAGACGCGCCTGCCGTTGGAGAGGAAACCCGGAAGTGATGCAAAAGCGGATTATGAATACGAACGTTGTGGTGTTGCCAATATATTCATGGTGAATGAACCGTTGCGGGGAAAGCGACATGTGAAAGTAACAGAGCGGAAAACAAAAGAGGATTGGGCTCATCTAATGAAAGAAATAGCCGATGAACACTATCCCCATGTGGAAAAGATAAGATTAATCATGGATAATTTGAACACGCATAAACCGGCTTCCCTTTATGAAACATTCCCGCCGGAAGAAGCCAAACGGATATGGGACAGGTTTGAATTTATCTATACCCCAAAGCATGGCAGTTGGCTCAATATGGCAGAGATAGAGCTTCATGTCCTTACCAGGCAATGTCTCAATAGGAGAATTGGGGATATGGAAACCATGAAAAAGGAAGTGATTGCTTGGAAAAGAGACAGAAACAACAGGAATGCTAAAATAAATTGGAGGTTCACGAACGATAGCGCCAGAATTAAACTAAAGAAGCTTTATCAGACAATTTCAAATTGACGTGACACTAGTTCATTTGTTGATGTTCAAAAAGCCCAAAAAGTTGTATCAAAATTATTTAGTGAAAACAGAGAAGCTGTCAAGGCTTGGATAAGAAATTCGAATGGACCCCAAAGGTTTCAATTTCCTGATTATATCGGAAGTTCTTCGGAGATAATTGGTAGAGGAATAACGAAACAAGAATATTTACAAGCCGTTCAAAATGGAATTACACCTCAATGTAAAAATCTATATAATGCAAGAGTTGTCTTAAAGAAAACAAATGATGGAAACTCTTACTTTGTATTAACATCATTTCCTCAATAAATATATGGAATTGAATTATCTTAAATATTTTATCGAAACATATTATTATCAATCCGTTTGGGATTTTTGTGATAATCACATAGATATTTTTAATGAATTTACAAGCGAATCTCAACAGATTAAAACTGGACTTAGAGATAATGTTACTTTACTATTAGAGCAAGGTCCAAATGTAATTTTTGAAATAATAAACGAGTTTGGTGAAGATGCGGGTGGCTTATCATTTGATACAGTTGAGGAAGTCATCTCTTTTTTAATAAGTCTCAAGGAGTTTTTGGATGGAAATAAGAAAGTTGTTCAATGAAGTAGAAAATCCAAAGAAAATTGATCATCAAAGGAAGCTCTTATTTGTCTTTCCATATTAATTTTCTATTTGAGTCTGATTGAAAATTCCGGCGATAGTGCCAACTGTGATCAAAAGTTGAGACTATAAATTAAACCGTGTCAGTACGAGATAATAAAATAATCCACTACTGACTGGATAAAATTTTCATAAAAAGGGCTACTCCCTTTCGGTTTCGCCCGTATGTTGTAAATTTGTTATTGACAGAACAAACAACAACATGGACAAAGTTAGTGATAAAAAATTAGTCGGTCAGCCGATTTTGAAACAATTAGTGGATATTATTTCGCGCGAGCTCTTTGACAGATTGGTTTTTGAACACAAATCCGACCGTTATTTTTTGATCATGCAGTGGCTATATTTTTTCTGAATGAAACCCGTACCCTGCAAAACGGATCGGCCTATGTAGAAACTTTCCACATCCGGGAATCCCCGGGGGTGTACATCCTGCTGCTGAACACCGCCAAAGGAAGACTAACTAGGATAAAGCAAATCAAAAGACAAACTTGAGCCAATAATCATTTTTCAAAAAAATCCATATCTTTACACAGGAAAAAATCATCAAAGAAACAACATGAATCAAAAAATCATTTCCAGCTTATTGCTTTTCTGTTGCCTGTTACTAACAGCATGTAACCCCAACTCTCCAAAAGAAACTTTTGAAATCGGGAAAAACGAATTCCTGCTGAACGGAAAACCATTTGTAATCAAAGCTGCCGAATTGCACTATCCACGTATTCCCAAAGAGTACTGGGAGCACCGCATTCAAATGTGCAAAGCATTGGGAATGAATAGTATTTGCTTATATATATTCTGGAATTACCACGAACAAAAAGAAGGGGAATTCAACTTTGAAGGACAGGCCGATGTGGCCGGATTCTGTCGATTGGCTCAAAAAAACGGGATGTATGTTATTGTACGCCCGGGACCATATGTTTGTGCCGAATGGGAAATGGGAGGACTTCCCTGGTGGTTGCTTAAGAAAAAAGACATCCAATTACGCAAACAGGATCCGTATTTCATAGAGCGGGTTCGTTTATTCATGGGCGAAATCGGCCGTCAGCTCCAGGATCTGCAATTAGCCAACGGGGGCAATATCATCATGGTACAGGTAGAGAATGAGTATGGAGCTTACGGTAAGGACAAACCTTACATCGCTGAAATCCGGAATATTGTAAAAACGTCGGGGTTCGATAAAGCTCCTTTATTCCAATGCGACTGGAGTTCCAATTTTGAAAACAACGCCTTAGACGACCTGTTGTGGACCATCAATTTCGGAACAGGCGCCAACATTGACGAGCAGTTCAAACGGCTCCGGGAGCTTCGCCACGAAACCCCACTCATGTGCAGTGAATTCTGGTCGGGATGGTTCGACCACTGGGGAGCCCAACACGAGACCCGGAGTGCGGATGAGCTGGTTGCCGGGATAAAAGAAATGCAGGATAAAAACATCTCATTCAGTCTGTACATGACGCATGGAGGTACCAGCTTCGGGCATTGGGCAGGAGCAAACTTCCCCGGATATGTTCCCGATTGTACGTCGTATGACTACGATGCTCCGATCAATGAATCGGGGCAAACGACTCCGAAATATTTCAAGGTGCGCGAACTATTGGCAAATTACCTGCCTGAGAGCCAAAAACTACCCGATGTGCCCGATTCGATCCCGACAATCGCGATTCCCGCCATCCGGTTCGAGGAAGCAGCTCCCGTTTTCGGAAATTTACCCAAGCCTCAACTCAGTGAAAATATCCGGTCGATGGAATTTTTCAATCAGGGATGGGGAAGTATTCTCTACCGGACCACATTGAAACAATCGGATCTTCAGCAAACAATCAAAATCACCGAGGTACACGATTATGCCCTGATCTTTGTCGACGGCAAAAAAATCGGGACATTAAACCGGTTAAAGGGAGAGGGGTTGTTATCACTTCCTCCTGTGAAAGAAGGGGCTATACTGGATATTTTTGTAGAAGCGATGGGCCGCCGGAACTTCGGTCCGGGAGTAGTAGACTACAAAGGAATTACCGAAAAAGTAGAGATCATCAACAAACAAGGGAGCACGGAATTGAAAAACTGGGAAATATATTCTATTCCGGTGGATTATTCCTTTGTTCAGAACCAAACATACAGCAAAACAACCAAACCGCAATCCGGTCCGGCGTTCTACCGTGCGACCTTCCATCTGGACAAAACAGGAGATACCTTTTTAGATATGAGCCGATGGAAAAAAGGGATGGTCTACGTGAACGGATACAGTATCGGACGTTTCTGGGAGATCGGCCCCCAACAAACCCTGTATATGCCCGGATGTTGGCTGAAAAAGGGTCTGAACGAGATCATCGCGCTCGATCTGGGCCAACCGGAAAATCCGGTTATAGAGGGCCTGCGCCAGCCGGTTCTGGATGTGTTGCGCGGCCACGGGGCTTATAAATTCCGCAAACAGGGAGAAACCCTGGACCTGTCGACCGAAAAACCGGTTTATTCAGGCAGTTTCAAATCCGGAAACGGCTGGCAGAAAGTAGATTTCGGAAAACCGTTTGAAACCCGCTACTTCTGCATTGAAGCGCTGAACTCATTCGGAAACGATGATTATGCCTCCATTGCCGAACTCGAAATTCTCGGAACAGACGGCAAGCCTTTATCCCGACAACACTGGAAAATCGTATATGCCGACAGCGAAGAAGCCGATGCTACCAACAATATTGCTACCAATATCTTCGATTTGCAGGAATCAACCATCTGGCATACCTCCTACTCTACGTTTAAAGATAAATTCCCTCACCAGATCGTGATCGATCTGGGTGAAACCAAACAGGTGACAGGTTTTGGGTACTTACCCCGCTCTGAGGCCAATAAACCCGGAATGATTAAAGATTACCGGATTTATCTGAAAACAAACCCGTTTAAGCTTTAAGATTGAAAATTTACGTTTAACCGGGATGCGATTGATTGAAAAAGTCAAATCATATTTTTTCTTGTCCTAATCTTTTAACCTGAATTTTTCAGAACTTTGTATCGTTAAGAAACACTTCTGGGATTCAACCCCATCCAGACTTTCAGACTCTTTGACCCAGTACAGATAAATAAGGGGTCGGAGCAATGAGAAATCCGGACGGGTTTACGATTAAAAATAAAAATATGAATCAACGGCTTTTCATTATTTTCTTTGCGATTGTCTTTTATTCAGAAACGATCTACGCATTTGAAAAAGAAAAAAACACAGACAAAACAGAAGTCGATACCATCCAGGCTTCATCTTTGAGTGAAGTAGTCATCACATCTTCCGGGAAAGAAACCAATCAGATGAAAACATTGCCCGGATCGATAACTGTATTGTCGCCTGCCCAGGTACAAGGCATGCAGATTTTCGATGTAAAAGACTTATCTGCAATTGTTCCCAATTTTTTCATTCCGGATTACGGGTCTAAAATGACTGCTCCCGTCTACATCCGAGGCATCGGGAACCGGAGTTCCGGACAGGCGGCCGGCATGTATGTCGATAATATTCCCTACCTGAATAAAACCTCTTTCGATTTTGATTTTATCGATATTCAGCAGATTGAAGTTTTAAGGGGGCCGCAAGGAACTCTCTACGGACGAAATGCGATGGGCGGAATCATCAACATTTTCACGCCGTCGGCGCTGGACTGCCAATATACAAAGGTGGGCATAACAGGAGGAAACTATGGAATTCTCAAGGCGACATTGTCTGATTATTCCAGGATCAATGAAGATTTGGGCATTTCAATTGCCGGGTATTACGATCAAGACGACGGATATTTCACCAACGAATATTCCGGGAAAAAGGCCGATGCAACCACCAGCTACGGCGGAAGGTTACGATTGGACTTCAAAGTCTCCGGCTCTTTTACCGGAGCGGTCATTTTCAATTATGATAAAACGGAGCAAGGCGCTTTCCCCTATGGAAAATACGATAAAACGACCGGCACGGTACAACCTGTAAATTACAACGACGAAGGAAATTATAACCGGGAAATGTTCGGAAACACCCTCAACCTGGCTTATAAAAATGACCACATCCAGCTTTCTTCCTCCACTTCGATCCAAACGCTGAAAGATCAAATGAACATGGACCAGGATTACAGTCCACTTTCCATGTTTACACTCACACAAAAACAAAAGCAATATTCTTTCACGGAAGAGATTACCGTAAAATCTAATAATAAAAACAATTACCAATGGTCTTTCGGGGTATTCGGGCTTTCCAATCAACTAAATACCCGGGCCGATGTAGACTTTAAATCGGATGGTATTAAATACATCCTGCAGCCGGTATTTACAAAGTTGCATGAAGACAATCCCCGGATGCCTTTACTCACCATTACCGATCCATCCATTCTGATCCCGGGCTTATTCGACACCCCGACATTGGGAGGAGCCGTTTTCCACCAGTCGACCTACAATAACTTATTCGTCGAAGGGCTATCGCTGACTGCCGGTATCCGGTTAGATTACGAAAAAGACGATCTGGATTATAATACGTCTATGACCATGGACCTGGCCGGAACAATGGGCAACCGCCCCGTTTCAATGCCACTCGACACGACGCTGGCTGGATCTGAATCCCTGCATTTTACGCAACTACTTCCGAAAGTTTCTCTGAAATATGAGCTAAACAAACAACATTATGTCTATGCCACTGTTGCAAAAGGATACAACCCGGGAGGTTTTAACATTCAAATGTTCTCCGACATCGTTAAAGAGGCTATAAAAGAGCAAAGACCAGGAGGTAATACCGTTCCGTCGGCCCCGATAAAAGACCTGACATCATATAAGCCGGAATTTTCCTGGAACTACGAAATCGGATTTAAAGGAGAATTGATCAAAGATATACTCCGGGCCGAGTTATCCCTGTTTTATATTGATGTTAAAGACATGCAACTGACTCAATTTGTGAAAAGCGGAGCAGGGCGGATGCTGACCAATGCCGGTAGCGCTGTCAGTAAAGGGGTCGACTTCAGTTTAATCGCCCGGCTGCTTCCGGAGTTGAGTCTTGGAATCAATTACGGCTACTCCCACGCGACTTTCAAAGATTACGACGACGGGAAAACCGATTATTCCGGAAAATTTCTTCCTTTTGCTCCCCAACAAACATTTTCTGTTTACGGAACTTTCCGGAAAACATTTATCAACAAAATAATAGACCGCATCAACGTTCAGGCCCAATATAACGGCGCCGGAAAAATTTACTGGACGCCGGCCAACGATATGGCGCAGGACCTGTACGGGATCCTGAATTTACGAGCCGGAGGAGGCAAGGGTATTTTCAATGTGAGCTTCTGGATGAAAAATGCACTCAATACAGACTATGATGCTTTCTATTTCGAGTCGATGGACAGTCCTTTTGTCCAAAAAGGAAAACCCATGACATTGGGGGCGGATGTCAGCATCGTTTTTTAATAAAATATTTAAGCAATATATCCCATTATCCGAAACAAAAAACCTACTGACAGAAACGGATCAAACGAATTTCATTCTATCAGCAGGTTTAGGATTCCCGGCTATACTTAAAAAATGGTATAGTCTGTTATAATCTTCACTAAAAACAAGGCGGCAATAACATACACAGCGGTAGATACTTCCTTACCTCTGCCCGTAAATACTTTCATCAACACAAAACCCAGCATTCCGAAAATGATTCCCTGGGCGATACTGTATGCAAACGGCATCATCACGATAGTCAGGAATGCAGGCAATGACTCGGTAAAATCGTTAAAGTTGATTTCCAGTACCGAACTCAGCATAAATAATCCAACGATAATGAGGGCCGGAGCAGTAGCCTGAGCAGGCACCAGCAGGAAAATCGGAGCGAAAAACATGGCTAAGCAAAATAAGGCGGCAGTGCTGACGGCAGTCAGGCCGGTACGCCCTCCGGAAGCAACTCCGGAAGCGCTTTCGACATATGATGTTACCGTACTGGTTCCGGCAATAGCTCCAAAGGTGGTGGCCAAAGCATCGGCAAACAGCGCTTTCTTTACTTTCGGAAAATTTCCTTCCTTATCGATCAACCCGGCTTTGGAAGCTACAGCAATCAGCGTACCGATGGTATCGAATAAGTTGACAAACAAAAATGTAAATACAACAATCAGCATATCGAACGTAAAAACCTGTCCCCATTCAAACTTGGCAAATACGGGAGACATATCCGGAGGCAGGCTCACTAAATTTCCTTCCGGAAGGTGTGCGACTCCCAGAAAAAGAGCAAATACCGTAGCCGTAAGGATACCGATCAGAATCGCCCCATGCACGTTCCGGGCCAGCAACACGGCCGTCACAATCAAACCGAGCAGGGTAACCCAAACCCCTTTATTCGCCAGAGACCCCAAAGTTACCAATGTATGTTCGCTGTTTACGATCAGGCCCGAATGCTGAAGACCGATCAGCGTAATAAACAGACCGATACCCACCGGAATCGCCGATTTCAGGACTTTAGGCATTTTATTGACGATCATTTCCCGCACGTTGAAAAAGGTCAGTATCAAAAAGATAATTCCTTCGATAAATACAGCGGTAAGGGCGAATTGCCAGGAATATCCCATCGTCATGACTACTGTCGCCGCGAAAAAGCTGTTCAACCCCATTCCCGGAGCCTGGGCAACCGGAATATTGGCTATGAAAGCCATCAGTAACGTTCCCATCACGCTGGCCACAGCCGTAGCCGTAAATAATGCAGCCTTATCCATTCCGGTTTGTCCTAAAATGACCGGATTCACAATCAGAATATAAGACATGGTGAGGAATGTGATCAATCCGGCGATCAGTTCTTTCCTGACTGTCGTACCATGTTCATTGAGTTTAAATAATTTTTCTAACATCAGAACTGCCATTTAGCGGCCAGTGTAGGCAAGCAATACACTTTCCGGTCGAAGTAAAAATCACTGCTAATATTAATCTCTGTTCCCACAGCCAGATGCTCTGTTGCATTGAACCAGAATTGCGGCTGGGTGTATAAAATAAGTTTTTTATCGCCCTCTCCGGTAACCCGGTCTTTATTCTCTGTCCAAAGATCCATGAAACCGCACATACTTAATTTATTATTAAGCAAATTACAATTCCAGGTAACTGTCCATTGGATGTCGTTACTGGTTTTTTCAAAAGCATTGCATTTGTAAGCCACATAAGTACTCATAAACGCTTTCCCGAGAACAAACGGATAAGAAGCCCCCAACAGGTAGGCATTCGGAATGGCTCCGGACACCCCTTCTACAAGCCCACCATTATACTCTAAGTGAGCCATCACCGGAGCTTTCCAGAACTTCAGGTCGCGGGCAATTTCCCAATAAGCCATATTGACGCTTCCTTTATTTCCGGCATAACTCATGTCGATGAAACAAAAAGTAGATCCCCACTTGTCTGGTTTAAACATTTCCACCGTGGAATAAAAATAATTTTTACCGGGATCGGGAGCATCTCCCGGAACAAGTCCATGCCAGGGGGCGAAATGAAGCTGGACGTTTTGCGCAGTTATACCTGCAAACCAAGGTAAACAAAACAAAAACAGGAATAATTTTTTTCTCATACAGTTAATTTTACAGATTAATAGGCTATTTAAATTTTTAAGATGATTCGTTCTCCCAAATGCTTGGACAGTATCTTTTTAGACTCCTTCCAAAGTTCGGAAAGTTCCGACATCAGTTGAGCTGAATATTCGGAATTTCCCTGTTCCTCAGCTTTCTTGATTTTATAGTTCAACTCGTCCATTTGCTTCTTTAAAATGGCATCCTTGTAGTTCAGCACCTCATAAGGAACTAATTCCATCAATTTCTCGGATTCCTCCTCTACCTTCTGAAATTTCGAATGGATCTTACTCAGTGGATACTTATCGCTGGCCAGATCGACCGACAGGCGGCTGACTTCCGGATCCGGGTGGCTCAGGAAATAACGTTCTGCTACAAACCCCTCCTGTTTACACCGTTCACAGGCCTCCAAAAGGATCTGCCGGTGCATGGGATGTTCAAACTCCAGATCATCTTGTTGCAGGTCCCGGACAATATATTCTGCAACCGTTACTGGGATTTGCTCTGTTTTCTCCTCATTCTCTGCTGTGTACAAAATCCGTTCGCCATATCTCACCACATAATGCAATATCGCCTTTTCAAAACGCGAAAAATAATACTCCGGCCTGATATTTACAGAGTCGGTAATCGATTCCGTTTCGCCGGTAGCAGCAACAGCAGGATCTTCTTCATAGCCGGAAACATCGCTGGCAACCTGCTGCTCGCTGGCTTTCAATCTTTGAGCCGCCAGCTCTTTCCGTTTCTGGACAACGGCCCGGAGCAAAATCCGCTCATCGGTATCCAGCAACAGGGAGCACTCCTTGATGTAGACCGAACGGGTGATTTCTTCAGAAATCAATGCAACCGTATTGACAATTTCATTGATCAGTTGCGCTTTTTTAATGGGGTCATTACCAGCTTCTTCAATCAGCAATCCGGTTTTGAATTTTACAAAATCGGCTTCGTTTTTCTGAATATAATCGATGAATGAGCTGGCATTCTGTTTCCGGGCAAAAGAATCAGGGTCTTCTCCTGCGGGAAGCAGTACGACCTTAATATTCAATCCGGCTTCCAGTAACAGATCGATCCCTCTCAACGCCGCTTTGATCCCGGCTGCATCCCCGTCGTAGAGTACAGTCACGTTATTGGTAAAACGCAGGATCAACCGGATTTGTCCCTGTGTCAGAGCGGTTCCCGAAGATGCCACGACATTTTCAATGCCGGCCTGATGCATCGAAATCACGTCGGTATATCCCTCCACTAAAAAACAGCGGTCGTGTTTGACAATCGCCTGGCGGGCAAGATAAATCCCGTACAACTCATTTCCTTTGTGGTAAATCGGACTTTCGGGCGAATTGACATATTTAGCGGTCTTTTCGTCTTTTTTCAGAATCCGGCCTCCGAATGCCACCACTTTTCCAGCCAGCGAGTGTACCGGAAAAATAACACGTCCGCGGAAACGGTCGGCCGTATAACCATCTTCACGGACAATGGCCAATCCCGTTTTTTCAAGGTATTCTTTCTTATATCCGGCTTTCAGAGCTTCTTTTGTAAATGCGTCCCGTTCTTCGAGAGCATACCCTAATTGGAATTTCCGGATAATATCTTCGCGGAATCCACGCTCTCTGAAGTAAGAAAGACCAATCGTTTTTCCTTCCAGGTGGTCAAAAAGATTGGATGAAAATATTTTTTGAGCAAAGCCATTGAGGATGAACATACTCTCTCGTTCTCCCTGAGCGAGTTTCTGTTCGTCGGTCAATTCCACTTCTTTCACATCGATTCCATACTTCTTTGCCAGGTATTTCAGGGCCTCATGGAAAGTCAGTTGCTCGTGTTTCATCACAAAATGAACCGGGGCTCCGCCTTCTCCGCAAGCAAAACATTTACAGATATTTTTAGCAGGAGATACGTAAAATGAAGGTGTTTTATCTTCGTGAAACGGGCATAGACCAACATAATTCACCCCGCGCTTGCGTAGTGTCACAAAATCAGAAACAACATCTACGATCTGAGATGCCGACTGAATTCGTTCTATAGTAAGCTGATCTATCATGAAGAATGCAAAGGTAGTTATTTTCTAAAAGTAATGAAAAAAATATTTTTTGTACTTTTGTCCGGAGATGTCTGTAATGGGTCGGTAAAATTAAAATATGAATGTTTACTAAATCCGGTTTCGAAAAATTATTCAAAGAGAACTATCCACGATTATTCAGGATAGTGCGGGCTTATTTCAACAACGACATCTCCGATGAAATTGTTTGCGAAACATTTGTCAAAATATGGGACAATCAGAACCGGATACAAATAAAATCTTCCTGGGAGGATTATCTGACTAAAGCTGTTACAAATACCTGCATCGATTATTACCGCAAAGAACAAACCCGGAAGAATTATTAGTTCAGATCGATGCAGACTACATTGTATGCAATTCATTGGCCGATCTGGGGATGAACCCGCTCGACGCTTTAGCTGCCAGAGAAGAAGAAAAAATAATCCTGGAGGCAATCGCAGAGCTTCCGCCCAAATACCAGAAAACAATTATTCTCATCCGGCTGAATGGACTTTCTTATGAAGAAACCGCACAAAAACTGGGGGTCAGTAAAAATACCATCAAATCGAACCTGAGGGATGCACTCAGCATCCTGAAAAATAAGTTAAATCATCATTTTTCCTGAGTTCCACCCACCCTTTTAAAAAATTTATCCGTCTTTAATAATAGTTAACACTTATGACGCAGATTCAACAACACAGACTGAAAGCCCTGACTTCAAAATTTTTTGAGCAGGGATTGACCTCAAAGGAACGCGAAGAATTATTGGGATTTTTTCGTGACCAGGAGAATTTGTCTGATTTCAGGAAAGAATATTTTCTCCGGACACTGGAAGCTCCCGGCGATGACCAGATAGAAGCTTCCTGGCAGAAAGTGCAAGATCAGATTAGCAACAAAAATCCGGAATATGCCTCTGAAAAGAGAAATACGATAACGATCTGGACGCGAATCCGCCCTGTTGCGGTTGCGGTCGTCGCATTTGCACTGGGTGCTGCGGCTTGTTATTTCTTCGCTTTCAACCTCAAAAACCCAACCCTGACCGAACCAATTAACACCCTCGTCAGCAACACATTGAATCTCAGCAATAAAATTACGGCGCCTTTAGGTTCCATGACTAAGATCGAGCTTCCCGACGGCAGCCAGGTAACCTTAAATGCCGGCAGCACACTCGAATATAACATGGATTACGGTCTCGACTGCAGAAAAGTAAAACTGGAAGGGGAAGCTTATTTTAAAGTCGCAAAAAAAGACAGTTGCCTTTTTACAGTTATGGCAAAGGATGCCGCAATCAATGCCTTAGGAACTGAATTCAATGTGAAAGCCTATCCCGATGAATCATTTGTTCAGACAACATTGGTCAACGGATCGGTCAGTATCAATCCAAATATAAATTCTACAGATCTGAAAAAAGAAATCCTGCTTCAACCAAGCCAGATGCTAACCATCCGGAAAGAATTCGGAAAAGAGGAATTACAACAAAAAAATAAACGACCGGCTCTGAAAAATACTCCGGAGGAGAAAAATCCGGAAGGAGAAATTATACAAAAAGCGGTAGTCGATCCGGCGCTCTACACCTCCTGGAAAGATCCCCGTTGGATTATCCAGGAAGAAGAACTGGAAAGTCTGGCCCAGAAACTACAACGACGCTACGATGTTAATGTAGTGATTGCGAGCCCTGTACTCAAGAAATACAAATTCAGCGGAATTTTGGAAGACGAAACCCTGGAACAGGTTATGGATATTATGAAAAGTATTGCTCCGATCAACTATTATATCGACAAGAAAACAGTGGTATTAGCAGTTAATCCGGATCAACGGAAAGTATTTGAGAAATCGATGAATTAAATTATAAAATTTAATATTTCGCCTATGGTCTAAAAGTAGAAAATCACAAAAAACCGGAAAATGCGGTAACATTTTCCGGTAAATTCAAATTGCAATTTAAGTGTTACGACTCTAATGTAACTATCTAAAAACAATCTAAATTATTACAAAGGTATGAAAAAATTACATGCAGGGAAAGCCATGCAGATTAAAATGGTTGCCAAATGGTTCATTTTTTTCATTTTCTACGCTTTTACCCAAACTGCACTGGCAACGCAGGCAATCTCACAAACAGCTGTGAACCTTAAACTTAGCAACACTGAGATTAAGAATGTTATCAAATCCATCGAGAAACAAACCGACTACCGGTTCTTCTACACGGAAGGATTGAGCGACATGAACCAAAAGGTATCTGTTAATGCTGAAAACGAAAGTGTAGAACAGGTGCTGAATGAAGTGCTCTCCTCTACCAAACTGGGCTATCGTGTAAATAACAACAAGACGATCGTTATCGCTCCAAAAGAAACCCTGCAACAACAGGGCAAGGTCAGCGGCATCGTGACTGACGAGAACGGAGAGCCCCTGGCTGGTGTCAGTGTTACAATCAAAGGTACTTCCACAGGTGTGGCTACAGACATCGACGGCCGCTACACGCTGAATTTACAGAATACCGATCCGATTTTGGTATTCTCTTATCTCGGGTATGCATCAACCGAAGTCAGAGTCGGTACCCAAACCACCATCGACATCCGGATGAAAGAAGACGCCCAACTGTTAGACGAAGTCGTAGTGGTCGGTTACGGTACCCAAAAGAAAGCGAACTTAACCGGATCCGTATCGACCATCAATTCTGAAAAAGTCGAGAGCCGTCCGGTACCCAACCTTTCCACTTCTTTATCAGGATTAGCTGCCGGGGTAACCGTAAGGCAAAGTTCGGGAAATCCCGGATCTGACGGGGCTTCCATCCGTATCCGCGGAGCAGGGACATTCAACAATGACTACCGGGGACCGATGGTGATTATCGATGGAGCGCAAGGAAGCATGGACTCTGTAAACCCAGACGACGTAGAATCGATTTCCGTATTGAAAGATGCGGCTTCCGCCGCTATTTACGGATCCCGCGCTGCCAACGGCGTGATTCTGATCACCACCAAAAGGGGGAAAACAGAGGCGATGCCGCGAATCACTTACACCGGTATCGTTTCTTCGGAAGAACCGGCTGGCAAATATAACTTTATCACGGACTACGCCGATTACATGGAAATGTTCAACCGCGCTCAGCGGAACGTGAATTTTGCAGAACGTTACAGCCAGGGAACAATCGATAGCTGGCGAGCGGCAGCCAAAAATCCGGGTAGTACAGACAACGAATGGGGGATTCCAAATTCTTTAGCTTATCCGAATACCGACTGGTTCGACGCCCTGTTTCAGAATCAACTCTATCAAAAGCATAACCTGTCGGTCACCGGAGGAAGTAAAAATTCCAACTACCTGCTCTCTCTTATGTACATGGATAATCCGGGAACCATGGAAAATACAGGATTAAAACGCTACCAGTTCCGGATAAATGCAGAAACCAAAGTGAGCGGATTCCTGAAACTGGGAACGCAAACTTATGCTATGAGACAGGATAAACAGCCCGGCAACGAGAACGGCGCTTTCACTTATCTGTTTCAGACGGTGCCGGGAATGACCCCCGTACACAACGGAAAATTCGGATATCCGGAAGCAGCAGAAGAAGATGGTACTGCCAATAACCTGTTGTGGTTCCTGCACAATACCGGCGGAATGAAAAACACGACACGGATCAATACCACCTGGTATGCCGGTGCGGATATTTACAAAGGACTAACTGCTGACTTGCGTTTCAACTATCAGGATTATCGCTATGAAAATAACTCCTATTCCCAATCGAACGATATGTACAGCTTCCGTACCGATAAAATTATGAGATACGGAACCACCCTGAAAGATGCGACTGTAGGATATGATTCCGATCATTCTTTCGAATACACGGCGCAAGCCATGCTGAATTACATGCGGGATTTCGGAGACCACAGTATCAGCGCCCTGTTCGGATACGAGCAATACTATTACGACATGAATGAGCTCAACGTACAAAGTAAGGGGCTGATGGATTTCTCCATTACAGACATCGGCACGGCAACAGAAATGGTACGTATCTGGGGTGGTCTGGATCCGAATGACAGTTCAAAACAAAAAGATACCGGAGGTGAATACGATTACGGAATGATTTCCTGGCTCGGACGTTTGAACTATGCTTACAAAAGTAAATACCTTTTTGAAGCCAATTTCCGCCGGGACGCTTCTTCCCGCTTTTCTCCGGACAACCGTTGGGGAACTTTCCCTTCTTTCTCCGGGGCCTGGCGCATTTCGGAGGAATCTTTCATGCAAAATTCGTCGATCGATAACCTGAAATTACGCGCTTCCTGGGGTAAATTAGGAAATACGACCGGAGGTTATTACGACTGGCAGGCAGCTTATGTCAAGCAGAATACTTCTATGGGAGGATTGATTTACAATGGCTTGGCCCAGAGTAAGCTGGCAAATCCACTGTTAAGCTGGGAGAATGTTACGGCTACAGGTATCGGTTTAGACGCTTCTTTCCTGAAGCAACGACTCAATATCGAACTTGATTATTACGATCGGTTAACGGAAGGAATTATCACGTCTCCGTCTATTTACCTGACCATGGGAACAGTAGGCGCTCCTTCCAAAAACACCTCAGACATGAGAAATCAGGGTGTCGAAGTAAGTATTGGCTGGAACGACAAAATCCAGGATTTCCGTTACTCCGTTTCTGCAAATTTTTCCTATAATCAGAATAAAATCGTCTCTTACTTAGGAAAGGTACAGGAAGGTTTTGTAGATGAAAACGGAAAACAGGTCTATAAAAGCAACATCGGGGAGACAGCGTCTATCGACGGAACAAAAATACGTACCGAAGGACACATGATCGACGAGTTTTATATCCGTACCCGGTATGCAGGCGACGGAACTTATAAAAACACCGACGGCTCTGTCAATCCCCAGGGAGGCCCCAAAGATGGAATGATCCGGACTCCGGAAGACATGCAATGGATCAAGGACATGCAGGCTGCCGGTTATACTTTCGGCATCAATACGGTCAACAAAACCGGTTTATGGTATGGAGAGACGATTATGGCCGACCTCAACGGAGACAAAATCTATGGAAACTCCTACGACCGGAAGTTCACCGGTAAATCAGAGTTACCGAAATACAGCTACGGGCTTACGGCTTCCGCAGCCTGGAAAGGTTTTGATTTCAGCATGCAATGGGCCGGAAACGCCGGAATGTATTATTATGTCAACGAAAGAGGAATCAGCAATTCCAATATCGGAGACCGCACGGTAATCGACTCTGTAGCCGCCTCTAAATACTACTATTACAATGAAAGCGATCCGAATGATCCGTTGAATAACATCAATGCAAAATATCCAAGACTGAGATACAACTCCAACGGAGCTCATATAGATAACGACTTTTATCTGTACAATGCATCCTATATCAAATTGAAAAGCCTGCAAATCGGGTATACTTTCTCAAAACAGTGGATGGATAAGATCCGGGTCAATAACCTGAGATTATTTTTGTCCGGAGAGAACCTGGCCACTATTACCGGATTCCCGGGTATCGATCCGGAAGCAGGCGCAGGGATCAATATTTATCCTGCAGCCAAGCAATATTCTGTGGGACTTAATCTTACATTCTAATCTTAAACAATCTAAAGAATATGAAACGATTATTTTACATATTGACAATTACTACGGGCATGCTGACCGGTTTCATGGCATGTACCGACGTATTGGATACAGCTCCGTATAATAAACCATCGTCGACCACCATGTGGACTACCGAAAACCTCACGGACATGGGCGTCGCCGGAATTTATGCGAACCTGCGGAATTGGGGATTTGTAGGGACAGACCAATCTTTCGGGCATTTCGCCTACGACCAGTGGGGATACACCGGCCAAGCGAGAAGCAATGAAAGTTTTCTGTTGGGAACGATAACCACCGGAAACGACCTGTTCAACAAAACCTGGAAAAAACTTTATGAAGGGGTGCACCGGTCGAACGATGCGATCGCCAACATTCCGGTAAAATCGCCGATAACGGAAGAAAAAAAGGCGCGGTTGATTGCAGAAGCTAAATTTATGAGAGCTTTTCATTATTATCGTCTGAACGAACTCTTTCGGGGTGTTCCCATTTATTTAGAACCGATCCTGCCGGAGCAATGTACAAAAGGGCAAAGCACCGAAGCAGAAGTTTGGGAACAAGTGATCAAAGACCTGACCGACTGTATCAATGAGTCTCAACTTCCCAATATCGATACCAAAGAAGGCCGTGTTACCAAAGGCGCTGCATATGCTCTGAGAGGCAAAACTTATATGCAGCAAAAGAAATGGGAACTGGCAGTAGCCGATTTCGCCAAAGTCGGAGAATGCGGATATGAATTGTTCCAGGGCGGATATAAACAATTGTTCACGGAAGCGAACGAACGGTCCAAGGAAATGATCTTCAGCGTACAAAATACAGGTGATCTGGGTTACGGCGGAAACGCCCAGTTCTATTGCGGCACCCGCTCTTCTTTCGGTTCCTGCTGGAATACATTCTTAGTATCTCCCAACGGCGTCGATCTGTATGAAAATGCAGACGGAACCCCGTTCAACTGGGACGATGTCATTCCGGGATATAATACCATGACACCCAAAGACCGGGAAGTATTCTTCCTTCGTAATAAAAAAGATCAGCCCGCTGATGTTGTTAAAGCAATTAATGATCGCCTGGCGACTCTCAGCGAACCGGCAAAAGCATTATATCTGGAAGACGGAAACGAAGCCCGGATAAAGAAAGCATACGAGAACCGCGACCCCCGTTTGGCGCTCAGCGTCATTACTCCTTATTCCGAGTACCGGGGCGTTCTGGGATCCAACGAACAAATATCAACTTCCCGCTGGCCTATGGTACAGCAGGCTTATGCCGATCTGTGGACAGATACCCGGACTCAGTTCCATTATCTGCATCGTAAATTCGTCTATGAAGGGAACAATCCGATTCCGGCAAGAGATCGCTGCCCGGGCGACGAACCGCTGATCCGCTATGCCGATGTATTATTACTATGGGCCGAAGCGCTGATAGAACAAAATAAACTTCCGGAAGCAGCAGAAAAAGTGAACCTGGTAAGGAGCCGTACCGGAGTAGAGATGCCTGCTGTAAAATATACCAGCCAGGCGGAATTACGTGAAAAAGTAAGAAACGAACGCCGGGTAGAGTTCCTGAACGAAGGGATCAACTTCTTTGACGAAATGCGCTGGAAAACATGGAAAGAAACCAAGTTCAAATCCGGAAACGGTATCTTACAGGTATGGGGAAATGTAGTGAGTCCGTACACCTGGTTAGGCGATCAGATGTATACCTGGCCTGTTCCTCAGACCGAGAAAGAGAAAAATTCGAATATCACACCGACTCCAGGCTGGATTTATTAATTTTAGGCAATATTATTCTTATTTTAATTATAAAGATTAATTTTGTGAATTAGGCAAAGAAGGAAAGGTACCTGGTGGATATTTGCCGGGTGCCTTTTTTATTGCAGGAAAAAATCCTACATTTATAATATATTATGAAACGACTGTATACCACACTGTTGATCGCGCTCTGCTTTTCTTTTGTAAACGGATACGCTTACGTAGAACGGAACCTGTTGGAAAAAAAGACACCCCCCGGTGAACTGGAGAAAATAATGACAGGCGACCGGAAATGGGCGCCTTACCCGGCTTATTCCGACCGGCCGGCGTGGGACCGGTTCCTGGGAAGCTATAAGCAGGAACTGATTGGTCTTGGAGAAAATAACCTGGATTACCAATGGAAAGTGATCAAGGCAACCGACTACCTGGAATTTCAACGGAGCGGTAACCGTGAAATGATGCAAAAACCGTTCAACGAGAACAACCAGGCGCTTTCGTCTCTCATAATGGCCGAGTTAGCAGAAGGGAAAGGCCGTTTTATCGACCAGATTATCAACGGAGTCTATTTTAATTGTGAAATGACTTCCTGGGCTCTGTCGGCGCACGTCGTCCTACAGTCGACCGGACGCTCCCTGCCCGATTTCCGGGAGCACGTAATCGACCTGACAGCCGGAGAGGTCGGCTCTTTACTCTCGTGGACATACTATTATTTTCACGATGTATTTGATCAAACAGATCCCTCGATCTCGATCCGGCTGCGTCAAACACTTCAGGAACGCATCTTAGATACTTACATGAATACCGACCGATTCTGGTGGATGGCGTTCAACCTCCAGCCCGGAGGAATGGTAAACAACTGGAACCCCTGGTGTAATTTCAATGTATTGCAATGTTTCATGCTGCTCGAAAATGATCCCGGGAAACTGGCCAAAGCGGCATACCGCACCATGCAATCGGTCGATCAGTTCATCAACTATACACATGCCGACGGAGCCTGTGAAGAAGGTCCTTCGTATTGGGGACATGCCGCAGGAAAACTTTACGACTACCTCCAGCTCCTGCACGACGGCGCTGCCGGAAAGATTTCTCTTTTCAACGAACCGATTATCAAAAATATGGGAGAATATATTTCCCGTTCTTATGTGGGAAATGGCTGGGTAGTTAATTTTGCAGATGCGTCGGCTAAAGGCGGAGGAGACGCTCCGCTCGTTTACCGGTATGGGAAAGCTGTCGGGAGTAACGAAATGATGCATTATGCCGCTTATCTGAACACACTGACCCCGGACAGACAGGCCGCTCCCCTGAAGCTGAGTTTCGGTACGGATCTTTACCGGGGGCTTCAGTCATTGCTCTACGACCGGGAATTAGCAGCAACCGCTCCATCTCACAACACGCCCGGATACACCTGGTATCCGGAGACCGAATTCTGTTATATGAAAAATAAATCGGGATTCTTTTTTGCTTCGAAAGGCGGATACAATGACGAAAGTCATAACCACAACGACGCCGGAACCTTCTCCCTGTACCTGAATACCATCCCCATAATCATCGATGCCGGAGTAGGAACTTATACCCGGAAAACATTCAGTAAGGATCGCTACTCTATTTGGACCATGCAGAGCAATTATCATAACCTGCCGTTAATTAACGGAATTCCACAATCGTACGGTTCGCAGTTCAAAGCTACGGACGTCCGGTTCAACGCCGGGAAACGGGTATTTTCGGCCAATATCGCCACGGCCTATCCGGAACAGGCTGCCGTAAACAAATGGATACGCTCCTACACTTTGCAAAATGATCAATTAATCATTTCGGATACTTACGATTTAAAAGAAATCAAAGAAAGCAACCGGATCAACTTTTTAAGTTGGGGTAAAATCGACATTTCCAAACCGGGAAAAATAATCCTCGAAGTTTCAGGAGAAAAGCTGATTCTTTCATACAACGAAAAAGCATTCGAGCCTTCTCTCGAAACGATCAAACTGGACGATGCCCGGCTCTCCGGCGTCTGGGGAGAAGAAATCTATAAAATATCGCTCCTGGCAAAGGAGAAAAACTTGTCCGGAAACTATCAATTCACTCTGTCAAAATAACTTAAGATTATGATTCGATCCTTTTATTTAATAACATGCTTTTTATTAGTAACCATTACTCACATTTCAGCTCAGATCTCCAGGCAGACGATCGACCTGAACGAGGGCTGGACTTACTATCCGGCGTACAATGTAAACCGGGATGTGGAAAAAATACCGGTGACCCTGCCTCATACCTGGAACGCCTCCGATGTGCTCGACGGGAAAATTAATTACAGCCGGGAAACCATGATTTATCAAAGGAAATTAGAGTTAAATCCCGACATGAAAGACAAGCGCTTATTCCTGTATTTCGAAGGAGCTAACTCCGTTGCCCAAATATTAGTCAACCAACAGGTGGTAGGAGTACATCATGGCGGATATACAGCTTTCTGCTACGAGGTTACGGATTTCGTCGATTTTGAAAAACCTAATTTACTAACAGCCATCGTTAGCAACGCTTTCCGGACGGATGTACTTCCTTTAAGCGGCGACTTTAATGTTTTCGGAGGACTACACCGGCCGGCACATCTGATTGTCACCGGAAAAAACTGTATTTCTCCCTTAGACTGCGCTTCGCCCGGAGTATATCTGACACAAAATAACGTATCGGAAAAATCGGCCGGTATCGAAGTAAAAACAATGCTTTCGCTGAAAGATCCGGATAAAAAGTATCAGTTAAAAACCACCGTATACAATGGCGAAAACAGGGTGTATGAATCACTCAGTACCATACCGGATCCCGAACAGGAAAGTCTGAGCGTCCGGTTCACTATGAAAAATCCGGTTTTGTGGAATGGAAAACAAAATCCGCACTTATACCGGGTAAAAGTTGAGTTATTACAAGAAGGTATAGCCGTCGATGAAATCATTCAGCCTCTGGGAATCCGCTACTTTACGGTAGACCCGCAAAAAGGGTTTTTCCTGAACGGGAAATACCTGAATCTGTATGGTTTTGGCCGGCACGAAGATTTGGCCGGAAAAGGAAGCGCACTCACCCGGGAGGATTATGAATCGGATATGGAACTGATGAAAGAAATCGGAGTCACCACCATGCGATTAACGCATTATCCTCATGGGGAGCCGATTTACGACTTGTGCGACCAGAACGGAATCGTCTTGTGGACAGAAATACCATTTGTCGGTCCCGGAGGTTATACCGGACCCGGATATATCCGGAGCGAGGCGCTTGAAAATCATGCCAGGACCACGATGACCGAACTGATCCGCCAGAAATATAACCACCCTTCCATTTGTTTCTGGGGACTATTCAATGAGCTGAAACTGGACTACGACCATCCGGTTCCTTTCCTCACGGAATTGAATCAATTGGTCAAAAAAGAAGACCCCTACCGGTACACCACCTGTGCCTCATTTTTAGATAACGAGACTTTTAACTATGTTTCCGACCTGATTGCCTGGAATAAATATTACGGCTGGTACGGGGGCAAATTTGAAGACATCGGCGTTTGGGCCGACAAAATACACTCCCTGTTTCCCGAAAAACCAATTGCAGTCAGCGAATACGGGGCAGGAGCAAGTATTTCCCAACACACTGCCGAAATAAAAGCTCCGGCAGCAAGCGGTAAATTCCATCCGGAGGGATGGCAAACGCTCTATCACGAAAAACACTGGGAAGAAATGTCCAAGCGTCCGTTTATCTGGGGTAAATACATCTGGGTCTGGGCTGATTTTACTTCCTCTATCCGTGACGAAGGAGACCGGACAGGCATGAACGACAAAGGACTGCTTACCTACGACCGGAAAACGAAAAAAGACGCCTTCTTTTTTTATAAAGCCAACTGGAACCCGGAACCGGTAATTTACATTGCCGACCGCCGTTTCACAGAGCGGGTTCTTCCGGTAACCGAAGTCAAAGTTTTTACGAATATTCCTGAATGCGAGTTATTTGTGAATGGCAAATCGCAAGGTAAGAAGAAAAAAGATGCTTTTAACCGCATCGTCTGGAACAACATTACATTAACCCCGGGAAAAAATGAAATCTCGGTCAGAGCGGCCTATAAAAAACAACTATTAACAGATACCTGCGAATGGCTTTTTACAGAAAAATAATCGTCTGCCGGCTTATTCTTATTGCATTGGTATGCAATCCGGCCGTTTTCGCCCAACAAAATGAAATCGAGTGGGAGCAATTTATGCAGAACCACGACCTGGTATACAACAACCTGAGTACCAACTGGCATGAAGGCGCTTTTACCGGAAACGGCCTGCTTGGGACCATGCTTTATAAAAAAGACGACAACACGCTACGCTTAGATGTGGGGAGAACCGATGTGTACGACCACGGAACCGGGGATATAGATAATTTATTCAGTAAAGCCCGGTTACCTATCGGACATTTCACCCTGAAACCTGCCGGAAATATCCGGACTATCGAGGCCCGGCTCGATCTCTGGAATGCAGAGACCCGTGGCCGGATCAGAACCGACAAAGGGGATATTCAATGGAGAATGCTGACAGCATCCGAAACCGAATTGATTTTTTTTGAAACCTCTTCATCTCCGGGAGAAGCAGCATTTACCTGGGACTGGCAACCCGAAAAATCTGTCAGTCCACGAGCCGGGTTCCGGGAAATGCCGGCAGGGTATACAGCCAATCCGGAACCTGTTATTTCCCGGGAAAAGGAGATTTCTTTCTGTAAGCAGGAACTAAACGCCGGCGGAAGCTACACCACTGCCTGGAAAGAAGAAAAAGGAAACGGGAAACGCCGCTTTTTTATCACCATACAATTCGATACTGTTGCAAGTGAAAAATCGCTCATTCTGGCAAAAAAACAATTACACCGGATAAACAGTAAGAAAATGGAAGATCTGGTTGAAAAACACCGCAACTGGTGGCATCGATACTATCCGCAAAGCTTTATGGCCATTCCGGATGCCCGGATCGAAAGTTTTTACTGGATTCAACAATACAAATTAGCATCCGCTACCCGCCGGGGGAAGCCGACAATCGACCTGCAGGGCCCGTGGACGCGCTACACCCCCTGGCCGGCCTATTGGATGAATCTCAACATCCAACTTACCTATTCGCCTTTATACACGGCCAACCGTCTGTACCTGGCTTCTTCACTGATCGATCTCATCGATAAAAATACGGAGCACCTCCATCAGAATGTCCCCACCCCATACCGGTACAATTCGGCGGCTATCGGACGGACGGCAGCGCCCGACCTGATCAGTCCGGTATCAGTTACCCGGGACGATACCCAAGGCCTGTCCGGCATGGATGCCGAAGTCGGCAACCTGACCTGGATACTCTATTACTATTGGCAGCACTACCGCTACTCCATGAATCCGGAAACCCTGAAAAAGCTTTATCCTCTACTTAAGCGAAGCATCAACTATTATATCCACTTATCGGCTAAAAATAAGGATGGGAAATGGGAAATCATCCCTAAAACATATTCGCCCGAATACCCCGGGGGTATGGGGAGAAATACGAACTACGACCTGTCGCTGTTTCGCTGGGGAGTCAACACATTATTAAAAATCAACCGGCAGGAAAATTACCGGGATACACTGGCCCCTACCTGGCAGGATATTTCCGATAACCTGATCGATTACCCTCAAGATGAAACCGGTTTGCTTATTGCTCAAAATACACCTTATAGCCAATCCCACCGTCATTATTCTCATTTACTGATGATCTATCCTCTGTACGAGATGAATTGGGACCAGCCGGAAAACCGCAGTCTGATCGAACGTTCATTTAATCGCTGGCAAAGTATGCCTTCCGCTCTTCAAGGCTATTCCTTTACAGGCAGAGCTTCCATCTACGCTATGATGGGAAAAGGAAACGAAGCGCGTGACGCTCTGAAAATATTATTAGACAAATATGTCAAACCAAACACCATGTATCTGGAATCCGGGCCGGTCATAGAAACTCCTTTAGCTGCCGCAGCAAGTATACAGGAATTATATCTGCAATACTGGAACAACACGGTTCGGGTATTCCCAGCGGTTCCGGACGACTGGAAAAATGCAGCTTTCGATAACTTCAGAACGGAAGGAGCTTTTTTAATCAGCGCCCTCCGTACGGAAGGGAGAACCCGGTGGGTAAAAGTAAGAAGTACCTCCCCGGGAAAACTGAGAATTATCCCTGGGCTGGAAGGAACTGTTAAACTACAGTCCCAACAAGCGAACATCGGGTTAAAAAATGAAGGAAATGGTATTTATTCCTGTCAGATGCCCCGGAATACGGAAATTACACTGTATACAGGAGAAGGAATACTGCCGGAAGACCGGATCCGGCCGGTTCCTCACTCACAGGGAACAATCAATAGTTTCGGATTAAAATAATTAAATTTGTACGCCCGCATTATTCATTTATCAGCTATAATGCCGGAACGACCGGATACAGGGATCAGGCTTAAGGATCATTGATCCGTTTTGTTGTTTTTAAATAATTAAGTAATTAAATATTAAGGATATGAACTTAAAATCAGTCTTACCATTCGTATTCGCCGGATTTGTCTTTATGACTTCCTGTGAAAGCAAAGAAAAAAAATTTATTGATGAAAACATCGGATTTGCAACTCAACAAACCGATCTGATGCTTCAACAAACCGGTGATCCTCAAGGAAAATATCCACGTACCACCGACCAGGATGGGAATCTGGTATCGACCGGAATGTACGACTGGACTCCCGGATTTTTTCCCGGAACATTGTGGTACCTGTATGAACTGACGGGCGAGCAGCACTGGAAAGATGACGCGACGAAATGGACCAATAGCCTGGAAGAACTTAAAACTTTTACCGGACATCACGATCTGGGTTTCATGATGTACTGCAGCTACGGCAACGGGTACCGCCTCAATCCCAATGATGCATACAAGCAAATCCTGATTGAAAGCGCCAACTCGCTGTCGACACGCTTCAGTCCGGTAACCGGAACGATCAAGTCCTGGAACTACCGTAAAGCCTGGAACGATACCATCGAATGGTTTTATCCGGTAATTATCGATAATATGATGAATCTGGAAATGTTGTTCTTTGCATCCAAAGCGACCGGAGATAAAAAATATTACGACATTGCGGTGACCCATGCAAACACGACCATCAAGAATCACCTGCGTCCAGACTACAGCAGTTACCATGTGGTCGACTACGATACGCTGACCGGGGTGGTGAAAGACCAGGCTACCTGCCAGGGATACAGCGATAACTCCACCTGGGCGCGCGGTCAGGCCTGGGGAATTTACGGGTTTACTATGATGTTTCGCGAAACCGGAGATTCTACTTATCTGGACGTTGCAAAGAAAATGGCGGACTGGTACCTGAACAATCCGAATCTGCCTGCCGATAAGGTTCCGTATTGGGACTTCAACGCCGGACAAGAGGGCTATACTGCCGAGTGGGCTCCTAAAGAAGAAAAATTTCCCAAAAAACCGGGCGAATTCCCGCTGGCCCAATACCGGGACGCATCTGCTGCAACTATCGTAGCCTCTGCATTGTTTGAACTTTATGATTTTACACACAATAAAATATATGCAGAAGCTGCCACAGAAATGCTGCACAGCCTGGCTTCTCCCGCTTACCGGGCCGCCTTGGGCCAAAACGGGGATTTTATTCTGATGCATAGCGTGGGAAGCATCCCCCACGGCGGAGAAATCGATGTTCCCCTGGTTTACGCCGATTATTATTATATCGAAGCATTACTGCGGTACAAAAAGTATTTATCGAAATAAGAATGAGCTCTTACGAAAATCATTGTTTACAAAATGGTCTGCGGATCATTCATTTACCATCTTCCGGTCCGGTATCTTATTGCGGTTTTGCAATCAATACCGGATCGAGGGATGAGTTAGCCTCCGAATACGGGATGGCGCATTTTGTAGAGCACATGCTCTTCAAAGGAACCCGCAAACGCAAAACCTGGCATATTCTGAACCGGATGGAGAATGTAGGCGGCGAATTAAACGCTTACACCTCCAAAGAAGATACATTTTTGTATACTTCCTGTTTAGCGGAAGATACCGGACGGGCTATCGAACTACTTTCCGACATCGCCTATCACTCCACATTTCCCGAAAAAGAAATCAAAAAAGAACTGGAAGTCGTACTCGATGAGATCAATTCGTATAAAGATAACCCTTCAGAGCTGATCTTCGATGAATTTGAAAACCTGGTTTTCGAGGGACACCCTTTCGGACACAACATCCTGGGAGATAAAAAATCTCTGAAACAATTCCGGCAATCCAAATGCCTCCGCTTTGTTCATCATTTTTACCGGCCCGAAAATATGGTATTCTTTTCGTACGGAAAGACCCCGTTTTCAAAAATACTGAAACTGGTTGAGAAGTATACCGGGCATCAGGATCGACCTGGGCACGAAGATCAGGAGAGCCAGGATCTTTTTCCGGAGCGTGTTTCGCCGGAAATTATCCCGGTCAGGCAGGTGGTTACCGATAAAAAGCTCTACCAATCGCACGTTATGATCGGAGGCCGGGCTTACGACCTGCATCATGGGAAACGCATGGGACTGTACCTGCTGAACAATATTCTGGGAGGCCCAGGTATGAACAGCCGTCTGAACCTCAGCCTGCGCGAAAAACACGGACTGGTTTACCAGGTCGAATCGGGCTTAACCTCCTACTCCGACACCGGGGTGATCAGTATTTATTTTGGAACCGATCCGAAAACGAAAGACCGGTGTATCGAACTCGCTCTCCGGGAGATCAACCGGCTGCGTAATGAAAAGCTGAAACCTTCACAATTAGTTGCCGCCAAAAAGCAGCTCAAAGGGCAACTCGGGGTAGCCTCCGACCACCGGGAAAACATCGCCCTTGGAATGGGAAAAAGCTTTTTGCACTTAAACCGGTATGACAATCTGCCGCAGATTTATGCAAAAATAGAGGCCGTTACTTCCGATGATTTAATAGAAATCGCCCGGGAGATTTTGAGTGAAGACAAACTTTTTCAATTAATTTATACCTGATCCCGGAAAATTTTTCCTTACTTTTGCAAATCACAATCAAAAGTATCGAATGAAAAACTTTATCATATTCACCTTAACAACACTGTTGTTCTTTCCCGGGTACGGGTTCGCCCAAAGTACAGATTCATACGAGTTTAAAAAAGATATTCCGTACTACGATCCGGCAATGCGGTTGGATGACTATGCCCAATCGCAGTGCAAATTAGATGTTTATTACCCCTCCGGGAAAAAGGATTTCATCACCATCGTCTGGTTTCATGGCGGTGGACTCACCGGTGGAGGGAAGCATATTCCCGACGAGTTGAAAGAGCAAGGTATGGCAGTGGTTCCGGCGGGCTATCGCTTGTCTCCGAAAGCAACACATCCGTCCTACATCGAAGATGCAGCCGCTGCGGTTGCCTGGGTTAAGAAAAATATTGCCGGGTATGGAGGTAACCCGGATAAAATCATCGTTGCAGGGCATTCTGCCGGGGCTTACCTGGCGTTGATGCTTGCATTGGATAAACAATGGCTCGGAAAATACGGGATCGATGCCGATGATATGATGATGTACTATCCTCTGAGTGGTCAGTGCTGCACCCACTACACTATCCGCGAAGAAAAAAAGCTCCCGAAAGACCGCTGGTGGATCGACGGATACGCTCCGATCTTCCACATGCGCGCCAAAACAGCCCCCATCATTCTGACCACAGGAGGCCGGAAGCAGGAAATGGACTACCGTTATGACGAAAACCTGATCCTGAAGCATTGTGCTGAAAAGTCCGGAAATACCGCAGTTGAATTATACGAACTGGAAGGATTCGACCATGGCTCCATGGTCACCCCCGGAATTCAACTGCTATTTAATATCCTGAAAAGAAAATAATAAGCAGTGAAAAAAATAGCATTCTTATTCCTCATTCTTACTTATTGCCTTTTTCTAAAATCGCAGGAACCGATCCCTCCACTGGATATTCCGCTTTATTTGAGTGGAAATTTCGGAGAGTTACGCAGTAATCATTTCCACTCAGGCATTGATTTCAAAACTCAGGGAACTACCGGATTTCCGGTAAAAGCAGTAAAAAACGGGTACGTATCCCGTATTGCTGTCGGCCCTTCCGGATTCGGTCGCGCCATTTACCTGAACCACCCGGACGGCACCATGACAGTGTACGGCCATGTGGAGCGGTTTTCAAAATCTATTGAAGCCTTAGTCGTCGACGAGCAATACAAGCAGGAGTCCTTTACCATAAACTTACTATACGAGCCAAACAAAATACCGGTCAAACAAGGAGAAATTATCGCCTACAGCGGCAACAGCGGAAGTTCAGGAGGCCCCCACCTGCACTTTGAAATCCGGGATGCATCGGGTGAGATAATCATGGATCCACTCCCCCTGTTCCGCCAGGTGATCAACGACAATAAAGCCCCTGAAATCCGGAGCCTGATGTTCTTCCCTCAACGTGGGAAAGGAGTCGTGAACGGCAATTCAGGAGACCAGGTATTTTCTTTGGTAAAAGATAAATCAGGCAGGCAAACCGTGGGAAAAAATATTATCGCCTGGGGAGAGATCGGGATCGGAATCAAAGCATACGACCGGATGACCGGTACTTCCAACAGTTATGGAGTCAAAGAAATCGCGCTCAAAGTCGACGGCCGGATTATTTTTCACTCCCGGATAGACCAGTTTGCTTTTGCAGATACACGATATATCAACAGTTTTATCAGTTGGGAAGACTGGATCGAGCGCCGTTCGTTCCATATAAAATCATTCATCGAACCCGGGAATCAACTGAAAATCTATAAAAATACCGGAAACGGGATCATTAACATCAATGAAGAGAAGATCTATCGATTTGAATATTCCCTGACTGACGCTTTCGGAAACAAATCGGTTTTTGCATTCAATGTCACCGGTAAGAAATCGGCGATACCGGTCATACGTCAGGCGGGCTCCCTGTATCTCTACAGCAATAATAACAATCTGTCTGAAAAAGGACTGCAGCTAACCATCTCCAAAGGAAACCTGTATAAAGACGCCTACCTGAAAGTCGATACAATCAACCAATATACTCCGTTTTCACCTTTGTACCGTATCCGGGAAAAGGCGCCGCTACACAGTCCTTGCCCTCTGGTTCTGACAATCTACAACGATACCTATCCCGATAAATCAAAATACGGTGTTGTATCCATTACCAACGGCAATGAAACCTGGATGGGCGGTGAATACAAAAATGCAAAAATGTACCTTAATATCCGTCAAACCGGCGATTTTGCCATCAGGATCGACACCGAAAATCCGACAGTGGCACCGGTAAGCCCGGCGCAGTGGGGAAAAACCGGACGAATGGCATTCACCGTCAAAGATAATTTAAGTGGAATCGCTTCCTGGAAAGGAACTTTGAACGAAAAATTCGTACTATTTGAATACGATGCGAAGCGAAATGCACTTTTCTGTGATTTTGATGCCGGCCGGATGAAAAAAGGGAAACAAAAACTCGAGCTAAGAGTAACTGATGGCGCCGGAAATTCAATAACTTATAAAAGAGATATTATTTTATAACAAATATTTTGAAAATTTGTATTATCTTTGGGATTCAAAAATTCACCATATGTTATGAAGAAAATAGTGATTGCCTGCCTGTCGGCGCTTCTGGTTACAATTCCGGCATCCGCCTGCACCAACCTGATTGTTGCAAAAGGAGCATCGACCGACGGATCGACAATGATTACCTATTCCGCAGATTCTTACTCCCTGTTTGGAGAACTTTATCACTGGCCGGCTGCAACTTATCCGGCGGGAACCCTGTTGGATGTTTATGAATGGGATACCGGTAAATATTTAGGGAAAATCCCCCAGGTGAGCCAGACTTACAATGTAATCGGCAATATGAACGAACACCAGCTTTGCATTGGTGAAACCACTTTTACCGGACGGGAAGAATTGATCGACACCACCGGAATTATAGACTACGGAAGCCTGATTTATATCACGCTGCAACGGGCAAAAACAGCTCAGGAAGCGATTCAGGTCATGACAGGTCTGGTCCGCGATTATGGATATTACAGTAGCGGCGAATCCTTTTCCATCGCGGATAAGAATGAAGTATGGATCATGGAAATGATAGGCAAAGGTGTTGGAAATAAAGGGGCGGTATGGGTCGCTGTCCGCATTCCCGACAACTGTATTGCCGCGCATGCCAACCAGTCGCGCATCCATCAGTTTCCGTTGAACGACAAGAAAAACTGCGTTTATTCTCCGGATGTGATCTCATTCGCGCGGGAGAAAGGTTATTTTCAGGGAAAAGATTCCGATTTCAGCTTCTCAAAAACATACAATCCTCTTGATTTCGGAGGACTACGTTATTGCGAAGCCCGTGTCTGGAGTTTTTACAATCGCTATTCCTCCAATGCAGCCGAGTGGCTCAATTACGTTCTGGGAACAGACCCCGAGCCGATGCCTCTGTATCTGAAGCCCGACCGGAAACTCAGCGCCAAAGACCTGATGGACATGATGCGCGACCATTACGAAGGCACAGCGCTCGATCCGACTAAAGACGTAGGCGCCGGCCCGTTCCGGTCTCCATACCGTTTCTCTCCGTTACAATGGCAGTCAGACAGCGTGGATTACTGCTTCGAGCGGCCCATCTCCACCCAGCAAACAGGATTTACATTTGTAGGCCAGATGCGGAATCACCTTCCCGACGAAGTCGGAGGCGTACTCTGGTTCGGAGTCGACGACGCCAGATTCACAGTTTACACACCAATGTATGCATCGATGACAAAAACTCCCGAATGTTACCGGGTAGGGAACGGAAATTTCAGTCAGTTTTCCTGGACTTCCGCTTTCTGGGTTCATAACTGGGTGGCAAATATGGCGTATAACCGTTATGATCAGATGATTACAGACACCAAGCCGCTGCAGGATAAGTTAGAAAACGGCTTTATTTCCATGCAACCGCTTGTTGAACAAAAAGCCTCCGAATTGGTTAAGAAAGATAGAAATGAAGCGTTGGAATTTTTGACGGACTACAGCATTTCCCAGGCTCAGGAATCGACCGCCCGCTGGAAAGCCCTGGGAGAATACCTCGTGGTGAAGTACATGGATGGCGTGGTAAAAAAGGAAAAAGATGGCAAGTTCATTACCAACGAATACGGAGGGTCACAATACCCGAACCGGCCGAAAATGAGCCCCGAATTTTATCGCAAGATTGTAACTGAAACAGGGGAGAAACTGAAAGTTAAAGAACTTCCGGAAGACTATTTGAAACAATAATTTTATTCAAAATAACGGAACAATATTATAATAGGTAGTATGCAAGACGAAGTATTATTGAAGCAGGTTATTGCCAGGGCGAACTCCTGGATGACAAGCGATTACGATGAAGAAACCCGTAAAGAGGTACAACGGCTACTCGATCAGGAAGATAAAACGGATCTGATTGAAGCATTTTACAGAGATCTGGAATTCGGAACCGGAGGATTGCGGGGCATCATGGGTGTCGGAACCAACCGGATGAATATCTATACTGTTGGAGCCGCAACACAGGGTTTAGCCAATTATCTGAAAAAAGAATTCGCTTCTCTGCCGCAAATTAAAGTAGTAATCGGACATGATTGCCGGAATAACAGCCGTAAATTCGCTGAAATTTCGGCCGATATTTTTTCTGCAAACGGTATAAAAGCTTATCTTTTCGAAAATCTACGGCCTACCCCGGAAGTTAGCTACGCCATCCGCCAGTTAGGATGCCAGAGTGGAATTATACTGACAGCATCGCATAATCCCAAAGAATACAACGGATACAAAGCTTACTGGGACGATGGCTCTCAGGTGGTGGCTCCGCACGACCGGAATATCATCGCCGAAGTCAACCAGGTTGCCTCTGTTTCCAATATCAATTTCAAAGGGAATCCGGCATTGATCGAAATCCTGGGAAAAGAAACCGACGGACAGTTCATTAAAGATCTGTTGTCGATTTCCCTTTCTCCCGAAGCAATCAAACGACATAACGACATTAAGATCGTATATACTCCGATCCACGGTACCGGAGGCCAGTTAATCCCGACAGCCCTGAAAGCCATGGGATTCACCAACATTATTCACGTGCCCGAGCAAGACGTCGTAAGCGGAGACTTTCCAACCGTAGCCTCTCCCAACCCGGAAGAGCCTGCAGCTTTGGAAATGGCCATCCGACGGGCTTCTGAAACAGGAGCCGATATGGTTATGGCCTCGGACCCCGATGCCGACCGGGTAGGCATAGCCATCCGGAACAACCAGGGCGAATTCGTCCTTGTAAACGGAAACCAGACCCTACTGATCCTGTTCCATTACCTGATTACCCGCTGGCGCGAACTCGGACGCCTGAAAGGGAACGAGTACATCGTAAAAACCATTGTTTCCTCAGAATTGGTTAAAAGTATTGCCGTAAAGAATAATGTAAAAATGTACGACTGCTATACCGGCTTTAAATGGATCGCTACTGTGATGCGGGAAAATGAAGGTAAAAGACAATACATCGGAGGAGGAGAAGAAAGTTATGGCTTCCTGGCCGAAGATTTCGTCCGCGACAAAGATGCCGTATCGGCCTGTCTGCTGCTCGCCGAAGTGGCAGCCTGGGCAAAAGACAGCGGAAAAACCATGTATCAGTTGTTGCAGGATATCTACCTCGAATACGGATTCTCCAAAGAAAAAGGGATCTCCGTTGTTCGGAAAGGGAAATCAGGAGCAGAAGAGATCGAGGCGATGATGAAAAACTACCGGCAGAATCCCATCACCGAAATCGCAGGATCGAAAGTGGTATTCATCAAAGACTTTGCCAAGCTGATCGGGTACGATTTAGTTGAAAACGAGCAATTGACCCTCGATATGCCCACCACTTCCAATGTACTTCAATATTTTACAGAAGATAAAACAAAAGTTTCAGTACGCCCCTCGGGAACCGAGCCCAAGATCAAATTTTATATCGAAGTCCAGGTTCCGGTAAAAAGCAGGGAAGAATTTGAAACTGTAGATGCTGCCGCCGAGCAAAAAATAAATGAAGTCCGAAAATCTCTGGGAATCTAAAGAATATGCAGGATACATTCACAGGTTTTACCCCGGAAACATTTCAGTTCTTCAGAGACCTAGGAGAAAATAATTGCAAGCCCTGGTTCGATGAACACAAGTATATCTACGAACAAGAGCTTCTGCAACCGTTGAAATCGCTGGTAACAGCGATGACTCCGGCAATGTACGAAGTTGATAAACAGATCGATTTCCGGCCGAACCGGATGCTATCCCGCATTTACCGCGATACCCGCTTTTCGCACGATAAAACGCCTTACAAAACACATATGTGGATGACTTTCCAGCGCCTGGTACCCGAATGGCAGAACTTTCCGGCATTTTTTATGGAAATTTCCGCCGATGGCTACCTGTACGGCATGGGATTGTATGGTTCCAAGAAAAAAATAATGGACGATCTGCGCGAACGCATCGAATACCAACCGGAGCATTTCCGGGAAATCACCCGGGATCTGACCGGGAAATCCGGATTTATCCTGGAAGGAGAACAATACAAACGTCCCCTGAAAAATAGTCTTCCGGAATATTTTCAACCCTGGATGCAGCGCAAAAGCGTCTATATCTATAAAAAATGTCCTGTCGGAAACGAGTTGTTCAACTCCGGTTTTGCTGATTTCCTTTCTTCGGAATTCACCTCGACAAAACCCCTGTACGACTTTCTGGCAGATGTGTGTGAATAATAAATATTAAGTAGCATATGAAAATAAACAACATTCTAAGCATCTTTAGTCCAAAAGATGTAAAATTTTTTCCGCTCCTGGGAGAAACAGCCGAAATTCTGGTTCAGGGATCAAAGTTGCTGGTACAACTTTTCAACACCAACAATGAAAATGAACAGATCGAACTTTGCAAACTAATCAAAGCAGAGGAACTCAAAGGAGATAAAACAACCGGAAAAATTATCAAAGCTTTAAATGAAACGTTCATCACTCCATTCGACCGGGAGGATATCAATGCATTAGCCGATGAAATGGACGATGTTATGGATTCTATGAACCGTGCTGCACAGAAAGTATTACTTTACTCTCCCAAGCGACTTCCGGAAAGCACCATCAAACTGACCGAGATCATTGACAAAGGAACTTATCAACTCCAGGAAGCCATGCACGAACTTCCCCACCTGAAGCACTCGGATCAGAAATTACGTCAGATCTACAAAGATATTAAGCGATTGGAAGAGGAAGCGGATGCCATTTACGAAAATGGCACCATGCAATTATTTAAAGAAGAGAAAGATACCGTAGAACTGATTAAACTGAAAGAAATCATCCATGAACTGGAAAAAACAGCCAACCGAATCAATAATGCCGGTAAAGTTCTGAAGAATATTTTTGTAAAATACGCTTAAATTATCAAATACTTATGGCATTATTTATTGCAGTGATCGTCCTTGCCGTCATTTTCGATTTCATCAATGGTTTTCATGATGCGGCAAACTCGATTGCAACGATCGTATCAACGCGAGTATTAACACCTTTC
>JAVBRK010000035.1:0-4663 GCA_031548005.1 Bacteroidales bacterium
ATTCGGCTCCAGGGTTGACATTTACCTGCCATTGGACTCGGAAATCAAAGTAAAGATGGATGAAAAAGTAAAGGGAAACCGGACCATTATCGCACAATTCAAAAGCTAAACAACCGGTTATGAGAAGTCTGATGAAAAACATCCCGAATACGATTACCTGTTTGAATTTATTCTCAGGTTGCCTGGCCTGCATCATGGCCACCCAGGGCTCTTTTACCGGGGCCTTTATTTTTATTGTCATCGCTGCCGTCTTCGATTTCCTGGATGGTTTTGCCGCCCGGCTGCTAAAAGCTTATTCCGACATCGGGAAAGAGTTGGACTCATTGGCCGATGTCGTGAGTTTCGGAGTAGCTCCGGGGCTATTAGTTTTCACCTTTTTACAAGAAGCGGTTCACCATATGAATTTCGGGAACAGTATCCCCTTTCTGGCTTTTTTAATCCCGGTATTTTCGGCTGTCAGACTGGCCCGTTTCAACATCGATACCCGTCAGAAATCGACCTTCCTGGGACTTCCGGTACCCGCCAATGCTTTATTCTGGGGGGCCCTGATCCCAGCCATTCATCCGTTGTTTCTGGAATCCGGAGAAAACAGGATTATCTTATTTGCAGGAGGAATCACGATTTTAATTTTCCTGTTCTCATTCCTGATGGTTTCCGAACTTCCCATGTTTTCCCTGAAATTTCAGCACTACAAGTGGGCGGGAAACGAATTACAATATACTTTGCTGATTCTCTGTCTGTTATTTATTACTTTCTTCAAATTATCCGGCGTATGCCTTAGTATCTGCACTTATATTCTCCTGTCTGTCTTTGGGAAAAGGCAAATTCAGAAAAACTGACTAATAAGAAACCAGCCTTTTTTGGTAGTTTCTTTTTTCATATATTTGTCCATGTTAATCTTATAATTCTCTCAACCATGACAAAAGGACTCTGCTTATTGCTCTGCTTATTAACATTTTCATTGTCGGCCCAGGAAACCGGTAAAATCCCGGCAAACAAAAACCTGGATCCACAATGGGTCAAATCGCTTTACGACAGGGGAACTCCCACCACCTACCTGAAATCCCGGAATGAATTACAATATATCGGAATGCCGGTTGGAGGTATTATGGCCGGAGGTGTTTATCTCGGCGGAGACGGCCGGCTCTGGCTCTGGGATATTTTCAATGAAAACCAGGAAGGGATAGAAGCTAAAATTGCAGAATGGAGCGGGCACAAAACAACTCACGACGGTTTTATCCGTTCGAGGGATGGCGCTTGTTATATAGAGCCGGCAAAAGATATCCGTCCTCTGAAGCAAGGATTTATACTAAAATTTGAGTTCAACGGGAAAACCATCTATAAAACACTGGAAGAAAAAGACTGGGATGAGATCGCTTTCGAGGCTACTTATCCGGTAGGAACAGTACGGTATACTGATAAGGCTCTCCCGGCAGAGGTGATCCTGGAAGCCTATTCTCCATTCATTCCTCTCAATGAAGAAGAATCCGGATTACCGGCAACTATACTCTCCTTTTCTGTAAAAAACACCGGAAAATCGACTATCAGAACCTCACTATTGGGATACCTCGAGAATAAAGCCGGAATCCATTCGGCCGATCCTAATTATTGCCGGCGTGAAAACGAAGCCAGGAAAGACGGACAACTGACCGCTATTGCAGAAAGTATGCCTATCTTTAAGAAAAACAATAAAAACCTGAATGAAAAACCGGATTATGGCACCATGTGTGTCGCAGCAATCAACGGAAGCGCAAAAGCATATAACGATATCGATCCGGAAAACCCTTCGGCCTGCTTTAATGAAAAAGAGACGGAAAAAATAACCAAACCGGTACAGGAAACTCTTATCGGAGGAGTACAGACAGATCTCGACATCGCCCCGGGAACTACCCGTAAAGCCCACTTTATTATCTCATGGAATTTTCCGCACCTGCAGATTTACCCCGATAAAATCAAAGACAACGGACGTTATTATCAAAACCGTTTTCAAAACGCTTTTGACGTAGCAAAATACATCCAAACTTATTTCGACCGGTTATCGTCGACTTCCCTGCTTTGGAAAGAAACCTGGCAGGAATCCACTTTACCACACTGGTTCCTGGAACGTACCTTTCTGAATATCAACACTCTGGCAACGACTAACTGCCATCGTTTCAGCAGCGGACGTTTCTGGGCGTGGGAAGGAGTTGGAGCCTGTGCAGGTACCTGCACCCACGTTTGGCAATACGCTCAGGCCATGGGAAGGATTTTCCCTGCTCTGGAGCGGGATTGCAGGGAACGCTCCGAATTCGGCATCGCGATGCAGGACGACGGGGGCATTATTTTCCGGGCCGAAATGGAAACCCGTCCGGCAATCGACGGACAAGCCGGGAGTGTTCTTCGCTGCTACCGTGAGCACCAGATGAGCGCCGACAATGAATTTTTGAAACGAAACTGGCCAAAAATCAAAAAAGCGACCCAATTCATTTTGAATCAGGATAAAAACGGAGACGGAATGGAAGATACTCCAATGGAAAATACGTTAGATGCCGTATGGGACGGAGAAATTGCGTGGATTGTAGGCATTTGTATTGCTGGTGTGCGGGCGGCAGAAGAAATGGCTATTGAAGCCGGAGATCCCGGATTTGCACAAGTGTGCTCGGATTATGTAAAAAAAGGAAGTAAGAATATGGATAAATACCTGTTCAACGGAGAATATTACATTCACCGGCCAGACAAGGAAAAAGGCCGTAAAAACTTAGGATCTTATAATACTTCCCATATCGATCAGGTACTAGGTCAGGCCTGGGCTCACCAGGTAGGACTCGGGTATATTCAGGATCAGACCAAAGTCTCATCTGCTTTAAAGTCTTTGTGGAGATACAATTTCACTCCCGATGTCGGCCCTTACATTACCGTAAACCAGGGAGGCCGGCCTTATGCGCTTCCGGGCGAAGGCGGCATGATCATGAATACCAATCCTAAAAACGAAGCCAAGCCCTACGGAGATAACGTAACCTGGCAGATGGGCTATTTTCACGAATGTATGAGCGGTTTCGAATATCAGGTAGCTGCTCACATGATTGCCGAAGGAATGGCCGACGAAGGCATGGTCCTGGTGCGTACCATTCACGACCGATATCATGCTTCTAAACGTAATCCGTTCAATGAAATCGAATGCAGTGACCACTACGCCCGCGCGATGGCGAGCTATGGCGCCTTCATCACAGCCTGCGGATTCGAATACCACGGCCCCAAAGGTTACATGCGTTTCGCACCAAAATGGAATCCCGGAAACTTCAAAGCTCCTTTTACTGCTGCCGAAGGATGGGGTACTTACTCGCAACAGCAGAAAAAAAACACAATGACCTGTAGTCTGAAAATAAAATACGGCCGGGTGCAACTGAAAGATTTCAGCGTGGATGCCCCGAAGGGAAAATCTTTCAAATCGGCTACCGTGACCGTTGCAGGCAAACCTGTTGGTTCTGCTATAAAACAAAATGGTGGAAAAATAATGATTTCCTTCAACGAAAGGATGACAATAAATACAGGAGAAGAACTGAAAATTCAACTATAAACTCAGTAAAAAATATTCATGTCGGTAGTACGCTTCGGAGTATCCATAGAAGAAGAACTGATGGAAGCGCTGGATGCTTTCGTCGATGAGAATGGTTTTGCAAACCGTTCTCAGGGGATTCGTTTCCTGATCGAAAAAAATATCGCTGAAAAGAAATGGTTATGCAACAGGCATGTTGCAGGAGGAATCGTACTGCTTTACGACAGTAGAAAAAACGATATTGCCGATCATTTATTAAGAATTCAACAAGAATATTCCGGGCATATCCTTTCTTCTCAACGCTTTTTCCTGAAGAATCAATTGTGCCTTGAAATTATTGCAGTTGAAGGAGCGGCCCAGGAGTTGACCCATCTCTCCGATAAAATGATTGCCCTGAAAGGGATCAAGCACGGAAAACTCATCATGAGTCAGGCAGATTAACATTTTTTCACTTATACATTCACACAAATTATCATAATCGTGTTACTTTTGTCTTAAATTAATAACACGATTATGAATAAACGTAACACGATCTTTATCTGCTGCCTTGTTTTTGTAATTTCAAGTATTAAAACCACCCATGCCCAAACCATACAAAGCAATAAAAAACCCTATACGGTACAAGATACCATCCCCATAGACGAAGTGGTCATCAGTGGAGCCAGGACTCAAACCAACCGGAATCAGACGCCGGTTACCATCTCGGTCGTCACACGGGAAGAATTGGACGAAAGCAGCGCTTCGGCCATTTTGCCCATCCTGTCGGAGCGTGTTCCCGGATTATTCGTCACTGAGCGGGGAGTGACCGGTTTCGGCGTAGGAGAAGGATCGGCAGGTACGGCCAACATCCACGGAGTAGGAAGCGGCAACAAGGTGCTGATGCTGCTCGACGGGCAACCTCAATGGGCAGGCATATTCGGGCATCACATTCCGGATATGTATGTGACCTCCGATGCAGAGAAGGTGGAAGTAGTCCGTGGTCCGGCATCATTACTGTACGGCTCCAATGCGATGGGAGGCGTAATCAATGTCATTACCCGCAAAGCCACGGAAGACGGGCTCCACGGGCGCGGGCGGCTCCTCTACGGATCTTACAACACCCAGAAGTACCTGTTAAACGTAGGAGGG
>JAVBRK010000045.1:0-7836 GCA_031548005.1 Bacteroidales bacterium
GATACAATACCGGGAAAGCGACTGGGCTTTCATGCAGAGGCTGCTTAATTCCTTCAATGAGCGGTACTACTTCTCGGGCACAGACCTGCTTGTAGGGCCGCATCCGGAATGGCCTGTTGTGCCTTTGAAATACGACCTTGAACTGCGTTCGTTGGAATTGGGTTCACGGCTGATGCCGAATCAGTATGAAAATTATTATTATAAGCGGGAGAACCATGCTACCTTGAAACAGGATGCTCCCGGTAGCATAGACGGGGCTACCCAATGGCTGCAACAGGTGAGCAGTCGCAATGACCGCCTGACCATGAGCCGCAAGCCCAACATACCCACAACGGCTGCGATAAACGATATGGCAGGATTGATTGAAGCCACCAAGCGTCAAAAGGTAGCTACGGGAGCGGAAATGCTATACGTGAGCGGGGAATGCAAAACCTGCGATGTGCGTATCGGCCGTTTGATCGATATCAGCATGCCTGCAAACATGGGAGGTGCTAACGTTGGAACTTACAGGGTATATAAAGTAATTCATGAGTTAGACCACATCCATAAGTACAAATGCGCATTCGAAGCTGTTCCGGCTGATTTGGAATATTTGCCGACACCGGAAATTCCGGTTCCCGCTGTTTACCCGATTGAAGCCGAAGTGTTCGACAACGAAGACCCGTTGGGACTTGGAAGAATCAAAGTGAAATTTCCGTTCGATAAACGGCAATGCGATACCTGGATTCCCACCAGTAGTTTAGACGCGGGCGGTAACGGACAAGGTTTAGGTCCCGTCAATAGGGGATTTATATTTATTCCTGAAATTTCAGATTCAGTCCTCATTAACTTTTTGGATGGACAACAATGTTCAAAACCTGTGGCGATTGGAAGTATGTTCCATGGAAATAATGCAGACAATCAGGGTGGAGGAAAAGGTAATCATATTAAGTCCATTACCGATAAGAGTAATGGGCAGATCATCATGAATACGGATGAAAAAAGTGCATGGGGAATTACCGTAAGAGACAGGAAAGGTGATTTAGTACATATTGATTCAAAAGGTGAGAATATTGTCATTACTGCCAATAAAAATGTAACCATCAATGCCGGAGAAACTATGACATTGAATGCCCGCAACCTGAATATAAATGTCAGGGAAAATATGTCCACACACGTTGGAAACAACCAACAAACCAATGTTGTCAAAAACAAGGAATTAGTTGTCGGGGAAACCATCGACATTTCAGCAATCAATAAAAATGAAGTGATTGACAAAAACAAAACAACGAATGTAGGAAAGAAAACGACTTATTCTTCGGGTGACATCCGGATGTTTTCGACAGAGAAGGATATAATTGTAAAAAGCATCGGTAAGGCAATGGTGCAGGGAGCTACAGATGCCCGTATCAGTAAAGGTTAATTGTATGGGTAAAACTATTGATTTTGAAGTAAATTCAGCCTTTGTTTATTACAGGGCACAAAAGGAAGAAACGAAATATATCTGCAAACGAACTCCTCTTTCCTCCCCGGCAAGGGGAGATGAAGAATATTACGAATGGAGATTTAATAATTTTATGGAACGCCATGTGACTTGTGCGCATGAACCCCCTGTCTATTACTATGGTCTGTTGGAAGATCCTGTAATTTTGCTCAAAAAGCAAGATGAGGAAGCGAAAAAGGCAGAAGAAGGCATTCGTAGCAGAATAAAAGAAGTTTTGAAATACATACAGGAAACATGGGACGATATAACGCTTAACCCCAAACAGTTGTGGTTGGGATTAGATCCTGAGTTGAGAAAACGGCAAAAAAAGGCTAAACAATATGTAAAGAATGACCATGACGTTATGCCTAATATCTCTAAAAGCTATGGGTATAAATATTGCCTGGCTTTTGGTAAATTATTAAATCCTAAGTTGAGTGCGGAAGGACAAATTTGGATGAGTAAAGCATTGAATTATTTGCAGGAATATATGGAAGCCGGAGTAGTCGATTTAAACTGGGTGGCAGAAAAGAATAAAGACTTCAATAGAGAAAATGGATTGTATAATAAAGTAAAACGAGAAGCATTTTATACAGACATTGAACTCAATAACGCCCGGTTTGAAGAATTTGCATTTGCTACTCATCCCGATGCTTATCTTAATGCAGAAATGGAAAAAGTTCCTTTAGCAGATTTAGTGAGAATTTCCATCACTCCCGACCTCAAGGAATGGGGAAAAGGAGCTACTTGGCTACAGGCTAAAATTGTAGCTAAGGAATTGGCAAAAAAAGAATTACAAAAAGCGTTGGAGAAAATAAATGAAAAAGCAGAGGAGATAAAAAAGAAAATTGAGAGTATCATCTTATGAAGTTTAACTATTATATACTATTCATTATGCTTGGTCTTTTTTCTTGCAAACCCAATTATCCACCCAAAAGTGATAATTGGTTTGCCACTAAAATATTTACATATTATACAAAAGAAGCAGAAGATCCATCCATTGATGAGATATACTTGATTGATCAGGATAACGGATTTTTGCTGGGAAGTGAAAAAATAACTACCGTAGCAGACGGACAAGCGGTGAAAAAAACCGTTGCCCTATGCTTCCGGAGCGAAGACGGAGGGCACTCGTTTCAACGGCAAGAGTTCGGAGAGGGAGCCCTGAGTTGCCTGTCGCAATCGGTCATCGACAGTTGTTTTTACCTGATATGTGGCCGATTTTCGCAAGCCGATCTCCGAAAGCCGGATCATTTTGAAATACTGCGTTCCATTGATTTTGGAAAAACATGGCAGAGCCTTTATACATTCAAGAATAAATACCTCACCCATGTATTGTTCCTGAACAAAACAACCGGCATTGCCTATGTGATGCAAGATACAATAGGGTACGATATTCCTGTACTGTACAAAACGGAGGATGGGGGTAAAACTTGGAATCCGACGAAAACAGATATGAACGGCAAATACCCCAACCTGATTACTCCGGAAGGCTTGATTATGGGTCAATACCTGGATGATGACATTCACGCTGTTTGGCAGATGGACATCAACGAACTGAAAATTGAAAAAATGCCACTGGATTTCTCTAAAACATTGCGTATCAATACAGACATACAAACTGATCCGGTAACCGGCCTTCATTATTGTCGGTTATTAACCCGGAAATTGCAAGGGAACGACACAGAAAAAAACATTGAAGATTATTTACTCTGTGTAGAAACTCAGGAAATGATCCCAATGCCTTATTATTCATTTGAATTTAATGTTTATGGCAACTTTATAGGTGTACGCTGTGCTCTGAAGGAAAATCAATACATTGCTCAATACAAGTACAGCAATGACAAAGGCCGGACATGGCGTACGGAAACCCCCAAAGATTTCATGTTGTACGGCATGCCGGGTATGTACGGAAAAGGGTATATCTGGAGTATGTGTGGTAGTGTAGTGGATGAAATCACATGGCCCCTGCTGGTAAGAATTCCACCGGAAGAATATAAATAGAGAAACGGCTTATGGAGTTTACATTGGATGCAAGACTATGTGTCGACGAAGGGAATGCTATTGAAGAAAGCCATTACAAACTGGCTTACACGGTCAATCTATTAAAAGTAAATGACAAACAGGCTGTATTTTACGATAAGGAACTGAAAATGCATTTTGAAAAGCCCTCGGCCATTACATATCTGTATGAAGTGGAAACAGAAGTTCTGGAATTATCTATGGCTCGGCCAGTTGAAAAAAGCGAAGATTTCAACCGTCGTTTATTCTACCGTTATGATTGGATACAGCCTCATCTAAATACAATTGGTGAGATTATCGGCATTGAAAATCAGGATGAACTGAGGCAATCCTGGCCGGAATTGAAAAAAGCCATATTGAAAGATTATATGGGATATGAAGTAATTAATTACCTCAAGCATATTGACAAGGAATTTGCTCCCGGTAAAATACCTGCAGCATTGTCTTTCAGACAATATTTGCATTTTGGTTTGTTGTTTCCGAAAATACCGCTAAACCATGGACGAGACTGGAATAACAAACGAACAGTAGAACTATCAGAATATGAACAGGAAAAATTTGAAGAATTGATTATTTTTCAGAAAACCAATGATGGCTTACGGACTTACAGTATTTCAGGAAGTAAGCTGGAAGAAGGAAAATCCCGATTAATAGAATACGAAGGAAAAGTAATTGTCCCCGAAAATGAATTTTTCCCGCTATCAACAGTTATAAAAATTATATTTTTGTGGGGACAAACAACAATTAGCTGGCATTTTATATTGAGCAGGAAAGAGGACGTGAAAATTTAAGTTGAAAAAATATGGGACTATTTTCATCCAACAAAAAAGTAAAACAGGAAGAGCCCGTTAAGGATAAGAAACAGGAAAAGAAAGAACGGGTATATCAGGATGTGTACGAAAAGGTGAAATTCGTATGTCATGGAGGGAAAGTAACGTGTCCGTTTTGTTCTCAGCCGGTTGGTAGCATTGCGTCACTTAATCCTGTACTATTACAAGAGAAACCATATGTAACCACAGGAGAAAGGAATGGGAAAATCAACCTCGATTTCATGGGAGGAGTTTGCTCCATAGCCCGGCAATCATGTAAAACCGTTATCAACCTCGGTTTGTGGAAAAACTATTCCGAGGTGCATATCAATGATGATTTTGCTTTGCTCAGGCGCTCCACGATTCCCTGCTTAATCAGTGGACAAGACATCCGGATTGTGCATAGTGGTCAGATGGCATTACTTACTCTCTTGGCCCCAATAATGCCTAAACGTTTGAAGATAGTACGGGAATATCTGCAAATTCGGGAAACTACTGTTTGCCACCGGTTTGAATATCAAGCAGTATATCTGGAATATGGAGAAGAAAAGCCCAATGATAATATTCGCTGGAAAATCAAGCTTGGCAGCAAAGAAGAGCAGAATTTAGAAACGATAGACGAAATTATTAAAACAGGAGCCAAACTTACAGGACCCAAGATTCATTTTGCAATTCCTAAAGAATGGAAATACGAATCCATCTTATTAATTGCCTACCTTAATAACGATGAGGAATTTCGATCATTAAGTCTGAAAATACAAGTCAAAGACCATATTGTGGCGGCGTTTTTCAGGATTAAGAATGATAAACCAAAATCGTTTTCGATAAAAAAAATAGAAGAAGCAAAAGGAACATTTAATTTAATCTCAGAAGCACCTGTACATCACCACCAAGGACTGTTCAAGTATAGTAATAAATTTTATATTTCCGGAAGTACAGCTGGAAATCCGTCCTATATTTATCAGGTTTTAGTAGATAAAGAGGATCAGGCGGTTAAATTTGATAATCCTTTATTGCTCCATAAAGATATTCAAAAATTCAAGCATCCTGGTGGTTTGCAGGTTGCTAACGGTATATTAGCTGTCGGAATTGAGACCTATAACATTTTATTACTTAACACAACAACAAAGAAGGATTCTGTTGTTTGTTTTTTTGATACAGAGGATTCCCACAATGAATTGAAAAATTTGCGTATCACACTCTCTGGAAGTACAAAAGAAGTAGATGAAGGAAGCCAGAGTAATTTTGCTTCTGCAGTTGGTATAGTTTATTGCAATAATGCCTGGATTGTCGCTGTACGTGGGAAAAATCAAGATGTTCTTTTTTACCGATTTGAAAACAAGAATGGCGAAAGAAAAAATAAAAAGACGACAAAAGAAGATGATGTGATTTCACATATTGGAACTGTTTCCGGTGTTGCAGAATTTCAAAATTTGAATTTGTTTTTGGATGAAAACAACGAAATCTATCTGTTTGGAATGGGTAAAAGTAAAATGGGTGGGGTAGATACTTGCAAAATATACCGAGTGAATATAAAGTCGGCCAAGTTGGATGCTGTCTGGATCAATGAAGATGGAATCATCGAATACAGAGATTATAAAAACTTCGACCAAAATAAATTAATCTTTACATGTACAAGCAATACATCTTTTCATTGGGCTTCCTGCGTATCGATACAGAAAAACCCGCATACTGGTGTTCTTGATTCAGGCAACGAAGACCCTAATTTTGTTGGCACTTCAGAAACTGGATTTTTGGGAATGCTAACGGTATATACCGTGGAAGGAACAGTTCGATACGATGTGAAAGAAAAGATAACGGATAATGGTTGGACAGAAGAATATAAGCAACAATACTTGCAACTTCTGGAAGAATCCGAAAAAATGGGAGCGAATATTGATTGGGAAGAAGAAGAAAAATATTTGGAAGAAATATCTAATCATATCTACTATGAATATACCAATCCGCGAATTAATTGTAATTCGTTTAACGAATAAATTTCAATATAATGAAAATTAAAAAGGATATATTTAATATTTTGGCAGCAATCTTCTGTACTATTATATTAAATTCTTGTGCCATGCAGAACTATGATTACTACTATGGCGTTTTAGAGACAAAGTCGGAATCAGTAAAAAAAGATTTTAGTGCTGATGAGTATAATTTCTATGGTAACTTTATCAATTGTGATACAATCTCAAAAAAATCCACTTTTAATAGTGTTATAGAAAATGATATTAGAAGAACCGTAAATATTTATGCAGAAGTAGGTTGGAATGTTTATGAGAATGATGGTATAATGAGTATATCTTGCGACTTCGGTTCTAGAATACCGGCCTACGTTGATCCTCAACTGTTGACAATAGAAGTACAGTTGGGAGATTCTTTGTTTCATATTTCGTCTGAAAAACCGACAATGTTAGTGGATAGTATTCGCCCATCAGGTATCCGAATAATGAAAAGCGTTTGCTTGGCAGGTAAAAAATTTCCTTCATCCATATTGAGGTCAGAGTATACTAAGTATAAGAACAATCAGTATGAAAAAATGCCATATGAAATGCTGGTGTGGGATGCTCAACATAAAAAGGATATCAAAAAAAACGATTACTTTTCTACTATTGAATTTACGGAAGAAAACTCACCCTTGAAAATTAAGGCTTCTGTTACCTATTATGTAAAAGACGACCAAGCAAATAAGCGTACTCTTGAATTTAATTTCTATCAGTCCAAATTGATGAAAAAGAAAAATATAAGAGAAAACGATTCAAAAGGAGTTGAAATTGGTCTAAAGAATAAGAATGAAAATGTCCCATTCTACATTCGTGTAGATAAAGGCAAAGCTTGGGGATGGCCGGAGATGAGAAGGGGAATAGGGTACACGGTATCGACAATTGTTTGCCCTGTAACATGGCCTATCAATGTCGTTGCAGGCATAATCAATACTGGTGATAGCCCTGAAATTATTCCGTACCCAATTTTTGAATAAAATAATTGTAGACAACAGTTACTTGAATTGAATTTGAACAAATGGATACCCACTTAAAAACCATATCATCTATTAACCCGGACATACAACGTTCCAACGATTCCGAAAGCGATTTCAAGGCGGAGGTTATCGCCGCATTTCTCATGGAACAGGGATACGATCCCGAACAGATATCTATTGTTCGCGAAGGGATGTCCCGACGCGGGTTTTCAACCGATGTAATCGAAGTCGAAAAGAAGTTTTCCTTACACGAGCAAAAAAAATACCTGAATATAAGGACTAACAAAGAGGGCATATATGATATGTTGCCACAGGGACTTTTCCACCAATCCCTGTATAAAAAGAAATTTATCAAGGACAGGGAAGATGCCTTGGAAGAAATCCGCGTCCAACGCGAAAGAGAATTTTTTGCTCGGAAATTCTTCCAACCTTTCGAGGTTATCGCCGATGCGACCCTGACAGAAGCCTACCTGTATGAAGCACGTTACAATAAAAAATTAAGCCAGGAAGAATTTATCAATCTCTTTACCGCTTACTGGCCGGTACTGAAACAATTG
>JAVBRK010000052.1:0-22823 GCA_031548005.1 Bacteroidales bacterium
ATTTCAATGTCTGATTTCATAACAATATTTATTTAATTTTCAATTTTACTTAGTATTTCTTCTAATTTTATCAACTCATCCCGGTATTGCGCCGCTTCGAGAAATTCCAGTTTTTTGGCGGCTTCCATCATCGCCCTCCTTGTTTTTTCGATCGTTTTCTGCAGTTGGGGTTTGCTCATGTACTGAACAACCGGATCGGCAGCAATGTTTGTCTTTTCAGGCTCAATATACGCTTTTTCATTTGTAATGACAGGATTCTTGATTAAAACGGATTGCGTTGTTTTTCGGATCTGTTGCGGAATAATACCGTGCATTTCATTGTATGCCAGCTGTTTTTCCCGTCTTCTCTCTGTTTCTTCAATCGTTTTCCGCATACTATCTGTTATTTTATCTGCGTAAAAGATAACCTTTCCGTTGATGTTACGGGCGGCGCGTCCTGCTGTTTGGGTAAGAGACCGGTGCGATCTCAGAAAACCTTCCTTGTCCGCATCCAGGATAGCTACCAGCGATACTTCCGGAAGGTCGAGTCCTTCCCGGAGCAGATTGACTCCAATAAGAACGTCGAAAACGCCTTGCCGCAGTTTTTCCATAATCTCGATGCGGTCCAGAGTATCTACATCCGAGTGGATATAAGCACATTTCAGATCCATCCGGGTAAGATAAGAAGATAATTCTTCTGCCATTCGCTTCGTCAGAGTGGTTACTAAACTCCGCTCCCCCTTTACTGTTCGTTGGCGGATTTCCTCCATCAGGTCGTCGATCTGATTCAGGCTGGGGCGAACCTCGATCGGAGGGTCCAGTAATCCTGTCGGGCGAACCACTTGCTCTACAATAACCCCTTCGCTTTTGGTTAACTCATATTCGGCAGGAGTCGCGCTGATATAGATGGTTTGGGGGGTGAGCGATTCAAACTCGTCGAACATCAGCGGCCTGTTGTCGATGGCGGCGGGCAACCGGAATCCGTATTCCACCAGATTTTCTTTGCGGGAATGATCTCCTCCGTACATGGCCCGGATCTGCGGGATGGTAACGTGGCTTTCATCGATCACTGTGAGGAAATCTTTCGGAAAATAGTCCAGAAGACAGAAAGGCCTGCTACCTGCAGGGCGTCCGTCGAAATAACGGGAATAGTTCTCTATTCCAGAGCAATATCCCAATTCCCGGATCATTTCCAGGTCGTAGGTTACCCGCTCGTAAAGTCGTTTGGCCTCTTCCATCTTACCCTGCGAGTTGAAGAATTCTACTTGTTTTCCGAGATCGATTTCGATGACTCCTATGGCCTGATTGATCCGCTCCCGGGTAGTTACAAACAGGTTGGCTGGGTATATATGATATTCCTCGAAAACTCCGGTCGTGATTCCGGTCAACGGGTCGAACGTTTGTATTTCCTCAATTTCGTCTCCCCAGAAAACCACCCGGAGGGCATAATCTAAGTAAGCCAGATATACGTCGACTGTATCTCCTTTCACCCGGAAGTTGCCCCGGTTGAACTCGACCTGGTTCCGCGAATAGAGGCTGTCGACTAATTTTCGCAGGAATATATTTCTCGAAAAAATTTGACCGCGCCTGATGGCAATCATATTTTCCTTGAAATCCTCGGGATTTCCGATACCATAAAGACAGGAAACCGACGAAACAATGATAATATCTCGCCTCCCGGAGAGTAGAGCGGAGGTTGCCGAAAGCCTCAAACGCTCGATTTCGTCGTTGATCGAAAGGTCTTTTTCGATGTAGGTATGGGTCGTAGGGATGTAGGCTTCAGGCTGGTAGTAGTCGTAATAGGATACAAAATATTCCACGGCATTCTTTGGAAAAAAACTTTTGAATTCCGAAAACAGCTGTGCTGCAAGGGTTTTGTTGTGGCTAAGCACCAGTGTGGGTCTTTTTACTTCCTGAATCACATTCGCGACGGTAAAGGTCTTTCCTGATCCGGTAACACCCAGCAGGGTCTGACAAGGATCTCCCTGTTGTATCCCGTTTACCAACTCCCTGATTGCTTCCGGCTGGTCTCCCGTGGGCTTAAATTCCGAAATGAGTTCAAAATCCATAAATAGAAGAAGGCTTTTTTAGTGAGTTGCAAAGGTAGCAAAATCAATTTATTTCTTAAAAAATTTGTGAGACTTAAACTTTCTTCGCAACTTTGCACGTTTGTTTTTATACACAAAGTTGACATATGAATTATGCAATTATAGCGGCCGGTGAGGGTTCCAGATTAGTAGAAGAAGGGGTAAAGCAACCCAAACCATTGGTCAGATTGAACGGGGAGGCCCTGATTGACCGGCTAATCCGCATTTTTCTTAAAAATGATGCCGATTCTATCAGTGTGATTGTTAATGAAGATATGAAAGAAGTCCGGAATCATCTCAACTCTTTGGATACGGGTGTCCCGTTAAATCTGATTGTCAAGTCTACTCCCAGTTCCATGCATAGTTTTTATGAAATCAGCAAGTTGCTTCCGGAAGGGAAATTTTGCCTGACTACGGTGGATACTATCTTTAAAGATTCCGAGTTCTCAGGGTTCATCCGGTCGTTTGTCGACGATCATGAGCGGGATGGAATGATGGCTGTAACGGACTATGTCGATGATGAAAAGCCATTATATGTTGCAACAGATACAGATATGATGATTACCGGTTTTTTAGACCGGCCGACAGGTGCTGAGAAGTACATTTCAGGAGGAATTTACTGCCTGAATTCGAAAGCATTACCGGTTTTGGATCGCTGTATGGAAGACGGAATTGCCCGGATGCGCAATTATCAGCGGGAATTGATTCGCAATGGATTGAAGCTCAAAGCCTATGCTTTTGGTAAGATCGTGGATGTGGATCATGCTGGGGACATTGAGAAAGCAGAACAGTTTCTGCTTTCATAAGGCAAAGTAAAAATAATTGAATATGAGGATAGAAATTGCAGGTATACGTCGAGGTAGCCAATTTTCTCCCAACCATGTCGGGAATGACGCTGCTATTTTTAATTTAACAGTAGAGCACCTGAAACGGAAAGGTTGTCTGGTAAAAGAGTATTCTGAATCCGAATTTATGGAATTGGAAATCAGGGAGGATATCATCTTCGATATGGTACGTGATAAAGAATCCATCCGTAAACTGAAAATGCTGGGAGATGAAGGACGATTGGTCATTAATTCCGGCTATGGAATCGATAATTGTACTCGTGAGAAAATGACCCGCTTGTTGATATCGAATGGTATACCACACCCTAAAAGCTTGATTGTCAGTACCAGCGATCCGTTGCCTGTTCGTGTGGAATACCTGGCAAATCGTTACTGGATCAAACGGGGGGACTTCCATGCAATCCATCGTGAAGATGTTACTTATACCCGTAATATCGAAGAAGCTGAAAGCGTTCTGAATGAATATGCCATGCGGGGTATAAAAACGGCGGTGCTCAATGAGCACCTGGTGGGCGACCTGGTTAAATTTTATGGTGTTTACGGAACAGATTTTTTTTACTGGTTTTATCCCAATGATCTGAACCACAGTAAATTCGGTTGGGAAAAAATCAACGGACAAGCCACCGGAATTCCGTTTGACCTGGAATATCTGAAATCGTTGTGTGATGAAGCAGCCAAAGTACTGGATATTTATATCTACGGCGGAGATTGTGTGATAGAGTCTAATGGAGAGATTAAAATCATTGACTTCAACGATTGGCCGAGCTTTGCACCTTGCCGTTCGGAAGCTTCATCCTATATTGCACAATGCATTTATGATCAGGCAATAAGCCATGTCAAGCAGAAGATGAGTTCCTCTATTCATAAAAGCTAAACTAATGAAAGAACTAAAACCGACGCTGGAATCTACGCTTAAGTCGACAGATACAGAAGAGTTTATCGATATTCATTTTTATCGACCCATCGGCTACCGGTGGGCTTTGTTTTTTAATAAGATCGGAGTGACTCCGAACCAGATTACCATCGCATCGATATTCATTGGAATGGCTTCCGGTATCTGTTTTTATTTTAATGATTTATGGATAAAATTATTAGGTATCCTGTTGCTGGTCTGGGCTAATTCCTATGATAGCGCCGATGGACAGTTGGCACGGATGACCGGACAGAAGTCGGAATTAGGGCGCATTCTGGATGGCGTTTGTGGTATATTCTGGTTCGCTTCTATTTACATCGGTTTAATTCTGAATATATGGCCCCATTGGGGATGGTACATCCTGGTATTAGCTCTGGTAGCCGGATTTTTTCACGGCATGCAGACCCGGATGGCCGATTATTACCGGAACATTCACTTGCTTTTCCTGAAAGGGAAAAATGGTAGTGAACTCGATAATTCTCAGGATTTGAAAGAAAAATATGAGTCTATGGGATCGGGAAGCAATCCGGTAAAGAGATTCTTTGAATGGAATTATTTAGATTATACTAAAAAGCAGGAGCAGATGTCTCCCCGCTTTCAGGAGATGATGAAGATATTGAATGAAAAATATGGAGGGGAAGCTCCGGAATGGTTTCGGAAATCATTCCGGGAAAAAAGTTTGCCTTTGATGAAATTCACCAATCTGCTTTCGTTTAACCTAAGGGCGATCGTACTATTTATTTCGGTGTTGGCGGGGTATCCGTGGATTTATTTCATTTTTGAAATTACAGTCATGAATGCGATGCTGATCTATATGGTCAACAGGCACGAGAAAATCTGTCGGAATTTTTCGGATGAATTAAATCAAAAATACATACCTTTGTAATTATGTTCGACTTAAATAAAGTAAAAGGAATTATATTTGATTATGGCGCTACCATCGATAGTAACGGAAAACATTGGGCGGAAGTCCTATGGGATGCGTACCTTGAAGCTGGTGTGCCGGTCGGAAAGTCTGAATTTCGCGAAGCATATGTTTATGGTGAGCGTTATTTGGCCCTGAATCCGGTTATTGAGTCCGGTTTTTCATTCAGAGACGTACTCCTTGTAAAAACCAGGCTGCAGTTAGAGTATCTTGTAGAAAACGGATTTTTGAAAGCAGATCCGGATAAATTATCGGAGTATATATTGGCCGTTTCAGAGTATTGCTATCATTTTGCCCGTATCACCGTGGAAAAAGCGAAACCTCTTCTCGATCAGTTGGTCGGGAGGTATCCCTTGGTGCTGGTTTCTAACTTTTACGGAAATATTGAAGCCGTACTGAAAGATTTCGGATTGGAGAAATATTTCCGTGAAATAGTGGAGTCGGCCATAGTGGGAGTTCGCAAACCGGATCCTGCCATCTTCGATTTGGGGGTCAAAGCCCTGGGCCTTCCGGCTCAGCATGTGGTGGTAGTCGGTGATTCTTATAAAAAAGATATTGTTCCTGCCCGCACTTTGGGGTGTCAGGGTATCTGGATCAAAGGGCCTGCCTGGGAAGAGGAAGCTCCTGGATTAACAGCAGAGTCCGTTATTTATGATTTTCAGGAGTTAAAAGAAATTTTTCGATTAAATTAATTTGGACAGAAAAAGAGTTTTCTGATCCTGAAGTGTATTTTGTTTGGATAATAACAGTGGAGTTGGCCGTTCGCCGTATTAATAATGGATGCCGTTTGTATGGCAGAAAAGCCCGGGTTGGGAGAATAAAATAATACCGACGATCGCCAAAGCCGTTTTTATTATATGGAAGTTGCCTGAGGCGCTTCACAGTTTAAAGGATTACTGCGGGTTGCAGTGTATTTTAAAATTAAAATCAACAAAATGAAAAAAATGAATGTTAAGGAAGCTCAGGGAAAGCTGGGAGTCCTTGTAGTCGGAGTTGGCGGAGCAGTGGCTTCCACGTTTATTGCAGGAACATTAATCACCCGTAAAGGGCTGGGAGTACCTGTAGGTTCAATCACACAATTGGCAACGATCCGGTTGGGGAAAAGGGAAGAAAACCGGTTCCCGAAAATCAAGGATGCCGTGCCTTTGGCAAAACTCGACGATATCGTATTCGGAGGGTGGGATATCTTTGAAGACGATGTGTATGCCGCGGCGCGTCATGCTGAAGTACTAACGCCGGAAGACCTTGATAAAGTGAAAGACGAATTGTCTGCCATCAAACCGATGAAAGCCGTATTCGATCAGAACTTTGTAAAACGTTTGAACGGAACCTGGGTGAAATCGGCTCCTACCAAATGGGAACTGATGCAGAAAGTACGCGAAGATATCCAAAATTTTAAAAAAGAGAATAACTGTTCCCGTCTGGTGTGTATTTGGTGTGGAAGCACGGAGGTATTTACCGAAATGAGCAAGATACACAAATCACTGCCTGCTCTGGAAGCTGCCATGAAAGAAAACAGTCCCGAAATAGCTCCTTCTATGATCTATGCCTATGCCTGTATTGCAGAAGAAGTGGCCTACATCAATGGGGCTCCCAACCTCACGGTTGATATGCCTGCCATGTGGGATTTCTCCGAACAGAAGCGAGTACCAATTCTTGGAAAAGACTTTAAAACAGGCCAGACCATGTTGAAAACCGTCCTTGCTCCGATGATAAAAACCCGTATGCTCGGTCTGAGTGGCTGGTTCTCTACCAATATCTTAGGAAATCGCGACGGTGAGGTACTGGACGATCCGGGATCTTTCAAAACAAAAGAAGAATCCAAGCTGTCGGTGATCGACAATATTTTGCAACCCGAACTGTATCCGGAATTATACGGAGACGTATATCACAAAGTCCGCATCAATTATTACCCTCCCCGTAAAGATAACAAGGAGGGGTGGGATAATATCGATATCTTCGGTTGGTTGGGGTATCCGATGCAGTTGAAAGTGGATTTCCTTTGCCGCGATTCCATCCTGGCCGCTCCGTTGTGTCTTGATTTGGTATTGTTTACCGATTTGGCTCATCGTGCCGGTATGAGTGGTATTCAAACCTGGCTTTCGTTTTATTTCAAGAGCCCGATGCACGATTTTGATCATATTGCAGAACACGATCTCTTTATTCAGTATGTGAAACTGAAAAATACATTGCGTACGATTATGGGAGAGGAAACGATTAATTTCATTGATTGAATGGAATGAAATGAAAGAAAAACTGATCAGTATTGAAGATATTAAGAAAGTCCATCCGGTATTCCGGAAATCATACGGTGATCGACTGGCCCGTTTCGTATTGAAATTTGCGGCACTGGATAAAGTTAACCGGATCTATGATTCCGCTAAATTTAAAACCGGAACTGATATTGAAGATGCTATGATAGACGGCTTGGGGATTACCCGGGCCGTTCACAATATCGACGTTCTCAGGCAGTTCGACGGAAAACCGTTTATTACTGTATCCAACCATCCGTACGGGCATATCGACGGAATTATGCTGATAGGAGAGGTTGCTAAGGTTCGCCCGGATTATAAGGTGATGGTGAACTGGATGTTAGGAATGATCGATATCATGGGAGACCATTTTATCGGAGTCAATCCGTACAGTTCAGGCTCATTGGCCGAACGGTCCAGTACAAGTGGAGTTAAAGAGTGTATTAGTCATCTGAAAGCGAATCACCCTTTGGGATTTTTCCCGGCCGGAGCAGTTTCTAAAAATAGAGTAACCCGGATTGAAGATCGTGAATGGCAATCCGGAGTGATCAAGTTGATCCGGAAAGCCAAGTTGCCGGTAGTTCCGGTATATATTTCGGGAACGAATTCCTGGTTCTTCAATTTTTTGGATTTAATTGACTGGAGGTTGCGTACCGTAAGGCTTTGCCATGAATTGGATACTAAAAAAGGAAAAACCATCCACCTGGTTTTTGGAGAACCTGTTTCGATCGAAGATCAGAATTTGATCAAGGATGATAAAGAATTCGGCGAAATGCTGAAAAGTAAGACATACGCGCTGAAAGGATCGTATTAATATAATTCATTTCTGTCCGAAATTCCGTTGCCTCATGCCTTCGAAAGTGATGATAGCAGTAGAAACAGATACGTTGAGCGAATCGATTTTTCCCCTCATGGGGATTTTAATCCTTGCATCAGCATTTTTTAACCAGAAATCAGTCAACCCGTCGGCTTCCGTACCCATAATGATTGCCGATGGTTTTGTAAAATCCGTTTCGTGATACCATTTCGAGGCGGTCAGTTCTGCTGCAAAGGTTCGTATATTCCGGGATTTCATGAAATCCAATCCTTCTGCATTGCTGCAAACGGCAACCGGTACTGAAAACAGACACCCTACGCTGGACCGGATAACGTTGGGATTATACAAATCGGTTAACGGATCACAGACGACCACTGCATCGGCCCGGGATGCATCTGCTGTGCGGAGTATAGCCCCCAGGTTCCCGGGTTTTTCAACCGCTTCCAATACAATAATAAAAGGATTTTCAGGTAGTTTCAAATCTGCCAGGGTGTGAGAATGCGGCTTTACAACAGCTAATAAGCCGTCGGAACCTTCTCTGTAAGCCATTTTTTCAAAAACAGCCCCGGAAACTTCAAATTGAAAATTGGTATGGATCTGGCTCAGCAAGCCGGGATAGTCGCTTTTGGAAAATAATTCGGGACAAATAAAAATCGATTCGATTTCATATCCTGCTGTCTTTGCTAATGAAATTTCCCTGGCGCCTTCGATCACGAATAATCCACTATTTTTACGCTCGCGGGCTTTCGACTGCAATTTTGCAATTTGCTTGATCCGGGCGTTTTGCAGGCTGACGATTTTCTCCATAGCGTAATCGCTTGTTTATCGACTATCGTTTTTCTTATTTTCCTTTTTCAATTCCCGGTCCTTCACAAATGCTACATACACCTGGATGATAGCGGAGACCGATAAAAATAAGAACCATTCGTTCTGATTTTTAAACATGAAGTAGGAGGAAACCGGCAGCATAATGGCAGCAATCGCTTCTTGTATGTTCAGGCGCTTCAGACGGAGATTGTCTCCCTGATAAGGGTTTGTCAGGTAACACACGGCTACTCCGGCTCCGGCTATGGCATATACATATGGAATAAATGCCCATCCGGTCAGGTATAGCGCTGCCGACAGGAGTAACAAGCCGGCGCAGATGTAAAATAAATATTCTTTAATCATGAATTTGGGACTATTCTATGGAACTATAATGAACAGATCTTCGTTGGGTTTGATCATCTGAAACTGCTCCCGGGCAAATTTTTCCAGGCTCTCACTGTCGTTTTGAAGTGATTTCAACTTTTCGGCATTTTCATCTTTCAGCTTTTTATAATGCTCGATCTCTTTTTCCAATTTGTTTATTTCCTGATCGTAGGCATACCGTTTAAACAGGGTACTGTCGCCGATACAGAAAGTGAGAATAAAAAATATAATCAGGGTTACGGCATACTTGTTCACTTTAGTTACACGGCGTACCAGACCAGTGAAGAAGCTGATTATTTTGCTGAAAAATTTACCCATGAAAATAATTATGATTCCTGCAAAGGTAAAAATAAAAATCAAAAAAATGATTATCTTTGTAATTCGTTTTGTAAATCTATGGATAATTACATTGTTTCTGCCCGCAAGTACCGTCCGGCAACCTTTCATTCGGTTGTGGGGCAACAATCGTTGACAACAACGCTTAAAAATGCGATTCGCAATCAGAAGCTGGCGCATGCTTACTTGTTTTGTGGCCCGCGCGGGGTTGGAAAAACAACCTGTGCCCGGATTTTTGCCAAAACGATTAATTGCTCTTCTCCCGGTGCTGATGGAGAGGCTTGTAACACCTGCGAATCCTGTATTTCGTTTAATGAGCAGCGCTCCTATAATATTCATGAGCTCGATGCTGCTTCCAATAACTCAGTCGACGATATCCGCTCCCTGATCGAGCAAGTACGGATTCCTCCTCAGATCGGGAAATATAAGGTCTATATCATCGATGAGGTACACATGCTTTCGGCTGCGGCTTTCAATGCTTTTCTGAAAACACTGGAAGAACCGCCTCATTATGCAGTATTTATTCTTGCAACGACCGAGAAGCATAAAATATTGCCGACAATTCTTTCCCGCTGCCAGATTTACGACTTCAACCGTATCGGGATCAACGATACGGTCGACTATCTGGCCTATGTTGCTGAAAAAGAAAATGTAGTATTTGAAAAAGAAGCCTTGAATGTCATTGCGCAGAAAGCGGATGGCGGGATGCGCGATGCTTTGTCTATATTTGACCAGGTAGTCAGTTTTACCGGAGGAAATGTTACTTATCAGTCTGTTATTGAGAATCTTAATGTGCTCGATTATGAGTATTATTTCAAACTGACCGGTTATTTTTTACAGAATAATGTGGGTGCATGCCTGCTCACTTTGAACGAGATTCTTGGAAAAGGATTTGAAGGTCAGCACTTTGTCGGAGGATTGGCTTCTTTTTTTCGTGACCTGTTGGTTTGTAAGGATCCGGAAACAATCGCACTCTATGAAGTGGGAGAGGTCGTGAAAAATAAGTACCAGTCTGTCGCCCGGGCTTGTCAACCTCAGTTTCTTTATAAAGCGATCGAGTGGACCAATGAGTGTGATTTGTCCTACCGGGCTGCCAGAAATAAGCGCCTGCTGGTCGAACTATTGCTTATTCGTCTTTGCCAGTTAAACAGTTCTCACTCCTCTGAGGACGATAAAAAAAAAACTCTTGAACCCTTAGTCGCGGTCAATAATCCGCCGGCAAATCCTCTTTCTCCGACACCGGTTCAGGAGGGATCTCCCGTTCCGGAGAAGATACCGCCGTCGCTACGATCTTACCCGGCATCAAAAACCACTGCGATTCAGGATAATTCTAAAGTTGGCCTGGAAGCGCCCCTCAGCGTTTCTCTGAAGAATATCCGGAATAAAAAGGAAGAAGAAGTGGAAAGGAAAATAACCGTTGGGCCTGAAAAGTCGCTGCGTAATTCGTTTAGCCGGGAAGAATTAATCCGTAAATGGAAAACTTATGCCGGAAATATTACAGAAAAAATACACCTGAAAAATACCATGTTGAATCTGCTTCCTGAACTGGATGGGCCGGAAACGATTGTTATCACGGTCTACAATCCCGAACAGGCGCAGAAATTGACAGAGGAAGCTCCTTCTTTAATGGAATTCCTGCGGAAAGAACTTGGTAATGAATATATCCTGATGAAAGTCGAGGTCAGCGAACAGGAGAACACTCAAATAGCTTATACCGATTCGGATAAATATAAATTATTTGTGTCGAAAAACCCTCAAATCCAGAAATTAGTGAACGAATTTCACCTCCGGCTGGATTGATAATCTGAATTTTCTCAGGTATTTTTATTTTGAATATAATTTTTTATTCGTTTAACCGTTTTGATGTGAAAAAGATAAAAGTATTGTATGATTCACAGGTATTCTTGATGCAGCGTTTCGGAGGTATTTCGAGGTATTTTACGTTTTTGTTGACAAATATGGTCCGGGTAGAACCGTCCATTGTAATTCCTTACTCCGATAATGTTTACCTGGATAAAACCGGGTATAAGAAAAAGGATTTACCTTCTTTTCCGGTTGGAAAACGTACGATTGCTCTCTTTATCAATCAATGCTTTACAATTTGTGAACTTTTACTGGGCCGTTTGGATCTATTTCATCCCACAATGGATCATACTTATTTTCTTCCTTTTCTGAGAAAACCGCTGGTAATAACAATCCATGATATGATTATAGAAACGGTTTTGCCGGATAAAGAGCATTATGCCGGGAAGATCCGGAAAAGAAAAAAACTGATCAAGAAGTCCGATCGGATTATTGCGGTCAGTCATTATACAAAAGATGCTATCTTATCTGTTTATCCGGAAACAGACCCGGAAAAGATCCGGGTTATTCATCACGGTTTGCTGATAGATCCCGGAGTTATTCCAGATAAAGAAAGTATTATTGAAGGCGAATATCTGCTGTATATCGGGTATCGTCACGGATATAAAAATTTTACCCGGATGCTCCGGGCCATTTCCGGTATATTGAATGAAAAGAATATGTACCTGGTGTGTACTGGTGTTCCATTGAATGAAGAGGAGGAAAAACTTGCGGAAATGCTGCATGTAAAAAAACGCCTGATTGTGAAGAATGGAGATGATCGACTGATGGCAGCCTTGTATCGGCATGCAAAAGTTTTTATGTTTCCTTCTTTATCCGAAGGTTTCGGCCTCCCTATTCTGGAAGCATTCCAGTTTGGAGCGCCTGTTTGCCTGAGTCGATCTTCCTGTTTTCCGGAAATAGCGGGAGATGCAGCTGTTTATTTCGATCCTGAGGACGAACTCGATGTCCGGAATAAAGTTTTAGAATTGATTGATAATGAAAATTTAAGACAATTAAATATCGAAAAAGGAAAGCAAAGATTATCGCTTTTCTCTGTCGATAAAATGGTGATGGAAACGGAACAATTATATTTGAGTTTATTTAAATAAAATGCCTGTGCTCAGTAAAGTAACAAACATAATATCGGATAAGGTAAAAGACGAACGGACCCGCCTGTTGTATGTTAATATTTTCTATGGAATTATCATACGGGTATTGAATGCAGCGATCGGGTTTCTTTTAGTGCCCATCTGCATTGATTTTGTAGGTCAAAGTAATTATGGACTGTGGCTTACAGTCGGCTCTATTGTTCTATTGTTCAATATGTTTGATTTTGGTCTGACCAATGGTCTGAGAAACCGGTTTACAGAGGCTAAAGCCAATAATGATAATGAATTGGCCAAAATATACATCAGTACGACATTTTTCTTTTTTACCGTACTCTATGTTTTCTTGGGTGGCATTTTGCTCATTATAAATAAGTATGTCGACTGGTCTTTTATTCTGGATGAAAGTATCCGGAATGTGGATGTATCTCCGATGGTAGTGCTGATCATTATTTTCTTTTGTGTTTACTCCCTTCTGAAAGTAGTGGGTACAATACTTACTGCAGACCAACGACCGAGTGTTGCGGCTCTTTTTGACCTGTTAAGCCAGGTTTTCTGCCTGTTGGGTATCTGGGTTGTTTCAAAACATTTTGAATCGGATGTTATATATCTGGTTTGGGTTTTCGGTGCAGCTCCCATCATTGCCTGGTTGATCGGGAATATTTGGGTATTTGGAGGAAGGTATAGAGCATATGTACCATCGCTGAGATCATTTCGGTTTTCCAAAATCAAAGATTTATTGAATCTGGGAATCAAGTTCTTTGTTATACAGGTGGCGGTGGCCATTCAGTATCAGACGGCTAACTTTATTATTGCCATTTATTTTACCACGGCAGATGTAACTTACTACAATATTGTGTATAAATATTTCGGCATTGTAACGATGATGTTTCCTATATTTATTGCACCACTCTGGTCGGCAACGACCGATGCATATTCCAAAAATGATTTCAAATGGATACAAAAGACTACAAATTTCTTTTTGCGCATTGCAACGGTTTTTGCGATTGGTGCAGTTCTGATGGTTCTGGTGAGCCGTTTTGTTTTTGATCTCTGGTTGGGAAAGGACATTCAGATACATATCGACTCTGAGTTAGTCTATTCCTGTTGTCTGTATACAGTTGTAACGTTGTATTTATCGATATACGTGAATTTATTAAATGGGATGGGGATTCTGAAGGTTCAGTTCTTAACAGCTCTTATATCTCCTGCATTATTTTTGGGGATGATCTACTTTTTTGTTAAAATTGCCGGTTGGGGAATTGCCTCTTTGTTTATTGCTTTAACGATTTGTAATCTTAATGGATTTATTGCGCCATTTCAATTTTACAGGATTATGAAATCCAGAATGAAACAAACATGAAAAAAGAAGATACTCAATGTAAAATTTGTTGTTCGGATATCCAATGTATTTTTTCAGATGTTGTTTTGGGAAAATATAATGTCAATTATTATCAATGCGAACAGTGTGGATTTATCCAGACCGAATCTCCTTTCTGGCTGGAAGAATCTTATGCCAGTGCCATCACCAGTCTTGATTTGGGCTATACTTCCCGTAACCTGTTGTGTCGGGATATCTCTGCAGAATTGATCCAGGGCTGCTTTAATCCGGAAGGAAAGTTCCTCGATTATGGCGGAGGTTATGGTCTTTTTGTCCGTTTAATGCGGGATGCAGGGTACGATTTTTATCGGGGAGATCTGTATTGCGATAATCTCTTTGCTAACTGTTTTGATCTTTCTGATTTGGATGAAAAGATTGATTTTGAGTTAGTTACTTGTTTTGAAGTATTAGAGCATCTGGACAATCCCATTTCGGAAATGGAAAAAATATTAACACATTCCAATTCCATTCTTTTCTCGACAGAACTTCAGCCTTCCCAGCCGCTTCATACTGCCGGCGATTGGGAATACCTTGCTCCTGATACCGGACAACATATCGCTTTCTACACAGAGAAAGCTTTATCGGTTATGGCCCGGAAATTCGGATTAAATTTTTATACTGATGGAAAAAATATACACCTGTTTACAAATAAAAAACTTCATCCGGATTGTATTTCTAAATCATTGAGAAATATCCGGTCGTATTACAAAATGTTTTATTTGCTTATAGATAAATCGCTTCCGTTTATTCGGGGCAGAAAACTCCGGAAAACGTTACTGCAGTCAGATTACCAGTTGGTAAAGCAAAAGAATCAGAAAAAATAAGAATGCTTAAACCGCAGAAATTAAACTGTTGTTCAAAGCTCCGATTTTTTTCAGGCACTTTTCAATCTTATCCAATGCAATATTTACTTGCTCGATCGTATGTGTCGCCATCAGGGAAAAGCGGATCAATGTATCGCTTGGAGCAACGGCGGGAGATACTACCGGATTTACAAAGATACCTTGATTGAACAGTTCGGTTGTTACATGGAATGTTTTCTCATTATCGCGGACAAAAAGCGGAATGATCGGAGTGGAAGTATGACCGATCTCACATCCCATGTTTCGGAAGCCTTCCAATGCATAGCGGGTTACAGCCCACAGGTTTTCGATTCTCTCAGGTTCATTGACCATAATGTCGAAAGCAGCGCTGGCAGCAGCAGTTGCAGCAGGAGTATTGCTGGCGCTGAAAATATAGGAGCGGGAGTTGTGACGTAAGTAATCGATCACGTCCTGGTCAGCGGCGATGAATCCTCCGATAGAAGCGAGGGACTTACTGAACGTGCCCATGATCAGATCGACATCCGGCAAATGCCCGAAGTGATCGGCCGCACCACGGCCTTGACGGCCCAGGACTCCGAGTCCGTGCGCTTCGTCGACCATGATATTCGCATTGTATTGTTTAGCAAGGCGTACGATCTCGGGAATATTTGCAATATCTCCTTCCATACTGAAAACCCCGTCAACTACAATCAGTTTTACTTTGTCCGGGTCGCATTTTTGCAATTGCTGCTCGAGCGATTGCATGTCGTTGTGCCGGAATTTGAGTTTGTGGGAATAGGATAACCGGTGTCCTTCAATAATAGAGGCGTGGTCGAGTTCATCCCAGATGATGTAATCTTCCCGCCCGGTAAGGCATGAAACGACTCCCAAATTTACCTGAAAACCGGTAGAGTAGGTGATTGCATCATCTTTTCCTACAAATTGGGCCAGTTTTTTCTCTAATTCGAGGTGGATATCCAGTGTTCCGTTAAGAAAGCGGCTTCCGGCCATGCCAGTACCGTATTTTTTTGTTGCTGCGATGGCAGCTTCTTTGACTTTGGGGTGATTTGTTAATCCGAGGTAGGCGTTTGAACCAAACATCAGTACTTTTTTGCCGTTGATGATGACTTCAGTATCCTGATCGCTTTCAATAGCTCTGAAGTAAGGGTAAATTCCTGCAGCTTTTGCTTCTCGGGACCTGTAGAGAACATCATTTTTGTTCAGCTTATCAATAAGGAGATTCATGTGAGTGTTAAATGACAATGTTAATATTAAAGTATTAAAATTGCTGCCTTTTTATCATATTTTGCTTCAAAAACAGTAGTTCTGAAAAAAGCAGGCTGCAAAGATAAGGAAATTTTTTGATACGGAGGTTAATTTGTTTTAAGTTTTTTTCTGAATAATAAAGCTTAATTTTGCAGACGATTTTTTATACTGTAGAATGAAAACAATATGCTTTATTGTCAATCCGATATCCGGTGTCGGTGCAAAAAACTCGCTTTATGAGGTGATCAATGCCTTATGTAACCCTTCTGAATTTAAGGTTGAGTTTGCTGTGAGCCAATATGCCGGCCATGCTAAAGAGTTGGCGCGGGAAGCTGTTGAATCCTCTGTCGACTATGTTGTTGCTGTAGGAGGAGACGGTACTGTAAATGAAGTTGCTCAGAATGTAATACATACTCCGGTTGCATTGGGAATTGTTCCCGCCGGTTCGGGGAATGGCCTGGCCCGGGACTTACGCATTCCTTTGGATATGAAAAAGGCTATTGGGATTATATTGAAAGGGAGTACGACGAGAATCGATTATTGTAAAGCGAACGAACATATCTTCTTTTGTACCTGTGGCGTTGGATTCGATGCTTTGGTCAGTGAGCGGTTTTCAGCAGAAAAACACAGAGGGTCGATTGCTTACATGAAAAATGTAATTCAAGAATATGCAAAATTTCATCCGGAAGAATATGAAATTGTTCTGGATGATGAAATAATCCGGGAAAAAGCGTTTCTCATCACCTGTGCTAACGCCTCCCAGTATGGTTATAATGCTTACATTGCTCCCAATGCCAATATCCGCGATGGAAAAGTAGACATTGCCATTATGTCTCCCATTCATCCGGTAGAAGCCGGACCGATGGCTATTCAGTTATTTACGAAACAAATTGATAAAAACAGCCGGCTGACTTACAGGCGTTCCCATAAGGTACTGATCAGGCGCTCTCAGCCAGGATTTATGCATGTGGATGGAACTCCTGTTACAGTAGGGAAAGAAATAACAGTCGAAACTTTTCCGAAGGGGCTGAATGTGATTGTACCGTTAAAGGAAGATATCGAGTCGCCTATACAGTCCCAATTGCATGATATTCAGTCATTTTTTCAGGAGTTTGTGTTGTGGATAGAAGGGTTCAGTCCTTTAAATAAAAATCCTTCGTCAAAGTGATGTATTGGTCACTGTAAACGTGTCTTGAGAGTTCGATGCTCCATTCCGATCGTAAGCAGGCAGAATGCTGCATCGAATATTCGAGCAGGATTCGTTTTGGAGGTCTTCCCGGTAAAGGACTGATCCGGATTTCTCCTGTTTTGTGTAATTTAGACTCCGAGGCATACACATCGGCTTCTTCAGATCGGTCTGCTGGAATTATAAGGGCCAGTTTCCCCTCCGGGCTCAGGATTTCGACACTTTTCCGGAATAGATATTCAAGGGGAAGATCATCGCTGTGACGGGCTTGTGAGCGCCCTTTGTCCGGGGACTTGAGGGCATTGGCAAAAAACGGAGGATTTGAAACGATGAGATCGAATTTGTTCTCAGGATAAAAATCCTGGAAAGAAGACCGGATAATCCGGAGTCTTCCGGAAAACGGAGAGTTTTGTGCATTTATTGATGCCTGCTTGCAGGCATCAGCATCAATATCGATTCCGGTAATCAAAGATTTGCTGCGTTGGGCAACCATCAGGGCGATTAATCCTGAGCCTGTTCCGACATCCAGCACATTCCGGGCATGGCTGCAGTTGGCCCATGCTCCTAATAATACCCCGTCCGTGCCGACTTTCATGGCACATTGGTCGTGGAAAACAGTGAATTGTTTGAACCGGAAATAGGGGTTGGACATCGTATCATAAATTGTGGCTGCAAAGGTAGTGTTTTCATTTGAAAGGCCGGATAAATAAAATGTTGACCGGCATACGATTTTTAAAATTTATTCGTTAATAAATGTAATCAATAATTTCAACTTTAGATTCAATATAATTTCGGAATTTATGAAAAATAAGTTTACATTGCTTTGTTTATCTGTTGTGTTTATGTGCGCCTGCAAGTCGGTTCCTAAAGATATCACCTATTTCCAGGATCTGGAAAATGAAAAAGAGCAACAGGTAAGCACACTCAATTATATCGAGTATGAACCGAAGATAAAGAATAGCGACGTACTCCTGATAACGGTGTCGTCTCCTACTTTGAATCAGGAGGTTGTGGCGCAATTTAATCTTCCGACGACTTCTTATCTTGCTCCGGGAGAAAGTGTGGCCATGCAAAGTACCACCATGCAGACCTATATCGTCGATAAAAATGGCATCATTAACTACCCGGTGATCGGAAAAGTAAAAGTAGGAGGGCTGACTTTATCGGATGCTATCGATTCCATTACAGCACGGGTTGCGGAGTATGTTGACGATCCGATTGTAAATGTGAATATCTTGTCATTTAAGGTGTCGGTATTGGGAGAAGTCAAGGTGCCCGGGCCGGTAGTCGTCACCAACAGCCGGATTTCAGTTTTGGATGCCATCGGAGCTGCGGGCGACCTGACAATCTACGGCAACCGGAAAAATGTGAAATTAGTGAGGGATAATAACGGGCAACAGGAAGTTGCTTACCTCGACCTTACTTCCAAGGAAATATTTTCTTCCCCATATTTTTATTTGCAACAAAATGATATTATTGTCGTAGATCCGAATAACACCCGGAAAAAAGATAGTGTATACGGAAATTCCGATAATTACAAGTTATCGGCATTTTCTACGATCATGGGAACGATTTCCATCATCGGATCATTGATTCTCACAATCATAACGATTAATAAAAACTAAAGAAGTAAGAATAATATTAGATTACATTATGGATACTCAAAAAGAAAGAAGTGAGTTTGAATTGATTCTGGAACTGTTGAAGCATTGGTTGAGCCGGTGGTATTATTTTGTAATCAGTTTTGTTATTTGTCTGGTAATTGGTGCATTGATGTACAAGTTGGCAGTTCCCCAGTATAAAATATCTTCTTCTGTCGCCCTTCGTGCGGAAGACAGCGGAGGCGGTTTTGCCGGAATGTCCCTGATGAAAAGCCTGGGGTTCGGAAAGAGCTCTCCAGGTTCCAATGTACAAGATGAGGCCCTGATGATGAAGTCACACGGTCCATTGAAAAAATTGGTAAAAGAGCTTAAATTGAATAATAACTATACCCTTTATAAAAAGATGGGGATTCAAAAACGTCGTTTATACAAGGAAACTCCGCTGGAAGTTTCTTACGACGAAAATCTTCCGGATACATTGGGGGGGGGCATCTCGATGAAAGTGTCGGCAAATGGAGAACAACTGACTGTCAAAGTGAAGTATAACAAGATCAAAATGGGCGCTTTCAAATTGGAAAAGCTTCCCGCTTCCATTCAAACGGAATGTGGTTCGTTTACTTTCTTTCCGACATCGTTTTACAATGCTTATGGAAAATCCTTTGATCTTAAGATCGATATATTGAATTCGAATCTTCAGGCCGAGATTTGCCAGGGTATGGTCGAAGTAGAAGAAGAAAAAAAGTCTTCGGATATTATTAATATGAATATGGTCAGTGATAATATCGGCTATGCTCAGGTTATTCTCGAAGGGATAGTCCGGAATCACAATAAAGAATCGGCATCGGAAAAGGATCTGGTAGGAAAGCAAACCCTGGAATTTGTTAATGACCGGCTGCAGGAGGTCGGTAAAGAGTTAGATGAAGCGGACTCTCAGATTCAGTTATTTAAAGAGAAGTATAAGCTTACGGATATTGAAATCGATGCTGAGGCTTTAATGCAACAAACAACAGAGTTGATGCCCGTGATGATTGAATCTCAGTCTCAGTTGCAGAGTATTGCTTTGTTAGACAGTTATCTTTCGGATTCTAAGAATAAATTCAATCAGATTCCACTGGTTGTCATGTCGACCGGGAGCGAAGAGTTAATGAAAGCGATTAGCATGTACAATGAAGAGTTATCCAAAAGGGAGGAGTTGTTGCAATCGGAAAAAAAGGAAACCGGTGTAAGCCGGAATATCACAAACAAGCTGACGAGTTCCAGAGATAACCTGCTACTTGCAATGACGAATGCGAAGAAAGGTTTGGAAATTACAGTTAATAACCTGAAGAAGAAGGAGAATGAATTGCTTTCCCGAATGAAAGATGTTCCGGTCATGGAAAAATCGTATATTGCCCTGAAAAGGAACCAAGAGGTGAAACAGGCCGTTTATATCTACTTACAACAGAAAAAAGAGGAAACGTCGGTGACTTCAGTTGCAGTCACACCGAAACTTCGAGTGATCGATGAACCTTATCCTATGAGCAAAGCCGTGTCTCCGAGTCTTTTCAAAATAGCCCTGCTGGTAGTATTTTTCGGAGGAGTGTTGATTCCCCTCGTATTAATTTACGCCGAACCAATCCTTGTACAATACCTGAGAAACAGGCGAAACAAAAACGCATAGAAATAAAGAAGAATGGCGGTTATATTTTTGTGTATGGTTTTTTTTGCATGGTATTTATACCTTCGCAGGGAAAAAATGTACGCTCTTCTGATATTTTTCTTTTTTATAACTCTCGGATTCCAAGTGATTCCGGAAGATGCCATGAAGCTGATGTCCGGATTTTCGAAGAGTACGGATTATGCATTAGTGCTTATTATGGGCTGTATCGGTTTTGATTTTCTTTTTTCAAAAGGCCGTTATTTTAAAAAAGATACATTTACGATCTACCTGCTACTGTTTTTTGTATTCTTATTGGTTTGTATCCTTTACAGTCGTTTTATAATTGGTTGCGGCTGGAATGAAGCGCTTCGCGCCAGCCGTCAATATTTACTCCTCCTGGCTTTTTTTGTATTCCGTAATACTAAAAAGGAAGATCTTGAGAAGTTATTACACGTTTTGTTTGCCATCACCGTATTCCAATCAATTCTGTTTATTATACAGGCGTATAGCGGAGTTTGCCTGATGGGAGAATTGGAGTCGTCTGTCGTCAAATTGGGTGAGACGAAATTATATCGTTTTTACAATCAACCTATGCTGCTGTACTTTATGACTTTTCTGGCAGCATATAAATATCCGGCGAAAGGCCTATACAGAATAGTTGCAATGGTTATTTTTATTCTGGCTATTTTGCTCGGTTTTAACAGGAGTTCCATCGGACTTACCTTTCTGATGCTGGCTTTGGGTTATGTCATGCGCTTGCCCAAGGTGAAACAGCTCAGAATTTATATCGTTTCCGCTGCCTTTTTTATTCCTACAATAGCGATTATCGGGCATAATTTTATGAAATCCAGAACTTTTATCGATATTAAGATGGTAATTTCAGGAAATTTTGTAGATACAGAATTCGATCTGACTGCTCTCCATAATTCGACGTTTGCATTCCGGATGGCCCACCTGTTTGAGCGGATTCTTTATATTGAGGAAAATCCGGAGGCAAAATTGTTGGGCGCCGGGCTGATTCCGGAAGATTCTCCGATGATCGGCCGGTTTAATTTTTTAATAGGGTTGACTAATGAAAAAGAGAATGCTGTTTACCAGATAGAAACACCCGATATCACTTACTCTGTATTGATCATGCGCTTTGGATATCTGGGGACCGCATTGTTCATGATGATTTATTTTTATATGATTTATTTCTTCTTCAAAAAAAGGAATAATGACTATGCTTTTGCTTCTTTTTTATTTGTTATATTTTCCATTGGGGTTTCCTTTTTCAGTGCGAATCTTATTATGCCGATCGTGTTTACCATCTGCATATTTTCGCTTAATTTGGTGAACAAAGAGGAGGGGGAGATTGTTTGAACCGGAGATTTTTCCTAACTTTGTGCCATGCAAAAAGAATTTCTTCATTTGGCTTATTTGTTAACAAAGCATGAGTGTATAACACTTCCGGGCTTGGGGGCTTTTGTCGTTCAACCAGTTATAAATTCAGGTCTGCAAATAGGAGGGATTTTTACCGCTCCGGGGCATACTTTGAGTTTTAACCCTGAACTGAAACATAACGACGGGTTGCTGGTCAGTTCCATAATGAAAGCACAACAAATTACTTACAATGAAGCTAATTTATACATTGGCCGGTTTGTAGAAGAATTATCGCTTTTGCTGAAGTCTTCAAAAGATGTCCATATTCCAGGTATAGGGATTCTCCGGATGCCGGAAAATAAAATCCTTTTTTTACCGGAAGAAACACTCTCCTGTAACGTTCGGAGCTATGGGTTGAAGCCTGTATTTATGAATCCGCTGCATGTATCGGGAGAAAGCCGGAACATTGAAAAAAACGGGAAAATAAGGGAGCCGGTTATCTGGATTCCGTTCAATCGTAAAGTATTTAAGACGGCCGTATCTGTTGCTGCGACGATACTTTTGCTGTTTGCGTTTTCCACTCCTCTTGTAAATTACCGTCAATCAGAGCAAAATGCCGGAATTATTCCGTTGGCGGTTAAAAGCGTTTGCAACAGTTCTTATCAGAAAAAGCCGGATTTGAAATCGGAACCGGTTGGGTCGGATAATGATGGTATTGTATCCGAATCCCAGTTAAAATCAGAAGAAGCTGTCCGGGAAAATTCGGTAACTGCGACTGATGTGAAGGATCCGGATTCCGGGATGACCTCCCTTTCCGGGCGCACCTATTATATTATTATCGGTAGTCTTCCTACTTTGAAGACTGCCGAAAAGCAATTGAACTCGCTCCCTGCAGCTTTTGCTCATGCAGACATTGTTGGGAACGGGGAACGCTACCGGATTTACATTGAGAAATTTTCCGATAAAAAAGAAGCGGAAAAATACCTCATTGGATTTCGTAAAGATCATCCGGATTATGGTGCTTGGTTATTGTCGCAGAAGAATTAAAATATTGAAAATAAACTGGTCGTTGGTTTTGGAGGTATAGAAAAAATACCGTACCTTTGCACCCGCTAATACAAATTTCAAACTCATTTAAAGTTTTACAAAAGAATGGCAACTAAAATCAGATTGCAAAGACATGGTCGCAAAGGGTACGCGTTTTACCACATCGTGATCGCAGATAGCAGGGCTCCACGTGATGGAAAATTTATCGAAAGGATCGGTTCGTATAATCCGAATACCAATCC
>JAVBRK010000013.1:0-17699 GCA_031548005.1 Bacteroidales bacterium
CGTTAAACCTGATGAACGGTAGCGGGTGTATATCTCCTCAAAGCGTTTTCGATCTAATTGCATAATACATTAATATTGATTTATGCAAAGGTAAAGACGAATACATAGGACGCAAAGACGGGATTCGCCGAAGGGTTACATCCTTTGAAATTCCTTCATTAGATTTTAGTTTCCTATTAGTAATAATAGTTGTTTCAAATCTTGTATCATTATTAGAATAAGTATAAACATAAGGACATGCTAATTGCACAACTGTAGGTTCGTTAAAATTAAGAACTAAATTAAAACTTTTATCATATATATCAAATAGTTTTAATATTTGATTATGATAGTAGTCGTTGAACTAACTTGGCATTTCACTATCATAAAAACTAACATCAATAATAACATCCATTACATCTAAAGGGTGTTCTAAAGACACACAAACATTTAATTTCACTAAATTGTTAATGTCAAAATTGCTTTCATACCCAGAATTTATTGATCTATAATTTCTATAAATAGAATATTGTTCCTCTGTAATTAAATTGCTAAATGGCATATCAAAAGAAAGCTGTAGTAACCCATATAAATAATATAAATAAAAATGGTAAGAATCATCACATGTTTCGGTTCCTAAAGATAAAAGTTCTCCGTTTTTATAATTAATTTCAATTGGTTTATATATAAAATAATTACAAAAAGAATTGTAGCCAATGTTTTTATGTTCTTTTGATAATTTATCTGCTTTTTCGAATTGATTTGAATTCATATACAAACGATACAACCAATCATGCTCAGCATTTGATTTTACATAAAATTCTTCAGCATTATTTATATCTTGTAGTTGATAATGAAAATTTGTTTAAAAAATTTATTAGTTTATTGCTAAGAATGATACAATTGAAGTTGTCCATTATGCACTTATATTTTATCGGATGTTCTCAATTCCTTTAATTTTTCCAGCAAACTCTTTCATATCCTGGCTAATTTTCTGATTTGTAATTCTTGCATATATCTGTGTAGTATTAATATTTGTATGTCCTAACATTTTACTTACACTCTCAATAGAAACGCCTTTGGTAAGGGTAAGGGTGGCGAAAGTATGTCTTGCTAAATGAAATGTTAAATTCTTGCTAATTTCGCATATATCAGCAATTTCCTTCAAGTAAGTATTAGTTTTTTGATTACTTAAAACCGGTAATAAAAATCCATTTGGACTTTTGTCTTTGTATTTGTCTAAAATCATTTTAGGAATTTCTAAAAGTGGGACATTATAAGGAATCCTGGTTTTTCCTCTTTTCCCCATTATCCAGAGATTTCCATCAAAAGAGGTGCGAATGTTATCTTTTTGAAGTTCCCTAACATCTACATAAGCTAATCCCGTGAAACATGAAAAAATAAATATATCCCTTACATGCTCCAAACGCTTAACTGGAAATTCTTTCGCCATGATTCTTTCTATTTCTTCTTGAGTTAAGTAACCCCGATCAAATTTTTCGAAGCGAATTTTATAATTTGCAAATGGATTGGCATGAATTAATCCATTATTTATAGCTCTCAAAATAATAGATTTGAATCTTTGGATATATTTAGTCGCAGTATTATTGACACAATCATAGGTAACCCTCAGATGTATTTCAAAATCACAAATAAATGTATGGTTAATCTCTTTGATATTTATATCTGAAATATTGTATTTTGACAACATGAAGATTTTGAGCCTATCACGGGTTCGCTCATATTTTTGAATGGAATCTTTGGACACACCTTTTCCTTCCTGAATCTTTAAATCTTCAATTTGTTTTTGAAATAAACTCATCAACGTCTCTTCTTTAATATGAATACCTAAAAAAGCATTTTTCACTTTTTCGGCTGTCACATCAAGTTCTTTATTGCTTATTTCCCGATGATGTTGTATAATTATTGCTTTTATGTTATCAAGTGAAGAATTTAATTTTATGGCTTGTATTGTTTTTCCGGTAGCTTTTCCCATTTTTGGATCCCATAATTTTGGATCGACATCCAACTTGGAATTAAACTGTACCATTTTTCCATTGACTGTAATCCGGACCATGATGTCCGATTTTCTTTCTTTGTTCAATCTGTTTTTTCTCAAGTAAAACAGGACATTAAATGTTGATTTCATAACGTCATTCTTTAATTTGCAAATATACTCATTTCTAAACTCTCACAAGCAATAATCGTTATGACTAATTTGTGACAAATGAGCGACTTACAAGTGAAATCGTTACCATTTTGAAGTTGGAAAAAGTGGTAACGATTTGGTAACGCAACTCTGTCCGTTTTTGGCATTTACTTGACGTTAGACTGTCGTAGTGTAGAAATAAAAAAACTTCGGAAAACATTGATTTTCCGAAGTTTGTCATCTTTTGGCGCTTTGTTGTCTTAGCTAACCTGCTCTTCCTCTTGGACTTGAACCAAGGACCCTCTGATTAACAGTCAGATGCTCTAACCGACTGAGCTAAGGAAGAATTTGTATTTTTTAACCACATTTTCTCTCAAATGCGATGCAAAGGTAATGGCTTTTTTCGAAATATGCAATATCTTTGCAGAAAAATTTTAGAAAAAATATGAAAATATTGGGAATGGGCAATGCCCTGGTAGACGTGCTAGTTCGCTTAAATGATGATAATGTGTTGAAAGAATTGGAGTTGCCAAAAGGAAGTATGCAATTGATTGATGAAACGAAGCGAAAGAAAATTTTTGAACGGATCGATGGCTATGATATAAGTCTGGCTACAGGAGGTTCGGCTTCCAATACCATGCTGGCTCTGGCAAGAATGGGAGCGGATGTCGGATTTATCGGAAAAGTAGGCAGTGATCAATATGGGAAATTTTATATCGATGAAATCAGGGAGGCTGGAGTGAAGCCTTATTTTTTTTCAGAAGATGCTCTTTCCGGAACTGCTATGACCCTGATCACACCCGACGGAGAGCGTACATTCGGAACTTTCCTGGGAGCTGCAAGTGGCTTGGAATCGAAAGATTTACAACAGGATGTATTTTTACCATATAATCTGTTTTATGTAGAAGGTTATCTTATATTTAATTTTGAATTGATCGAGAATGCCATGAAAATAGCAAAAAGTCTGGGGGCTAAAGTGGCTGTCGATCTGGCCAGTTACAACGTGGTGGAATCGAACCGGGAGCAATTTATGAAATTGATACATAAATATGTTGATGTTGTATTCGCCAACGAAGAAGAAGCCCGGATGCTGACCGGGAAAGATCCTTACGAGGCTGTCCGGATGCTTGCTGCCAACACTGAAATTGCAGTCGTTAAGGTAGGAGCAGAGGGATCTTATATTATGAGAGGTGAAACACTGGTTCAAGTACCGGCGATCAAGACTCAAATGATTGATGCTACGGCTGCCGGTGATTTTTATGCTGCCGGTTTCTTCTATGGCATGATTCACAATGCCGGACTGGAACAATGTGGACGTATTGGCTCTTTGCTGGCATCGAACGTGATTCAGATTGTCGGGACCAAACTTTCGGAAAATGTTTGGGAAGAGATTCGTTCCGGGGCTAAAAATATATTGAACTGATTAATATTTTATATTTTGTATTATCTTTACAGTTTAAGAATACCAATAAGAACATTAAATTCATGAAAAAAAATTATCTGTCGGGATTACTTCTGGGATTATTTATAGTGTGCAGTTTATCGGCTAATGCACAGAAGACATCTGAAAAACAGCGATTTGAGTTGAGTAAGAATCTGGATATTCTGAATGCTATATTCAAGGAACTCGATCTGTTTTATGTCGATTCGATCGATTCGAAAAAACTGACGGAGCTCGGGGTTTACAATATGCTTAACAGCCTGGACCCTTACACCGAATACATTCCGGAAGATAAAATATCAGATTTTAAATTCATGATTACCGGAGAATATGCCGGAATAGGCTCTGTTATTACCATGCGCGATGAAAAGATCCTGATTACAGACCCTTATGAGGGAATGCCGGCTGCAGAAAACGGATTACAATCCGGAGATCAGCTTCTGGAAATCGACGGTATTTCGCTGTAAGGAAAAACAACCTCTTTTGCCAGTGAAAAATTGAAAGGACAGCCGAATACAAAAGTGAAAATCAAATTTCAGCGGGCAGGGGAGAAAAAGCCCCGTTTGGTCGAAATCGAGCGGAAATTGGTTCATGTGAATCCGGTAACTCATTACAGTACGATGCCTGGAGGAATCGGCTACATTAGTCTTTCTGCCTTTACAGATGGTTGTTTTCAGGATGTACGTGCAGCCTTTGAAGATCTGAAAAAAAATCATCAGGTTAATTCTTTAGTCCTGGATTTACGGGATAACGGAGGCGGTTCGATGGAAGAAGCCCTGCAAATCCTGAATATGTTTATTCCCAAAGGTAAGGTATTATTGACCACTAAAGGTCGCATTAAACAATTAGACCGGGTATACCGCGCCACTCAAAATCCCATCGATACGATTATGCCTTTGGCCGTCCTGGTGAATCAGGGATCAGCTTCCGCTTCCGAAATTGTAGCCGGAACGTTTCAGGATTTGGATCGTGCGGTCGTGGTGGGCCGGAGGTCTTATGGTAAGGGACTGGTGCAGACATCCCGTGAATTACCTTACAATGGACAGTTGAAAGTGACGACTTACAAGTATTATATCCCCAGTGGCCGTTGCGTACAAGCAATCGATTATGCTCATCGCGGGGTGGGAGGCGCTGCCGAACATATTCCGGATAGCCTGACATCCGTTTTTCATACCGAGAAAGGCCGGCTGGTCCGGGATGGCGGAGGAGTTGTTCCTGATTTTGCAATTGAAGAAGTGAAAATTCCCAACATTTATTATTATATGTATGCTGACGGATCTCTGATGGATTTTGTGGTACAATGGCGAACCACTCATCCCCAAATTGCTTCTCCATCGGAATTTGTTTTAACTGAAGAGGATTATACTGCCTTTAAGGAATTTCTGAAAAATAAAAATTTCAAATACGATCTTCAGAGTGAGAAAGCTATGAAAACATTGAAAGAAGTCATGGACTTTGAGGGCTATACAAACTCTGCTTCTGAGGAACTGGCAGCTCTTGAGAAAAAATTGAAGCCGGATCTGGATCGTGACTTTGAACTGTATAAACCGCAAATCAAGGAATTACTGGCAGGAGAGATCATGCGTCAATATTATTATGCCAAAGGAGCCCTGATCTATTCTCTGCGGGATGATAAAGACCTGAATGAATCACTTAAAGTATTGAATGATAATAGTCTGTATTCTAAAACTTTATCATCGCCTTCTGTTAATTGATCCGATATACTTTTGTTGGATGGAAATAAAAAAAACAGTAAGCCTATAAGCCGGGTTCTGTTCCTGTTTTCACAGGTGTTTGCCATTTATCTTGGCCTGATGTCTCCATCGGGCTCCAGCAGTCTACCCCCCGGCATCGGACGAGCAGCCCTACATGCGCCGGTATACATGACCTTACAACTCCCAAGCGGTACAACATCCGGTATTGCTACTGGACCTGGTGAGCTCTTACCTCACCTTCTCACCCTTACCACGCAGAACGTGGCGGTTCTTTTCTTCTACCGTACTCTGCCCTCGCGAACAGCTACCCGTTAGGTAATAGGATGCTCTTGGTTGCCCGGACTTTCCTCCCTCCCCGAAGGGAGAGCGGCAAACCGGCTTACTGCAAAAAAGTGAAAGTTTTTAACTCTGTTTGTAATATCCCAGACTATCGATGTCGAAGCTCCGGATAAAATCGCGCATTTTATTGACTTCTGCTTCTCCGTAATTAACATATACTTCTGCAGATCTGCGGTATTCTTCCGGGGATTTGTTAGTATCCTGTAACAGGAGATATCCAAGAATGATATGCCCTGCTGTTTCTACCAGGCGACGGGCATGAAAATCCAGATACTCATTATCCTTAACATCAGTCACATTCTTGATCATTTCCTCATAAGCTGTGGTCATTGCCAACAGTTGTTTTTTCATTGGCTCCAATTCCGGAGCGTAATGAATAGCCTCATAATCATGGATTTGATTCAAATAAGTACCAGTGGTTACATGGCGAATGGCAGCCACTACCTGCAACTGGGTTGTTCCTTCGTAAATATTGGTAATACGGGCATCACGATAAATACGTTCGCAGGCGTAGTCTTTCATAAACCCGGAGCCTCCGTGTATCTGAATGGCATCGTAAGCATTCTGGTTACAATATTCGGTATTCATGGCTTTTCCCAGCGGAGTGAAAGCGTCAGACAGCTTCTTGTATTTTTTCAACTCCTCTTTTTCCGACGGATCCAGCTTGCGCTCTTTCTCAATATCTTCCAGTATTTTGTACATATCGACGAAGCGGGCTGTTTCGTACAAAACTGAACGGGAAGCATCCGTTTTAGCTTTAATATTAGCGATCATTTCATATACGGCAGGGAATTCGATGATCGCCTTCCCGAATTGCTTCCGGTCTTTGGCATATGCCAGAGCTTCACGGTAAGCAGCTTCTGATAATCCGGTAGCCTGAGCCATAATTCCGAGGCGAGCTCCATTCATCAGGGACATCACATATTTGATCAGTCCGAGTTTACGATCCCCGCACAATTGCGCTTTAGCATTCTTGAAAGTCAATTCGCAGGTTGGGGATCCTTTGATACCCATTTTATTTTCAATACGGCGCACATTGACTCCACCATCACGTTTATCATAAATAAACATCGAAAGACCACGTCCGTCTTTAGTTCCTTCTTCCGACCGGGCCAGAACCAGGTGAATATCCGAGTCTCCGTTGGTAATGAAACGTTTTACTCCGTTCAGGTACCAGTTACCGTCTTTTTCGTTGTAGTGAGCCCGCAGCATAACAGCTTGGAGATCAGATCCTGCATCGGGTTCAGTCAGGTCCATAGACATCGTTTCTCCAGAGCAAACACGCGGGATGAATTGTTTGCGTTGTTCTTCGTTTCCGAATTCGTAAAGTGTTTCTGCACAATCCTGCAAGGCCCAGATGTTACAGAATCCGGCATCAGCACGGGCCACCATATCCGAGGCCATGATAAATGTAACCATTGGAAAATTCAGCCCATTATAGCGGCGAGGCATGGAAAGTCCCATCACACCGGCTTGATTGGCTGCATCTAAGTTCTGCTGGGTTCCCTGAGCATAGACTACCCGGTTATTTACTACCTTGGGGCCTTCGTGGTCTACACCTTCTGCATTGGGTGCGACAACATCCCCACAAATTTCTCCCACCACTTCCATTACTTTATCATAACTGTCCATGGCATCTTCAAAATCCATTGGAGCATAGTCATATTTGTCTTTGTCGGCATAGTTCCGTTCACGCAGTTCTACGATCCGCTTCATCAAAGGATGATTCAGGTGGTGTTTAAGCGACGGATTATCCAAATAAAAATTAGCCATTCTATTTTAATCTAATTTGATTCAACCTTGTAATTTAAAATATTCATGAATTCAGACTGGTCTTTCATTCCTCTTTTAGGGATGATGTAGGCCACTCCTTTTTTAGAGTATAAAAAGAAATAATTCTTGTTTTCTTCATATCCTTGTATTTCATTCCATGCCAATGATTTGGATGTTTGGTCGGATTGAATTTCCAACCCATTTTCATTGGTTTCCAACGTCATCGATCCGAATGCTTCCGGATGCTTGCTTTGAATATCCGATCCGGCTTTTTTCAATTGCTTCATAGATTCCCTCCGGATATTCAGAATGAACAATAAAACGAGAAGGCAAGCTAAGGAAATCCAGGTCATGGATATTATTTTATCGGTTTGGTAGTAACTGTAGTACACTACATTTAAGAGTACCAATCCGATAGACATCACGATAAGAAGAGGATATATCGCTGTATAGAAAGGCGTCTTTTTCCCTTTCTGGTATTCCTGGAAACTGACCCAGTCGTCTACTGTCAGATTGAAAGAAAACTTCATGAAATTATTTGCTGTTCTTTTTATAATACTTGATCATCTTGGGAATGACAGTTTCCACATTGCCGGTAATCACATAATCGGCAATGGTATTGATCGGAGCATATGGATCATTATTGATTGCAATGATCATAGCCGATTCCTGCATTCCTGCAATATGCTGAATTTGTCCTGAGATACCGCAGGCGATATACAATTTCGGACGCACGGTTACTCCGGTCTGACCGATCTGGCGCTCGTGATCTGCAAATCCGGCATCGACAGCGGCGCGTGAAGCTCCGACTTCTCCTCCGATCGTATTGGCCAGATCGTGGAGCAACTGGAAGTTCTCTTTCGACCCCATACCATAACCTCCGGCCACAATGATCGTAGACCCTTTGATGTTTACTTTCGACTGTTCCATGTGGCGCTCAATCACTTTTACAACAAAGTCGGTATCGTTCAGATATTTAGAAACATCGTGCTTGATAATTTCACCTTTATATTTCGGGTCTGCAATTTCTTTTTTCATCACGCCTTCGCGAACAGTGGCCATTTGAGGACGACAATCGGGATTAATAATCGTAGCGACGATATTTCCACCAAAAGCAGGACGAATCTGATATAGCAGATCCTTATATACTTTATTTTCCTTCTTTTCTTCGTGATCTCCGATTTCCAGAGACGTACAATCGGCTGTCAGTCCGCTTCCGAGGGCTGAAGAAACCCGGGGGCCGAGGTCACGTCCGATACTCGTAGCTCCCATCAGGGCAATCTGGGGTTTTTCTTCTTCAAAAAGCTTGACCAGTACCGATGTATGGGGTAGGGAGGTGTAGGGATACAGGCGTTTATCTTCAAACAAGTGCAGGACATCTGCCCCGTACGGGAATACCTGTTCTCCTATTTTTTCCAACTGGCTTCCGATAGCGACTGCTTCTAATTTGCAATTCAGACGCTTAGCAAGGGTACGGCCTTTGGTCAGCAATTCCAGGCTGACCTCTTCCACCTTGCCATCTTCTATTTCGAGGTATACAAATAAGTTATTCATAGCATCATCCGATTGTGTGGTTATTAATCAATTCCACCATCAATTCTTCCATGTCGACATCGGAAGAATCGAAGGTCTTACTCTCTTTTGCCTGAAAAACCACATTGTCGATTTTCTTCACTTTCGTTGGAGATCCGGAAAGTCCGCATTGTACAACGTCGGCTTTCACATCGGCTACGCTCCATTCCTCCAGATTCAGGTAAGGACGGCTATTGTACAGCCCTTCATAATCTACCGAAGCGGCCTGACGTTCGGTGATCGTCAGCGCATGTTTATATTTTTGCAGTAATCTGGCATTGCGTGGGCGGCATTCCGGGGCGGAACTGTTTACGGTAACCAGCATCGGGAATACGCTTTCGGCGATTTCGACACCTCTCTCTAAACGGCGTTTGACCCGGATTTTTCCTTTTTCGGCTGAAATGATTTCCTCTGCATAGGTAATTTGCGGGATTCCTAACTTTTCTGCGACTTGCGGACCCACCTGCGCCGTATCTCCGTCAATAGCCTGGCGACCGGAAACAATCAGATCGAATTTTCCAATTTTACGGATGGCCATGGAAAGTGCATAACTGGTGGCCAGGGTGTCGGCTCCTGCAAAAGCCCGGTCGGTCAGTAAATAACCGTTATCGGCTCCCCGGAATAATCCTTCCCGGATAATTTCCGCCGCACGTCCCGGACCCATGGTTAACAATGTTACGGTGGAGCCGGGGTACTTATCTTTCAAGCGAAGCGCCTGCTCCAATGCATTCAAGTCTTCCGGATTAAAAATAGCAGGCAGGACGCCGCGATTAACCGTTCCATCGGCTTTCATCGCGTCTTTACCTACATTCCGTGTATCCGGCACTTGCTTTGCCAATACAATGATTTTTAGACTCATTTTCGATTTATATTAATGAAGTTATGTTTTTCAGTTTGCAAAAATAATAGATTCCGTTACGAGAACCAATTTTATTGGATAATTTGTTTAATGGCCCCTGTTTCGGGATAGAAGATGACTCTTACAGGGCCTTTTTTATCTTCGAACATCGATGTGGAAAGGGTTTGCTTAGTTCCGAACTGTACAACCTGTACTTCTCCTTTATACACCTGTTGAGTTCCATAGTATGCTTCTACAAAGGCTTTTCCGGGGAGGTTGTAAACAATAGCTTTCGGATCTTTTTTCTCTTTGAGTTCGACCGGGCTTTCGGCGCTTTCCAGCTTCTTCAGGTTGATGTATACCGGACTTCCGCTTAAATCATCGGGCCCGACTACGCCCAGGTATTTCGAGAACCGGAATACGACCTGTTTTTCCATATTTCCGGCAGGCTCCACTTCAAAAGTAGCCGACTGCTTTTCTGTCGACTTTGAACCTGTAAATAACTCGACTAATGCTTTCTCCTGTTCTTCTAACCGCTGAAGTACTATTTTCATCGCCTCTCCGTCGCGTGGAGCGTTCTCAGCCTCTCCGGTCAGAATATCCATCCGGCTTTCCCGTAATTTATAAATTTGCTTGGCGGCGACTTCCGCCATCTTGCTGAAAGATCCCGCCCGCAGATATTCTTCCGTGTAGGCCGATTGTGCTGCTGTGGAAGGAATCCCGGTCATCATCGGGTCTGTTTCTTTATTTGGTCCGGGAGTTTCCGGAACATATTCGGCATTAATCGTACAGATCAATCCGTCTTTTGTAAGGTATGCAAAAGGGGCTGCGGACTTGGCTTTGAATTCGATAACATAAGTTTCCTCCTTGTCGGGAATCCCTTTTGAAACAACATCGACCCGGTCCAATGTATAATATACCTGGTTTTCTAAAATTACATTTTCAGTAATTCCCAGATATTTTTCGGCATACTTGGCATATGGGCCTGCTTTCAGGGTAATCTTACTGAAATCCGCCGTAATTTTCAGGGTAGTTTTAGGTAGTGTATAAGCCACTCCATAATCATTCGCCTTCAGAGCGCTCATTTTTATAACTTCCTGAGACTGGACTCCGGATGAGACAGCCGAAAACAAGAACGTCAGGCAATATGTAGTAAACATTTTTCTGCAAGTCATGGTACGATTAATTTTAACATAATTTACGATACAAAACTACATGAAAAAATTGAAAAAATGAAATTAAATCCGGAATCGAATTGCAATTTTTAATAAACAAAACAAAAGAAATATTGTTTTTTTATTAAATTCGCACGGGTTTTCAGAAAGCAAAACAAATAACATATACATTAAATTTTTTAAAATAAACAACCAATGAAAGCAATCATTCTAAGTCTTCCGTTCTTCTTTCTGATTTTTTTCATTTCATGTAATCAAAAAGTTAAAAATCAGCCCGTCGATAATTATGAGACATCTACCGACAGTCTTTTAATTTTTTCAGGAGTCCTGCCCTGTGCAGATTGCCCCGGAATTGAAACTACGTTAAAGTTAGACTTTGGAGGTTTTGATAATATGGAACACTACAAATATGAACTGACACGTGTTTATCAGGGATCAAAAAGTGATGGCAAACCTTTTGTCGAAACCGGAAATTTCAATATGGAACGGGGTTTCGATGAAGACCAGAATGCTACAGTCTATGTCCTGAACTGGGATAAAAATATCAGCGACCGGAAATATTATGTCATTTACAGCAACGATCCTCAAACAATACACCAATTAGACATGGAGGGTCACAAGATGGAGTCCGGTCTCAATTACTCACTGAAAAAGAAGTGATTGTAATACTTATCAACAATTTACTGTGAAAACATTAAAAGCAGGAGGGTATTTTCGTAAAATTTGTATACTTTTGCACCGAAAAAAGTGTATCTATGTCTGAAATACAAGTTAGGGACAAACGATTTGAATTATTTATTCCCGAAGAAACTATCCTGAAAGAAATTCAACGTCTTGCAATTCAGATCGGAAACGATTTGAGGGATAAAGATCCGTTGTTTGTTTGTGTGTTAAACGGCGCTTTTATGTTTGCTTCAGACCTGATAAAGTATCTGGATTTCCCTTGCGAGGTGACGTTTATCCGTTTGAAATCCTATCAGGGCACTTCGACCGACGGAGTGGTCAAAGAAGTCCATGGTCTGATCGAGTCGGTTACCGGCCGAAACGTCGTGGTGATCGAAGATATCGTCGATACCGGACATACCATATCGCAGCTGAAAGAAAAAATAATGAAAGATAATCCTGCCTCTCTGAAAATTGCAACCTTGCTTTTTAAGCCGGAAGCATTGAGGGCAGATGTTCATCCTGATTATGTAGCCATACAGATCCCATCTGATTTTATTGTCGGGTATGGATTGGACTATGATGGTCAGGGACGCAACCTGAGGGATATTTATAAAATAAAGGAATAATTTTAGGTGAAATCAATGTTGAACCTGGTGATTTTCGGTGCCCCTGGTTCGGGAAAAGGCACGCAAAGCGAACTGATTATTAAGAAATATGGTCTTCACCATATATCTACGGGAGAAATTCTACGGGAGGAAATTGAAAAAAAAACCGAACTGGGATTACTCGCCGATGGATATATTTCAAAAGGCCAATTGGTCCCGGATGATATTATTATCCGGATGCTTGCATCCATCCTGGACGAGAATAAGCACGTAAAAGGATATATTTTCGACGGATTTCCGCGTACATTGCCTCAGGGAGAAGCTTTAGATAAGATGCTGAGGGAACGTGGAACCAGTATTGTCGTTGTCCTGAACCTTTCTGTGGATGAAAATGAATTGATTCAACGCCTGTTGAAACGGGGAGAGATGTCCGGTCGCTCGGACGATAACCTGGAAACCATTCAGAAACGATTGGATGTTTATCGCCAGCAAACAGAACCATTGAAAGCATATTACAAAAAACAGGGAAAACTCTTTACCATCAAAGGAGATACGATTGAAGATATCTTTGAAAAGATCTCGGATGAGTTGAACCGGTTAATATAATCGAATGGCAGAATCCAATTTTGTAGACTACGTAAAAATCTATTGCCGTTCGGGAAAAGGGGGGAGAGGATCGACCCACTTTCGCCGGGAAAAATACATTCCCCGGGGTGGACCGGATGGAGGAGATGGAGGAAATGGAGGGAGTATCACCCTCCGTGGAAATCGTAATTACTGGACTTTATTACACCTGAAATACGAGCGGCACGTGCTGGCCGGGCATGGAGGATCCGGTTCCGGAAAGCTATGTCATGGTAAGGACGGAGAGGAAAAAATCATCGATGTTCCCTGTGGCACCGTTGTGTTTGATGGAGAGACCGGTGAGTTTATCTGCGATGTTACACACGACGGACAGCAGGTCGTGTTACTGAAGGGCGGAAGAGGAGGATTGGGAAACAATCATTTCAAAACCGCAACCAACCAGGCGCCCCGCTATGCCCAACCGGGAGAACCTTATGAGGAACGACGGGTTATCCTGCAACTGAAGCTTCTGGCAGATGTCGGATTGGTGGGCTTTCCCAATGCCGGAAAATCCACCTTGCTTTCGGTGGTTTCGGCTGCTAAACCTAAGATTGCCAATTATCCGTTTACGACTCTGGAACCGAATCTGGGGATTGTCAGCGTACGCGACGGACATTCGTTTGTGATGGCCGATATTCCCGGTATTATTGAGGGAGCCAGTGAAGGAAAAGGATTAGGCTTGCGATTCCTGCGGCACATCGAGCGGAACTCGCTCTTGTTGTTTATGGTTCCGGCCGATACAGACGATATTAAAAAAGAATACCAGATCCTGTTGGATGAACTGACCAAGTACAATCCGGATCTGTTAGATAAAAAACACATTCTGGCGATTACCAAGTCGGATATGCTCGATGATGAACTGGAAGAAGCTTTGAGCGCCGATTTGCCGGATGTCCCTCATTTATTTATATCCTCTATCACCCAGAAAAATATCCAGAAACTGAAAGATCTGCTTTGGAAAGAGTTGAATAACCAAAGTTTTCAGGATGTCGATACAATTGTCCATCGCCGTATGGAAATCAAGATGGAAGATCTGGCCGATGATTTTGATTTTGACATTCCGGATGATGAAGACGACGGTGAACTGTCTGATTCCAATTATGAAGAATTTGATTGGGACGATTAATATACTACTTAGTTGATTATGACACCTTCTGAAAAACATAATATCTTGAAATTGATCCGCCGTGAGGTGGTCCCGGCTATCGGATGCACCGAGCCGGTAGCCGTTTCCCTCGCCGTAGCTAAAGCTACAGAAGTTTTAGGGTCGGTTCCGGCCGAAATTTCCGTATTTCTGAGTGCTAATGTTCTGAAAAATGCCATGGGAGTCGGGATTCCGGGTACCGGAATGATCGGTTTACCAATCGCCATTGCTCTGGGAGCCCTGATTGGGAAATCCGGATATGGACTTGAAGTCCTGAAAGACATGACGCCCGAAGCGCTGGAAGAAGGAAAGCAAATGATCGATGAAAAGCGCATTGCTATTGCACTGAAAGAAGATATTGACGACAAACTCTACATTGAAGCTGTTTGCAGAAAAGGAAACGATGAGTCCCGGGTAGTCATCCGTCACGAGCATACCAATATTTGTTTTATTGAGAAAAACGGAAAAGTCTTATCGGAAGAAAAAATGACCTCCGGAGATACAGATACGGAAGAAGTGGTAGAACTGACTTTGAAAAAAGTCTACGACTTTGCAATGGAAACCCCTTTAGATGAGATCAGTTTTATTCTGGACTCTGGAACAATGAATAAAAAAGCGGCATTGGAGTCCTTCAAACATAATTTTGGACATTCATTGGGTAAAACCATGGTTGGGAAATACGAAAAATTAATCATGGGCAACGGTTTATTACCTAAAATGCTTTCTTACACTTCGGCTGCTTGTGATGCCCGGATGGCGGGAGCCATGATTCCGGTGATGAGTAACTCCGGAAGCGGAAATCAGGGGATTACCACAACATTACCGGTTGTAATTTATGCAGAAGAAACCGATCAACCGGAAGAAAAACTGATCCGGGCGTTGACTTTGAGTAACCTGACGGTTATTTATATTAAACAAAATCTCGGTCGTTTATCGGCTTTATGCGGTTGCGTCGTAGCATCCACCGGTTCGAGCTGTGGGATTACCTACCTGATGGGAGGGGGATACCAGGAAATTACTTATGCTGTTAAAAATATGATCGCCAACCTGACGGGTATGATCTGCGACGGGGCAAAACCAAGCTGTTCCCTGAAAGTAACCAGCGGAGTTTCTACAGCCGTTTTCTCTGCTATGATGGCTATGGAAGGTAAATTTGTAACTTCAGTAGAAGGTATTATCGACGAAGATGTCGATCAATCCATCCGGAACCTGACTATCATCGGTAAGCAGGGAATGAATGAGACTGACCAGTTGATACTTCAGATCATGACTTGTAAATAAATGTGGGTCTATTAACGAACAATATAGTTCCATAAAGAACCGATAAAATAAAACGAAATAACTCCTGATACGATCAGCTTGGCGCCGGTACCTGCAATGAATCCGGCGAAGGAGCCTACAGCCGATTTAAAAGCAGCATCATTTTGTGTTCCTCCGATCAACTCTCCGGCTAATGCTCCAAAGAAAGGAAAAACGATCACTCCCCAAACTCCTCCAAATACCAACCCAATAATTAAACCGATGGTAGTTCCCCAAACGCCGTACTTGGTGCCTCCGAATTTTTTGGTCATCCAAATGGGCAGGAATGTATCGATTACGGTTACAATAATGGTAATAAGGGCCAATATCCACAAAAGCCGGGGTGAATATTGGGCATAAGAACTCCCATGAAGAAACAACAACCCGGTATAACTGACCGGAGGGCCGGGAAGACCGGGTAGAACACACCCGGCCAGTCCGACAATGATACAGATTATCCCTAAGATCAACAATAGTATATCCATATAGCCGGGACAATCTTATTTTTGCTGTTTCAGTTCTATTCTCAGGTTTAGTTCGTCCAACTGTTCCGGTTCGATTGTAGACGGGGCATCGATCATGACATCTCTTCCGGAATTGTTTTTAGGAAATGCGATACAATCGCGGATTGAATCTAATCCGGCAAAGATCGAAACAAAGCGGTCCAGACCGAATGCAATTCCACCGTGTGGCGGAGCGCCATACTTGAAAGCATTCATCAAAAATCCGAATTGAGCCTGCGCTTTTTCTTCCGTAAATCCAAGTACGCTGAACATTTTCTTCTGTAGATCGCTATTGTGAATCCGGATCGATCCGCCACCAATTTCCACACCGTTGATCACCATATCGTAGGCATTGGCGCGAACGGCTCCCGGATCGGAGTCCAACAACGAAATATCCTCGGTTTTCGGACTTGTAAACGGGTGGTGCTTGGCAAAATAGCGCCCGAGTTCTTCATCTTTTTCCAACAATGGGAAATCGACAACCCACAAGCAGTTATATTTATTTTTATCTCTCAGCCCCAATCTGGATCCCATTTCTAACCGGAGTTCATTGAGTTGTTTTTGCGTTTTTTCAGTTTCTCCGCAAAGAATGAGCAGTAAATCTCCCGGTTGGGCATGACAGCGTTCGGTCCACTGCTTTAGATCTTCCTGCGAATAGAACTTATCGACAGAAGACTTCAGAGTGCCGTCGGCTTCGTAGCGAACATATACCAGACCTTTGGCCCCGATTTGCGGCCGTTTTACAAAGTCCGTCAGTTCATCTATTTGTTTGCGGGTGTAGGAAGCACAGCCTTCTGCACAGATAGCGGCTACATATCCGGCGCTATCGAAAACAGCAAAATCCTTTCCGGTAGTCAGATCCTTGATTTCTGTGAATTCCATTCCGAAACGGGTATCCGGTTTATCGGAACCGTAACGTTTCATGGCTTCGGCATAAGACATGCGGGCAAAATCCGGGAGGTCGATTCCTTTGATCGTTTTGAAAAGGTGCTTGGTCAATCCTTCGAAAGCCTTGAGGATATCTTCTTGCTCTACAAACGACATTTCACAGTCGATCTGGGTAAATTCAGGCTGTCTGTCAGCACGGAGATCTTCATCCCGGAAACATTTTACAATCTGAAAATAGCGGTCGAATCCCGAAACCATCAATAATTGCTTGAATAATTGCGGTGATTGCGGAAGGGCATAAAATTCCCCGGGATTCATCCGGGAAGGCACGACAAAGTCGCGTGCTCCTTCGGGTGTAGAACCGATCAGTACCGGAGTCTCTACTTCCATAAAACGGAGGTTATTGAGGTAGCTGCGGGTTTCAAAAGCCATTTGGTGACGGAGTTCCAGATTATAACGTACATTACTCCGGCGCAAATCCAAGTAACGGTATTTCATCCGCAGATCGTCCCCTCCGTCGGTCGTTTCTTCGATGGTGAACGGGGGAACTTCCGAGGCATTCAACACTGTGAGGTCCGATGCTATAATTTCGATATCTCCGGTAGGCAGATTGGGATTTTTATTGGAACGCTCCATGACCCGGCCGCTTACCTGGATCACCCATTCCCGGCCGATCTTAGACGATCGATCGCAGAGTTCACTATTTACTTCCTGGTTGAAAACCAATTGAGTAACACCATAACGGTCGCGGAGGTCGATAAAGATCATACCGCCCATTTTCCGGGATTTTTGTACCCATCCTGCCAAAATTACCTCCTGGTTGAGGTGCTCAATGCGTAGTTCACCGCAAGTCCTGTTTCTGTACATAATCAATATTGAGAATTAAAAACCGAGTACTGGAAATCAGCATGCTACCCGGTTTTATTTTTTTATTGAATGATTTTTAGACTGCAAAAGTACGGAAAAGAATGGTTTGTTATGCGTTTTTC
>JAVBRK010000032.1:0-7228 GCA_031548005.1 Bacteroidales bacterium
CGAATTTATCCTTATGCATATGCCGCCTGTTTTAGGACGCAAAGATGAGAATTGAAATCCGTTTAATTGAGAAAACTCTGTAACTAACTAAATTTCAAATATTTCAAAGATCGATTTTAGATTTTAATGGGACAGCAATGAAAATAAATATATAATAGCTTGTATCTTCAAGATAAATAATTAATTTTGCCGGGATTTTATTTTATATTTTCACTTGACTGGCGAGACACGACTTAATAATTATTCCCAGAATTTAATTAGGACTGAAAAAGAGATGATGAAAAAAGTATCGGTATTAATCCCTGCTTACAATGAAGAAAACTCTTTAAAATTACTGTATGAACGACTTCAAGCCGTGACGAAAGCAAATCCACATTATACATGGGAGATTTTATTCATAAATGATGGAAGTAAGGACAACACCTTAGTAATAATTAAATATTTAAGAGAATTAGATCCTTGTATTAATTACCTTGATTTATCCCGGAACTTCGGAAAAGAAGCAGCGATGTTGGCTGGTTTTGATTACGTGACAGGCGACTGTATGGTCATTCTGGATGCCGATCTTCAGCATCCGCCGGAACTGATTCCCGAAATGTTGAAATATTGGGAAGAAGGGTATGACGATGTATATGCTAAACGTTTATCCCGCGGAAAAGAAAGTTGGTTACGGAAACAATTTTCATTGTTATACTATAAAATTCTCAAAAAAAGCACCAGAATAGAAGTACTGGAAAATGTAGGTGACTTCAGGTTGTTGGATCGTAAATGTATCAATGCCCTGAAAATGATGCGGGAAAGCGAACGCTATACGAAAGGAATGTTCTCCTGGATCGGATTCCGGAAAAAAGAAATTCTATTTGAACAGGGGAGCCGCAGTGCCGGTTATTCGTCCTGGAATTTCAAAAGATTACTTGAATTGGCAATCGATGGTATTGTTTCCTTTACTGTAACGCCTCTCCGCATTTCTACCATCATTGGATTTATTACCTCGGTCATTTCTTTCATTTTCATATGTATTATTTTAGGTAATACATTAATAAACAGAGAACCTTTTCACGGATTTCCCACTCAGATGGTCGTTATTTTGTTTATTGGAGGAATACAACTACTTTTCCTGGGAGTGATCGGAGAATACCTTGGCCGAATTTTTTACGAAACCAAAAACAGGCCGACCTATATTGCCCGGGAATATAACGGAGAAACAATAAATCACCTCAATCTATGATTTTATTAAGCTTCGATATTGAAGAATTCGATATGCCCCTGGAGTATGGACAAAAAATCTCTTTTGAAGATCAGATTGCATTTTCAAAACAGGGAACGGAAAAAATACTTCAATTGCTCCATTTCCATAACATTCAGGCAACATTTTATATAACAGCCAATTTTGCACAGCAAGAACCGGAACTGATCCGCCGGATTGCCAGCGAAGGACATGAAATCGCTTCCCATGGCTTTTATCATGGCCAATTTGAAACCGGACATCTAAAGCAATCCCGGGAAGTCCTGGAAGAACTTGCCGGAATGAAAATCGAAGGGTACCGTATGGCTCGTATGATGCCCGTATCTGAGACTGAAATAAACAAAGCAGGATATGTTTATAACTCATCAATTAATCCCACCTACATACCAGGCAGGTACAATAAATGGAATGAACATAGAACTTACTTTCTGCGGGAAGGAGTCTGGCAACTGCCGGCTTCTGTCAGTCCACTGATACGTTTTCCACTTTTCTGGCTTTCTTTTCATAACCTTCCTTTGAAAATCTATTGGTGGTTAGCCCGGCAAACCTATCGGAAAGATGGATATCTGAACATTTATTTCCACCCCTGGGAATTCATGCCGATCAGACAGGAAAAACGGTTTAATTTTCCTTCGTATGTTACAAAAAACACCGGGGAAAAGATGATCGCCCGATTAGAGAAATTTATTCTATGGGCTAAGAAAAACGACTATCCATTTGGTCTGACCGGTGATTTCATCCGGAAAATCGATCTCCGGTAATCCACTTTTACCGCTGGTACAAAATTCTCAGACTATCAACTATATTGCAACAACGTTGCAAATATTTTATAATTTTGTCCGACAGATCGTTTATCTCACTGCATTATGTTAAACTTCAAACGGATCATTTTTCCTGTACTTGTTCTGCTGTCAGCCGCATTTTTGTACCAGGCATATTGGGTGCGATCCTATTACCGGGAACAATCCTCGAAGTTGGAGCTCGACATTTTATCGGCGATGCGATCGGCTAACGACCTGCTGATCTTCCAGAAAGGGAAACAGGTGGATATCGAAGAGCTGAAGTCGGTCGATTTTTATATCTACCAGGATTTATTACAGGCAGAATTAATGCAGCGGAACCTATTATTCGAATCGATCCTCGAACTGGTCATTCTGAAATCCGGAGATGTACTGGCCCGGATCCCGGACACGGCTATCAACCGGAAAGATTCCGGCTATAAAGAATATACTTATACTTTCGATCTGAACCAGACTTACGCCTACAGACTCGAGATGAAAGACACCAACCGTTTTCTCCTGAATCAGATGTCGGGGATACTATGGGCTTCGCTCTTAGTCATGATCGCCCTGATTCTGTCTTATCTATACCTGCTGAAGATTATTTTCCATCAGAAAAATTTAGATGAGATTAAAAGTGATTTCGTCAACAACATGACTCACGAGTTAAAAACCCCGATCTCGGTGGCTTATGCCGCCACCGATGCACTACTGAACCACGGAATGATCGAGGAGGAAGAAAAACGGAAAATCTACCTGACCGCCGCCCAGAAACAGCTCGAACACCTTTCCGGATTAGTGGAGCAAATCCTCACGATGTCGGTCGAAGAACGAAAAAATATACAATTAGAGTTCTCCCCATGCAATGTCCAGGAAATTTTTGGACAATTAAAACAGCAGTGTTTACTGAACGTTACGAAGCCAACGGAGATCCAAATCGATGTGATCCCTGAAAATATAACTGTCAAAGCCGATAAAACTCATTTTAAAAATATCCTGGTCAACCTGATTGAAAATGCAATCAAATATTCGGGAGATCAGGTCGGCATAGTACTATCCGCCCGGCAGAAAAACGAGGAGGTTTGGATCGGAATCCGGGACAATGGGATTGGAATCCCAGCCTCTTCCCTACCCAAAATTTTTTATCGCTTTTACCGGGTTCCGACAGGAGATATTCACAATGTAAAAGGTTACGGACTGGGGTTATACTATGTCAAAACAACCATTGAAAAACATGGTTGGAGCATTGAAGTTCAAAGCAAAGAAAGGAAAGGAACCGAATTTTTAATCCGGATTCCGGCACGCTAATATATAAATCCCAATGGAAAATAAAACGAAAATATTGATTGTAGAGGATGAAGCAACCCTCCGGATGATTATCGGTGACGTGCTGGAAAAGCAGGGATATGCTGTGGAACTGGCATCTAACGGCAATGAAGGACTCCGGCTGTTTCATGAGTTTTGTCCCGACCTGGTCGTGGCCGATATTATGATGCCTCTGTTGGACGGTCTGAACATGACCCGGCAAATCCGGCAAAACGACCTTAAGACACCAGTTCTTTTCCTGACTGCCAAATCGAAAACCGAAGACGCGGTCAAAGGCTTCGAAACCGGAGGAAACGACTACCTCCGGAAACCATTCGGGATGGATGAGCTTTTAGTTCGTATCAAAGCCTTACTGAACCGGAATCAGGCAAAAGAAAAGAATGTAACAAGTTATAAAATAGGAGAATATGATTTCGATATCATACATCAAACGCTTCATTATAACGGTGTTTTGGTCGAAAATTTATCTCACCGTGAAACGGCAATCTTAGAGCGCTTGTGTAAGAATCAAAACCATATTCTCGATAGCCAGTCCATTTTGTTAGAACTGTGGGGAGATGATAATTTTTTCAATCTGAGGAGTTTGCATGTCTTTATAGTCAAACTGCGGAAAAAATTATCCAAAGATCCGAAAATTCAAATCCTGAACATCCGGGGAACTGGATATAAATTAACCTTCTGAGGTCCTCGAACAACCCTACTCTACCTCTTGTAGAGAATCGAGGAAGAGCGTTTCCTTCAACAGCGGAGGTGGAGGAGGAATCATCCGGTTCCAGTATTTCCCCAGAGATTTGATCGTAACCGGCTGCATTTTATCTATCCATTGCCGGTACTGATCCCAAGACTCCTCTTGTAATGAATGGGCATAAAGCAGGTCAAAAAGAAATCTCAGATCTTCCGGAAGGTATTCTTTATTGAAGAATATCCTGGTACTTTCATAAAACCTCCGTTCAATCACGATCTCGAAAAAAGATTGATGGGATTTACAACGATCCTCATAAACAGCATCCTCCATTTCTTCTTGATATAAGTAAGTCGTATCCTTTTGATTTTCCCGGATAATCCTGTAGATCTCTTTTCTCAGGCTGTCCGGCAACGAAAATTCCGCTCCAAAATATTTTCCGGAATGAGACTCTGTTTGTTTGGTTATTTTCAGGTCAAAATTATTTTTCAACTCGGCAAGACCAAGCATTTCAATCCCCCACTGGGGTTTTCCCTCTTCGTCCCAACTCTCAAGCACCGGCTCAAACTCCATAATATATATTTTTTCCACAGGAAGCGACTTCGGAATACTCCGGTCCGTACATGATCCGCAAAGAAAGCATGCTATGATAAGAATGCACCATTCTTTTAAAAGTAAATTAATCCTATTCATCATTGTAGCATTTAAAGGGTTTATTGTCAAGTATCACTCTCGTTGATATTGCAAAATACCGGATTAATCTGCGAAAATTGTACTTCCGTTTTACTATATAGTGTTATCCAGTGTTAACCGGATGGCGAATGTAAGGCGCTGGAGAGAATGGCGGGGTATCAAACAGGAAATCCTGGCAGAGCAGATCGGCGTATCGCAGGCTACCTTTTCCGGTTATGAAAAAAAAGACAAACTGGAACAGGATATCCTGGAAAAGATTGCTAAGGCGTTGGATGTTCCGGTAGAGGCTATTACTGAGGTTGACAATGATACTTCTGTTAATATCTTTTCTGGTACTTGGCATGATAACGCATCTGCAAATGGTTATGTTAAAAGTCAGAATTTTAATCCGATTGACAAAGTTATTGAACTTTATGAACGCTTGTTAAAGGCAGAGCAAGAGAAGGTTGTAATGTTGCAGGAGATTGTAAGGGATAAGAAATAATTTTTCATTTTTATTCCTCAGCACAATATAATATGAAGGGAGCTTAGATCTGGGCTTCCTTTTTATCATTAAAATAATGAATACATTGGAAATAGACAAAAAATAGCAGCTGTTTTCAAATATTATGGGAAACAGCTGCTATGATAGGTTGTTTGTAGTTAAAAACCACTATTTTGCATGGTGAAGTCTTGGAATTTTGCCATACAAAAACATATCTTTGCAAAATTTATGAATTATCATTTTTCTCATAACAAGTAATGCCTAAAGGAATTTCAAGGGAAGCGAATTTATGTAAATATTCTTGAGACAATTCAAAATTACATTGTTCTTCATAACAAATTGTCAAATATATATTTGAATTTGTAATTAGATTCGAAAATTTAGACTCTTTAATTTTTTTAGCGAAAATTAAAATATCATCAATTGTTCCTTCTAACATCAAACTACTTTCAGTTGCATAAGAACCTTTAAATATTCCAAATTTAATTAAATCTCCAACATTATATTTTTCCAAAATTTTAATTGCATCTGAAATAATTAATAAATCTGGAGAGAACCTCTCTCCACTTAAAATATAAGTACATAAAATGGATTGTATCATTGTTTTTTATTGTTTGTATATATCTAAAGGAATATTCGTAATTAGTGTCTTACCAGTTTGGGGATTCCGTAATACAATATTTCCTATTTCATTTGGAGAAAAATCGGGATTTGTAGTTCCCAATGCTTTCATTTCTTTCGCAAAATCTTTTTTCATTACAGCCTTTACTGTTTTGTGATACTCCTCGACGGTAGTTCCCAAACGTTTAGCAAATTGTTCTACTTTTAAAAATTTGATTCCACTTCCAGCAACTTTCCCATTTCCAGCTGTAGCGGCATCTAACGCTAAAAAAGGCACCGCAGCCCACACCGCATTGGCATTCCCATTATATAGATCATAGCCGAATTTTACAAAATTCCCTCCGGGAACTAACGCCGTCATAAATTCATTGGCTACGTCAATATTTTGCTGGGCTTGTGCTAACCTCTCCTTCGTTTGCACCCTGGCTTCCATATCTTTCGGATCGTTATTGAGTCCGAAGAAACCTGCCACATGGTTAGAGACAGAAGATAAGGAATTCCTCAATTGAGCAAACATTTTCTGTGCATCCTCCCCGGTAAAGCTTACCTTTTCCTCATCTTCCTCGACCAACATCCCGGTAGGATCCACATACTTCATCGGGTTATTCAAACAATAGGCATAGGGACTAATCGAGTAATATTTCTCTGCTAATGGATCCATCGTCGTAAACCGGGCAAAGGCAGCATCATAAACCCTGGCCCCGTAATCGTACAGGTCTACCCCCGAGAGCCGGTCCAGCTCCTTGCCGTTGAACTTGTAGGGCTGGGCACTGGGGTACATCGTCCCCTCCCACATCGGCAAGCCGAAGGCATAGTAGTTCTGCGCCTGGACCACCGATTTCGCGCTGTTGACCACCATCCGGTTATTACCCTGGTGGTCCTTCAGGTAGAAGAAATAGCTGTACGCATTCCCGCTCTTCTCCACATACCCCCCTTCGGTCAGGATCGTCTTCAGTACATGGCTGTCGTACACCTTGTTCCCTACATAATACCGGGTCGTGGTCAGTCCCTTCGAAGCACTGTAGTTCTCACTGGACAGCTTCGCTCCCGAAGCATCATAACGGTATTTGATCCAGTCGCCCGTCTTGAACGATACCGTCTTCGGCAAATTTAAGCAATTATTCCGGTAAGTTATTTATTAACAATACAAATTTCCGATGCAGAATTGTGCTTATTTTTGGCTAAAAAATAGCAGCCGTTTCCCATAATATTTGAAAACGGCTGCTATAACAGATTACTTGTAATTAAAAACTACTATTTATGTTTCGCAAGTTTAACTTGCCAGTTTTAATTTGTAAATATCACATATGTGGCCCAACTCCTCAGACCTGTTGATAATGGCATCATATATTTCCTCATCGACCAAACCGAAGAGGTTGGCTATGGCTATTACGATT
>JAVBRK010000051.1:0-16817 GCA_031548005.1 Bacteroidales bacterium
AAGCTATTAACCAATTCTTCGATATTCTGGATCCGGCTCAACCCTTCGGGTGTTTTGTCCTGGTAGAGTTCGCCGACCATACCGGTCTGACGGATGACCAATTCTCCCAGTTCATAGGCATTCTTTTCTGCATTAGCATCAATAAAGCTTTCAATCAGTTCCCGAAACCCTTTCAGTTTATTGGCTGTGCCGCTGTTTATCGCCAGATTATAGGCCAGCGGGTCGGAGATGACTTCCCACAGACTCACAGAATTGGCGTGTGCACAGGTGGCGATTTTATTCACTGTGGTATCTCCGATTCCGCGGGCAGGGTAGTTGATCACCCGTTTGAAAGACTCCTCATCAGCCGGATTTGAGATCAGCCGGAAATAGGAAATCGTATCTTTGACCTCTTTTCGTTGGAAAAACGAGAGCCCGCCATAAATCTTGTACGGGATATTCCGTTTGCGCAACGCTTCTTCAAAAATCCGGCTCTGGGCGTTAGTCCGGTATAAAATTGCAAAATTGCTGTAGTTGCAATGCTGTAACATCCGCATTTCAGCGATCCGGCTGGCCACGGCATATCCTTCTTCGTAGTCGGAATAAGCTCCGATGACCTGGATTTTCTCGCCTTTCTGCTTTTGGGAGACAACCGTTTTTCGTATTTGTTCTTTATTCTTGTCTATCAGCGAATTGGCTGCGTTCACGATGATCTGGGTAGAACGGTAGTTTTGTTCTAATTTAAACAATTTGCTTTCAGGATAAGCATCCCTGAAATTCAGGATATTGCCGATATTGGCTCCCCGGAACGAGTAAATACTTTGGGCATCGTCTCCTACTACACACACCCGGTGATGATCGGCTGCCAGTAGATTGACAATTTCGTGCTGGACCGAGTTGGTATCCTGGTACTCGTCCACTAAGATAAAGCGGAAATGATTGCGGTATCGCTCGATCACATCCGGAAATCCTTTGAATAGGAGATAGGTTTGGAGCAGTAGATCGTCGAAATCCATGACTCCAGATGTCTGGCAACGGTTCCAGTAAAGGGTGTAAATATCCCTTGTCGCCGGCTTCCGGGATCGCAAGTCGTCTTCGATCAATTCTTTGTGAGCGGCATATAATGGTGGTGTGATCAGCGCATTTTTCATCCGTGAAATCCGGGATTGAATGGCCGACGGCTTGTAGATTTTATCATCCAAAGCCATTTCTTTGATAATTGCCTTGATCAGATTTTTAGAGTCCTGACTGTCATAGATCGTAAAATCCTGCTTATATCCGATCTTTTCAGCTTCACGGCGCAGGATTTTGGAAAAAACGGAGTGGAAAGTCCCCATCCAGAGTCGCCGGGCCACATCGTCGCCCACTATCCGGGCAATCCGGTCTTTCATTTCCCGGGCAGCTTTGTTCGTGAAGGTCAGAGCCAGGATAGCATACGGAGAAATTCCGTTTTTCAGCAGGTATGCTATTTTATAGGTTAAAACGCGTGTTTTCCCCGACCCGGCCCCGGCAATGACTAAAGAGGGGCCGTCGTTATATAAAACTGCTTCCCGCTGATTTTCGTTGAGTTCGTTTAAAAATTCTTCCATAGCTCTACTTTCTCATTGTTTCGGATGAAATCATGAGTGGCATACAAATGATACGGGTTCAGTCGACATATAATAAATCTTGCAAATAAAAATTAATTCCGGAAATAGAATATAAGCTGCTTCCATGACGGAGTTTACCGTTCAATACGGCATTCGATCCGATCTCTCCGCTATAATAGTGAATCTCTGAAGATCCGATCTTCCGGATTTTTCCATTCAGAATCGCGTTCGATCCTATTTCTCCCGAATAATGGGAAAAGGTAACATCTCCAAAGGTCTTTACTTTACCATTCAGAATTTTCGAGGATCCTATTTCTCCTGCATAGTAAGAAACGGATCGATCACCTGCCTGCTTCATTCGTCCGTTGAGCATTTCGGAAGATCCTATTTCCCCCGCATAATACCCGAATGTAACGGTACCGATCTGCTTTATCTTCCCGTTTAATATGGCATTCGATCCGATTTCTCCGGTGTAATAAACAAACTGATATGCTCCGATGTTTTTGATCCGGCCATTGAGTATGGCGTCCGATCCGGTTTCTCCGGTATAGTAGTTGATATCCGCCCCTCCGATCGCTTTCGTTCGTCCGTTCAATTGTTTACCGGTTCCGGTTTCTCCCCAAAAATAGGAATAGTCTGATTCCGGCGCTCCCACAGAAGCTAATTTCAGAGGAGAAGATCCTGTTGCGTCGACCAATACCGGGAAGTCGCCCACCCATACGATCAACTTGTCTAATCCGCCTTTGGATAAGAACACCTCTGAAACCTGCTGAGCGGAACAGATGGAAGGGAAACCTAAAATTAACAACAGGAACAGGCGAATTTTCATCCGGGGACTTTATTTGATCACTTGTTTGAATTCTTTTTCACCTGCCGGTTGCAGCTGGTCCGTATCGAAATCCGGACTGTAAATTCCTGCCGGCATATCCGAGAGCGTGTAAGAGTTGCAAGCTCTGGCCACTTTTACATGGGCTGTGATGGCTGTATTTAAGGCTGATGCCGCCATATTGACCAAGGCTCCCAGCAGTCCGGCATTTCCTGTATTGGAGGATGCATCGTAAGTGATCTGGCCTTTCCGGTTGTAAAGAATTTCATTACTCTTCGTTGATTTCAGCAGGTATTCGATTTCCACATTGACCGTTGCAGCCAATGCCGCTTTCTCCCAGCGGGTGATCGTGGTAAACAGGACTGCGTCGGCTCCCAGCACATCGCCGAAACGCTTCATCGAACCGTCGATGAACATTTCCGAATCGTAAGCGCTTTCGCTTTTATACATTTCCATGCACAGGAACGGAGGGATCACATAATAACCCCGTTCGCTCAGAGGCTGGGAAAGCGTTAAATACAGGAATTCTTTCGCTTCCACGTTGTTCGTTTTGTTGATTGGCGGCATCACCGCAATGGCCAGTGGTTTCTCGGCATACAACGATGCATACGCCTGTCCTTTGCTTTGTGTTGATTTTGTGGAGGTACAGGAATACAAGCATGCAACAAGCAGGAAAAACAACAGAATATTATTTCGTTTCATTTTCCAGATTTTTTATAATTCGTGAAACAAATGCAGAAGATTCCGGGTAAAGCATCATTTCTTTATTCAAGAACGTTAAGCCTTCTTCTTTTTTTCCTTGCATATAAAGCAGATAACCGTAATCGGCGCAGATTCCCGGCGGAACCGTCTGCCGCGAACCATTTTGCTTATCTATCATTACCTGATATGTTTTTAACAGGTTATCGAGGCTCTCCTGTGTTCCGTTCTTCACATAGTCGTACATTTTCTCCTGATAGTTCTCCCAGGAATAAAGAGGCTTGGGAGCAGAAGATACACATCCGGTTAACAATAGCCCAAACAGGCCGTACATCCATATTTTTTTCATATACAATCGGGTGATTACGGTAATTTTATTTGTCTGGTTTCCTGCGATGAAACGACAATGTCTTTATCATATAGTACCTGGTTGTTGCAGGCGACTTTCACATGGCGTGCGCCGCTTTTTATAACATATACATCTCCTTTCACCGAGCGGGAGTTGATTTCGTTTACCTTTGCTTTGAAAGGCGCATTGTTATCTACAAACACATCGACACCGGTCTCATACTTTTTCTGATCGCCGGCGAATTGCAGGAATGCTTCATTATCAAGACCTTTCGACTCGGAGGTTCTTCCCACCGAACATCCGGCCAGGATAAACGGGATAATCAATAACCAGATCTGTTTTTTCATTATTTTACCTCCTCTACATAATAATTTGAAAGATTGTCCGCATTAATTTGTCCCTCTGTAAACCGGACCAATGAAAACTCGGATTCAGGAGTTTCTCCTCCGGTAAATGTTACTTCGATCTTACCCACTTGCTTTCCGGGCAATTCCATCGTCATTCCTGTTTGTGGATTTTTGACCGATTTTCCTTTTTCTTTCACAATGAAAGCGTCTCCCACAGAAAGTCCCTGGCTGGCCCCTCCGGTAATGAAAATATCATCTCCCTCCACTGCCAGAAAATAGGCTTTCCACGGCCGGTCCAAACAATTATTGATGATGTTCTCGACCAGTTTGGATACGGCCGCAGAAATGGCTTTATCACTCAATGTGGCATCGTAATCGGCAGAGCCGCCGACTCCCAGTGTCGTTTTTGTTTTTACTTCGGCTTCTCCTTTGGCTTCTTCCGAGTAAATAATTAATCCGGTTGAAACATCGATGAGCCTCACGGTAACAGCAGCTTCCGCTATTTGCATCTTACTCCGTGAAATCAGGTTGGCGTCGCCTACATTTTTCCGTCCGAATTCGGTAATCGAGCCGACAATAATATAATCTGCACCGATATTCCTGTACCCGGATCCGGAAAGCGAACCTTCTTCCATAATCTTGTCCAGATCGGCGCGTTCCAGCAGGATGAACTTCCCGGAGGAGGCTAATTTCCCGGACAGATTGTCCAAAGCCTGCTTCGCCATCGGATCGTTCTCTTTGTCATAAAAAACGCCTTTCCCGTATTGTGTTTCATTCGAGAAACGAACAATAGCGACTTTGCGTTTCAATGTCTTCCCTTTGTTAGAGGCAGTCTCTGTTTGTGGTTCCGTCCTTGTTTCTACTTTCTGGGCGTATATGCCGGAAGAAATGAACAGCAGCAGAAAAGGAATCATGTATAGCTTTGAATGTCGCATAGCTGTAAGATTTTTATTTTCAGCCCAAATATAAACTAAAAAAATGAATACTCCCTGATTCTGACCGACATTTTTCCGTTTTTTGTACCGCCGGAATTTTTTACTCTTATGGTAGAACCGCGATGACTTCGATTTCCACTAATCCGTTTTTAGGCAGAGTCTTTACCGCTACGGCCGAGCGGGCAGGGTAAGGTTCTTTGAAATATTGGGAGTAAATTTCGTTCATGGAAGCGAAGTCCGACATATCCGACAGGAAAACAAGGGTTTTAACGACTTGATTTAAGGAGGCGTTCCCGGCTTCCAGGACAGCGATCAGATTTTTAAATACCTGCTCGGTTTGTTCTTTGATTCCGCCCGGGACAAAATCTCCTGTTTTCGGATCGATTCCTAACTGTCCGGAGGTGTACAATAAATTCCCGGCCTGTACCGCCTGGCTGTAGGGGCCGATAGCGGCCGGTGCATGGATTGTTGAAATTACTTTTTTCATAAGTTTATAATTTAGAAGTAAAACTATGCTGCATTGTAAATCTGAATCAAGCGTTTTTTTAATTCAGTAAATGGCAAACCGATTTCGATATTCACAGAAAGTCCAATGTTACAAACAAAAACAAACGATTTTTTACGATAATATTTTTCACCAACACGCTGTAATGACTTGTCTATCGTATCAGCTTTTGCCAATAAGCAAGTAAGTTGGTAGTCTTTATTGATTTCCTTTGTTTTGTTATTCGGATGTGCTTTTGTATAATGTTGTGTTGCTGTTAACTTTATCAAATTCTCAACATAGTGTGCGATTTCGGGGAACAATGCTTTTGGAAAAATATGGTGTATTTGTGTTGCTTCGCCGTTACCCCATTGATCGTGGACTTCACTCTCTCGTTGTATTTTTTGAATAAGTGTAATCGCCTTTTGCACATAATAAGCATTGTAAGCCTCTTGTTGCTCAATGTCTATGACTTCCATTTCTGCTTCTTGGCGAGTTATTGTCTTCTCTTTGTTAAGATCTCGCCAATTTTTGCGATTGTACATTAAATCAGAGAATGTAAATACATATTTTGAGATGTATCCTCTTTCAGAGCCTTGTAGTTGATTTTCAACAGCAAGAATATTTAATATTTTTGGGAAAATCCTGTGGACTTCAATCGCCGTGTTGATTGCGGTGTGTCCAATTATGAAACGAGTGTAACGCTCTTTCAATTCATTGAAAGTATCTTTGTTCGGATTGTTTCTGTAGTCAATAAAATACCGCCAAAACCCGCTATCGGTAAGGATTTTCTCAAAATAACAATATAGGAAATTATATGTATTGCGTTCTCTTTGGGCGATATAGTCTAAAATATCTTCGTTTTTGATGCGGTAATGATTTTGATTACCTTGTTTTGTAACTTCAAGAATTTGTGCATAACCAAGCATTCGCAAAGGCTGTTGAATGAATTTGTCGTATTCGCTTCTCGCTTTTTTATCTGTAGCCCAAGGTTTGTTGAAAATTGCTCGTGTGTTTTTGATAAAATATTGAGAGTTCCAAATATCGCTCACAACAAAAGTGTGATTTGGCTGAATGGTATTTACGACACAATCGGCAATAAAGCAAACTACATCTGGTGTGCATTTTTGGTCCATAAAGCGAGCATCGCCTGATTTCCGAATGTCTAAATTGAACCGATTTAAGTATGCCTTGATTTCATCTCTCATACATTTATTCTTTTAGTTTTCCGAAAAAGAAAATAGAATTATTGTCAATATTTAATGAACGAGTTCCCATATTTCGAGCAATTGCATAGAAATTTGTAAACTCATCCGTTGCGTAAAATGCTAAATCTTTTTCTGCTATTTTTGTATCTTCATCAATCAAAGTGAGAATCGCAACAGAACCGTCTGTTATACAGTTCTTGGGCAGCTTACAAGCACGAGGATTGTAAGTAAGATTTGGCAATAAATAACAATTTGATTGATTAAGAAACTTTGCAACATCAAGATTACTTACATCATCCATATAACAATCATAATCGGGAATATCGATAATCTCATTATTCCCAATATTTCTTGATTTCAATACTCGAATTTTCCCCTTGTCTTGCGTAATAGCTTTTGTTATACTTCTGTCGCGATACGACTTAAAAATATTAAATTTCAATTTATTGGCTATAACGTCAAAATCATCGTTTCTATAAATTAACCAATAAGGAAATGAGTCATCCGCAATATACATTTGTTCGTGTTTCTGTACATCATTGGTAATGTACGATTCTACAATTGTTGAGCTTGGCTTGGCTTTTGTATTTAGAATAAAAGAAATTGTTTCAATTTTCACACCTTTGAACCCCTTTTCGCCAAAGTCAATAATCCGTTCGATTTGGTGTTTTGCCATTAACGCACGAGTTTTATTAAATTCAGGTGCGTTAATCAAACTTTTTGGGACAATCAAAGAAACGATATTACCTAACGATATTGCTTTTTCAATGAAAAAAGCGAAGATATTGTTTGTGTCGTTGTTGTAAATATTGGCTTTGTATCTGGCCAACAACTCTTTTTCTTTGGTAATTTTCATATAGGGTGGATTGCCCACAACTATATCGTAGCGTTTATCAAATGAATGTAGCAAAAAATCAGCATTGATGTAATTAATGGTAATGTTATCAGGTACATCAATTTTTCTCATCAGTTCTTTTACTAATTCAATACTGTTTTCGTCAATATCAACAACATCAATATTGACACTCGGAACACTTTTGTATTTGTTAATTAAAATGGGTAGAAAATTACCTACCCCAATTGACGGCTCTAAAATATTGAGTGTTGTATAATTTTTCGTATCAGGAAGATTTTTTATTATCGAAAAGCAAATATCTTGTCGAGTATAATAAGCGGCATTATTGTGCCTTTGAGCGTTTGCTAACTCTGCAATTTTAGATAATGTTGCAAAATTTCTTGTTTCATCGTCCTTGATGAACTTCAGCAAATTGCCGTTTTCGAGTAGCTTTTTTTTTTGAATAAGTGCCGTAATTTCCTGTTCTGTATATTCTTTTTGTGATAGTACCCTGCGAATTTTGTGTGCAATTTGTCGAAAAATAACAGTCGGAACGGCTTCGCCCAAATTCTGACGAATATTCATTTCCTCCTTTTTTAAAAAAGCCTGCTTTTCTTTAGTAGACATTGCATTAAGTTTCTCAAACGAAATGTCTGACCACTGAAAATAATTCGGAACAGACATCATCAGCATCACTTCCCGAATGCTGAAAACTCGGTTATCAGCTGGGTGCACCGTACTTTGACTTGCCATTATATCGTTGCGTGTGTGAATGCATGGTGCAACTTTGTCCCAATATTGTCGAGTGTATTTATCCCCATTTTTTTTTGCATTATAAACAACTACACCGTTTTTAACGCTGTGAGGGATTTTTGTATGGTCCTTATTGTCAAATGCAGATTGTCCTTCTTTTATGTCAGCAATCCAACATTCCATATGTGGCGAATATTTGCGAAAATTGTGATAAATATCGTCTTTGCTGATTTCGCCCATTTTTTTTAGCGGGGGTAAGTTTCCGATAATTTGCCGCAAAGTTCTTTCCGGTTGTTGGTCGGGAAACAAATCAAGAGGGGTTATCTCTTTCAAATCTTTGCGAATGCCAATTACAAGCGTTCTTGTTCGACTTGATGGATTCCCATAATCCTTAAAGTTGAGAACTTGGAAATGAATGTTATACTCACCCGATAAATTATAATCTATTGCTTGTTTTATCGGTTTGTCTTTACCATCAATATCGGTGCAAATGGAAGTAAGAAACGCCCTAACATTCTCAAAGATGAAAAATTTTGGTTTGATTTTCTTTGTTAGTTCGATGGATTCTACAACCAAAGAATTGCGTTTTAATTCGTCTTTTTTCTTATGATTGGCAACGGACATTCCTTGACAGGGCGGTGTGGCAATCAATACATCTAGATCCTTTATATTGTAACCTTTTTCCCACAAATTCAATTCGGCAAAAACTTTATCTTTTACTTCTTTAGTGGTCAAGTCTCCACTAATATAGCCGCTGTTATATATACATTTTTGATTGTAAGATTGGATTTTTAGCCGTCTTTCTAAAAGCTCAACAGTGGCGATGCAGTAAAAATTTTCCTCTTTAAAACCATAACAACCAATGCCTGCGCTACTAAATAAACTAATATAAGTCCACAAGCCATAAGGCGTGCGACTTTCAGCCACAATTGATGGCTGAATTTCAATTTGTTTATATGTTTTTACTTTCGGCACGGTTGTTTCATCCTTAACTAAATGACAAAATTACAAATAATTGTCGAATGAGGACAATCTCGATGTCGGAAATTTAGTAGGTAACCGTTGTTTTTTGTTTTGTGATGTTAATGATTCTGCGCGATAGCAGCCAATTTGTCTATAGTTTCCATAAAGTTAAGGCTACCCTTATAAATAAAATAGCAGGGTGGCTTTACCTAACATTCATTACGTTTTATATTTCCCTTTCCGATTCGATGGTGTAGACAAAGCTATCGGCTCTGTAATATCCTACGTTCCACTCGATGGGACGTCCCCCCGGATCATATACAAAGCGTTTTCTCCTCAGGATGGGGTCTCCGGTTTTAACTTCCAACTTTTCGGCTAAGAGTTTATCGGCAGCTTTAGCGCTGATCTCTTCTTTTGAAAGTTTAGCGATCGTACTATAATCTTTTTCCAGGATATCGTACAGCGGGCGGGAAAAATCCTCGTTCCCGGTCATCCCGATCCGTGGACTGAAGTAGGAAATAAAGTACACGAAAGGGCCGTCTGCACTTCCTCTTAACCGTTCTAATTTCAGGATTCTGGAATCTTCTCCAATATTAAAAAAGAGACGCAATTCTTCTGTTGGTTTTACCCAGCCGATGAAAAGTTCGAAATTCCGGACCTCCATCCCCATGGCTTTCATTTCTTGAGAAAAGCTGAGCCAATTCCGGGCTTTGGATGTAAAAGCCGTATCTGCAGCTACTGTGCCGACGCCTTTTTTGCGAATCAGCAGGCCTTCATAAACCATTTTGTTGATCGCCTGCCTCATGGTGCTTCGGGAAACTCCGATTTTTTTTGCCAGATCGATCTCATTCGGAAGTTTTTTCCCCTTTTTGTATTCCGGGTCCTGGATCATTTTGCGGAGCTGCTCTTCTATTTGTACATACAAAGGAATCGGACTATGATGATCGAGAGCAATTTTCATAATTATATTTTCTATATTTGTGCAAAGGTATGAAAATAATGGCGATTAAAAAATATGCTCAATAATTTGCATATTTAAAATTTTATAACGTAATTTGTCGCGACAAATATATGTACGTACATATGTACATACATAAAAAAGACCTTGAAAAAAATAGTTAATCGTAATAATACCAAAAAACAAGAAGGTTTATGAATAAGTCGATCACTGGAGTATTACTCGCACTCATTGTCTTTACATGCAAAGTTCAGGGGGCTTCTGTATGGGAAATTGGAACAAAGAATCGATCTACGGCAGACCTGGCATTGGGCCCGGCGGAATACAAAAAATTCCTTGAAAAAGATTTTGGATATGAAGACCGGTATTATCTGGTCGGAAAGTCTGTTCCTTCAAAAGATTTTCCATATGTCATTCCCGGTCCCGACGATACCTGGGGAGGTACCTGGTCTACTTCCGGATGGAGAACGCATGAAATCAATATTCTTTTTGGAATCGACGAACTACAGGATAATACACAGTTCAAATTCATAGTGGATCTGTTTGACTCGGCTCCTACCCGGTCTGTGCTGAAAGTGATTATTAATGACGCCCAGAGCGAAAAATACGATTTGAAAGGGGAGTACAAAGAGTCTCTGACTGGTGAAAATAAAAATCAGAGTGGTCGCACCCTTGAGATACCAATCAAAAAAAATGTTCTGAAAAAAGGAGGAAATAAGATTACAATCACTGTTTTGGAAGGCTCCTGGGTTACTTTTGATGCAGTTCGGTTGGATGCCTCCGGTGGAAAAGTCAAGCTGCAGAATCCCGATAAAGTATTTATCCGGGATGTCCGTCCGGGCGCTTACGAAATCCCGTCCGGAAACAAGCGATTCCAGCCTTTACTGGTCGATCTCGAGCATCTTGCGGGGCGACCTGAAATGAGTGTCGTACTCGATGGGAAGACCATCTTTAACGCACTGGTAGATACAACCCGGTACTTGTTTGAGGTTCCGATGCCGGCAGTATCGTCTCCGAAAAAAAGCGCCTATGACATTTTGGTCGACGGAAAATCGATTACCAAAGGACAGGTGTCGAGAACTCCACAAAAATTACAGACTTATGCCGATTATGTAGATACAAAAATAGGAACGGCCCATTCCCGCTGGATGATTGCTCCGGGTCCCTGGATGCCGTTCAGCATGGTGAAGTTGAGTCCCGACAACCAGAACCGGGGATGGCAGGCTGGTTATCAGCCGACCTTTGAAACAGTCGGGTGCTTCAGCCATATCCACGAGTGGACGATGGGCGGACTGGGTATGATGCCCACCAACGGTCCGTTGCAAACCAAAGTGGGAGATCAGTTCAAGCCTGATTCGGGCTATCGTTCCCGGATTGATAAAATGACGGAAGAAGCGCCTTTAGGTTATTATAAGGTGTATATGACAGATACTGAGATCTGGTCGGAAGTGACCGCTACCACCCGGTGTAGTTTCCAGAAATATACGTTTCCGAAAAATAAAGACGGCCGGGTGATGGTCGATCTGCATATCGAAGCGGAGTATGACTACAATTTGCTGGACGTGAAGATTAATAAAGTCAGCGATTACCGGATCGAAGGATACAGTCATCAGATATCCCCCCGTCCGCATGTCTGGAGCAACGATGCCGATCAGGAATATACGGTTCACTTTGTGATGGAGTTCGATCAGCCGATCAGGAATATGGGAGGATGGGTGAACGACCAGGTAACGTCAACCGGAAATATCAGCGCCGAAAATGTCAAAGAGGCGGGAGCATTCGTGGAGTTTGATACAAAGAAATCGCCTGTAGTTCAGGTGAGAACCGGAATTTCATTGGTAAGCATTCAGAATGCGGCAGAAAATTTATCAACGGAGATCTCCGGTCCTTTTGGATGGGATTTCCAGAAAGTAGTTGAGAATCAAAAAAATACCTGGAATGAAATTTTCTCCAGGGTGTCGATCACGACCGACGACCGGATGGAAAAGGTTCGTTTCTATACCAATATGTTCCGGGCCATGTGCCGTAATACGTGGAGTGATGTGAATGGCGAATGGATTTCTGCCGGAGGTAAAAAACAAAAGTTTACGAATCCCGATCATCTGGCTTTGGGCTGTGATGCTTTCTGGAATACCTTCTGGAACCTGAACCAGTTCTGGAACTTAGTCACTCCGGAATGGTCTTCCAGATGGGTCAATTCCCAGTTGGGAATGTATGATGCCGACGGTTGGCTGGCTAAAGGTCCTGCCGGGATGAAATATATTCCGGTGATGGTGGCCGAGCATGAAATCCCTTTGATGGTCAGTGCTTATCAGATGGGAATCCGGGATTTCGATACCGACAAAGCCATGCAGGCTATGGTAAAGATGCAAACGACTCCGGCGACTCATGTGGCAGGCGGATTTGCCGGAAACCGCGATCTGGTGGCTTACCTGAATCATAAATACGTCCCTTCCGATTCGGGACGGTTCTCCAATACGATGGAATATTCGTACGATGACTGGACCGTAGGCCAGTTTGCCAAATCTTTGGGAAAAACGGAGGTATACAATGTGTTTTCCGACCGGGGTAACTGGTGGAAAAATGCGATCAATCCGGAAACCGGATATGCTCATATGCGTGAAAGTAATGGAAAGTTTGTAGAGAAATTCGATCCTTTCCGGTCGGGAGCAAACCAACAGTATGTGGAAGGAAATGCCTGGCAATTAAGCTATTTTGTTCCTCAGGATGTTCCGGGATTGATCGATATATTGGGCGAAAAATCCTTTGTCGACCGCCTGGACTGGGGATTTACCGCCAGTGAGCCCTGGAGATACAACGCCCCGAACGATCAGTATTGGGATTATCCGGTGGTACAGGGAAATCAGCAATCCATGCACTTTGCCTTCCTGTTCAACTGGGCGAACCGCCCCTGGCTCACTCAGCGCTGGAGCCGTTCGATCATCGACGGATACTATGGATGCGGATTGGCCAATGCTTATCTTGGGGATGAAGACCAGGGACAAATGAGCGCCTGGCTGGTGATGGCTTCACTGGGATTATTCCAGACAGATGGAGGTTGTAATGCTTCTCCGATCTACGAAATTGCCAGTCCGTTGTACGAAAAGGTAGAAATAAACCTGGGACGAAAATACGGACGGGGAGAGAAGTTTACCATCGAAGCTCAGGGCGCATCCAAAAAGAATAAATATGTGCAAAGCGCTACCCTGAATGGAAAGGAACTCCGGACGTTTTGGTTCCCGGCGTCAGAACTACTCAAAGGCGGAGAATTAATTCTCCGGATGGGAGATCAGCCTAATAAATCCTGGGGAATAGGTACTCCTCAGATAAATAGGTAGTTAAGATCAGATACCCACCGTCTTTATGATAAAAAATTGTTTTTGGATACTGTGTATTCTGGCCTGTGCTATGCCTGTTTTTTCGCAGAAAACAACAGTTTATACGCAAATTCCGTCGAAAGATATACGGATTTCGGCTAGCAGTTCGTTGCAGGAATTTCCCGTAAATTCGGCTATCGACAGGAGCGGGATGGCAGGAGAAAATCTCCGAGTTATTTACCAGATGATACCTTTTTTGTTTTCATTGAAGAACAGGTAGATGTTTTCCAGTTGGTTTATTTCTTATCTGTCATATTATTCTTTACAGTTATAATTTTCCTATCAAGATCTCATCCAGAGCAATCCGGAATCCTAATGCACTTTTTCCTACTCTATGTACAAAAGAAATACATAAATATAATTTTATTATGAAATTTATACTGTAATTTATATGTTATAATAAAAATGTATTTATATTTGCAAACACATCAATATTTTTTTTATATTACTTATGCGAATCAGTAGTTGAAAACCTAAAGAAACGCGAGAAGTTTAAAATGTTTAATATCCATACAATAAACTCATAAATATTTGTTCAATTTCTTAGGAATCATTAATTTGGAAGAATAATCCCCATTATTTTCTATGCTATGATTCCCAAGAGAAAAGAACTTATGCTAATCAATATTTATATGTATATCTGTGATTTATATGATTCGGAATTAAGGTTTTATTGCCAAAGATACAGCAATAATTCTAGCCCCGTGTTCACTGATCAGGAAATAATGACAATCTACCTGTTTGCAGGTCATTGTCAAAAATATTTCCAGATCAAAGATATACATTCTTTTGCACAAGAGTATCTTTTCTCCTGGTTTCCTGCCTTGCCTTCTTATCAAACATTCAACTACCGGTTGAATCTATTGTCGGAAGCATTTACGGCATTATCCCAAAGATTGATCAATTCATTCAAACCTCAAGATTGTGATTCTTTGGTTTCCCTGTTGGACTCGATGCCTGTAATCACTTCTGCCGGGAGAAACAGAACCGGTAAGGTAGCTCCAGAGATTACCGCCAAAGGATATTGCTCGACAAAGAACCAATCTTATTACGGATTGAAGTTGCATGCTTTGGCTTTCAGACGTGAGGGTACCATTCCTTTTCCCGAAAGCATCGTGCTTTCCCCTGCCTCAGAAAATGACCTGAGCATTTTCAAAGAAAACTGGGGAGATACAATTTCCAACCGTACTTACTTTGGTGATAAGATATACTCTGACTTTGATTACTTCAATCTGGAAAGAACTGCAACACAAAAAATTGAAATGCTAACTCCGGTAAAAGCCATCAAAGGGCAACCGATAGAAATCACCCAAAGGAACAAGGCTTTTAATGACCTGTTTTCTACGGCGGTCTCTAAAATCAGACAACCCATAGAATCTTTCTTCAACTGGTTGAATGAGAAAACAAATATTAGCTCCGCTGAACGTTGTTTCAAAGAGCGACCAAGGTCAGGTCTACACCTGGTCTTCTGGTACATACGATGGGAAAAATTGCCATCGCATTTATTTATCTAATTTTTTAATTACTGATTCGCATTATTCATTCATTCTTAAATTACAAATTATGAAGATAAAATTTAATCCTCTGATTTTAATCAGTTTGGCTTGTTATGGAATGATGGCGCAGAATCCTCCGGGGGTATTGCGCTCGCAAACCAACCTGTTCCGTGCGGGCGACGAAGTCGTCAAGCTGGAAGCTTCCTATGTCTCTCCGGGAGACACGGGCAAAGGGGTTACCTGGAATTTCAGCTCCCTCCAACTCACGGGAGGTGAATATCCTGTAAATTATTTCAAAACTACCGGCGGAGCTACCCTGGCCGGAACCGAGAACCGCTCAGTGCAGCAATACCTGGTTTCGGGAGATTCGCTGCTGTTGGAAGTCGACGAAAACCGGTTGAGCTTCACCCGGCTGGAAAAGCCGGAAGTCATCATGGTCTTTCCCGCCTCTTACGGGGATGAGCGGAAAGGGCACTTTTACGGCAGGGGCAAGTACTGTGAGCGGCTGGAAATGGACGTGGCGGGGCTGACCCACAGCCGGGTCGACGGCTACGGAACCCTGATCCTGCCCGGGAACGATACGATCCCCCGGGCCCTGCGGGTGCATACCTCTAAAATTACATGGACGGATTTCCGGCCGGTCAGTGGGGAATTCGATGTGAATACTCCCCGGGAAACACCGCTCTCTTACCAGGAGGTACTGCTCCGCTGGCAGCAGGATACGGCTTATACGGAGACCGGGAGCGACCGCTGGTATGTGGAGGGAAACCGGTATCCGGTGCTGGAAATCACCCGGACTTGTAGAAAGGTCAACGGGAAAGAGGTGCACTCTTACGGAAAAACCTATATTTTTCATCCCTTGGACCAGCAGTACCTGGCCGAAGATACGGCCAACCTGGCTTTACTGGAGGAAGTGAAGAAATCCTATCCGGCCGGGAACGGGCAGTTAACGATGGAAAGCTGGAAAGTACAAACCTACCCCAACCCGGTGGTGAACGAATTAAGTATCAGCCTGCAACCGGAACGGGCCACAGAGGTCCGGGCATCGGTATACAGCCTGCAGGGACAGTTGGTCGAGCGGAAGGTATTCCCCGCTGCAGGGGGCGTTCATACCGAAACCTGGGATCTGAGCCGGCTACCCAAAGGGAATTACATTCTCCTGATCCAGGCGGGAGGAAAAAGTGATAAAAAGGTGTTTGTGAAGCAATAAATCAAGTAAAAACAAATGATCTACCTATGAAACGAATCATTATCACCAGCGCTCTGGCCATGCTTTTTTGTCATGGCACCGGCCTTTTGGCCCAGAGCTCCAATCAGAACTATATCCAGACCAAAACGATGCGCGACGCCTCGGGGAGTTTGAGCCTGGATGTGGTCCAGTACTACGACGGGCTGGGCCGTCCGGTCGAACAGGTTTTGAAAAAGCACAATCCCAATGGCTACGATATCGTCTCCCGCCAGGAGTACGACGCTTTCGGGAGGGAATCCAGGTCCTGGCTCCCGATCGGAACCGGGAATACCGATGGGAGGTACTGCGGCCCCGGGGGCGTAGGCGGCTTCTACAGGAACGAGTACGGGCACTGGGACGGGGAGATCTTCACCGAGATCTCCTACGAACCCTCACCGCTGAACCGGACCACCCGTGTTTGTGGCCCCGGCAGTGAATGGAAGCAGAACGACCGGGCGGTGAAGACAGCCTACCTGACCAACAGCAGCGAGAAAGAGCTGCGTTGCGCCTATTATGGGATGTCGGGCGATAACCTGCTGCGCAACGGCGACTACGGGGCCAGCCAGCTGTACGTGACCCGCACCACGGACGAGAACAACAACGTCTCGTATGAGTTCCGCGACAAGCTGGACCAGGTCATCCTCCAGCGGCGGATCAGCGGCACGGGCGAAGACCGCTGCCACGATACGTACTACGTGTACGACGACTACGGCAACCTGCGCTTCGTGCTCCCGCCCCTGGCGGCCGATGCCATCACCACAAACGGGACTTATTCCGAGAGTTACGACCCG
>JAVBRK010000113.1:0-19937 GCA_031548005.1 Bacteroidales bacterium
CCTGAAGGATTTGAGCAATCAGAAAGAGTTTTACAACAAAACAATCCGTCAGTTGCGTTCCAACAAGATTCTACAAAAAGCGCTCCAGAACGGAGATAGTAAAGCGGCATTCATCGAAGCGCTGGAAAATCTGCTGGAAGAACTGAAATCGTATGATGTAAAAGAGAATCAGGATTAATATTATTAACAACGAATAAACCTCATTAAATTATGGCACAAAAAGGAATGCAAACTACAGAAGAAGTTCTTGAGCCTCAACTTCAACAGCAGCAGGCACCGAAAGGACAGAAATCACAAGAGGCTGCCCTGATGGGCGCATTGGACCGTCTGGCCAAGTTCGGAGGCTTTACGTTTCTGGAATCTTCCGTCGACGGAGTACAAAACCTGAATCCGGAACGAAAAGCCCGTAAAAAAATATTTTTATCCGACGAAACGAAAAAGCAGGAACGCAAGGATCTGCAAAAAAAACTGTCATTGTGGATCGATCTGCTGAAAGGTTCGGAAGATATCTCCAAGATGCTGGATAAATGCAAAGAAAGAGAATCGAGTGTTTCCAGCCTGTTGGACAAAAACCTTCTGACGGCTGTCGACACCGTAAAAGAATTGGAGCGCTCCTACCGTTCCGTCATGTTATTTTATAAAAATACCGAATCGGATAAAATCCGTAATATTTCGATCGTCAATGCATCTCCCGATCAGGTCCGGGATTTGGACAACTCCCGTTTTATCGACTACATTGCGGCTGAATTCAAACAAAATTACGACCGCTTGGATTTAAGGGAAAACTATTCATTGATGCTTCTTCCCGGATATCTGGAAAACAATAAAGTACTTGAAAAATGGTGTAAGATCGCTTATGAAAATAAGGTGATGCTGTTTACCGATTTCGCCGACCTGGAAAAACCGGACGATGTGGTCGATATGTTTTTCACCGCCAATCATACCGGAGGCGATCCTTTCCGTGCCAATACCTGTATGGCTTGTAACTGGCTGATAGGACGAGGAAAATATGCTGAATTGGGAGAAACTGACGATCTGCATATTTCTCCGGCTGCCGCATTGTGTGGTAAGGTATACTACACCCTGATGTCGCAGGTAACCGCCGGTAAGAAACACGGAGGAATGAATGAAGTAGACGGTGTGGTGTTCCAACTGAAGAAAAGCGAGATTTCTCAATTGGAAAAAATGGGATTGATCCCGATGGTCAATGAATATGGAAAAGTTATGGCATTCTCTGCCAAGACCTTATTCAACGGCGACAACCTGGGATTACAAACCTACTCGGTAGTCCGTGTTTTCGATTATATTACCAAAGTATTGATCGACTTCCTGAATCGCCGGGCATTTGAGAACTGGAACTCCGTAACCGAAAAAGATTTACGTATCCAGATCATCAAGTTCTTGGATGGAATCCAGGGTGCAGACCGCCTGATCGAAAAATTCAAAATCACCCGGTTTGAACGGGATCCGAAACAAAAAGACAGGATCTATTTAGATTTACACATCACCCCGTTCTTCCCTGCCAAAAGTTTTGTCATCAAATTAGATGGTACGAAAGGCGACGACGATGTGGATTGGGAAACTGAATACGAACAACAGGCCGGATAAAAACAAGTCTGTATTCGATAGTTTATAATAAATCAGGGTAGCCGGTTGGCTACCCTGATTTATTATAAACAGGGCACTTATCCGGAATCCGGTGGCGTGATGAGCTTATAATTTAAAACCAAACCGGCCCGAACTGTACACACAGTTCCGGACCGGATAGCACATACTACAGATGTATTGCTTGCTTATGAGAATACAAATGTAAACTAAAAAATTAAATAATTAAGCTTAATTTATATGTTATAAAACATATTTTGAATTAAAAATTTAAAGTATCGTTATTTACTAATAAAAGGAATGATTACAACACGATTAAATCAGACTTTAAAACCTGACTCAATCGATATTGGGATTTTCTAACCCGTATCCTTTTTTAGCATCTTCCCGTTTAAGCAGTAAAGCGAAGAAAATCGCCAATGCTCCGAAACAGGCAAATACAAGCATCGGTATCGTATAGTTGTATTGCGTTACCTGAATGGTCTTTCCATCCACCATTTTTTCAAGTGTTCCGGCAACACAATATTTATCCAAAATAAACCCGATCAGCATCGGCACTCCCATCAAACCCCAGTTTTGCACCCAGAAAGTCATTGAATAAGCCGTTCCCAACCGGTTTTCAGGAATGATTTTAGCAACAGAAGGCCACATGGCCGAAGGAACAAGGGAAAAGCCGATCCCAAGCAGCATAACAAGGGCGATAGCAACATACAAATTGTTGAGTGACGGAATGGAAAATAGTAAATGTACACACAATAATATAACCGAACCGATAATCATGATGGTAGCTCCTTTTCCTTTTTTGTCATACAAGTTTCCGAAAAATGGAGTCAAAAACAAAGCAGCTAAGGGTAACAACGCAGGGATATATCCTGCAAACTCATCGGAAACACCAAACTTCTGAACGATCAGGTTCGTGGCATACTTAATAAAGGGGAACACTGCCGAGTAAAATAAAACACATAGAATAGTAATATACCAGAAAGCCCGGATCCTGGCAATCTTCAGAATATCTCCGATACGGAACTTTTCATCATCTCCAACCCGCTCTCCGGGCGCAGACGCTTCCTTGTCTAATTTACGATCGTACATCACAAATCCAATGAAAGCCAGCAAACCGATACACAGGAGTAATAATGACAATACAATGGGAGTGCTGATATCACCCGTTAATTTCACCAGAGGTACCGGAGTAAACAAAGCCAATGCAGTACCAATACGACCGGTCGACGTATTCAGTCCGATCGCCAGGGCCATCTCTTTCCCCTTAAACCACCGGATTACCGCCTTATTGGCTGTTATTCCGAACATTTCAGCCCCGATACCAAATACCGCAAACCCAAAGCCGGCGACAATGGCCTGCTTCTTGGCCTCAAACAACTTAAGTCCAAACAAATTGACTTCCATCAATTCCGGGCTTACATGTCCCGAAATGGCCCAAAATTTAATTCCGGCACCCAGAAGCATCATCAGAATAGCCAGGATTCCGGTAAAGCGAACCCCCATCCTATCGAGAATCATTCCGGAAATGATCAGCATGAACAGAAATACGTTAAACCAGCCGTAGCCTCCGGTGTAAACGCCATAATCTACAGCATTCCAATCCAGCGCAATTTCGAGCCTCTCCTGTAACGGAGCCATGGCGTCTGTTAAATAATAGCTGCAAAGCATGGTAAATGATACCAGGCACAATGCAATCCAGCGTCCCCAACGGGAATCTCTCAAAGATGTCTTAATTTGTTCCATATTTATTTTTTTGAATTATTTTCAACGCATCTGCAACCACAAAAGTACTTCCTCCTACAAAAACAAGATCGTTTTTACCGGCAGCCCGGGTTGCTGCTTCAAATGCTTTTTCTACAGTCGGATAGTGTTCTCCTTCCAAACCGGCCATCCTCGCTTTACCGGCAAGCAAACCGGCCTCTAAAGCCCGGGCCACAGATGCCTGGGTAAAATAATAAATGGCATTCCGGGGAAGCATTTCCATGACTGTCGAAATATCTTTATCATTGACCATACCGATTACCAGATGTAGATTTTCACAGGATTCCGATTGCAATTGCCTGACAATGTATTGCATCCCTCCGGTATTATGCCCCGTATCCAGGACAATTTTCGGATGATTTCCGACAATCTGCCAACGTCCGAGCAATCCGGTATCTTCTACAACATGCTCGAATCCATATTTCACCGAGTCGGCCGGAATCAGATAACCCAATTTCTTCAGTTCGTTAACCGCACACAATACAGTAGCAGCATTTTTCTCCTGAGCGAATCCGCCCAACTCGCCTTCTATGGTTCCATAATCTTTCGATTCAAATTTCCACTTTCCGGAAAGTAAAAGAACAGAACCGATTATAGGCTGCTCTTGTTCAGCAAAAACAATCTTCGCCTGTTCTATCCGGGCTTTCTCAAGAAAAACAGTCCGTGTTTCCGGTATCACTTCTCCGATTACAACAGGAATGCCCGCTTTAATAATCCCGGCCTTTTCCCGGGCAATCGCTTCCAGCGTATTTCCTAATTGGGCCATATGGTCGAAGCTGATATTGGTAATGACGCACAGATCGGGACGAATAATATTCGTACAATCCAGCCTGCCGCCCAATCCGGTTTCAATAACAGCCACATCCACTTCTTCCCGGGCAAAATAAGAAAATGCCATGGCGGTAGTCAGCTCAAAGAAAGAAGTATGAATTTCCTCGAAAAAAGTTTTATTATTTTCGGTAAATTCAATCACAAATTGCTCTGAAACAACCTGTCCATTCACTTTGATACGCTCCCTGAAATCCAATAAATGAGGAGAAGTATATAAACCAACTTTCAATCCTGTATGTTGTAGTATCGAAGCAATGAGATGAGAAGTAGAGCCTTTGCCATTGGTTCCGGCGATATGAAGAGTACGATAATTCTTATGTGGATGTTGAAGCCGGTAATCGATGGCAAAGGTATTTTCAAGCCCTTCCTTATAAGCTACAGACCCCACCTGCTGAAACATGGGCGCCGTATCGTACAGATATTGTATCGTTTCTTCGTAATTCATATCCGAATCATAAATTATTTATTTCTTCCAGGATTCCGTAGGCTTTCCGTACAGTATCCACACTCCGGATCAGAATAGATCGCCGCTTACCTGTTTCTTTCAACTGGCAGTTTTTATAATGCAACTGCACATATTTCAATAATTTATCGAATGCCGTACTTTGATAATACGGCGAATCCGGGTCTGCAACCAAGAAAAGATTCATCTGACCGAGTTTCAGGTTGATCTTATCTATTCCCAACCGCTTACCGATTCGTTTCAGGCGTACAATATCGATCAACTCCTCTCCTTGTAACGGAATCTTCCCGAACCGGTCTTCTATTTTTTTAATAAACTGTTGAATTTCCTCCTCTTTCTCTAATCCATCCAATTCACGATAAATAGCAATGCGCTCCGAATCATTGGGGATATAAAGCGCCGGAAACAAGACTTCCATATCACATTCGACATTGGTTTCCAACACATAAGATTCTCCGGTATCTACCGAATTTTCATCTTTATACAGATCCGAAAAGACCTCATTTTTGAGTTCCTGCACAGCTTCGGCAAGAATTTTCTGATAAGTTTCATAGCCCAGGTCGGCAATAAATCCGCTTTGCTCAGCCCCAAGCAGATTTCCGGCTCCCCGGATATCCAAATCCTGCATTGCAATATGAATACCACTTCCCAATTCGGAAAAATTTTCAATGGCCTGCAAACGACGACGCCCTTCCACACTCAAAGTATGTAACGGAGGCGCCAGCAAGTAACAGAATGCTTTCCGGCTGCCCCGGCCCACCCGGCCCCGTAGCTGATGCAGATCGCTCAACCCGAAATTCTGAGCATTATTGACAATAATCGTATTCGCATTGGGTATATCGATTCCATTTTCTACAATGGTCGTAGCAATCAGGATATCGTACTCGAAATTAACAAAATCGGAAACAATTTGTTCCAGTTTGGCAGGCTCCATCTGACCATGACCAACAGCGACCCGGGCATCAGGCACCTCCTTATGAATGAGATTCACAAGCTCCGGAATCGAATGAACCCGGTTATTGATCACAAATACCTGTCCGTTGCGGCTCATCTCGAAATTGATCGCCTCCCGGATGATCTCTCCTCCGAAACGATGCACTTCGGTTTGGATCGGATACCGGTTAGGAGGCGGGGTGGTAATAGACGACAAATCCCGCGCTCCCATCAAGCTGAACTGCAATGTTCTCGGAATCGGTGTCGCAGTCAGGGTCAGGGTATCGACATTGACTTTCAGTTCTTTCAGCTTTTCTTTGACAGTTACACCAAATTTCTGCTCTTCATCGATAATGAGGAGTCCCAGATCCTTGAATTGCACTTCTTTACCGATGAGCTTATGGGTTCCGATCAGGATATCGATTTTTCCTTCCCGGAGTTTCTGTAGTATTTCTTTCACCTCACCCGGTTTACGCGCCCGGGAAAGGTATTCAACAGTACATGGAAATTCTTTCAGGCGGTTTTTGAAAGAATTGAAATGCTGATAAGCCAACAGCGTAGTCGGAACCAGTACTGCCGCCTGTTTACCGTCTGTCGCCGCCTTAAAAGCCGCACGGATAGCCACCTCGGTTTTTCCGAAACCAACATCTCCGCAAATCAGCCGGTCCATCGGACGGGCGCTTTCCATATCCTGTTTAATATCGTTCGTAGCCTTTACCTGATCGGGGGTATCCTCATAAATGAACGAGGCCTCCAACTCTTTCTGCATGTAAGTATCGGGAGAGTACGCATATCCTTTCTCTTCCAGCCGCTTGGAATAAAGCAGGATCAGGTCTTTAGCTATATCTTTAACCTTCTTTTTAGTCCGGTTTTTCAGGTTTTCCCAGGCCCCCGAGCCTAATTTGTTCAAACGGGGAGACTCTCCGTCCTTTCCCCGGTATTTGGAGATCTTATGCAACGAGTGGATGCTAACAAAAATAACGTCATTATTCAGAAATGTCAATTTGATAACTTCCTGCATTTTACCGTTGATATCGGTACGTACCAATCCCTGAAATCTTCCGACTCCATGATCGATATGCACCACATAATCTCCGATCTGAAATTGTTGCAGTTCTTTGAGAGACAACGCCAGTTTCCCAGATCGGGCGCGCTCAGACTTGAGATTGTATTTGTGAAAACGGTCGAATAATTGGTGATCAGTATAAAAACAAGCTTTCAGTGTGTGATCCGTAAAGCCTTCGTGGATCGTTCCCGGCAATGGAGTAAAAGAGATCCGGTCTCCCCGGTCTTCAAAAATCGACCGGATCCGGGCAATCTGTTTGTCGTTATCACTCAGGATGTATAGTTGGTATCCGTTACTGATCTTGTCTACAAAATTCTGGGCAACCAGATCAAAATTTTTATGGAAAGACGGCTGCATTTCCGTAGAAAATTCAATAATTGCAGGCGCTTTCTCCTCAATGGTGCTCCTGCCGGGACTCCCCAAATGGATTTTTCGGAATTCACCGGCTATCGTGTGGATCTGAGACCCGGAATTAATTATTTCACGAATCTCATCCAGTGTCCGGAATGTTTCTTCATTCGTAATCAGCACCGGTTCTTCATGATAAAGAGAAGTTATCTTTTCATACACCCAGTCTTCATTCCGGAACAATACGACATCCTCTTTCTCCAGATAAGAAAAAAGACTGGTATCTGTTTGTCCCGTATGAGCAGAAATAATATCGATCTGGTTCAGTTTTTCTTTCGAAAGCTGGGTTTCCACATCAAAACTGCGAATACTCTCGACCTCATCTCCAAAAAAATCAATCCGGTAAGGGAATTCGTTCGAAAAAGAAAAAACATCGATAATAGAACCCCGGACGGCAAATTGGCCGGGCTCATAGACGTAGTCGACCTGTTCAAAACCGTAGGACTCGAGAACATCTGCCACAAACAGGCTATCGATCTGCTCGGATACCGAAATTCTTTGAGTTTTTTTATCCAGGATATCTTTCGAGACCACCTTCTCGGCCAATGCTTCAGGATAAGAAACAACCATAAAAGCACCCGGACTGCCTTTGAGTTTTCCAAGAACCTCAGTCCTCAGAATTTCATTGGCGGCATCCTCTTGTCCATAACGGATATTACGTTTAAATCCGGAAGGAAAAAACAACACATTTTGGTCTCCCAATACCTGGCAGCAATCGTGATAAAAATATCCCGCATCTTCCAAATCATTGAGTATACACAAGATACTTTTCCCTAACAGTCCAAAAACAGATGCGGCAGCAAGGCCGGAAGAAGATCCGGTCAATCCTTTTAACCAAATTTCTTTCTGTTTTTCTTCAATTAATGCTAAAGCCGCTCTGACACCGGGATGCAAGCGGTACAATTCCTGTAGCTCCGAAATTTCCAAAACGATATTTTTTTCACAAAAGTAATGATAATACATAAATATGATTACCTTTGAAACGAAATTTGTTCTAAAATGGGCGATAGTATTATAATCATACCGACTTACAACGAAAAAGAAAACATTGAGAAAATTATTCGTGCCGTATTTTCGCTCGAAAAATCATTTAGCATCCTGATTATTGATGATGGTTCTCCGGATGGAACTGCAGGTATCGTAAAAACATTACAGGGTGAATTTTCCAACCGCCTGTATCTCGTTGAAAGAAAAGGAAAATTAGGTTTGGGAACAGCATACATCCACGGATTCAAATGGGCCATCGAGCATGGTTATGATTATATTTTCGAAATGGATGCCGATTTTTCTCACAATCCGAACGATCTGATCCCCCTGTATAAAGCCTGCTCGGAAGAAAGCGCCGATGTTGCAATCGGCTCCAGGTATATCACCGGAGTCAATGTGGTCAACTGGCCGATGTCGCGCGTATTAATGTCTTATTTCGCCTCAAAATACGTTCGGCTGATTACCGGAATGAACATTGCCGACACGACAGCCGGATTTAAATGTTACCGTCGCCGGGTACTCGAAACAATCGATCTGAACGCCATCCGCTTCAAAGGCTATGCTTTCCAGATAGAAATGAAATTCACCGCTTATAAATGCGGGTTTAAGCTGAAAGAAATTCCGATTATATTTGTTAACCGGATAGAAGGTGCTTCAAAAATGAGCGGAGGAATCTTTGGAGAAGCGCTGTTTGGAGTAATCCAACTCAAATGGAACAGCCTGTTCCGGAAATACCCTCAACCCAAACAACAGTAAAACGATCCGGTTTTATTTCAGTAAATATTTCGAAATAACTTTCTCAAAATCGGATTTACTCAACGCCCCTGTAGTCATTTGGGGTATTTCTCCCATGGGTACGAACAAGATAGCAGGAATGCTTGAAACGCCGAAAATCCGGGCAAGATCACGCTCTTTATCGACATCAATCTTATAAACATTGATCTTTCCTTTGTATTTGGTCGCTATTTCAGCCAATACAGGAGCAACTTTCCGGCAGGGCCCGCACCAATCGGCATAAAAATCAATGATACAAGGCTTATTGCCTTCATAGACCCAGTTTTCCGGATTTTTTTCATAATTATATACTTTACTCAGAAAATCGGGTTTACTGAGCAAGCTGACATCGGAACTTTGAGCTAATCCGGAAGCAATACTCCCGATGATCAATATACTGATTAAAAGAAACTTTTTCATTTGCTATTATTTAAATCATGAATGCAAAGGTATGATATTTTCCAAACATCAAGCCTTGATACACAAAAAATAACAAAACTAAAAGAACGTTAGCACTCTTACTCTTCCCCTCCGCCGAATTCCATCAGGTAAGCCTTAATGAAATCATCCAGGTCTCCATCCATTACAGCTTGTACATTGGAAGTTTGATAATCGGTCCGGTGATCTTTTACCCGGCGGTCGTCGAAAACATAGCTCCGGATCTGCGACCCCCATTCAATTTTTTTCTTTCCGGCCTCGATCTTCGATTGGGCCCGGCGGCGGCGGTCCAGTTCCAGTTCGTATAACTGAGACTTCAGTAACCGGATAGCATTGTCTTTATTTCCGAATTGAGAGCGGGATTCCGTATTTTCTATAACGATCTCTTTTTCCTCTCCGGTATCGGGATCTTTGTACATATAGTGCAACCGGACTCCGGTTTCGACCTTATTTACATTCTGACCACCTGCTCCGCTCGAACGGAAAGTATCCCAGGTAAGGTCACCGGGACTAACCTCAATGTCGATCGTGTCATCGACCAGCGGCACAACAGCAACCGATGTAAATGAAGTCATCCGTTTCCCCTGAGCATTATATGGAGATACACGCACTAAACGATGAACTCCGTTTTCGCTTTTCAGGTATCCGTATGCATAATCGCCTTCTACCTGCAGGGTTACTGTTTTAATTCCGGCATCATCTCCGTCTAACCAGTTGGTAACAGTGACTTTATATCCTTTACTCTCACTCCAACGAGTATACATGCGGTAAAGCATTTCCGCCCAATCCTGAGCTTCGGTTCCTCCGGCGCCTGCATTGATTTTCAATACTGCACCCAAATGGTCTTCCTCAGAACGGAGCATATTTTTGAGTTCGAGTTTTTCAACGAGATCGACTGCGTGCCGGTATGCAACATCCACTTCCTCTTCGGAAGTAATACCTTCTTTCTGAAAATCAAATGCCAGTTGCAATTCATCTGCAGCCGATTTGATCTCATTATAAGATCCGATCCAGGATTTGATCTCCCGGATTTTACGCATTTGCTCTTCTGCACGTTTTGTATCTTCCCAGAAATCGGGGGCCTGGGTCCGTAGTTCCTCTTCCTCTAATTGGATCAGCTTCGAATCGATGTCAAAGGTACCCCCTCAGCGCAGACTCGCGCTCCAATACTTCACGTAATTGGTCTGTCGTTATCATGTTTCTATTGTATATAATTTGGTAATTAATTTCGTTCTGTCCCTTTCAACTTTTCATTGAAAAAGCCTGCAAAGGTAATCAATAAATCTCAATGTTAAAAATAACAAGTTCCGAATCTGAAGCAATTCGCAGGGGGAAGCCCGACAAACCTAATCCGGAAGAGGTGTACGAATATTGATTATCTTTCCGGTGCATCCCATAGCCATTAGTGTATAGGAAATGGACGGCCAGATTCATCGGAAAAACCTGTCCTCCATGAGTATGGCCGCAAATAGTAAGCGGGATCCGGTATGGGTGCGCTTCTTTAATATCGGCCGGCTGGTGAACTAAAAAGATACAAGGCAGATTCCAATCGACCTGATTCATTAACGCCATTGCCGGAAGTCGATTTTCATTACGGCGGTCATCCCGGCCGATCAGCGACAAACGATGGTCTATCACGGCTACGGAGTCCCTCAGAATCGTAAATCCGGCCCGGGCAATCCAATCCAGCTTGATTTCAGGATTAAATTTATACTCGTGATTCCCAGGAATAAAAAATAGTCCTTTGGGAGCTTCTATCCTTCTCAGTTCTTCATCCATCCTTCCGGCAACCAACGGCCGGAGGTCAAAATCGATCAGGTCTCCGTTAACGACCACGATATCAGCATGCTGATCATTCATAAGATCAACATATTTCCGGAGTATCTTCCGGTCGATAATATATCCCAGATGCAAATCCGACACGACCAAAAGTTTATACCGCGCCCGGGGACGGGCGTCCGGATCATCTTCCGGCTTATTAAATGAAAAAGGAATGGATTTCACCACCGGATGTATAAAATGATCATACCCCTGGTACAGCCTGAAGCCGATAAAAACGATCATTAATAGGAAGCAGTAAAATTTTATCCGGCGCAAAGATTTATTTTCCATCCGGACAAAAACAGGACGCTTCCGGTGAAAGTAATTAATTAAATCAAAAGTAAGCACCAGAATCATCAAATAAATATGAGAGATGATCCAGATTCCGCTTATTTTCTGAATCAGGGTGAATACTTCTACCGAAAGGCGTTCCGAAGCCAATAACCCGGTAAAATACAGCAGGACTTCAATACAGTAAATAAAATTCAACAGCCACTTCAACCAGGAAGGGATTTCAGGAGTCTTCTGGATGCGGTACAAGAAATATGCATTTAACAACACCTGAAAAAAAACCGAACGAAAGAAAAATACCATTACTCAAAGTTGATATCAAAAACGACCACTTCAGATTGAGTTCCAATGCGGAAAGGAGGTCCCCACAAAGCCAGTCCCGACGAGGTATAAACAACCGTTTTCCCCTTTTGTTTCAGTCCGTAGCCCACTTCGTACATTTTCTTCACAAGCAGGTTCGAAGGCCAGACTTGTCCATTGTGAGTATGCCCTGAAATTTGCAAATCGATGCCATTATTTTCAGCCTGTTCCAGATGGTAGGGTTGATGGTCGAGTAAAATCAGGAATTGCGTGGTGTCGGCTTGTGAAACCAATTCTGCAAGTTGTTTGCGACGGGAATTCATCCGGTCGTCGCGACCAATAATCCAAAAGCAGCTATCGACCTGAGCCACTCGGTCTACTAAGAGATTTATTTTTGTTTTTGAATAAAAATCCAGACTTCCTTCTATCCCGCTCAGGTACTCATGATTGCCCAGGCAGGCATACACTCCTAACGGAGCATCGATTTGGTTCAGTTCTTCGTACATTCGCTCCTCATTCAGCGGCCTCGGGTTATTGTCGACCACATCTCCGGATATTAACACGATATCCGGCTTCTGTTCATTGATTAAGCGGATATACCCTGCCAGGCGCTTTTTATCGACCGTCATTCCCAGATGGATATCGCTGCAGGCCAGTATTCTGAGTTTTTTCCGGCTTCCGGCGTGCTTTTCCACCTGCAGCGTATACTTCTCAGCTGAAGGACGGTTAAATTTAATATATCCGTAAGTCGTCAGCGCCAAAACAATCAGAACTCCACTCACCACCTGGATCCGGTGAAACACTTCCGAAGTTCCGGCAAGGGTATCCGGCAAAAAATGGAAAAACCGGTTGAGCAGAAAGAGCAGATCCGTAGCAAGAAAAAACAAGGCCAGATACAGCATCCAGGCAAGCCACGATGTCCCAACGAAATACAGCGCCTTCAACAGTCCGGAAGGCAATACATTCCGTCCCAGCATGGCAATAATAAACGAACTGGATACCACTGCAAAAAAGACAATATAGATTCCTTTGAACAAGGCGGAAGAAGGCAAAGCCTGCCACCCGCGGACAAAAATATAGGCATTGACCAACGTATGGATCAGAAAAACAACAATAAAAAAAGGATTCATTAATATAACTTTAAGTTCCGGATGAAATTCTCCGGCCATTGTTTATGATGGTTCCGGATTGATGCACAAAGATAATGCTCTCATTTGATATGCAGTTGTTTTCCTTATACTTTTTACAAAACCGCAAAGGATTCATACACAAAAGATAGGCGGAATTCGCAAAATATTGTGTAATTTTGTATCCGAAAAAAATATTAATCACATGCTAACAGTAGAGAAAATCGGTGGCACTTCGATGTCGCAATTCGGGGATTGCTTGAAAAACATCATCAAAGGAAACCATACGGAAGCAGAAATGTATAATCGCATTTTTGTAGTTTCGGCTTACAACCACGTAACCAATTGGCTTCTGGAACATAAAAAAACGGGAGAACCGGGTGTTTATGCCAAATTTCGCTACAATGAAGATTATGATTCCGCTTTGGATGAGTTATACGACCGCCTGCTGGAAATCAATCAAGAGTTCGAATCCATCGGATTGGATCTTAAAGAGGCCAATGCATTTATCCAGTACCGGATCAAACAGGCGAAAACTTACCTTTATTCAATGTATACGGTGATTGCTTCAGGATATGTTGAAAAAAGCCATATCTACCTGGCGGCCAGAGAAATATTAGCATCTATCGGAGAAGCTCATTCAGCCTGGAACTCTGTCAATATCCTGAATAACAATGGTATCAATGCTACATTCATCGATCTTTGCGGGTTCAATGACAATGAACCGCTAACCATCAACGAGCGGATCCATCATGCATTCAACAACATCGATTTCAGTAAAACCATTTGTATCGCCACAGGATACACCAAAGGAACCGAAGGTATTATGAGGGCCTTCGACCGCGGATACTCGGAAGTTACGTTCAGTAAGATTGCGGTCGATCTGCAAGCCGACGAAGCTGTTATCCATAAGGAATTCCACTTATCGAGCGCCGATCCCAAACTGGTAGGAATCGACAAATCGGTTCCGGTAGGACAAACCAATTTTATCATTGCCGACCAATTAGCCGACGTCGGGATGGAAGCAATTCATCCGAAAGCAGCCAAGCCCCTGGAATTAGCAGGAATCAATATCCGCATCAAAAATACATTCGAGCCGGAACATCCGGGGACACTCATTTCCAATAATTACATTTCTCCCGAACCCAAAGTAGAAATTGTTTCCGGAACCAATAACGTACTGGCTTTTGAAATACACGACCCCATGATGGTAGGGGAAGTCGGTTACGACCTAAAAGTGATGTCCATCCTGGAGCGTCATGAGGTCAGTTATATTCTCAAATCAACCAATGCAAACAGCATCACGATGGTAGCATGGGACAAACCCCGGGTCCACAAAATGCTCGAAGAATTAAAAGATGTCGTCTACCAACTGACAATCAAACCGGTTGCCATTGTTTGCGCTATGGGAACCAATATCGCCCATCCGGGATTCCTTTACCGGGCCGCAAAAGCATTATCCGATAAAAATATCAACATCGAATGCTTCGGACAATCGCTCAAACAAGTCAATATGCAATTTGTAATTGAACGGGACCGCTATGCCGACGCTGTCGTAGCGCTAAACAATGCACTATGTAATTAATGTAACGGATAAAATATGATAAATCTAAATTTCAGTTTTCAGGAAATAGCCAGTGCATTCATTGTACTTTTTGCTATTATCGACATCTCGGGTTCTTTGCCTATTTTTGTCGACTTACAAAACAAAAACAGAACGTTCAGCGCAGAAAAAGCATCGATTTATTCTTTGCTTATATTATTGGTTTTCTTTTTTGTGGGCGATTGGATACTGAGCCTTTTTAATGTCGATGTCACCTCGTTTGCAGTAGCAGGCGCCCTGGTTATATTTGTGGTCGCTATCGAAATGACTTTCGGGGTCGAAATATTTAAGCTCGATAGCCCGGGAGGCAGTGTTACACTGGTACCTATCATTTTTCCGTTGATTGCCGGTCCCGGAGCATTTACCACCCTACTTTCACTCAAAGCAGAATACGACTCGCTGAATATCATCATAGCGCTGGTTCTGAATCTGATTATCGTATATATCGTTCTAAAGAACGTAACTTTAGTCGGGAAGATTTTCGGAGCCGGAGGAATTTATGTACTGAGAAAATTTTTCGGGATTATCCTGCTGGCGATTTCAGTTAAATTGTTTACGGGGAATATCACTCATTTACTCGGAAACTAACAATTCTAAAAAAAGAAATAAGGCCGGCAAAATCACACAAAGAACCGGCCTTTCTTTCTCTTTTCAGGCTACTTCTTAGAAAACATCGAAGCAATCCAAAGGAGTGCAATTGCACCTACAACAGCAGTAATCAAGCTTCCGATCAGGCTGGAACTTCCGAGGCCCAGCAAGCTGAATAACCAACCTCCAAGTACACCACCAACAATTCCAAGGACAAGATTCATTATAAATCCAAATCCACTCCCTTTCATTATTTTTCCGGCAATGAATCCTGCCAGAGCACCAATTAGTATAAACCAAATAAATTCCATAACTTTAATATTTATATTTAATACCTATTTTAACTATATCTAAAATCAGGCCAAATTCTTTCATCTATTTATCATAAATAATATCTATACAAACCGGAACTTTATTTATTTTCGATTGTTATGTATAAATAAATAATTCAAAATCAACATTATAACATTATTTAATTTCAATAAAAAGAAAAAATCATGAATAGAAATTTCAAAGAGGCCATTATGAATCGCCGGACTTATTATGCGATCAGCAACCAATCCCCTGTTTCCGATTCCGAAATTGAGGAGATAATCAACACTGTTGTAAAAAATGTTCCTTCTGCATTTAACTCACAATCGACCCGGATTGTTTTACTATTAGGGGAACATCATAAAAAAGTCTGGGAAATCGTTAAAAATCAACTCCGGAAAGTGGTTCCCGAACAGGCATTTTCCCAATCGGCAGAAAAGATCGATCATTGCTTCGCTGCGGGATACGGTACTGTCTTGTTTTTTGAAGACCAATCCGTCGTCAAAAATCTGCAAGCACAGTTTCCCGATTATGCAGCCAATTTTCCAATCTGGTCTGAGCACACAGCCGGAATGCATCAATTCTCTGTTTGGGTAATGCTCGAAGATGCCGGGTTCGGAGCTTCGTTGCAGCATTACCATCCGCTTATCGATCAAGAAGTTGCTGAAACCTGGAAAATCGATAAAACCTGGAAACTGACAGCCCAAATGCCGTTCGGAATTCCGGTACAGAAACCCGGAGATAAACAATTCCAGCCTCTCGAAAGCCGGATCAAAGTATTCAAATAACGATCGTCGATAAGGGGGATATCTGCCGGTTTTTCTTTTTGAGTTCACAAACAAAAGTAGTACATTTGCGTCCTGAACAGATTATTCAAAATATGCCGTTAAATATCCCCCAAAATCTGCCGGCCATCGAACTGTTAAAGCAGGAAAATATTTTTGTAATGGATGCTCTCCGGGCATCCACGCAGGATATTCGCCCGCTCAAAGTGGTCATTCTTAACCTGATGCCTGTAAAGATCACGACAGAAACCGACTTCGTACGCTTGCTGTCGAACAGTCCGTTGCAAGTCGAGATCGATTTTCTGAAGATCAAATCACATCAGTCAAAGAATACTCCGGCCGAACACTTAGCCGAATTCTACAAAAACTTCGACGACATCCAGGGACAAAACTACGACGGGATGATTGTTACCGGAGCTCCGGTCGAATTATTGAAATATGAAGAGGTAACCTACTGGAATGAATTGACCTGCATCCTCGACTGGGCAAGGCGGCATGTTACTTCCACCCTTTATATTTGCTGGGCGGCGCAGGCTGGATTATTCCATTTCTATGGAGTCCCGAAATATCCGCTCAAACAAAAAATGTTCGGAGTGTTCAATCACACGCTCAATCACCCCTCTTTTTCATTATTCAGAGGGTTTGACGACGATTTTTTCGTTCCTCACAGCCGCCATACGGAAATCCGGAAAGAAGACATTGAGAAAGTACCCGAACTCACATTATTATCGGAATCTGAGGCCTCCGGACCCTACATTATCATGGCCCGGGGAGGTCGTGAATTCTTTATTACAGGACATTCGGAATATGCTCCGGAAACTCTTCATAACGAGTATGTGCGCGACCTGAAGAAAGGTTTATCCATTCACATCCCTGAAAACTACTACCGGGAGAACAACCCTGAAAAAGGAATTTCGGTACGTTGGAGAGGGCATTCAAATCTGTTATTTACAAACTGGTTAAATTATTTCGTCTACCAGGAAACGCCATTCGATCCAAAAGAGATTGAAAACCTGGGGGAATTATCCATTTAAGCAATGAACGAACTGACTCTTATAACTCCTACCCTGCTCTTTTCGGCAGTCTCCCTGATTTTATTGGCCTATACCAACCGGTTCTTGTCGTATGCACAACTGATCCGGAACCTGAAAGACAAATACGACCAGCGTCCGGATTCAATCACGGAAGCACAAATAACCAACTTAAGGAAACGCTTGTATCTGACCCGTAACATGCAGATATTCGGCATTATCAGTTTATTTCTATGCGCCATTAGCATGTTTCTGTTATATATCGGATATGAGGTCGCAGGAGCTTATATTTTCGGTACTGGCCTGGTTTCTTTTATCATATCGCTGGGACTTTGTATTTATGAGCTGATGATCTCGGTTAAAGCCCTGGATCTCTATCTCCAGGATATGGAGAATAAAAAATAATGAAACTCGTCCGGAAAATAGAATTATTAGCCCCGGCTAAGAATCTGGAATGCGGGATTGAAGCAATCAATCATGGAGCCGATGCCGTTTATATCGGAGCTCCCCTGTTCAGCGCCCGGGCCTCTGCAGGTAATTCCATCGAAGATATCCGGAAGCTCACAGCCTATGCACACCTCTTCCATGCCAAAGCGTATGTCGCTCTCAACACTATCCTGGAAGACCACCAGTTGCTCGAAGCCGAACAAATGATCCGGGAAATTTACCGGTCGGAAGCCGATGCCATCATTATACAGGATATGGGTATCCTGAAGCTCGATCTTCCCCCGATAGCCATCCATGCCAGTACTCAATGCGACAACCGCAGTGCGGAGAAAGTCGGTTTTCTTGAAAAAGCCGGATTTTCGCAGATCGTACTCGCACGCGAATTATCTCTGGATCAAATCAAAGAAATCTCTGCCTGTACCCAGGTTCCCCTGGAGGTATTCGTACATGGGGCCTTGTGTGTTTGTTACAGCGGACAGTGCTATATCAGTCAGGCGCTTTCAGGTCGTAGCGCCAATCGCGGAGAATGCGCCCAATACTGCAGAATGCCTTACTCCCTGCTCGACAGTTCCGGGAAACCGGTTGTCGGTAACAAACATTTACTATCCCTGAAAGACCTGAACCGTTCGACTGATCTCGAAAGTTTATTGGATGCCGGCGTTTCCTCTTTCAAAATAGAAGGCCGGTTAAAGGATTTGAGTTATGTAAAAAATATCACGGCCTTTTACCGTAAAAAATTAGATGAAATTTTTGAGCGTCGTCCCGAATATGCTCCTGCCTCATCCGGTCAATGTACATTCTTTTTCAATCCGGATCCGGAGAAAAGCTTTAATCGTGGATTCACCGGCTACTTCCTGAAAAACAGAGACCCTAAAATGGTTTCATTGGAGACCCCCAAGTCTATGGGCGAAGCCATTGGAAATATCCGGGATCTGAATTTCAATTTCTTCACTATTAGCGGAGTAAAAAAAGTACACAATGGCGATGGCTTATGTTTTATAAACGACAAAAAAGAACTCCGGGGATTCCGGGTAAATAAGGTAGAAGGTAATAAGATTTATCCGGCCGATATGCCTCGTTTGTCGCCAGGAATAACGCTATACCGCAACTTCGATCAGGAGTTTGAAAAAGATCTGCTGAAAAAATCGTCGGAAAGAAAGATCAAGGTCCGGTTCCTATTGGAAGAAAACGCATTCGGATTCAGCCTTTCAGTCACAGATGAGAACCTTTTTTATTCCGTCACGACCTGCGAACTCAAAAAAGAACTTTCCCGGAAAGATCAAGCCGAAAATATCCGGACTCAACTCTCTAAATTAGGAAATACGCCGTTTGAAGCAGAGAAGATCGAAATTACACTGACTCAAAATTGGTTTATCCCGTCTTCCATTCTGGCTGAGCTCAAAAGGAAAGTAATCGAATCACTTTTATCGGTACGGAAAATTGCATTTCCTGTATCCCGAAAGAAAATACAACAGTCTTTTCATCCATACCCCGAAAGCGAACTAAGTTATTTAGGGAATGTCGCCAATAAAAAAGCCTTACAATTCTACAAGGAGCATGGGGTGCAATCCATCGATCCGGCATTGGAGATCGAAATGCCTGAAAATCCGGTATTGATGCGAAGCAAGTATTGCATCCGGTACCAGTTGGGATATTGTCCTAAAAAAACAGAGAACTCCCAGGAACTGAAACAGCCGCTTTCACTGACCACCGGTAACCACCGGTTAAAATTATCATTCGATTGCAGTCACTGCGAAATGCTCATTTCAAAGGAATAAAAATAGCAAAGGCTGCTCTCCAAAGAAAACAGCCCTTGTATATCCAGAAAATAGTATACTATTATTTATTCTGCAGCAGGCGCTTCAGCTTCAGGCGCCGGAGCTTCTACAGCAGGCGCTTCTTCCGGTTCGCTTGCAACAGCGGCAGCTTCTGCTGTAGCAGCAGTAGCAGCAGCACGCTTTTCAGCCAATGCAGTCGCACGAACCTTATTAACCGCCTTTTCTGCTTCCAGTTTTGCCTTTGCTGTAGCTTTTGCAGCTTCGCTGTTTTTAGCCTTTACATCACTTACAGATGATTGTTTGGAAGCTACCCAAACTTCGAATTTCTTTTCAGCCTCAGCTTCTGAAAATGCTCCTTTAGTGACTCCACCTAACAAATGTTTCTTTAACAGAACACCCTGTTCAGAGAGGATATTACGGGTGGTATCTGTGGGTTGAGCCCCCACTTGCAGCCAATACAAAGCTCTTTCGAAATTCAAATCTATTGTAGCAGGATTGGTATTCGGATTATACGAACCGATCCTTTCGATAAATTTTCCATCACGTGGAGCCCTGCTATCTGCGATCACGATGTGGTAAAACGCG
>JAVBRK010000050.1:0-11013 GCA_031548005.1 Bacteroidales bacterium
ATTTATTAAAATGAAGAAAAATGTTATCGTATTGCTGGCGTTGATTGCGATGTCAGCTTCAGCGTTTGCACAAAAGGGAGAAAAATCAGTAGGATTGAGCCTCGGTTATGGAACTGAGATTGAAAGTTTAGGAATCGGAGCCCGTTTTCAGTATAATTTTACAGACCAACTCCGGATCGCTCCTGAATTTGTTTACTATATTCCTAATAATAACCTGGAAATGTGGGACCTGAATGTGAATGCTAATTACCTGTTCCCTCTTCAGAACAACTTGAAGGTGTATCCGCTTGCCGGATTGATCTTCAGCCATGCGTCTGTTGGTGAAGTTTTAGGAGTGGACGTTGATTTTTCCGATTCTTCATTCGGGATCAATTTGGGAGGTGGAATTCAGTACGATCTGAAGTCGAATATTTCTCTTTTCGGAGAACTGAAATACGGTATTGTATCCGACTGGGATCAGGCTACAATCTCTGTCGGCGCTGCTTATAAGTTCTAAATATCGATTCGATCAGGAACATCATAAAACCCTGCCGGAATTCCGGCAGGGTTTTTTAGTTTAAAAGCCGGGATCGATTTCCGGAGTAAAACTCTCCAAGACATGAAATCTGTCTTGTTTTTCTTTTTTAAATAAACAAAATGTTGTATTTTTGCAAGGTTTATTCTTATAGATCAGCTTGTTTTGCAGCAATTTGTTAATTAACACCAAATAAATTTCTAATCAATAAATCTTATGAGCAATTCGAAAGAAAAGCTTTTCTCGGAATTCCCGCCTGTTTCAACAGAAGTGTGGATGGAAAAAATTGTAGCCGATCTTAAAGGCGCTGATTTTGAGAAAAAGCTCGTTTGGAAAACAAATGAAGGCTTTAGCGTAAAGCCCTTTTACCGTGAAGAAGATATTGCCGGCTTGAAAACCACCGATTCTTTGCCCGGACAGTTTCCTTATGTACGTGGTACCAAAAATAACAATGACTGGTATGTGCGCCAGGACATTGAAGTGAAAGACTTCAACCAGGCGAATAAGAAAGCGTTGGAGATTCTTAATAAAGGAGTCGACTCCCTTGGGTTTATCATTCCGCGGGAAGAGGTGAGCGCCGGAAATCTGGCGATTCTTCTCGAAGGAATTCAGGCCGAATGCGTGGAGTTGAACTTTAAAACCTGTAGCCGTAAATCGGTAGAGTTGGTAAAAATTATCGCCGATTACTTTAAGACTAAAAATTACGATCTGACCAAATGCGCCGGATCGGTCAATCTCGATTTTGCCGGACCGGTATTCCGTAAAGGACGGGTAACCGAAAATGCCGTAGAGCAAATGGTCGAAGCAGTTACTGCCGCCCGCGAACTCCGGATGTTCCGGGTCATCGGGATCAATGCTTTCCTGTTCAATAATGCGGGATCTTATATTACGCAGGAATTGGGATATGCCCTGGCTTGGGGAAATGCAGTACTTTCTAAATTGATAGAAGCGGGGGTCGATGCATCGTTAGCTGCAAAAAAAATCAAATTCAATTTCGGAATAGGCTCCAACTACTTCATGGAGATTGCTAAATTCCGCGCCGCACGCTGGTTGTGGGCCGAAATTGTGAATGCATACAATCCAAAATGCCCGAGTCCGGTTTGCCCGAATAAAACAGAAGACGGGATTTGCCGCTGTGCCGCCAAGATGAATATCTATGCCCAAACATCGACATTCAACCAAACAGTTTTCGATGCCCATGCAAACATGCTCCGGACACAAACCGAGGCCATGTCGGCAGGAATTGCCGGAGTCGATTCGATGCTGGTTTCACCGTTCGACGAATCGTTCAGGAATCCGGATGAATTTTCAGAACGGATCGCCCGCAACCAACAGCTACTGCTGAAAGAAGAATGCCACTTCGATAAGATTGTGGATGCTTCGGGAGGTTCTTATTATATTGAAAATCTGACTGCCTCCATAGCCCGGGAGGCCTGGAAACTTTTCCTTGAAACGGAAGAAAAAGGGTTTTATGAAATGGCGCTTTCGGGAGAAATCCAGAAGGCTGTTAATGCTTCTGCCGATAGCCGCTTCAAAGCGGTGGCGCAGCGTCGTGAAATTTTGCTGGGAACTAACCAGTATCCGAACTTCACGGAGAAAGCTGCTTCAAAGATCCAGGCCGATAGTTGTCATTGTGGATGTGGAAGCAAAAGTGACAGTGGCGTCGAGACGCTGAACCCGAACCGCTTGGCTACCGAGTTCGAATCGTTACGCTTAGCTACTGAAAAAGCAGGGAAAACACCCAAAGCATTTATGCTTACGATCGGAAGTTTGGCGATGCGCCTGGCCCGCTCGCAGTTTTCCTGCAATTTCCTTTCCTGTGCAGGCTACGAAGTAACCGACAATCTCGGTTTTGAAACCGTTGAGGCCGGGGTAAAGGCTGCCCGCGAGGCAAAAGCCGATATTATCGTACTTTGCTCCAGTGATGACGAATACGCGACTTTCGCTCCTGAGGCTTATAACCTGACTAAAGGCAAAGAACTCCTGGTTGTTGCAGGCGCTCCGGTCGAAATGGATGCTCTTAAAGCCCAGGGAATCGAACATTTTATCCATGTGAGAAGTAATGTACTGGAAACATTGAAGGCGTTTAACGAAAAATTAGGAATTAAATAATGAAACCGAATTTCAAAAATATAAATATCAGTACCGACGGTTTTGCAGCGCAAAATGCTGCCGAATGGTCGAAAGCCAATGGCATCAGCGCTGATTGGCTGACTCCGGAGCACATTCCCGTGAAACCGGTTTATACAAAAAATGACCTGGAAGGTATGGAACACCTGAATTATGGTTCAGGAGTACCTCCTTTCCTTCGCGGACCTTATACCGGAATGTATGCTATGCGTCCCTGGACTATCCGTCAGTATGCCGGTTTTTCAACAGCAGAAGAATCGAATGCTTTCTACCGCCGGAACCTGGCATCGGGTCAGAAAGGGCTGTCGGTAGCCTTCGACCTGGCCACTCACCGCGGTTACGATGCCGACCATCAGCGGGTGGTGGGAGATGTTGGTAAGGCTGGAGTCTCCATCTGTTCCTTAGAAGACATGAAAGTGCTTTTTGCCGGGATCCCTCTGAAAGATATGTCTGTATCCATGACTATGAATGGTGCGGTTCTGCCTATCATGGCATTTTATATCAATGCCGGACTGGAACAGGGTGCGAAGCTGGAAGAAATGGCCGGAACGATCCAGAATGATATCCTGAAAGAATTCATGGTGCGTAATACCTATATTTATCCGCCTGAATTTTCTATGCGGATCATTGCCGATATTTTCGAGTATACCTCACAGAAAATGCCGAAATTCAACTCGATTTCTATTTCGGGTTATCACATGCAGGAAGCCGGAGCTACAGCCGATATCGAATTGGCCTATACACTGGCCGATGGGATGGAGTACCTCCGGGCCGGAATCAACGCCGGAATCGATGTTGATGCTTTTGCTCCGCGGCTTTCGTTTTTCTGGGCCATCGGGATGAATCACTTCATGGAAATTGCCAAGATGCGTGCTGCACGTTTACTCTGGGCGAAAATTGTAAAAGGTTTCGGAGCAAAGAATCCGAAATCGCTGGCTTTGCGTACTCACTCGCAAACTTCGGGTTGGTCGCTGACCGAGCAGGATCCGTTCAACAACGTCGGACGTACCTGCGTCGAGGCGATGGCCGCTGCTTTGGGACATACCCAGTCGCTGCATACCAACGCTTTGGATGAAGCGATTGCTCTGCCGACGGATTTTTCTGCCCGGATTGCCCGTAACACCCAGATCTATATTCAGGAAGAAACTTACATCTGCAAGGAGATCGACCCGTGGGCCGGATCTTATTATGTGGAAGCGCTGACGCACGAGTTGGCCCGGAAAGCCTGGGCGCTGATTCAGGAAGTCGAAGGATTGGGTGGTATGGCTAAAGCGATCGAGACCGGTTTGCCGAAAATGCGCATTGAGGAAGCTGCTGCACGGACACAGGCAAAAATCGACTCGGGCGCTCAAACCATCATCGGGGTGAATAAATACCGTCTTGAAAAAGAAGATCCGATTGATATTCTTGAAGTCGATAATACCGCTGTCCGGGAACAACAGATTGCACGTCTCAAATCATTGCGTGCCAATCGTGACGAAGCGGCTGTGAAGAAGGCTTTGGAAGCGATCACACAAAGTGCCGGAACCGGAAAGGGAAATCTGCTGGAGTTAGCGGTGGAAGCCGCTCGTCTCCGTGCGTCGTTGGGAGAGATCTCCGATGCCTGCGAAAAAGTATGTGGAAGATATAAAGCGATTATCAGAACAATTTCAGGCGTGTATTCATCAGAAACCAAACAAGATCCGACGTTCCGGCGTGCCTGTGAGCTGGCGGAACAATTTTCGAAGAAAGAAGGTCGTCAACCGCGTATTTTGATCGCCAAGATGGGACAGGACGGACACGACCGCGGAGCAAAAGTCGTTGCTACCGGTTATGCCGACTGTGGATTCGATGTCGACATGGGCCCCTTGTTCCAGACTCCGGAAGAAGCTGCCCGTCAGGCGGTAGAAAATGATGTTCACGTACTGGGAGTTTCTTCGCTGGCGGCAGGTCACAAGACGCTGGTTCCCCAGGTCATTGCCGAATTGAAGAAGTTGGGACGCGAAGACATCCTGGTCATTGCAGGAGGCGTTATCCCGGCCCAGGACTACGACTACCTGTATAAAGCGGGGGTTGCGGCTATCTTTGGCCCGGGTTCTTCGGTAGCCAGGGCGGCTGTGCAGATCCTGGAAATTTTGCTGGAAGAGTAAGATCTACCCGACAGGAAGATATGGAGGCATAAAGTACAAACTTTATGCCTCTGTCTTTTTATGGCCTTTCTGTTTACTTAATGTATAGAATTGATGATTAATATATATTTGCATTTTTTAATATTATTTTAATATTCTGATGGGGTCATAAGTGAATTTTCCTCGTATTTCTTTAAAAGGTTAAAGAAATATGAATACATCTTATCATAAAATTCCGGAATCGGTAAAAGAATTACTCCAAAATTCTTATTTCATACTCTGGTGTTATGCTCCGACTGATGAATCCGATGCCTGGTGGGCAGATTGGGTAGAAAAGCTCCCGGAAAGAAAATCGGATATTTCCGAAGCCCGAACCATCCTGTTATCTGCCAAATTCAATAATATTTATCCTTCCGTCGAAGATGTTACAAAACTATACGACCGGATAGAGAAGGATGTTACTCTTCTTAAAAAGAAACAACAAAAATACATCTGGTACAGAGTGGCAGCAGCTGCCTGTATCGTGCTTACTCTGGGTTTGGGTTCTCTGTTCTACTTTCAGAAAAGCAATCATCCGGTCACATTTTTTACTGCCGAAAATTTAATACAAGTAGATACGACTCTGACTGAAGTTGAATTGAAACTTATCAGCCAGGAGAAACTATCAGTGACAAATAATGCTGTCATTCAGTTAAAGAATGCCGGATCCGTTCATGTAAATCAGCAAGAAATCGCCCTGACCGACAATACTGTAAAAGACAACGGCTCAAAGTCTGCTGCAGAATTAAAAATGAATGTATTGCAGGTTCCGAGAGGGCGCTATTCTTCAGTTATATTAACTGACGGAACTAAAGTCTGGGTCAATTCAGGAACAGTGCTTCATTTTCCAAATACCTTTGAAAAAGACAACAGAACCATCTATGCCAATGGAGAAATTTATTTGGAAGTGGCCAAAGACGCCTCCCGTCCGTTTCATGTAAAAACGACGAAAATGGATGTCCGGGTACTGGGAACCTCGTTTAATGTAACAGCTTATAATGAGGAATCTTATCAGTCCGTAATATTAGTAGAAGGCCAGGTGGAGGTGAAAACTTTAACCGGATCAAAACAAACCATACAGCCTGATGATCGACTGATCCTGGCAGATAATAAGGTTTCAGTCTCTAAGGTAAATACATACGATTATACCTCCTGGAAAGATGGTATCTTCTTATTTACGGATCAAAGTTTGGCCTACGTCGCTCAACGTTTGTCCCGGTATTATCATGTGGATTTTGTTTGTACTCCGGAAGTTGAAAATTATTCATGCTCCGGAAAATTAGTCTTATTCGATAATTTGAATAAAGTTTTGCACACTTTGGAAAAAACTCTCCCGATTTCGTATGAAAAAACAGGAGATAAGATAAAACTAAGTACTAACCCTCATAAAAGAATGCCTATGAAATGAGCTTGAATTTAATACCGATAGTTACAATACTATTAAACTAAAAGAGTGTATTTTTTGAGAAAACCCTTTAACATACTGAAAATGTCACATGTAAAATTAAAACTTAAACGTTTGTTCCGAATAACATATGTCATCATTTTTTTAGGTCTATCGAACATATGTCCTATTTATTCGGCGTCTATTTATGCGCAAACCACGCGCTTGTCAGTGAATCTGTCTCAAGTTTCAATAAAAGATGTCATTCGCTTTGTAGAACAAAAGAGCGAGTATGTATTTTTCTATTCCGGAGATGTTTACTCGGAACTGGAACAAAATGTTACGGTAAATGCCAAATCGAAAACAATCGATGAAATATTAACATCCGTACTTAAAAATACCGACCTGACTTATACATTAAACGACAGGCAGGTGATCATCAATCATCAAAAGGAGACTCAACAATCTAAAAAATGAATTGCTATTAATGGAACTATTTGGGATGAGCAGCACTTTCCGCTTGCAGGGGTAAGTGTGATCGTGAAAGGAACTTCAGCCGGCACAACCACGGATATCGAGGGGAATTATTTCATAGAAGTTCCCAATGAAGATGCGATTCTGGAATTCCGGTATCTCGGGTATGAACCTCAGGAAAAAAAGGTCGGCAAACAGATTAATCTCAATGTGGATTTACGGGAGGTGCAAACCGGACTGAACGAAGTCGTTGTTGTTGGTTATGGCTCGCAGAGAAAAGTTTCTGTGATCGGCTCCATTTCCACGATCGAGCCGAAACGTCTGCAACAAAGCCCGAGTCGCGCCCTGAGTAATAACCTGGCCGGACAATTGGCTGGGATCATTGCCGTACAACGTACGGGAGAGCCTGGCGCCGATGGTTCTAATTTCTGGATCCGCGGAATTTCCTCATTTCAGGATGCCGGTCGCTCGCCACTAATCCTGGTCGATGGAATTGAACGGACATTAGACGATATGGATCCTGCGGAAATCGAATCGTTTTCTGTTTTGAAAGATGCTTCTGCCAGCGCCGTTTATGGCGTACGCGGTGCGAATGGGGTGATTCTTGTCAATACAAAACGAGGAAAGCTGGGAAAGCCTTCGGTCAATGTTCAATACGAGCAAAGCTTTACGCAACCGGTTAAGTTGCCGGAGTATATTGGTTCTGCCGATTATGCTTCTTTATTGAATGAATTATCCCTGGAATCCGGAAATCCTCTCCGTTTTACAGAAGATGCCATTAATAATTTCCGGAACGGAACCGACCCGGAGCTTTATCCCAATGTGAATTGGTTGGATGAAGTGACCAAAGACCATGCGTCCAATCAGCGTGCAAATCTAACCATTAACGGAGGAAGTGATATTCTTCGTTATGCTTTAGTCGGCTCTTATTATGGAGAACAAGGTATTTTTGAGAGGGATAAAAGTCAAACCTGGGATTCAAGTACCAAACTTAACAAATACAACCTTCGTTCGAATGTCGATGTTAACCTGACAAAAACAACGGTGGTACGGGTGAGTATCGGAGGATATCTGCAGGAAACAAACGGCATGGCCATAAGTTCGGACGACATATTCAACAGGGCCTTTGAAACACCCCCATTTGTTCACCCTACCGTCTATTCTACCGGAGAAATTCCCAAGGTGGCCAGCCGGGACAATCCCTGGTCTTTGACTACCCAACATGGTTTTTCAACGTATTCTTCCAGTAAAATCGAATCTTTGTTCTCTGTAGAACAGGATTTGAAGTCTCTGTTGCCCGGACTGAAAATTAAAGGAGTCTTTTCTTTCGACCGGTACTCCAGATCCGGAATCGTACGCTCTAAAAATCCGGATTATTACCTCCCGGCAACAAGTAGAAACGAGGATGGTTCATTGAATCTTACCATCGGAAGTTATGGACAGGAATTTTTAGGTACAGAAAAAAAGACAGAATGGGGAAATAAAGCCACTTACTTGGAAGGTAACCTGAATTATACTCAAAAATTTGGGAAACACCATGTGGAAGGTCTGTTTCTTTATAACCAAAGAGATTATCAGAACGGAGATGTCGTGCCTTTCCGCCGGATGGGTATTGCCGGACGCGCTTCCTATACATTCGATAACCGGTATATTGCTGAATTCAATTTCGGATATAATGGTTCTGAAAACTTTGCAAAAGGTCAGCGGTTTGGCTTCTTCCCGTCTTTTGCGGTCGGTTACCTCTTGTCGGAAGAAGCTTTTATGGAGTCTTACAAAAATACCTTTTCTAAAATCAAATTCAGGGGATCCTGGGGAACTGTCGGTAATGATCAATTAGCTGGTCGGCGTTTCGCCTATATTACGACAATTGACGAAGATGGCAGTTATAAATGGGGTGTGAATAACGATTACAATCGTTCTAGGCGCTTCGAGGGAGATTTTGGGATCCCTAATCTGACCTGGGAAACCGTAGAAAAGGTGGATATCGGAACCGAAATCGGGTTATGGCATGCATTGGATTTTCAGATCGACTGGTTTATGGAACACCGGAAAGATATTTTTATGCAACGTAAAAATATTCCGACTGCTGCCGGTTTCATAAAAACACCCTGGGCTAACTTCGGTAAAGTGGATAACAGCGGGATCGACCTTTCATTGGATTTTCATAAACAATTGAATGACGACTGGTTCTTAGGGGTGCGTGGAACGCTTACCTATGCAAAGAATAAAATTATAGAACAGGATGAAGCTCCGGGTATAATAGGAACGAACCGCTCATCTACAGGCTTGCCGGTCGGACAATTATTCGGTTTGGTTGCCGATGGTTTATTTACTGAAGACGACTTTGAAAATGTTGAAGAAGGGATCCTGAAAGAAGGAATTACTCCGCAAACATTTACAAGTAAGTTACGTCCGGGAGACATTAAATATAAAGATGTAGACGGAGACGGTACAATCACAACTATGGACGTTTCACCTATCGGAGGAACCTACGACCCTCAAATCGTTTATGGTTTCGGAGCCAATGCTTCCTTCAAGAATTTCGATGTCAATGTATTCTTCCAGGGAAATGGAAATACCTGGCGTTTCATCGGTAGTTCCAATTTCATACCGGGAAGCAATACGGGAGCCATGGGTAATATCCTGACGAACTATAACGATCGCTGGACAGTGAATAATCCCCGTCAGAATGTTTTCTATCCACGTTTAACATATGGGCCAAATGAAAATAATTCTCAAAACTCCACCTGGTGGTTACGTAATATGAGTATGTTGAGAATGAAAGATGTGGAAGCCGGGTACCGATTCCCGAAAAAATGGATCGGAAAAGCTGGTTTATCATCTCTACGCCTTTATGTAAAAGGAACTAATCTGCTGACATTTTCCGATTTCAAATTGTGGGATCCTGAAGTAGACACTCCTAACGGAGCAAAGTATCCGATCATGAAATCTCTATCTTTCGGATTGGATGTCAATTTTTAATTTCTGAAAAATATTTAATAAACAGTAATATGAAACTATTAAAATATATCGGATTATCCGCTCTATGCCTGGTGTTGAGCGGGTGTGCAGACTTTTTGGATAATGCTCCGGACGATGAGTTGACATTGGAAATGGTTTTTAATGATAAAACCCGTACAGAAGACTGGCTGGCTAACGTTTACAGCGGCATACCGGACCCTTATTTCCCCATGATCAGAGATATCGGATACGAAACGGTTGCAGATGACGCCAGCCCTTCGCAACGGTGGGTGCAATGGTGGGGAGGCACCCTCCTGAATTACCGGGTGGGTAACTGGTATACCGATTCCGGATGGAATGCCGGCTTCTGGAGTAATTTGCCCCAGAAAATCCGGTCTGCTTATATTCTGATCCATAATGCACATTCTAACCCAAAACAGGGGGTCACAGACGGAGATATTGAAACAATGAAAAACGAATGTCGTTTTTTAATTGTTTACTATTACTGGATCATGACAGAAGCTTACGGATCTGTTCCGTATTACGAAGACATGGTCGATGTCAATGCACCTCAGGATGTTTTGATGAGGGGACAACGTTCTTTTGATGAAACCATCGAATGGCTCGATTCCGAACTTCAGGATCTGTCGAAAAAGTTACCGGCTAAATGGGAAGATACTTTCTTCGGCCGGGCAACATCTATTGCCTGCCTGGCTGTTCGCGCCCGGGCACTATTGTTTGCTGCCAGTCCACTGGTAAACGGAAATCCAATGTACAAAGGGATCACCAACTACGATGGAAAAGAACGATTTAACAGCGCTTACGACGCATCCAAGTGGACCCGGGCCGCAAAAGCCTGTAAAGATTTGTTGGATGCATCTCACGCCGCCGGTCATAAGCTGTATTACGAATACAACAACGATGGTTCCATCGATCCGTTCATGTCGTGTGCCAATGTATTCCTCAGAAAAACATCCGAAGGCAATAACGAAATCCTATTCGCCCGTCCGGATTGTAACTACAAAGAATATGAGGGACATGCAACTCCGAGAGGATGTGGAGGTAACGGAGGTCTTGGCGTTACTCAAAGCCTGGTCGATGCCTTTTTTATGAAAAACGGGCTTTCTCCCATTCTGGGGTATAACGCGGATGGTAGTCCGATTATCAATGAAGCTTCCGGATATACGGAAAAAGGATTCACCGAAGAACCGGAGATACGGAATACCAAATGGGATATTTGCCGGAAAGCTCCGGATGTGAAGCCCGGACAAATCACCTATGGAAAAACATTCAACATGTATTCCAACCGGGAACCCCGTTTTTATTTAACGGTCATATATAACGGACAGTGGTATTGGACAGAAAACCGGACTACCCGTTTCATGGAAAACGAATGGGATGGC
>JAVBRK010000029.1:0-23382 GCA_031548005.1 Bacteroidales bacterium
ATGGGCCAAGTTTATTTGATTTTTAATAACGTCCCAATTTTAATGGGACACTAGTGAAAGGGAACAATACATTACTTGAAGGCGTATTATAGAATGATATTTTGGGAGCTCCAATTGAATTCAAAACCCATTCGAGTAATAAACTGTTGGGTTATATGAATGCTTTTGATATAAAAATAGGAGAAAAGGCCCGTGATTTTATACCCGGAGAGGTAGTCGACCAATTGGCCAATATGAATGAAAACCATAATCCGGTATTAATTGAGATTGAACTAAAGGATATGATGAAATGAGTATGTACAATCAGATATATAAAAAATGAACATGCGAGTTCCATATGACCTTTAAAAATAAAATTACAAACATATGAAAAAACTACTGGTACTAATTCTTATACTGCTATTGATGGGGGCCATTTTCTTTGCATATCAATATTATACCACAAAGAAAATGTTGTCGGATTGTAAAATTAAAGAAAGTAATACAGAACAATCGAGCCATTTACTTCAGCAGTCTTTGTTGCAATCAATTGTATTTGGAAGTGAAGCTGAATTATTAAGTTTAAAAGTCGAGGACAAAGAGGTTTTGCTTTCAGAAGTTGTCGATGGATTGAATACTCTTATATTTCGCTTTTCTGAACATACTTGTAAGCCATGCCTGGAACGAGAATTGAAAAACATCAGTTTTTTGGAGAAGCAAGGTATTCCAGTGCTTGTTGTTGCATCGTATTCTAATCATAGAGAGTTGAAACTGTTGCTTAAAGAATTCGACATATCTTCCCGTTATATATTACTTAAAGAAAATGAACATTTATGCTCATTTGAAGGGACATCCTCTGATTTGTATATTTTCTTATTAATTGAAGGATCGAATATCGAGTATTTATTTTTTCCGGTACAGAATGAAGATAATTTATCGAAAGAATATTTTGATTTTATAGAAGCATTATTCAAAAAACACCGGAAATAAATTAAGTAATATTGGATAAAATGGGTAAAATAAAGAGCGCCATAAAAAATTCTCTTCAGGGGCTGTTGGTTATCCTGGGGGCGGTGTTTCTGGCTCTTGCTTTACGCATTTTTCTTTTTGCATCTTTCAGGATTCCATCTTATTCCATGGGGCCTGCTATTCAGCCAGGGGATTATGTTTATGTGAATAAACTGATTCCGGGACCGAGAGTTTATAAGAATTTTGATTTTCTGGAAGGGAAAAAAGTAGAAACCCACAGGGTGAAAGGTGTGCGAAAGATTCGAAGGAATGATGTACTGGTATTTAATTTTCCGTACACCGGAGGTTGGGATGAAATAAAAATGGATTTGAACCTGTTTTTTGTAAAACGGTGCATTGCTATTCCTGGCGACTATTTTTATATCGATCATGGTATCTACAGAATAAAAGACTGTCCGGATACTTTAGGTTGTTATGAGCATCAAAAAAGGCTGTCGAAAATGGAAGACCAGGAGTTCAGTCCGGAATTATGGAATTGCTTCCCTCGGGATACAGTTCATTACCGCTGGACTGTGAAAAATTTCGGTCCTTTGTATGTTCCCGGAGCAGGTGATACAATAGCGATAGATAGTATTAGCTACCAGTTATATAAAAATCTGATAGAGTATGAAACGGATCAGAAAATGGTTGTAAAAGAAGGGCGGGTCTTTCTGGGTGATAAGTCATTGAGTCACTATGTTTTTCGTCAGAATTATTACTTTATGTCGGGCGATTGGGTGTTTGATTCGCAGGACTCCCGGTATTGGGGATTATTGCCGGAGGATCATATTCTGGGGAAAGCTGCTTTTATCTGGCAATCGAAAGATATTCAAACAGAGAGTTTCCGTTGGGAACGTTTTTTTAAGAAGATAGAATGAATCAGGCGACTCAAAAAATGACAGCGTGTTTATGGTCCTTGCCTTTTGCTTTGGTATTGGTAACGGTTTGGGCTGTGAATCCGGAATTAGGAAACGGCGTTGTCTCGGCAAAGTACTTCTGGTTTTATGGAGCGATGGGAATCGTAGCTATTTTCGTCCCGGTTGCCTGTTGGTTCCATAGGAAAGAGTTTCGCATTCATGTTGTGGACTGGTTTGTACTCATTTTCGTAGTTCTTGTTGTATTAAATCAAAATTCGGTTACTGCTCAGCTGGAGAATACCACCCGGTTCCGGATCGTGGGATTGTTATTTTTATTGTATGTTTATTTGCGGATATTCATTATCCGGTATCCGGGAGCCGTATACTTTCTGATACTTGTTTTCTTAGTTACCGGATGGGTCGAAGCCGTTTGGGGACTGCGTCAGCTATATGGATGGGAGGCTTCGTATCATTCTTTGTTCCGGTTGACCGGGTCGTTTTTCAATCCGGGACCCTATGCCGGTTATCTGGCGATGGTTGCTCCGGTAGCGCTTTATTACCTGTTATCGGACGGACGTGTAGTCAAGCGTCCATTTTGTTTGCGCTTATATCCGTTTTATATCCGTTTCCTGATTTCAGCGTTCGCCTTAGGCTCGATTGTATTGGTACTTCCTGCAGCCATGAGCCGCGCCTCCTGGTTGGGTTGTCTGGGTGGTTGCGGGTTAGCTGCCGGATGCTATTATTGGAAAAAAAGAAAAGTTAGGTTGCTTATCCGACAACATAAAAAACGATGGATCGCGGGTTTTGTTTTATCGTGTATATTACTGACAGGGTTGGGAGTCGGAATGTATTACTTGAAAAAAGATTCGGCTGATGGCCGGGCATTGATGTGGAAGATCTCAGCCCGGATGATTCCTGGATATCCATTGGGAGTCGGACTGGGAAATTTTTCCGGGATGTACGGGAAAGAACAAGCTGCCTATTTTGCTTCGGGAGAAGGGACTGAACAGGAAGAATATATAGCGGGAAATCCGGAGTATGCATTTAATGAGTACCTGCAAATGGCAATTGAACTCGGAATTATACCGTTTATTTGTTTTGTAATGATTCTGATTATGGCAGCCTGCCAGGGGATTAAAAATAAAAAGACGGCAGCATTATCATCACTGGTTTCCCTGTTGATATTTGCAGGAATGTCTTATCCATTCAGCATACTTCCTTTTGGAATCGCGTTGGTATTTCTGGTAGCGGTATTAGTTTCAGATCCAGAATTGAAAACAAATGGCTTTAACGTACCGAAAAAACTGAATTTGATTGTACAATTTATTGTACTTCTATTCTCATCTTTGACTGTATTTTATTTGATTAAAGATCAGATTGATACATATAACGCCTATAAAAAGTGGCCGAAAGCAACCATTTTATACCATGCCGGTCTATATCAGGAGGGAGTAAAAACTTATGCGGAGCTCCAACCCTGTTTATCCGATCAGGTTAGTTACTTATTTGAGTATGGACAGTGTTTATCCAGGTCGGGTCAATTTGCTGAGAGCAACCGGATATTGGAACAAGCTGTTTCCATGAGCTGTGATCCGATGTTGTACAATGTTATGGGAAAGAATTATCAGGCCTTGAAAAATTACACGGCTTCTGAAAATAGTTTCCGGATGGCCGCTAATATTGTTCCTAACCGGATTTATCCGTATTATTTACTGACAAAATTATATCTGGAAACCGGCGATTCGATCCGGGCAATAAAGGCTGCTAGGATCGTTCAGACCAAAGAGCCGAAGGTACAATCGAGTGCAGTTAAAGAAATAAGAAAGGAAGTTTTGAATTTAATTCAAAAGAAATGATTATTTTTAATTATTTATTATTTTCTTTGTAATAATAAACAAACAGAGCTTAAATAATACCCGAATAAATATGCGAATAGTATTTTCCGGAATTCTACTACTATTATTAATTTTTTCTGCTTGTTCTCCTGATAAAAAAGCAGAAGAGCAGGAAGGAAATATAACCACAGTTCTTCCTGATCAACCCAATGAAGTGAAAGTCATGCGATTGGAATATGCCGTTTTTAATCATGAAATCATATCGAACGGCACAGTATCTGCTGCCCACAAGGCTGATCTGAAATTCGATTCTCCGACTCCGGTGGCTGAGATTTATGTAAAAAATGGAGACCGGGTTACTGCCGGACAAAAAATCGCCATGCAGGATCAGTTTAAACTCCGGAATAATCTGGCTGCTGCTAAAGATCATTACGAACGCGCCGGGCTGGAGTTGCAGGATGTATTGATCGGCCAGGGGTACACCTTGAAAGATACAGCAAAGATTCCTGCCGAGGTAATGAAAATCGCCAGAATAAAGAGTAATTTCGATCAGAGCCGGATTCAATGCGAACTGGCTGAATTCGAGCTCAAACATTCCGTTTTATATGCTCCTTTCAGTGGGGTAATTGCCAACTTGTTCACTAAAAAACACAACATTCCGGATCCTTCCCTGCCTTTTTGCTCGGTTATTGAAAATGCACAGCCGGAATTGGATTTTATGATTCTTGAAAACGAATTACTGCTTGTTAATGTAGGAGATCCTGTTTTTGTATCCCCTTACGCAATAAATGACTATGAGTTTTCCGGTCGCATTTCGGAAATTAACCCGATGGTCGATAAAAACGGAATGGTGCGTGTTAAGGCGTTGGTTGCCAATACCGGCGGCAAGTTGATTGACGGGATGAATGTGAAAGTGAAGATCCAGCGGAGTTTGGAAAAACAGTTGGTTATTCCTAAGGAAGCGCTGGTGTTGAGATCGAATAAACAAGTGGTGTTTGTCTCGAAAAATGGCCTGGCGCAATGGGTTTACGTCCAAACGGGCATGGAAAATTCGACCAATTATACGATTACGGAAGGATTGTCGGAAGGCGACAGTGTGATCTATGAAGGGAATGTGAATCTGGCTCACGAAACTCCTGTGATCGTTAAGAATTAGCGAATATGATAAAATTCCTTATCCATCGGCCGATTTCCGTAATGATGGCATTTATTGCGTTGTTCATCATTGGAATCGTTACCTACCTGAACTTGCCGGTATCATTGCTTCCGGATATCGATATCCCGGAGATAACCGTACAGGTTTCCGGGTCAAATGCATCGGCCCGGGAAATTGAAAATACAGTTGTTACCCCACTGCGTCAGCAATTGCTGCAGGTGAATAAACTGAGGGATATAAGAAGCGAAACACGCGATGGAAACTCCATTATTCGCATGAGTTTTGAATACGGTACATCGACCGATCTGGCTTTTATTGAAGTCAACGAAAAAATCGATGCCGCCATGAATTACCTGCCTAAAGAGAGCGACCGGCCAAGAGTCATTAAAGCCAGTGCAACGGATATTCCGGTCTTCAACCTATACCTGACACTGAAAGAGGATCAGGCTTTCAAACCGACCGACAGAAACTCGTTCTTAGATCTCAGTGAATTTGCAGAAACTGTGATCCGGCGCCGGATCGAGCAACTTCCCGAAGTAGCCATGGTAGACGTATCGGGCGCAATCAGAAAGGAAGTTCTCATTGTTCCGGACCATCACCTGATGGCATCTGCCGGAATAACGTATTCCGATCTGGAAAACATCCTGAAAGAGAATAATATCGAACCGGGAAGTATGGTGGTGCGCGACGGTCATTACGAGTACAACATCAAATTTTCATCCATATTGCGCACAACGGAAGATATCGGGAATATTTATTTCCAGAAAAATGGGAGGGTATTCCGGCTGAAAAATATTGCCCGGGTCGGATTAGCGGCAGAGAAGGAGGAAGGGATGGTGTATTACAACGGAAAGCGCGCCCTTTGCTTAGCTGTGATCAAGCAATCAGAAGAAAAGATGTCGACCATGCAGCAATCACTAACCACACAGATCGATCATTTTCATCAATTGCATCCCGGAATTGATTTTTCTGTTTCTCAAAATCAAACGGAATTACTGGATTATACGATCTCCAACCTGCAGCAAAACTTGTTGCTGGCATTTCTATTCATCAGCCTGGTTTCTTTCTTTTTTATGAAAGATATCCGCTCTCCTCTCATCATCGGAATCAATGTGTTTGTTTCATTGGTTATTTGCCTGCTTTTCTTTTATCTGTTCCGTGTTTCTCTCAATGTGGTTTCTCTGACCGGTTTGATCCTGGCTCTGGGGATGATGATCGATAATTCGATTATTGTTACAGATAATATCAGTCAATACCGGAAATTGGGATTGAGTATCAGTGATTCCTGTGTTAAAGGAACGAATGAAGTGGTTGCTCCTATTCTGAGTTCTACACTGACCACAGTTTCTGTTTTTATACCTCTGATTTTCCTGAGTGGAATTGCCGGCGCTGTTTTTTTTGATCAGGCTTTTTCGGTAACAGCCGGTCAGTTCGTATCTTACTTCACAGGGATCATTCTATTGCCTGTTTCTTATCTGTTGATACATAAAATCGGACAAAAAAGAAAAAAAGAGTCGATTATGACAAAAATTCCTATGGATGTACCTGGGGAAGAGAAGAAAGAGCATTTTTCCGAACGAATTTATCATCAAGGGGTAAACTGGGTTTTCAGACACAAAACGTTGACTACAATATTTATTCTGGCTGTTTTTCCGGTAGGTTACTGGCTGTTTACGGTTATTCCCAAAGAGAAAATGCCGGATATCAGTCAGAATGAGTGCATGGTTCGTGTGGAGTGGAATGAAAATATTCATGTAGAAGAAAATGCCGTTCGTCTCAACCGATTTGTACAGGCCTTAGAAAACAAGGTCACCGAAAGTGCAGCACAGATCGGTCATCAACAATTTTTGTTAAACCGGGAAAGGGAACAGACCGCATCCGAATCGGAAATCTATCTGAAGACCGAGAGTAAAAAAGGAATTCCTGCTTTAGAAAAATATGTAATTGATTATTTTTCCGATAAATATCCGAATTCTATTGTTTCTTTTTCTCCGGTAAGAACTATTTTTGAAAGAATATTTGAAACGGGCTCTCCCGACCTGACTGTGGAATATTATGCTAAAAATAAGAATCAGGAACCGGAAGCAGCTTCTATTATTGATCTGGAAAAAAATCTCCGGGAGCAAACGGGAGAAATTCCTTCCGGTATTTCGTTTCAAAAGCAATTGAATCTAACAATCGACCAGGAAAAGCTGCTCCTTTACAAAGTACCTTACGAATTGGTATATCAGGCGCTAAGAACCGGATTCAAAGGGAATGAGGTTTCTGTTCTGCGTTCTTATCAGCAATATTTGCCTATTATTCTGGGAGGAGAAGAGAAAAGTATCCAGGAGTTGTTGGAAAGTACTTTGGTTCGAACGGATGTAGACGATTCGGGCCGGTCGAATCAACTGCCGCTCAGCTATTTTGTGACGGTTACTCCTGCGGAAGACCTGAAAACGATTGTTTCAGGGAAAAATGGAGAATACATTCCTTTGAATTTCAGGGAGGTGAAGGGGAATCCGGAAAAAATAATGGATCAGGTACGCCGGGATACTTTTCAAAGGGATCTTTGGGACATTGATTTTTCGGGAAGTTTTTTTACAAATAAAAAAATGATCGGGGAGCTGATGGTTATTCTTTTTATTTCTGTTTTGCTGATGTATTTTATCTTAACAGCCCAATTTGAAAGTTTCAAGCAGCCGCTGATTGTTCTGGCTGAGATTCCGATCGACCTGGCTGCTTCTTTAGGATTACTTTTGCTTTTGGGACATAGCCTGAACCTGATGTCGGCTATCGGGTTGGTGGTGTCATGCGGTATTATTATCAACGACAGTATATTGAAAGTAGATATGATCAATCAACTGAGAAAAGACGGAGTTCCGTTGATGGAGGCCATTCATACTGCGGGAAAACGGAGGTTAAAGGCGATTTTGATGACCAGCCTGACTTCTATTGTATGTATGGCTCCGCTCTTATTCAGCAGCGATATGGGATCAGAACTGGAAAAACCCCTGGCTATTGCTACTATTGGAGGAATGGTGGTAGGCACTCCGGTCAGCCTGTTCATCGTTCCATTGATATATTGGTGGCTGAACAAGGGAGAAGAACAGAAAATTAAGAATTAAAAGCAGAGAACTGACCTATGAAACAAGTAATTATCAGCATATTGGTATTTTGTGCGACAGGAACACTTTCGTTGAATGCTCAGGAGATAGTTCTTTCTCTGGACCGCACCATCGAAATGGCAACCGACAGTTCTTTGCAGGCGTTTACAGCTAAAAATGTGTATTTGTCTAAATATTGGGAATTCAGGACTTTCAAAGCGGCCCGCCTTCCTTCCCTGACTTTGAATATGACACCCATTCAATACGACCGGAGGTTTATTCAGAGGTACGATTCCGAAAATAATATGGATGTGTTCCGGCAACAACAATCGTTGTTTTCATCTGGTTTTTTGTCTGTCCAGCAAAATGTGGATTGGACGGGAGGAACGTTTTTTGTGGATACTGAACTGAATTACAGGCGTAATTTTTCTGATCAGATCTACTCTCAATTCAGTTCTGCACCTATCCGGTTCGGCTATTTCCAGAAATTATTCGGATTCAATGAATTCAAATGGCAAAAGAAAATCGAGCCCTTGAAATATGAGAAAGCAAAGAAAAAATTGTTGTACGACATACAGCAGATTTCCGAGGAATCGACTCTGCATTTCTTTGATCTGGCCATGGCTCAGGCTGAGTATGATTTGGCCCTCGATAATGTATCTTCGAGCGATACCCTATACCGGATCGGTCAGGAACGTTTCAATATTATGTCGATTTCCAAATCCGAATTACTAACTTTGAAATTAGATGCTATCAATGCAAAAAATAGTTTGAAGAATGCTGAGATCCAACGTAAAAGAGTGATGTCTGAATTGGCATCTTTTCTGAATATGGATCAGGATACCCCCATTCGTACAGAGTTGTCGCTTCGTCCCGGAAATTTATTGGTGGATGCCGGGCAGGCTTTGGAATATGCCCGGGAAAATAACCCCGACTTCATGGAGTTTAAACAATCCGTTCTGGAGGCTGAACAGGAAGTTGAGAAAACCCGGAAAAGCTCCAATTTCGAAGCAAATATCCGGGCCAGTGTCGGATTCAACCAAGTTGCCAACAACTTCTCCGATGCTTACAAGAGTCCTTTGCAGGAAGATATTGTCAGTATCGATCTGATCATCCCTCTTGTAGATTGGGGTGTACGGAAGGGAAAAGCCAATATGGCTAAAAATAATCTGAATGTAACGGAATTCTCAGTCCGTCAAAAAGAAATTTCGTTGGTACAGGATATTGTTATGACGGTCAATGATTTTAATGTACAACAAGACCTCATCAGTAGTGCGGAGGAAGCATTGAGTATTGCCAATGAGGCGTATGATGCTACCAAACAGCGTTTTATTATTGGAAAGGCTGATATTAACAGCTTAACTTTATCGCTCAATAGACAGAAAGAGGCACAGAAAAATTACATTACGGCCTTGAAAAATTATTGGCAGAATTATTATAAAATCAGAAAATTGACATTGTTCGATTACGAGAAGGGAGCTCCTCTTGATATGGAATATGAACGAATTTATGGAATATAATAAGAGGAGTTTCTCTATAATTCTTGCTTTTGTCTGCTTGTCTCTGATTGGATTGGCTTTCATTCCTTTGCTGTCTGTTAAACTTTCTCCATCGGAGTCGATGCCTCAGATTGAGGTTTCTTTCTCTATGTATGGCAGCGCTTCGAAAGTTGTGGAAACGGAAGTTACCTCTAAGTTAGAAGCGATGCTTTGCCGGATGAAAGGGGCAGAAAGTATCTGGTCGGATTCGGGCAATGGGTGGGGGCGTGTGTGTATCCGTTTTGATAAGCATACGAATATGGATATGGTTCGTTTTGAAACATCGACCATTGTCCGGCAAGTGTGGCCATCGCTTCCGAGAGGAGTCAGTTATCCGAGTGTTTCTCTGAGTTTATCGGATGATCAAGGAGGCCGGCCGTTTATGTCCTATACGATCAACGCTCCATCGGATCCTATTTTAATTCAGCAATTTACAGAAAACCAGATCAAAACAAAACTTTCCCAGATTCCCGGAGTCAACCGGATCGACGTGGGAGGAGCTATGCCCATGCAATGGAAACTGACTTATGATTATGAATTGTTGAAGCATCATCAAATTTCTTTACAATCCATTCAGGATGCAATACAGAAGCATTTATCCAAAGAGTTTCTAGGTACTGTATCTCAACAACAAACTTCGGGAGAACTTCAATGGATTCGTTTGGCCATTGTTCCGAAAAACAACGAAAATGCGACTTTAAATCTTTCGGATATCCGGATTAAAAATAAAGGAGGAAAAATATTCTCTCTGGATAAGTTAGTACAGGCCACTTACGAGGCAGAGGAAGCAAGCAGTTATTACCGGATCAATGGATTGAACTCCGTATATATGTCTATTGTAGCGGATCAGGATGCCAACCAATTGAAACTTGGGAAAGAAATTAATGAGGAATTAAAAAAAATAAAAAAAATGTTTCCTCCAGGATATGAAATTCATTTGGGCTATGATGCTACGAAATATCTTCAGAATGAGCTTCATAAAATTTATTTTCGATCCGGTCTTACTTTTCTGATCTTACTGATTTTTGTACTGCTTGTATACCGGAGTTGGAAATATCTGTTGATAATTTTCTTCAGTTTGATCGCCAATATGGCCATTGCCTGCATTCTTTATTACTTGTTGCGTTTGGAAATTCAATTGTATTCGTTGGCCGGGATTACCATTTCCCTCACTCTGGTCATCGATAACACCATTATTATGGCGGATCAGATCATGCGACGAAAAAACATGAAGGCCTTGCCGGCTCTTCTGACTGCGACGCTGACCACCATTGCTTCATTGGTGATTATCTTTTTTATGGAAGAGAAAATTCGTTTGAATTTGCAGGATTTTGCTTGTGTTATTATTGTCAATCTGGTTGTTTCCCTATTTATTTCGTTTTTCTTCGTACCAGCCCTGATGGATAAGTTGAAAATGTCTCATAGGAAAGATTATAGAAAAAAACGGCGTAAAATTTTGTTTATCCCTTTTTCACCCGAAAGATGGTCGGTATATCTGAACCGTTTCTATGAGAAATTTATCCTTTTCTCCTGGAAATGGAGATTTGTAAGCATCGTTTTTATTATTTTGGCTTTTGGATTACCCCTGTTTTTATTACCAGAGAAGATGGAAGGGGAGGGCAGGAGTGCTTCTCTTTATAATCAGACTCTGGGCTCCGTTGTTTATAAGGATAAAATAAAACCATACACCGATAAATTATTAGGAGGAACTTTAAGGCTTTTTCTCCAGAAGGTTTATGAGGGCTCTTACTTTTCCGACAGGGAAGAAACCAGTTTATTCGTTACTGCGACTTTACCTAACGGATCGACTATGAAACAGATGAATGATCTGGTTCAGAAAATGGAAATTTATATCAGCCAATTTTCTGATATCCGGCAGTTTCAAACAAATATAGAAAATGCCCGCCGGGCCAGCATTCAGATTTTGTTTACCAAAGAGGGAGAACGTACAGGATTTCCTTATATGCTTAAATCGAAGCTTATTACCAGAGCGCTTCAGTTGGGAGGTGGTAGTTGGGGAGTTTTTGGTTTGGGTGACGGATTCAGTAACGATGTTCGTGAAAATGCAGGAAGCTACAGGGTAGAGATGTTTGGTTATAATTATGATGAATTGAATGTGTGGGCGGAGCGTTTTAAGACCAGATTAATGGAACACCCGAGAATTAAAGATGTATCGATTAATTCTGAATTCAGTTGGTTTAAAGATGATTACCAGGAGTTTCTTTTCGAGATCGATCCGGAGCGGTTGGCCCGGAAAAATATTTTGCCGGGGCAATTGTTTTCTTCTATTCGTTCTGCTTTCGGCAAAGATATTTATACCGGACAAATTCCAGGAAAAAACGGGTTGGAAAGGATTGTTCTGACTTCCTCCCGGCAATCGTTTGGCCGGAATGTCTGGGAATTGCAACACGCTCCCGGGAATACGGATTCGGAAGAGTATAAACTTGCTGATCTGGTAAAGATCAGAAAATATCAATCCCCTCAACAAATAGCCAAGGTGGATCAGCAATACCGGTTGTGCTTACAGTATGAGTATATTGGCGCTTATGAACAAGGTCGCAAAGTTTTAGAGCAAAATGTAGAGTTGTTCCGGAAAGAATTGCCATTGGGCTACAGCATGGAAAATAAAAATGAGTCCTGGCGTTGGGAAACGGAAAATAAAAGCCAGTATGCATTATTATTCCTCATTTTTGTGATTATTTATTTCACTACCAGTATATTGTTTAATTCACTGAAACTCCCCTTGTATATTTTATTTGTTATCCCGATCTCGTATATTGGCGTCTTTTTGACTTTTTACTTGTTCCGGTTGAACTTTGATCAGGGGGGATTTGCCTCATTTGTGTTGCTTTGTGGTCTGGCTGTCAATGCAAATATTTATATCCTGAATGAATATAATAATCTTAAAAAAAATGGCCGGTTTTCTCCTCTAAAAACGTATATTAAAGCCTATCATAACAAGATCGTGCCTATTTTATTGACCTCGGTTTCTACGATTCTGGGTTTTATTCCTTTTATGATTGGAGAATACCGGGAAGCTTTTTGGTTTCCTTTAGCGGCTGGAACTATTGGCGGGTTAATTGTTTCTTTGATAGGAATGACTTGTTATTTGCCTTTGTTCATGGGGGTTGGAAATGTGAAATTTTTAACTAAATTTGCCGGTAAAGAAAACCGTTAAAAAAGGTTCACTATGGGGCGTAAAAACAGAAACAGAAAACTACCGTCGAAAATTACTTATACGGGAACAAACCAGACACCGACCAACATCCGGCTGATTCAGTACAGCGAATCTATCCATGTGGAAAAGGAAACGAATAATATTTCGGATATTGTGTCGCTGATTGATGATCGATCGGTGAGTTGGATCCGGGTAGCCGGAATGAATAATCCGGGCCTGATTATCGATCTGGTAAAACAATTCGGATTGAATATCCTGGATGCTAAAGATATACTCACTATTCAGCATATTATTACAGTCGAAGAGTATGATGAAAATGTATTTATTGTACTCCCCGCTACGTATTTTAATAATAATGAGGAAGTTGTAGAACATGTGTCGCTGATTTTGGGGAAAAATTATGTGATCAGTTTTCAGGAAAGCGATTATCCGCTATTTGAAAGTGTTTATGCCGAAATCAGGGATAATTCGCTGAAAATAAATAATAAGAAGTCGGATTTTCTTCTGGCGACTTTGCTGAATGTGATCGTCAATAATTTCTCTGAGCGGGTGAACCAGTTGGAAGACGATATGGAAGAACTGGAAGATGATCTGCTGAATGTAAACGAACTGAAAGATAACCTGATCGGTAGCATTCAGGAAAAACGACGGGAAATGATCCGCCTCAGAAAGCTGCTTCTTCCTTTTAAAGATCAGATGGCTAAATTGTTACGGGTGGATAAGTCTTTAATCTCCAAGTTAGAGGTTCCATACTACAAAGATATTTACGATCATGTGCTTTATATTTTGCAGAATATAGAATCCTGCCGGGAAATCATGTCGTCGCTGATCGATTTATACCTGAGTAATAACGACCTGAAAATGAACCTGATCATGAAGCGTTTGACGGTGGTAGCCACAATTTTTATCCCCTTGACTTTTCTCGTTGGAGTGTGGGGAATGAACTTTAAATTTATGCCTGAATTGGATTGGCGTTATGGTTATCTTTGTGCCTGGGGACTCATGCTGGTGATCGGACTTTATGTGGTCTGGTACCTGAAAAAGAAAGATTGGTTCTAATCTACAGCCTGTAAAAATTTCCGGGAAATTAACATTTTTACCTGCTCATGCGGTTATTCCAACTTTATCCCGTAATTTTGTGAAAAATCCTAAAAAGTGAGTCGCGGAAAAAAAAATCTACTGTTTTATATCCTGATGCTGTCGTTTTTCGGTATCCTGATGTATGGAATTATTCAAAAGGGGAATGGTTATGAGACTTCATTACCTGAACACCCACATCCAGTCGTAGAGAACTCTCAGGGTTTTTTTTCTCATGGGTTCGAGATTTTTAAGAACAGTTTAGGTGGGAATGTACAGACTCCTGTGGCCATGCTGCTTTTGCAGATTGTTGCCATTTTGTTTACCGCCCGTATTTTTGGATGGTTGTTCGTGAAGATGAAACAACCGTCGGTGATTGGGGAAATTGTGGCCGGAATTGTGCTCGGACCGTCTGTTTTAGCTCGTTTTTTTCCTGAGGTATCTGCTTTTTTATTCTCCCCGGCAACGCTTGGAAATATTACCATATTGAGCCAGATCGGATTGATCTTATTTATGTTTGTAATTGGGATGGAACTGGATATTTCCGAGGTTAGGAAAAGGCTTAAAGAAACGATTTTAATCAGTCACACCAGCATTATTGTTCCCTTCTTTTGCGGCATGCTGACTGCTTACTGGACTTATTCGAAGTTTGCCAGTGCAACAACCCCGTTTTTATCTTATGCTTTGTTCATCGGTGTGGCGATGAGTATTACGGCTTTTCCCGTATTGGCGCGTATTATCCAGGAAAAAGGAATGACCCGGTCTCATCTGGGAACATTGTCATTAGCCAGCGCTGCAAACGGCGATGTTATGGCCTGGTTTTTATTAGCTGCGGTTATTGCAATCACGCAATCGGGTACTTTTGCCGGAGCTATTTATACGATTCTTTTTACGGCCGTTTTCCTCCTGTTTATGTTTTATGTATTGCGCCCTTTTCTGAACATTATCGGAAACATTTACCGCAATAAGGAAGTGATTACCAAAACCATTGTAGCCTTTATGCTGCTGGTATTGATCGTATCTGCCTATATAACCGAAATTCTGGGGGTTCATGCGCTTTTCGGAGCTTTTATGGCTGGAGTTATTATGCCTTCTAATCCCAAGTTCCGGAAAATTATGACAGAGAAAGTGGAGGATGTTTCCCTGGCTGTATTCCTTCCGTTATTTTTTGTGTCGACGGGCTTGAAGACCCAGATTGGACTGATTTCCACATCTGAAGAATGGCTTGTTTGTCTCTTGTTTATTCTTTTTGCTGTGATCGGAAAGGTGATGGGAACAGCTCTGGCTTCGCGGGTTACCGGAGAATCCTGGAAAAATAGCTGGTTAATGGGCGCTTTGATGAATACCCGTGGATTGATGGAACTGATCATTCTCACAATCGGATATGAAATGGGTATATTGCCTCCGGCTATCTTTGTCATGTTGGTGCTGATGACCCTGGTAACCACCCTGATGACAGGTCCTTTGATGAATCTGATCGAATTTTGTTACAGGGAAGATGATAAACGCTCCGGTTCGTACAGGAAACATCCCGGAAAATTCCGGTTGATGCTTTCGTTCGGTAGAGCAGGGAGCGGACAGGTGTTGCTGGATGTTGCAAGCCAGGTGTTCCGGAATGATAAAAAAATGCTGGATATTACTGCTTTACACCTGACGGTTGGCACGGAAATCAATCCGATGCATACTGAAAATTTTGAGACGATCAGTTTCGAGCCGATTCAGGAGGAGGCCAGGCGTCTGGATATAGCGATTCATACCCGGTATGATGTTACAAACGACGCAGGACAGGAAATTGTAAATATTGTCAATAATGAAGGCTATGACTTTTTACTTGTCGGGGCCGGTATTTCCATGTCGGATATTCCGGAAGACATTGAAGCGACCCGCTACCGTCAGGTTTATTTTGAAAAGTATTTTTCGAAGTTAGCGCCGCAATCGCTTTTTTATCCGGGAGATCTCTTGAAAGATAAAACACATTTTTTTATAGATCAGACGAAGGCTTCTGTCGGGATATTTGTAAATCGGGAATTTGAACGCGCCGGTCAGGTCATTGTTGTTCTTCAGAAATCAAAAGATATATTTTTGCTGGAATATGCCGAGAATCTGATCCGGTCGAACCAAGCTTCTGTTTGTATTCATGAGTTGGGTAATGAGATTGCAAAGAATAAAATATCAGATACCCGTGTGAGGGATTTCTTAGTATCCAATAAAAACACATCCATGGTCAGCATGCCTCAATTATCGGTCGATGTGCTGATCCGGAACAATTTTATGCTGATCAGTTACGATACTTGGATGGATATATTCGACCATGAAAAGGATACACTCCAGTTGATGCCTTCTACCCTTATCATAAACAATAAAAAAATCAATTGAGATGAAACAGCTGATTTACATGCTTTTGTTCTGTGTTTTGGTTTCTTCCTGTGAACAAAAAACGGTTTTCCGGGTATTACAATTTAATATCTGGCAGGAAGGTACCCAGGTTGATGGAGGATACAATGCTATTGTTCAGCAGATTATCGATTCAAAAGCCGATTTGATCGCATTCAGTGAAGTGCGTAATTATCATGATACCCGGTTTTGCGACCGGATGGTGGAATCGTTGAGGGAACGGGGAGAAACTTTTTATTCTTTTTACAGTTACGACTCCGGTATTTTGTCGCGCTACCCGATTACAGACAGTTTGACTGTTTTCCCTGAAAATGGGGATCATGGGAGCATTTATAAAGCTATTATTAATGTAAGCGGGCAGGAGATCGGATTTTATACAGCCCACCTGGATTACCTGAATTGTACGTATTACGATATAAAAGGATATAGTGGAACTACCTGGGAAAAACGGCCTCCGATGACGGATCTGGATAGTATCATGGCCAATAATATGGCTTCGATGCGGGACGATGCCATCCGGAATTTTATTACCGAAGCGAAAAAAGACCTCGAAAAGGGTAGGATCGTGATGATTGGCGGTGATTTTAACGAGCCGTCTCATCTGGACTGGACAGAGGCTACGAAAGATCTGTACAACCGTCAGGGACTCCTGGTGCCGTGGACGGTCAGCATTTTGTTAGAGCAACAAGGCTACAAAGATGCATACCGGGTGCAATACCCGAATCCGTTGAAGCATCCGGGTATAACGTACCCTGCCGACTGTTCCGGTGCGCCTGTCGAAAAACTGACCTGGGCTCCGGAATCGGACGAACGGGAACGGATCGATTTTATTTATTATTTTCCCGATAAGCATCTGCAATTACAGGATGCTGTTGTCTGGGGACCTTCCGGTTCGATATCCCGTAACCAACGGGTGCAGGAAAATGAGCGTACAGAGGTGGGATCCGGTATCTGGCCGAGTGATCATAAAGCCGTGCTGGTAACCATGATGCTGAAGAATAAGATATGAAGATCGTGTTGTTGTTAGTAGGGAAAACAACTCAGGATTTTGTTCACAAAGGGATGGATGAAGTCATTTCCCGACTCGGTTATTACATCCCGTTTGACTTGGAAATCATCCCCGAACTCAAAAATACAAAAAGCCTTTCATTCGACCAGATCAAAGAGAGGGAAGGGGAGTTGATTCTGAAAAAACTTCTGCCGGGCGATTATTTAGTACTGCTCGATGAGCGGGGAAAAGAATTTTCTTCTCTGAAATTTGCAGAATACATAGAAAAAAAGACCCATACTGTATCTAAGCGTTTGGTCTTTGTGATAGGAGGAGCCTACGGATTTTCCCAGGCGGTTTATGCTACCGCCCGGGAAAAAATCTCGCTGTCTCCGATGACTTTCTCGCATCAGTTAGTCAGGCTGGTATTTGCCGAACAGCTTTACAGGGCCATGACTATCCTGAATAACGAGCCATATCATCACGAGTAACCATAAGACCTCACCCGCGGCTTGTGAGGCTGTGCGGATCCGGATTAATTCTTTCAACGGCTTTTTTAATTTCGTTATCCGTAACGTACAGAGAGTTACTATCTGTTTTACTATCCGGTTCGTCCAGAATATTCCTTTTTGTCTCTCCGACAATGTTGGTAAGACGAACTCTTTCTCCATCTGATTTATTATATTCCGTACTCATGACTTAAAAGTTTATATTTTTATTAACAGATACTTAAATCAAATGATTATTTCTGTAGATCTTTATGATAGAACAGATTCTGTGACTTTTTGTTGTATAAAAGTTTGATTATTTATTCCACTGTCCGTACCAGTCTATTTTTCTCGAATAATACATGATAACAGATAGCAGTAAAAATAGCCCGATGCTGCCGAATAACAGCGCTCCGTCCTGCAACTGAATCAGGATGAAAATAAATCCGTATAATCCCGATAATACGCCTCCGAATAAAGCTGCAATTTTCCATCGTCCAAATGCACTTTTTGTATAGAAAGTGATTAGTGATATCGTTGCTAACGATGCAATAAGATAAGCCCAGTTGAAATTGATATACTCGCTGATCGATAGCAGCAGGGTGTAGAATACACATAATGCCATTCCCACCAATACATACTGTACCAAATGGATTTTCTTATTGTTCAGCGCTTCAATAAAAAAGTAAAAAGCAAATGTGAGTGAAATAAACAGAATGGCATATTTGACCGAACGTTCTGTTTTTGCATAAGAATCTGTTTTATTCAATAATTTTACCCCATAGGCCGAAGATTTGACACTGTACTCGGTACCTTTCCATACCTGAGGGAATGTTCTGTTCAGGTGCAGTATTTTCCAATCGGCTGTAAAGCCGCTGTCGGAAATGTCGGCCGGGTTATTCGGCAGAAAATTGCCGATGAACGAAGGATTATTCCAGGGCGACTTCAAATGGGTGGTGGTTGTTTTTCCCACCGGAATGAACATCAGGTCTTCGGCTCCTTTTAGTTTTATTTTTGTTGAAAAACGATGATTCTCCGATAGACTTTCAGGACTCAGCTTTATGAGTGTTCCCAGGGCATGTTCCGGAAGTCCGTTGCTTATCATATCGTTTCCCAGCAACAGATCCTGGTTGTCCCAGTTGAGTTTTAACTGCTCTTCCAGTCCCCTGAAATCACTCAATTCAAGATACAGGAAAGCCTCATTCAGTAACAGTTGATCCGGAGCAATGCCTAAAGAAGCCAGGTCTATCGGAGAAAACGAGCCGGTCAGGTTTATTTCAGCCTGGTAAACAGTTACATCGAAAATACTCCGGTGGCGTTGATGGGGAAGAATTTCTCCCCGGATATCCAGAGTTTCAGGCATCAGGAAGAGCAAGCTTCGCTTGAGTTTCTGTGTACCCGGAGTGTCCGATAGGACATATTCCTGATAAGGGATTGCCAGTACCGGACCCATCAGGCTCTGGTTGGAGGCCCATTTGGAGTAGACTTCTTCCTTTACGGTTTCCTGGCGATTCAATCGTTCCTGGATCAGATTGGAGATAAATGCAGTTGGAATAAGCAGTAGTAAAGTCAGGATAGCCACTGTCAATCCTTTAATAGACAATAAGATACTTTTCTTCTTTTCTTCAAAAAAGTTAGTCTTTTTTTCGTTTTCTTCTGTTGTTTCCATAAAATTAAAAGTTATATATTAAGAAACTGCTTAAATTTCAGATTTTATATCTATGGCATTTTGTAATCTTTTTTCAAATATTGCAGCAGCAGTTGCAACTACGATAGAAACAAAAGTAGTCACGATACAAATGACAAGAAAACCCGCAGGGTCGTCTTCTTTACTATGGAATATCCTGATGTATACTCCTGCCAATACAATTAAAATACTTAGTACAATCGCACAATATTTTATACTCTTTAAAGCACCAATACCATTCGATGAAAATACGTTATTCTGTCTGATATATCCAAGTAATTTGAATGCTTTATACAACGCAACAAAAAAAGCGATTGACGCTGTGTATCCGTACAAGATGAACGGGTCAGAGTAAATACTGAACAAGTCCAAATTTGCGGCTCTACCCTCGGTTAAAGGAAACCAAATCAAAATGGCAAGTGCCGCCATGCTGATAAGCACGATGACTGCCTGAAGAAATACTGTTGAAATTTTTTTCATAATGATTTTACGAATTTAGTTTATTAATTTATGATTTATAAAGTCAAAAATGAGTATGATTTTGTAAAAGTACTTTGAATTTCAAAGTTTATGGATAAAAAAATTAGCGTATCTGGCTCAATAAAGACTCCAAGGCATTCAGATGCTCGTTAAAAGCCTGCTCTCCTGCGGCAGTCAATAAATAAGTGGTATTTGTTTTTCTGCCGATAAATCCTTTTTGTACCTCCACATAGCCGGCTTCTTCCAGGCTCTTAAGGTGGGAAGCCAGATTTCCATCCGTAATCTGCAGCAATTCTTTAAGCGTATTGAAATTAATTTCCTTATTAATTACCAAAGCGCTCATAATCCCTAACCTGATACGGTTGTCAAAAGCTTTATTTAAATCGTTTACATTCATCGTCTTTCGTATTTCAGCCACATATATATTCCGTAAACAATATGGAAAATCCCGAAGCCGATTGTCCAGAAATAAAGTCCGTATTCAGGGAAAAAAAGACTGATAATTCCCAGCAGAATTTCCGAATAACCTAAATATCTGATTTCATTCAGTGTCTGCTTGCTGATAGAGAACAACGTAATTCCGTAAATGATCAGGCAGGAGGGAGCGATCAGGCCCGTAATTCCCATTTCGATTAATTTCAGGATGATGGCTCCGCCGGAAAGCATGGGTACTGCCACATTCCACATCAATCGCTTGGATGTCGAATTCCAAACGGGAATATTCTGCTTTTTACTCCGGGTGTAAGTAAAGAAAAAAGCAGAGATAAAAGCGGCAACAAATGTAATGGTGGCAATTGTCAGCAAATGCATACTCAATGCATCGGAAAATCCAGCGGTTCGAATGGAGTCTGATTTTGACAGGATGGCCTGGTGTGCAGCATATGCCCCTGCCAAAGCACAAATTCCGGCCGAAATTCCACTCCATCCGCTCAGGCTGATGAAGCGGCTGCTGCGTTCCATCATATTCCGGATATCCTGTAAAGTTTCCAATTCTTTTTGACTTGTTTTCATATAAATAAAAGTACTTTGAAATGCAAAGTAAGTGATAATTTTTATACCGACAAAATAAAAGAAGAATTTTTATTGAAAATTAATAAAATGGGCGTCTGGTTAACACTGGATAACACTATATAGTAAAATGGAAGTACAGTTTCCGCAGATTAATCCTGTATTTTGCAATATCAACGAGAGTGATATTGATAATAAACCCTTTAAATGCTATGATGATGAATAAGATTAATTTATTTTCAAAAGAATGGTGCGAGTTGGTTTTCGCAGGAAAGAACAAGGAATATGGCGCTTATCGTATCCGTATGGAATCGTCCGAACGTCATATCATGGCGATGATAATCGTTTTTCTGAGTGTTGCAGTCCTCATTTTTGTATATGGTTTCTTCAGTAAAAGTAAAGCGGAAAATCTGGTAAAGCATACGGAATTTATTGATGCTTATATCCTGTCGAATCTGAAACAGAAGCCGGAGGACGTAGAAATTCCGGTGTATATCGAGACTCCACCTCCAGTTCCGATTATCGAGTCGATTAAATATCTGGAATTAGTGATCGCTCCGGATGCCGAGGTTACAGAAGCTGATATGGCTCCGGCTCAATCTGTTTTGAGCGAATCTGATGCAGTCATTGCTTCTGTCACTCACGAAGGGAATACCAACGGTCCGGGGATGCTGATCACAGATATAGAAGAAGTGGCTCCATCGGCGCCGGTAGTGACAGACGCTATTGTCTCCCATGTAGAGCAGATGCCCGTGTTTCCGGGAGGGGATGCTGAACTAATGAGTTTTCTGAAAAGCAATTTGAGTTATCCGGTAGTGGACCTGGAAACGGGAACTCATGGTACGGTGACTGTGAGGTTTGTAGTTAATAAAGACGGCTCGATCGGAAATATCGAGATCCTCCGGTCGTTAAGCCCCGGTTGTGATAAAGAGGCTATCCGGGTTGTGAAGAAAATGCCGGACTGGATTCCCGGCAAGCAAAATGGTAATCCTGTTAGGGTCTATTACACATTGCCTGTGAGATTCAGATTGTCGAATTGAATTATATGAACCATTAAATATAACCCGTAGTGCATTTAGAAAAATAAAAAACAGATCAAACTTGTATGGTGTATTACGGGTTACCCCATCAAGTAAAACTTAAAAACCAACTATGACCCCATGAAGGTATTTATCAATACAATATTATCTTCATGGGGATACTTTCCTTATTTAATGGATTCTGCCAATCAATACTTTTATTTAAAATTAATGGCGGTTCAATATACAGAAAGCACCGACAGCATCCTGATAAACTTCTCTGTAGAAGTAAGATCCGCTTACCAAGCCATTCATTATCACACTACTTTCATTGTCATTATTATCTTACTTATCGCTTTATTAATCCTATTTATTATCCTGCTCAAACGCAAGAACTCCAGAATCAGGAAACAAGAAAGCACCATCTCTGAACTAAAAAAAGAACGTCAAACCCTGAAAGACGTTCTTTTCTCAAAGACCAGGATCGGAGAAAAAGTCAAACTAATCAGCTTATCAAATCCGGAACCCCATAAATTAATCAAAATGATCCCCCATTTGATGCATGAGAGCGAATGGAGCGATTTCACCTGCGAATTCGACAAAGTATACGACGATTTTACCATCCGGTTGTCCGACCAATACCCTTCCATTGGGAAGGAAGATATTCAGTTGTGTTGCCTACTGAAATTAAAGCGTAATATTTCAGACATTGCCTTATTTTTGGGTATCGATAAAAAATCGGTTAACAAAAGAAAGTCCCGGTTGAAATTAGAAAAGATGGAATTAAATTCCTCGGTCGATTTCGACGAATTTATCGATCGATTTTAGGCTTGTCCATCGCTTGTCCATACATTTTTTGAGGACATTTTTTTAATTTACTATTGTTCAGTAGTTTACATATTTTACTTTTCCCTGTTTTGTCCATCGGTCCGGGACCGTTTTTGAGTTATTTATTCCTTTGCTGTCCCTAATTTTGCTTTCGTGTTGCAACGCATCTTAGAATTATTTATTCATTTTTAAAATCACAAATTATGAAAGCAAAATTTCTTTTTTTGTTTTTTCTTAGTTTATCTTATTCAGGAATGAGGGGACAGCATCCTCTGGGTGAGTTACGTTCGGAAACCAACCTGTATCGTTCGGGAGATGAGATAATCAAATTAGAAGCCTCTTATCGCTCTGCGGGAGAATCGGGAAAAGACGTGACCTGGGATTTTAACTCTCTCCGCCTGACTGGAGGAGAATATCCGGTAAATTATTTCAAAATTTCCGAATCCGTACTGGCTGGTACCGAGGACCGCTCGGTACAGCAGTATCTCGTTTCGGGCGATTCCCTGCTATTGGAAGTCGATGAAAACCCGCTGAGTTTTGTTCGCCTGGAACATCCGGAAATAATCATGGTTTTTCCGGCCACCTACGGGGATGAGCGGACAGGTTACTTCTACGGCAAGGGCAAATACTGTGAACGGTTGGAGCTGGATGTGGCAGGGCTGAACTATACCTTGGCCGATGGGTTTGGAACCCTGATCCTGCCTGGAAACGATACGATCCGCGATGCCGTGCGGGTCTATACGGCAAAGGCCACTTCGGTCTATTCCCATTCGATT
>JAVBRK010000114.1:0-25391 GCA_031548005.1 Bacteroidales bacterium
ATTTTGGATAAATCGAATTCCACATGCTCGCAACTAACGGCATATTTAGCCGATTCCCTGGCTGTGTAGTATACCTTTGCCGAATACAACAGGGTTTTAGTCGGCACGCACCCTTCATTCAGACAAACCCCACCCAATGTATTTTTTTCAAACAAAACAGTCTTCAAGCCATTCAAACCGGCCAATTCCGCTGCAGTGTAGCCTGCAGGCCCACCACCAATGATCGCTAAATCGTAATTCATGATATTTTTGTAAAAAATTTTTATACTGAATACAAAAATAACGAATTTAAACCGGATTAGTTTTACTTTCAATATCGAAAATCTGCTTACCTTTGTTCTATTAACGATTTATTCTGAATTTTTCTACCTGAATAAAAAACAAAAACCTGGAATAAACGTTAGTTTTATGTTCCAAAATTATTTATATTGTATTCCTCAGTAGCAAAAGCATGAATAATCAGATATCCTTTCCCACCGACGTTTCTATTATAACTACCTACCGGTGTCAGATGCGCTGTAAAATGTGTAATATCTGGAAATACCCTTCAGACGAGTTTCAGGAAATTACACCCAAAGACCTGGAAAAACTTCCTAAATTGAAATTTGTCAATGTAACAGGTGGAGAACCTTTTCAAAGAAGAGACCTGGAAGACATTGTGGCTGTTTCGTTTGAAAAAGCTCCCCGAGTTGTTATTTCGACCTCGGGCTGGCACTACGACCGCATTATTGCATTGGCCAAAAAATTCCCTGAAATCGGAATCCGGGTGAGTATCGAAGGTCTATCTCAACGAAATGACGACCTGAGGGGAAAATCCGGAGGTTTTGATAACGGACTCCGTGTCTTGTTAAAACTGAGAGAAATGGGCGTTAAAGACATTGGATTCGGTATTACGGTCTCCAACCAGAATTCCGACGATATGCTCTGGCTTTATAGTCTGGCCAAAAGCCTTAAGCTGGAATTTGCAACGGCGGCTTTTCATAATTCCTATTACTTCCACAAGGATGATAATAAAATTACAAATCAGGATACAGTTATCGACAATTTCCATACCCTGACGGAATCGTTGCTGAAAGAAAATAATCCCAAAAGCTGGTTCAGGGCGTTTTTTAACCTCGGTTTAATCAATTATATCCGGGGTGGAAGAAGAATGTTGCCCTGTGAAGCCGGAACGGCTAATTTCTTCATAGAACCTTATGGGGATGTTTACCCCTGCAACGGACTGGAAGATAAGATCTGGAAAGAAAGTATGGGAAACATCCGTGATTTTAGTACATTCGAAGAATTATGGTACAGCGAACAGGCCGAAAAGGTAAGAGGTCTGGTACGCCAATGCCCCAAAAACTGCTGGATGGTAGGAACCGCCGCACCGGTGATGAATAAATACCTCCGCCACCCGCTTTCGTGGGTCGTTAAAAATAAATTACGGAGTATACTCGGAAAAGACATTTCCATCGACGATATTCCCTGGTTCGATGTAGGACAGGATCCAAGACAAGGCGATTTGAACTACAACCGGATGAAACCTTTCACGGATACGCACGGTGTAAAGCCCGATCCGTCTTTACCATTAATAGAAGAATAAAATGAATTATCATAAAATATTATCATACAGAAAATTAACAAATAATACTTATATCTTGCGTTTTGAACGGAAGGATGTAGTATTTACCCCCGGACAGTATTTTTGTGTAGGTCTTCCAGATGATGAAGATCGTCCTTACTCGATTTATAGTGGTGAAAAGGACGATTATCTTGAAATTTTAATCAAAGAAGTCAAGGAGGAAGGAAATGTTTCAAAAAAATTAAATCAGCTGGAGACCGGTGCACTTGTTTCCGTTAAAAAACCGCATGGTTTCTTTTGTATTCAGAATAAAATCCAGCCCGATCAGAAATTTGTTTTTATTGCTACCGGAACCGGAATCGCACCTTTCCATTCTTTCATCAGATCTTATCCCGACTTGTCGTATACTATCATACACGGCATTAAAACCGTCGACCAAAGCTATGAATCCGATGCTTATGCAAGCAACCGGTACATTTCCTGTACATCGAAAGACTCACTCGGAAAATTTCCGGGGAGAATTACCGAATATCTTAAGGCAAAAGAACTCGATCCCGAAGCCTATTATTATCTTTGCGGAAATTCTGAAATGATCGACGAAGTATACGATATACTGGAATTGAAAAAAATATCCCGGGATCAGATCAGAACAGAAATGTATTATTGATCAAATCATAACCCCAATGACACACAAATTTGATTTTCTCGTCATCGGATCCGGCATTGCCGGCATGAGCTTCGCCCTGAAAGCAGCAGATAAAGGACGGGTTGCCATCCTTTGTAAAACGACCCTTGAAGAAGCAAACACGTTTTATGCACAAGGAGGAATAGCCTCTGTTACAGCGCCATTCGATGATTTCGAAAAACATATCCAGGATACATTGATTGCCGGCGACGGAATCTGTAAACGGGAAGTTGTTGAAAAAGTAGTTAAAGAAGCGCCGGCGCAAATCAACGAACTGATCAGTTGGGGCGTCGATTTTGACAAGGACGAAAAAGGAAATTTCGACCTTCACAAAGAAGGAGGACATTCGGAATTCCGCATCCTGCATCACAAAGATACCACCGGAGCTGAAATTCAGAAAAGTCTGATACAAGCCATTAAAAATCATCCGAATATCAAAGTTTTCGACCATCATTTTGCCATCGAAATACTGACTCAGCACCATTTGGGAGAAACCGTGACCAAACATACCGAAAACATCGAGTGTTACGGAGCCTATGTATTGAGTGAACGCACCCGGAATATTCATACCTTCTTGTCGAAAGTAACCCTGATAGCCACCGGAGGAATCGGTAGCGCCTATCAAATCACGACCAATCCGGTAGTCGCTACCGGAGATGGAATCGCTATGGTTTACCGGGCAAAAGGATTAGTCAAGGATATGGAAGTCGTACAAGTCCATCCGACAGCTTTATACAATCCGAAAGAACGGCCGTCATTTTTGATCACCGAAGCCATGAGAGGTTACGGAGGAACGCTCAAAACGATGAACGGCAAGGAATTCATGCAAAAATACGATGAACGTAAATCATTAGCGCCCAGAGATATCGTTGCAAGAGCTATCGATACTGAAATGAAAAACAGGGGAGATGACTACGTTTACTTGGATGTGACTCATAAAAATGCGGAAGAAACTAAAAAACATTTTCCAAATATTTACGAAAAATGCCTCAGCGAAGGGATTGATATCACGAAAGATTATATTCCGGTTGCTCCTGCAGCGCATTACTTGTGTGGAGGAATTGCAGTCGACATGAACGCCCATACTACAATTAAACGCCTGTATGCCTGTGGTGAATGCGCCTGTACCGGTTTGCACGGAGCTAATCGTTTAGCTTCCAACTCGCTGATAGAAGCTGTTGTTTACGCCGATTCAGCCGCCAAACATGCGAAATCGAACATCGATCATTATACTTTCAACGAAAAAATACCGGCATGGGATGACGAAGGAACTTCACTTCCTGAAGAAATGGTACTGATCACTCAAAGCGTCAAGGAAGTCGGTTTGATCATGTCTAACTATGTAGGCATCGTCCGTTCCAATTTACGATTGAAACGGGCATTCGACCGGCTGGAAATTCTTTATCAGGAAACAGAAAATCTCTTTCAACGCTCGATCGTATCAAGAGACATATGTGAGCTAAGGAATATCGTCAATGTGGGCTACTTGGTCATTAAACAGGCCATGGAAAGAAAAGAAAGCAGGGGATTACACTACACGATCGATTATCCCGAAAAAAACCTGTTGAGTTAATAACTTCCGATAAAAGAACCAGGGATATCAATAACAATCATAGATATCCCTGGTTCCAAATAAATCAGAAGAATGCCGTCGGTATGCTTAACCGGCTATTGCGGCTTAAGGCCATCACTTTTTTAACTTCTAATTTTAAATCTTCCATCTTAGTTTTCAACAAATCCGGATTATCCTCACAACCGGCAGTTTCCAGGAAAAACTGAAGTACAACTTCCATTCCAAAAGATTCAAACAGATGTTTTTCAACAGCTATCAGGCTGCTTATTGGAATATTTTTGTATAAATTCGATCCTTGATCCAGGGTATTTACCAGTACCACTTTTTTTCCTTTCAATAATTTTTTAACTCCTCCGGTATCGGTAAACGAATAAGCAAATCCTTCCGAAAAAACCCGGTCAATGTATCCCTTGAGAAGCGCCGGCATACCCGTAGCCCAAATAGGATAGATAAAAGTCAGGTATTCCGAATCATTTATCAACTCCTGCTCCTTCCGGACATCCTTTAGAGGAGCGCTTTGCTGCGCAGCAGTAATATCTTCAACACTCAAAATGGGATTAAATTCCATTTTATACAAATCTCTCACTTCAAAGTCCAGCTTGTATTTATTGTACACTTGCAATAAATCGGACCAAATCATTTCGTTTAACTTTTCATTCTTTGGATGACATAATATTACCAACTGTTTCATCGGACTTTACCTCTATTCGAGGATTTTTTAATAGTTTGTCTTTTTCGGCTCAAAATAAGACTGGGGATGATCGCAGGCAGGACACATATTAGGTGCATTCTTTCCTTTATGTACAAATCCACAATTACGGCATTGCCACTCGATTTCCTCTTCTTTTTTAAATACCTCTCCGGTTTCAATGTTTGCCAGAAGTTTACGGTACCGGACCTCATGTTCAGCTTCGACACGTGCAATCATACGAAAAGCCGTTGCTACCTGAGGGAACCCCTCTTCTTTCGCAACTTCTGCAAATTCCTTGTAGAGTACATCCCATTCTTCCAACTCACCTTCGGCTGCGGCCAGGAGATTCTGGGATGTTGTTCCAATTATTCCGGCAGGATAAGTAGCTGTTATTTCAAGCATTCCTCCCTCCAAAAATTTAAAGAATCGTTTAGCATGTTCTTTTTCCTGGTCTGCTGTTTCCAGGAAAACACCTGCTATTTGTTCATAACCCTCTTCTTTTGCCTTACTCGCAAAAAAAGTATACCTTGTTCGCGCCTGACTCTCTCCTGCAAAAGCTTTTAACAAGTTTTGCTCTGTTTTTGTTCCTTTAATACTCTTCTGTTCCATTTTTTTAAGAAAAATTCAATGATTTAAATAATTTCAATTAAGATAAAATGATAGTAAGCCTAAATAAATAACAAACAAAATGCACAATTGTTGTTATCCCAACCACTAATTTAGAATCATTTGAAATTACTTTTATAACTTTGCAGTCGAATTTTTTAAAATTTTATCCGATGAAATTTTTAGAAGAATTGAAAGCAAACTATAAACCGAATATTTTCAATTTAAAGAACTACAGCAAAGAAAGTTTGAAGATAGACTTGAAATCAGGATTTATCGTAGCCATCATTGCTTCTTTACCTCTTTCGATCGCTTTTGGTATTGCCTCCGGAGTAAGTCCGGAAAAAGGACTGATAACAGCTATTATCGGTGGTTTTATTGTAGCTTTGCTCGGTGGAAGTAATGTTCAGATCAGTGGTCCGACCGGAGCGTTTATTATCATTATCTCCACTACCATTCAACAATTCGGCCTCACAGGATTAGCCATCGCAACAGCTATATCGGGAATCATGCTGGTCATTATGGGAGTACTGAAATTAGGCACTGTTATAAAATTCATTCCATACCCGATTGTAGTGGGATTCACGAGCGGAATCGCCCTGAGTATTTTCACTTCACAAATAAAAGATCTCCTCGGATTAACAATGACTACTGTTCCAATCGACTTCATAAGCAAATGGATCGAATACGGAAAAGCTATTTCTACCATTTCTCCTGCTTCTGTAGTAGTTTCCGCCGTTAGCATCCTGCTCATCGTTTATTCTCCTAAATTTTCAAGAAAAATTCCCGGTTCACTGCTGGCAATCATAGTTGTAAGTGTTGTTATTTATATCTTACGATATCACTTCGATCTTAATCTGGTACAAACCATAGGTGATCGCTTTGAGATCAACGCCTCTTTACCTGATCCGGAACCATTCCGTTTAACAATGGAAAAGGTCGATCTGTTATTTTCCCCGGCATTTACCATTGCCATGTTATGCGCCATTCAATCATTACTTTCAGCAACAGTTGCAGACGGGGTAACGGGCGAAAAGCACAATTCGAATACAGAACTTATTGCACAGGGAGTTGGAAATATGATTGTACCTATTTTTGGAGGGATTCCTGTTACCGGAGCGATCGCCCGTACCATGACTAACATCAGTTACGGCGCCAGAACACCGGTAGCTGCTATTTTTAATTCCATTGTTCTTTTATTTATCCTGCTGTTTCTGGCGCCGCTAACCAAACATATACCAATGGCCTGTTTAGCCGGAGTATTAACTGTTATCTCCTACAACATGAGCGATTGGAGAACTTTTCGCTCTCTATTAAAAAATCCAAAATCTGATGTCGCCGTATTACTTATCACTTTCTTTCTGACAGTAGTTTTCAATATTACCATTGCTATCGAAATCGGATTGTTAATTGCCATGTTTTCTTTTATGAGACGTGTAACCGAAACATCTCATATTTCCATCTTCAAAGAAGAACTGGATATGGAAACCGATGCTGAAAAAACAGCTGATAACGATAAGTTAGTACTCCCGAAAGGAGTAGAAGTATATGAAATCGATGGTCCTTTCTTTTTTGGCATTGCCAGTAAATTCGACGAAAGTATGAAACAAATAGGAAACGACAAATCCAAAGTACGCATAATCCGTATGAGAAAAGTTCCTTTTATGGATTCGACAGGTTTGCATAACTTAGAAAGCCTGCATCGTCTATCTGAAAAAGAAGATATACAATTAGTGCTTTCCGGTGTAAACGACAATATCCGGAATATGCTTGAAAAATCCGGGTTTACTGAAAAAATAGGAAAAGAAAATATTTGCAGCAATATCAACAAGGCCTTGTACCGGGCGGAAGAATTACTGTCGGATTGAAATCGTCAAAGTCCAAGTTTTGCAGAAATCTCCAACATGCGTTCAATTGGTTTTACAGCTTTTACCCGGACTTTTTCATCCACAAAAATTTCAGGCATCTCATACTTCAGGCAATTGTATAATTTTTCCATCGTATTCAATCGCATGAAACTACACTCATTACAGGCACAAGTACTGTCATTCGGTGGTGCAGGAATGAAAATTTTATCCGGATTTTTCTTTTGCATTTCATGTAAAATTCCGGACTCTGTAGCAACAATAAATTTTTTATTTTCCGAATGAGTTGAAAATTTCAGTAATGAAGCAGTAGAACCTATATGATCCGCCAGTTTCAGGATAACACTCTTACACTCGGGATGTGCTAATAACAAAGCATCAGGATGTGCTTTTTTCAACTCAATGATCTTTTCTAAAGAAAATTGTTCATGTACATGACAAGCACCGTCCCAAAGCACCATATTTCGTCCTGTAATGCTGTTAATATAATTTCCAAGGTTCCTGTCCGGACCGAATATAATCGGCGTCTCAGGAGGAAAACTCTCTACAATTTGCTTGGCATTGGTAGATGTCACTACCACATCGGTCAACGCTTTTACCGCAGCAGTTGTATTAACATAAGAAATAACAGTGTGTCCCGGATGTTCCTGAATAAACTTTTCAAATTCATCAGCCGGACAACTATCTGCCAATGAACAACCGGCATTTAAATCCGGAACAAATACCCGTTTTTCTGGAGAGAGAATTTTTGCAGTTTCTCCCATAAAATGAACACCACATAGTACAATGATATCAGCTTCAGTTTTTGCAGCCCATTGAGCTAAAGCCAGACTGTCTCCTACAAAATCAGCTGTATCCTGTATTTCACCTGTCTGATAATAGTGAGCAAGAATAATCGCATTCTTTTCTTTTTTCAAATCAGAAATAGCTTTTTTCAGATCCAGATCTTTCGGAACGGAAATATTTAAAAAACCAGCCGGAGAAGTGTTGTTAACCATTGTAATATAATTATTTATTTTTTTATTTTTAAAAATCTTAAATGATGATAATAATACCCTGTTGATAAGTCTGAAAACATTCTGTTAAATTGTTTGCTTTATAAGTTATTAAAAATCCGTCCCATGCTTTTATAGAGTTATCAACATCTCTTTATTGTAAAATACACTGAATATAAGATGTTTATAATTTTTATTGACCTATTGTTGAAAAGGTACAAAGTTAAAAACTTTATTATATAAAAATGATCATATTTGTGTAAAACACCCCTATAATTCAAGAACAAAATTGAATTGAAAAAGATCGCTTTTTTCGATTAATTTAATATATAATTGTTTCCGGATATTATTCAATAGTAATTTATGAAAAGTAATTAACTATTATTCATAAATTATCAACATTCTGTCTTTTTATAGAGATGGAGTCCTTTTTTTCTGATAATAAGGCGTTTACTCGTAATATATGAAACAGAAATGGATTATGGGAGAATTTTTTCCAGGATTATTCTGGTGGCTCCTGTGTTATTGCAGACATAGTCGCCGGTTTGCTTTCCTGCATCGATTCGGGTTTCCGGATTTCCCAGCAATTCATTCATTTTCTTTTCAAATAACTTTTCATCTTCAACAACAAAGGCGCCGTTACAGGCAACCAGTTCGTTCGCTTCTTTGAATCTGTGATAGTTGGGCCCAAAAATGACAGGAATTCCATATACTGCAGCTTCAAGCACATTATGAATGCCCACTCCGAATCCACCTCCCACATAAGCAATTTCTCCGTACCGGTAGATAGATGAAAGCATTCCGAAATTGTCGATAATGAGGCAGTCCGTATCCTGAACCTCTTCTTCCGTTGCCTGTGAATAAAGCACATAGGGCCGTTCGAGTCTGGAAATAATGGACTGTAAGTGTTGTTCGTGTATTTCGTGAGGAGCGATGATTAGTTTGAATGCCGGATGGCGGTTGAAATAGGGTATTAACAAGTCCTCGTCTTTAGGCCAGGTACTTCCCGCAACCAATGCAAACTCTTTCTCACCGCCCTCTGTATTCAGGAATTTTTCTATTACGGGAAATGATTTCCGTTGTTCGTATATTTCTGCTACCCGGTCAAAACGGGTATCTCCCGAAACACTGACATTGGTGATCTTATGCTGGTTTAATAAGTCCATTGAGGCTTGATCCTGAACAAACAACCAGTTGAAATTTTTCAATACCTTACGGTAGCCCGCCCCGTACCATTTGAAAAAAATCTGTTTGGGCCGGAAAATCGCTGAAACAATGTATGTCGGGACATTATTTTTATGCAGCAGGGTCAGATAATTTTTCCAGAATTCATATTTGATAAATACCACCATGGCCAGGTTGGTCAGGCTCAGGAATTTTTTTGCGTTGGAGTAAAAATCAAAAGGCAAGTAACAGACAATATCGGCTCCGGCATAATTTTTCCGGACCTCATAGCCCGAAGGAGAAAAAAAAGTCAACAGAATTTTGTATTCCGGATGCTGTTCCCGTATTTTTTCGATCAGCGGACGACCTTGTTCGAATTCGCCTAACGAAGCCGCGTGAAACCAGATATATTTGCTTTTTGGATCGATTTTTTCCCGGAGAATATCAAACGTTTGTTTTTGCCCTCCAACCATCATTCCCGCTTTTTTATGAAAAGGAGAGATCAGGCGTACGATCAACGCATAAAACCCAATGACAATGCTGTACATGCTATTATTTTAGAGTATCAATAGCCCGTTTCAGACGTATTATAACCTCATCTTTTCCAAGTACTTCGGTGATATCAAAGATATGCGGGCCTTTGGATTCGCCGACTAAGGCCAACCGGAAAGCATTCATTATATTGCCGAGGTGATATTGCTTTTCTTCGATCCAGGATTTTACGATTGTTTCGGTATGGTGACCGGAAAAATCGTCAATTGCTTCAAGAACAGTACATAGTTCGGATAATTGTGCTGCCGATTCGGGTTTCCAGCGTTTAGCAACGGTTTTTTCATCGTAACCGGCCGGAGCTATAAAAAAGAATGCAGACTGATCCCAGAGTTCTTTTATATAGTTGGCACGTTCCTTTACTAATCCGACGACTTTTTCGATTTTATCTGTCGGAGCTTCTATCCCATTCGATTTTAATACCGGCACAAACATCCGGGCTATTTCGGAATCGGGTTTCAACTGAATATATTGGTGATTGAACCATTCACCTTTTTTGTAGTCGAATTTGGCGCCGCTTTTACTGCATTTTTCAAGCGAAAACAAATTTATCAGCTCATTTTCAGAAAGAATTTCCTGATCGTTACCAGGGTTCCATCCCAACAGTGCCAGAAAATTGACGACTGCCTCCGGCAGGTATCCGGCTTCGCGGTATCCTGAAGAAATTTCTCCGGAATTAGGATCTTTCCATTCCAGTGGAAATACCGGGAATCCGAGCCGGTCGCCGTCGCGTTTGCTCAGTTTGCCGTTTCCTTCCGGTTTCAGCAGCAGGGGCAGGTGAGCAAACCGGGGAGCTGTCCAGCCAAAATACCGGTAGAGTAGCACGTGCAACGGAGCAGATGGCAACCATTCTTCCCCGCGAATGACGTGGGTAATTTCCATTAAATGATCATCTACAATGTTTGCCAGGTGATAAGTCGGAAGCCCGTCGGCCGATTTGTAAAGTACTTTATCGTCCAGTACAGAAGAATTGATTACAACTTCGCCACGTATCAGGTCATTTACCGTCACATCTTCATTCGGTTCGATTTTGATACGAACCACATATGGAGTTCCGGATTCGATCAGGCTTTGTACTTCTATGGCCGGAAGGGTTAACGAATTAGTCATAGACATCCGCGTCGATGCGTCGTACTGGAAATTTGAAATTGCAGCACGCTTTTCTTCCAATTGGGCCGGAGTATCGAATGCGATATAGGCCAGGCCTTTTTCAAAAAGTTCGTCTACATATTTTTTGTAGATGTTTTTTCGTTCCGACTGACGGTAAGGAGCGTGTTTTCCGCCGATATGAGTCCCTTCATCGAACTTGATTCCCAGCCAGTTAAAAGCATCTACGATGTATTCTTCCGCTCCCGGAACAAAACGTTGAGAGTCGGTATCTTCAATCCGGAGAATAAAATCTCCTCCGTGTTTCCGGGCGAAAAGGTAGTTGTACAAAGCGGTACGGACGCCTCCGATATGCAGTGGGCCTGTAGGGCTCGGCGCAAACCTGACTCTGACTTTTTGTTCTGACATAAAGACTTAATTTAGGAAATTTCCGCAAAAGTACATATATTTATTATTTTTTTAGTACTTTTCGCCAAAATTCAGTGTCTTTTGATGAATAAAAAGGAGATTAAAATACCGGGATATATCTATTTCGCCATAGCTGCATTGGTTATTATTGCGTTGTTTCCGCGGGAAGGCCGGTTTCGGTATACGTTTAATGAGGGTAAGCCCTGGAGGTACGGATTACTGACTGCTTCTTTCGATTTTCCCATTTATAAGCCTGCTAATGAGCTGAAACAGGAACAGGACAGTATTCTGGCTGATTTTCAACCTTATTTTCAGAAAAATGATAAAACAGCCCAGGCTCAGATTGAAAAATTCAGATTGGATTATAAAAATACCTGGAACAATAACTACGTCGAATATGTAGTTAAAACCTTGCAGGAGGTCTATCATTCGGGAATCTTACAGGTAAACGATTATAATTTTCTCCGGGATAATCATTACAATCAATTTAAGATTTTTGAAGAAAATGTAGCGGTAAGTCACTCTGCAAATGAAGTTTTTACTGTAAAATCGGCTTATTCATATATTTTTGATAATTGTCCCCGGGAGCTGAACAGTCAGATCCTCCGGTCGGGTAATCTCAACCTTTATTTAGTTGAAAATCTGAAATATGATAAGGGGACTACCGGGAAAGTAAAGAATGAGACCCTACAACAGGTTCCGCCATCGAGCGGCATGGTCCAGAAAGGGGAGAAGATTGTAGACCGGGGTGAAATCGTCGATAAAAAGACGTACAATATCCTGTCGTCGCTTAAACAGATTTCACATACACGTACAGGCAATGTAAATCAGCAATCCCGCTATCTGATTGGTATTTCTATACTGGTTATCGGATTAATAGCCTGTTTTCCGCTTTATTTATATTATTTCAGGACCAATCTTTATTATCGTAAAAAACATCTGGTTTTCCTCTTGTCGCTGATTGCAGGATTCACGCTGTTGACCGAAATCGATATCCGGTTCGAAATGTTTAATGTTTATGTGATACCTTTTGCAATTATCCCGTTGGCGATCCGGACTTTTTTTGATTCCCGGACTGCACAGATGGCTCATAACATTACGATTCTGATCTGCTCGCTGATGGTTCCTTTTCCGTTCGAATTTCTTATTCTTCAATTTACAACCTGCCTTGTCGTGGTTTTTATATTGAAAGACCTTACCAAACGCTCTCAATTAATACAATGTTCTTTTTATGTATTGGTTGCCTATATTGTTGTGTATATCGGGTTGGTTATGATTCAGGAGGGAGATTGGAGTAAAATCAACTGGCGTATGTTCACCTATTTCGGAATTAATTTTGTTTTCCTGATGTTTACCTACGCATTCATTTATATTATTGAAAAGATATTCGGCTATGTTTCGAATGTGACCCTGGTTGAGATGTCGGATATCAATTCACCCATACTCCGGGAACTATCGGAGAAATGTCCGGGAACATTCCAGCATTCGCTTCAGGTTTCGATTTTAGGATCTGCAGCCGCCATCCGGATTAAGGCCAATCCTCATTTGGTACGTACGGGCGCTTTGTATCACGACATCGGGAAAATGGTTAATCCGGCATTTTTTATTGAAAATCAGGCAGGAAGTATCAATCCGCACGATCGTCTGAGTTTTGAGGAGAGCGCCCGGATTATCATCAGTCATGTACCGGAAGGTGTAAAAATCGCAGAGAAAAATAATCTGCCGGCAATGATCGTTGATTTTATCAAGACGCATCATGGAAAAGGAAAAACCAAGTATTTTTATAATTCATTCAAGAATGAATATCCGGATAAACCGGTCAATGAGGCCCTTTTTACTTATCCGGGCCCTAATCCGCATACCCGGGAAACAGCGATCCTGATGATGGCAGATTCGGTTGAGGCTGCTTCCAGAAGTCTGAAAGAGTATACAGAAGAAACAATCATTCATTTAGTCAATAAAATCATCGACTCACAGATTAAAGACGGATTGTTGGATCGGGTGCCCCTGACTTTCAGGCATATTTCGGAAATAAAAGAGGTATTCGTCGAGAAATTAAGCACGATGTATCATTCCCGGATCAGTTATCCGGATCTGAAAGAAAATGTTATTTAGTCAGCTCGTCGATTAATCCTTCACAGGCATCTTCAAGCAGATCGAGTACCAGTTCGAAACCGCTTTCTCCTCCATAATAAGGATCAGGCACATGATCGTTGGCGTATCTCTTGCAATAGTCTGTCATCCGGCGTATCTTTTTCTGGGACTCTATGTCCGGCGCTTTTTGCATCAGATTCTGAATATTCGAGTCGTCCATGCCGATGATCAGGTCGAAATCAAAAAAATCGTTGTATGTTACCGGCCGGGAGCGGGAAACCAGGTTATATCCTCTCCGGGAAGCATGCAATCGCATCCGTTGATCGGGAAGCTCCCCTTCATGATAGTTGAGTATTCCTGCCGAATCGATTTCGATGAACCGTTGTAACTCATTTTTTTTGACCATTTCCTTCATTATTCCTTCGGCAGCCGGCGACCGGCAGATATTCCCCAAACAGACAAACAGTATTTTTTTCTTTTCCATAGAGCAAATATAAGGATTTTATCCTACAGGATCAACATCGTATTGTATAATGGCATATTTATAGCGGGTGTCGGATAATATTCTGTAACGAGTGTTTTCCAATACCTCGCGGAGGGTATTCAGGGATGCAGAAATTTCGATTTTTAATAAAATTTTCTGTATGTGGAGTGATTGTATCCTGCCAACGGGAGGCTTATCCGGTCCCATAACCCGGTTTCCCAGGGTACTGCGGAGGCTGTCGGCGTACTCCTGCGCCAGGGCTTTCAACAGTTCTTCATTTTTGTGCTTCAGATTGATATGGATGAGCCGGTAGAATGGAGGATAACGGAATAGTTTCCGCTCTTCGACCTGCATTTGATACATGCCTTCGTAATTGTGGTCGAGTACCATCCGGATCAATGGATGTTCGGGATGCGATGCCTGAAGTACGACTTCTCCCTGCTGTTTGCGCCGTCCGGCCCGTCCGGCAACCTGAGACATGAGCTGGTAGGCCCGTTCGTGCGACCGGAAATCGGGAAAATTCATCAGGGAGTCGGCATTGAGAATGCCTACAAGGCTCACTTTTTCAAAGTCCAATCCTTTGGAGATGATTTGTGTGCCGATCAGAACCTGCGTTTTTCCCTGTTCAAAACGGGAAATGATTTCTTCATACGATTTAGTCGTTTTTGCTGTATCGGCATCTAAGCGGTCGGCTTTTATATCCGGAAAAAGCAGGGCGACTTCTTCTTCTACTTTTTCAGTCCCGAAACCCTGCGCTTTCAGGTCTTTGTTCCCACATTCCGGACATTCGGGTGGGATGGTGTAAGTACTGCCGCAATAGTGACAAGTGAGTTGACTGAAACGTTTATGATAGGTGAGGCTGACATCGCAAAACCGGCATTTCGGAGTCCAGTCGCAGATTTTACAGGTCACCATGGGAGCAAATCCCCGCCGGTTCTGAAATAGTAAAACCTGTTCTCCTTTCTCCAATGTATTCTTCATTTTTTCTATTAACAAAGGTGAAAAGAGGGACTTCATTCGTTTTTTACGACGTAATTCTTTGATATCGATTGGTATAATCTGAGGCAATCCGGTTTCTTCAAACCGTTTTTTTAATCCGGCGTAACCATATTTTCCGGTTTGGGCATTGAAATACGATTCAATGGATGGAGTGGCGCTGCCCAAAATCACTTTGGCCGAATGCATGGTCGACAGTACAATGGCTGCATTCCGGGCATGATACCGGGGAGCCGGATCCTGCTGTTTGTAACTGGGTTCGTGTTCCTCATCAACAATAACCAATCCCAAATCCCTGAAAGGAAGAAAAATAGAGGACCTGACCCCCAGAATGATTTGGTAACCTTCGTCATTCAGCAGGTTATTCCATATTTCCACCCGTTCATTGTCGCTGATCTTGGAATGGTAAACACCCAGTTTGTCTCCAAAAAAATGCTTCAATCGTTTGGTTATCTGAGCAGTGAGGGCGATTTCCGGCAATAAAAAGAGGACTTGCCGGTTCAGTTTCAGGGTTTCTGCAATCAAATGGGTATAAATTTCAGTTTTCCCGGATGAGGTCACGCCATGAAGCAGGCAGACTTCTTTTTCCCGGAAACTTTGCATGATGTCTGTATAGGCCTGTTGCTGTAACAGATTTAAAGGATTCAACGGAGCAATATCCTCCTCGTATGTTTGCAACCGGCTGATTTCTTTTTCATAAGCCTCGAGAATCCCTTTTTCAATTAATCCCGAGAGAGCATTTTCATTCGATCCGCTTTTAGCAAGAAGTTGCTTCCTGGAAACTTCTGTTCCCGAGGCAGTGGAAAAAATTCTGGAATATTCGATAAAAGCTAATAATAATTGTTCTTGTTTGAATGCACGTTTAACCTGATCGAAAGCGGTGTGCAAATGGTCTTTGTTGGTATATTTTTCCGTAAACCGGATAAAAGTTTCTTTTTTTTGTTTGTAGTTCGTGGAACTTTCGCTCCGGAATCCGGAAGGCAATACAGCTTTATAGACTTCTCCCAGTTTACAGAGATAATATTGTGAAATCCACTCCCAAAAGCGGAGTTGGGGCCGGCGAAGAACAGGCTTTGAATTTTCGACTGCAAGGATCGGTTTGATTTCGTATGCAGAAGAGGGTTCTACCAGGTGAATGTAGGCTACGACACCCGAATAATGTTTGTTTTTTCCGAATTCGACCAGAACCATGCTTCCACAGAAAACTTGTTTTTCCAGTTCCGGTGGAACAGAGTAGGTATACGTATCAGCTAATGGAACGGGTAGAATAACTTCAATAAACATCAGAAAAAGAATGCTGCGGTAACAGACCAGGTTTTTGTTTTAACATCGTACTCTCCGGCGCTGTAATCATCGGTTAATTTAAGTTGGTAATTCGCTCCTATTTGTAAATGTTTCAGGAGTTCGACCCCAAATCCGAAATTCAATCCGGCGCCGAATGTTTTTTGTTTGAATTGATCAGGAATATCGGCAACAGAGAAATTGTCGCCCGAAACACGGAAACTGGCATAAGGTCCGGCTGAACCATAAATTCCGATTGCTCCTAATAATCCCAGTTTGTATTTGAGATTCAGCGGAATATCCAATGTTGCGAATTTTTCTGTATTTCCATCGACTTTAAAGCCTTGTTGTGAATAGAGCAGGGCGGCATCCATTCCTAATCCGATAATCGGTAGATTGAATTCAATGATGGGACCTGCCTGAAATCCGGTGAAATTGTCCGGATTGAGCGCATTCCAGTTGAAAGATGCTTCCGACAAGTTGACTCCGGCTTTTAATCCCCATTTAATAGCGTGAGCCGGAAAGATGGCGAAGCAAAAAAAGCTGATGATAATTAAAACAGTCCTTTTCATGATACCAGTATTTGGAAAGCATAATGATACAAATATACATCTTTTATATTGTAAAAACACTTTACTATAGATAAATGTTATATTAAATACTCAATGTATTTAATAAAATCTGATTTGGTAATGAAACGGATACTGTCACTAATACTACTATCGCTTTTTGTAGTATGTTCTTTTGCTCAAAATGAAGCAGATACTACTACACAGCATCTTAACTGGCTTAAACGTTATCAGATAAAAATGGCGGTTAAAGAAAAAGAAGGTGGCTTGATGATTACTCCTGTGCTTGGTCCGGGATATACTCCGGAATTAGGATTTACGATTGCCGGAGGAGCGCTTTTCTCTGTCAAGACAGACCGTTCAGATTCGTTACTGAAGCGTTCTTCATTTCCGGTTACTGTAGGACTTTCTTCTACCGGCGCCTATTTTGTTCAATCGAAAGTAACCACATTCTGGCTACACGATAAGCTTCGTGTTAATGCTGATATCTGGTTTAAAAATATGCCCGATAATTATTTCGGTACAGGTTATGAGAATGGGAAAAATGTTGAAAAATCGGACTCTACAACGAAATACGACCGTTTATGGTTTCAGATAAATCCACAGGTTTTCTGGCAGTATAAACCCGATTTTTTTGTGGGAGGAGCTTTGGATATTAATTATACCAAAGGAAAAGACCCTTCTCCGGGAGTCGCGGCAGATGAAAGTTATATCCGGTATAATGATAAACCTTTCAATGCGGGTCTTGGTGTTCATTATATGATCGATTCGAGGGACATTCCCGTCAATGCCTGGAAAGGTTGGTATTTTCTTGCACAGGCGATGTTTTACGGATATTATTTAGGGGGACAGAATAACTACCAGGTATATAATTTGGACACTCGTCGCTATATCCGTTTATTTAAACCGGGTCAGACGCTGGCTATGCAGATCCGTGGACGATTTGCAGTAGGGAATGTTCCCTACGGGGAAATGTCGCAATTAGGAACCCCTTTCGATTTGCGGGGATATCTCTGGGGACAGTACCGCGATAAGTCGATGCTTTTCGGAATTGCCGAGTACCGGCATTCATTTTACAAACAGAACGGAGAGCGTAGCAAACACGCTGTTATCGGTTGGATTGCAGCAGGTTCGATCGCTCCGGATCTGAGATTCGAAAATTGGTTGCCGAACGGCGGGATCGGTTACCGGTTCGAGGTTCAGCCCCGAATGGCCATCCGGTTGGATTTTGGAATCGGAAAAGACTCCCGCGGATTTTATTTTAATTTCAATGAAGCTTTCTAATCTTGCTACTATACCTTTTCAAGCAGGTATTTTTCTGTAAAATAAGACAGCCAATCCGGATCGATCTCCATCCGGAGAATATAATCGGTATTGTTGTTTATCCGGACTGTGAATCCAGCCTCGATGTGGAATGTTTTTCCTCTCCAACGCTCGTTTTCAGAAGTCATGACGTGATTTTTGCTGACAAATAAAGCTTCCCGCGCCTGGCCGAAATTTTCGAACATCCATTGCACCGGCTTATCGGATAAAAAACGACGCCAGGAAGAATCTTCGATCATATCTGTCCGTAGACATACGCTGTGTTGAAGGCAGTCTTCAAAAAAACCGGCAGATTGAGGAACTTTGAAAGTGATATCGGTATAATTCATGATATGATTTTTTTAGGATTTTTATTGATAAAATCTTTCCAACTGTTGTATGCAGATTCTTTCACCGGATTGTTGCTCTGAAAATAATGACAAAGGGCCGCCGCCAGTCCATCGGTTGCATCCAATTGAGGTAACATTTGTTCATCGGCAATTTTCAGGTAACGCTGCAGCATCGCAGCTACTTGTTCTTTTGAGGCCCGTCCGTTACCGGTAATCGACATTTTGATTTTCAGCGGAGCGTATTCGAAAATCGGAATATCGCGCGATAAAGCTGCCGCCATAGCCACTCCCTGAGCCCGTCCCAACTTAAGCATACTTTGCACGTTTTTTCCAAAAAAAGGCGCTTCGATGGCCAGTTCATCTGGCAAAAACTCATCGATCAAACCGATAATACGTTCGAAAATACGCCTCAAACGCAGGTAGTGATCGTCGTATTTATTCAGAACCAGCACTCCCATGGCCATCAATGAAGGTTTGTTATCGGTAACCTTCAGTATACCATATCCCATCACATTGGTTCCGGGGTCGATTCCTAGTATTATTTTTTCTTTAATCATTCACTTTGAATTCAAAAAATTCTTCGTACCTTTGTGACTCTCAAAAAAGAGAGAATTATTCATTGCGGGGCATTAGCTCATCTGGCTAGAGCGTTAGACTGGCAGTCTAAAGGTGATCGGTTCGAGTCCGATATGCTCCACAAATTAAATTGACCATTAGCTGATTACAAAATAAAAGGACTAAAAACAGGAGCCAAATGCTTTGTTTCTTTAGTCCTTTTTCTTTTGCAAAGATAGTACAGAGTTCCGGTGTAACAATGCTTCGTGAAAATAATCCTTATTATGAAACAGTGCGATGGGAATTTACGGATTCGTTAAAGAAATTATTTCAGGTCGCTTTTCTAAATTATCTTATGAATAAAGACAGGATGATTATTTATCAGGTATTACCCCGGTTATTCGGTAATACCAATTCCAACAACCAATTCAATGGCTCTATTGCTGAAAATGGTTGTGGAAAGTTATCTGCATTTTCCGAAAAAGCATTGTCGGAAATCAAAAAAATGGGGTATACGCATGTTTGGTATACCGGGTTGATCGAGCATGCTACTAAAACGGATTACTCGGCTTACGGAATTGATAAAGATCATCCGGCGGTGGTAAAAGGCAATGCCGGATCTCCCTATGCCATCAAGGATTATTTCGATGTAGATCCCGATCTGGCAGATGATGTGAGTAACAGAATGGCTGAGTTGGAAAGTTTACTGGAACGTACCCACCGTGCGGGATTGAAAATCATCATGGACTTTGTGCCGAATCATGTTGCGCGGCAATACCGGTCGGATGCTAAGCCTGAAACTGTTACTGATCTGGGCGCGAATGATAATCAGCATACGACCTACGATGCGAACAATAATTTTTATTACATCCCAGGACAGGAACTTAACCCCGGGTTCAGCTTGGAAGACGAACAAGGGGTCCGGTATGAAGAATATCCTGTAAAAGCCACCGGAAACGACCGGTTCGATGCACATCCAACGACCAATGACTGGTATGAGACTGTGAAACTGAATTACGGGATCGATTTTCTCAGAGGAGGCCACTGTTACTTTGACCCGGTTCCTGATACCTGGAAAAAAATGCTTGAAATTCTGCTTTTCTGGGCTTCAAAAGGAATGGATGGTTTTCGTTGCGACATGGCCGAAATGGTTCCGGTCGAATTCTGGGGCTGGGCTATCTCCCGGGTAAAAAAGCAATATCCGCAGATCGATTTCATAGCAGAAATCTATAATCCTGCTTCTTACAGAAAATATGTTTTTGGAGGAAAGTTCGATTATCTGTATGATAAAGTGGGCCTGTACGATACCTTAAGGGCTATTATCCGTCAAGAGCAGAGTGCAGCGGCTATTACCCACTGCTGGCAGTCGCTCGACGATATCCGTGGAAAAATGCTGTACTTTCTCGAAAATCATGATGAGCAACGGATTGCTTCGGATTTTTTTGCAGGGAGTCCCGAAAAAGCGTTTCCCGCCATGATTATTCTTGCAACCCTTTACACGAATCCTCTGATGGTTTATTCCGGACAGGAATTGGGAGAGCCGGGTATGGATCGTGAGGGTTTCAGCGGAAAAGACGGGCGTACTACTATTTTTGATTATTGGAGTGTCGAATCTCTTCGGAATTGGTACAATGAGGGTAATTTCGGAGTGAAAAACCTGACGAAAGTACAAAAAGAAACCAGAAGCTTTTATACCAAACTGTTGGGTATTTGTAATAAAGAAAAAGCAATCAGCGAGGGTATTTCTTATGATTTGATGTATGCTAATTATCACAATGAACGGTTCGATTCCGGGAAGCAGTTTGCCTTTATGCGGCAATCTGGGAAAGAAGTCCTGCTGATTGTGGTTAACTTTGATCAACAGGATGTCGGTGTTGCCGTGTTTTTACCGGCTCATGCATTCTCGTTCATGAAGATCAAACCGTCCGGCTCCCGTACAGGAAAAGAGTTATTAACCGGGAAAGATTTTAATACTGCATTGAATCCGGATTCGTTTGTAGAGCTTCAGGTTCCCCGGAATAGCGGCTGTATTTTAAAGTTTCTGTCGTGAAAAGATAGAAATAATGGCTGTTTCGGGATACAAGGTATTTTGGTGAAGTGAATATGTGATATATTCTAAAGTTTATATTACTTTTGCAATAAATTTAATCTATTCTTTTGACATGCAAGCAGGAGCTCCATTTAAAGTCTTTTCCGGGACCAATTCCCGTTATTTAGCAGAAAAAATATGCAATAGCCTTAATTGTGAACTGGGTCATATGAACATCGAGCGCTTTGCCGATGGTGAGTTTTCCGTGTCATATGAAGAATCCATACGGGGACGTTATGTGTTTCTTGTTCAGTCGACTTTCCCGAATTCGGATAACCTGATGGAACTGTTGCTGATGATCGATGCGGCCAGAAGAGCTTCTGCCAAGTCCATTATCGCTGTTATTCCTTATTTCGGTTGGGCGCGCCAAGACCGGAAAGATAAGCCCCGGGTAGCCATCGGCTCTAAATTAGTAGCTGATATGCTCAGTACTGCGGGTGTTAACCGTATTATAACCATGGACTTGCATGCCGATCAGATCCAGGGATTTTTTAACGTACCAGTCGATCATTTGTATGCATCTTCCGTATTTTTAAATGAAATAAAAAATCTGAACCTCCCGAATCTGGTCATTGCTACTCCCGATGTGGGAGGTACCAAGCGGGCCAATGCCTATGCCAAATACCTCAATGTGCCGATGGTGATCTGCTATAAATTGCGGAAAAAAGCGAATGAAATAGCGGAGATGAAAGTAATCGGTGATGTAGAAGGCATGGATATATTACTGGTCGACGATATTGTCGATACCGCAGGAACTATTACAAAAGCAGCGGATCTGATGTTATCTGCAGGCGCTGCATCTGTCCGGGCTATTGCTTCGCATGCCGTGATGTCCGATCCAGCTTCGTCCCGTGTCGATCTTTCTTCCCTGACGGAAATTATTTTTACCGACAGCATTCCTTATTCCAAGAAATGTGAGAAGGTAAAAATCGTTTCAGTGGCCGATATGTTTGCCGATGCCATTCGCCGGGTATATAACAACGAGTCGATCAGTTCGTTGTACCTGATCTGATCATTTAGTTATAGTTCTTTTCAGAAAAATCATAACCATAAAAAAACGGCCTCAAAAGTAATTTTGAGGCCGTTTTTGTTTTTGTCGAATCTGCCCGGCTTACTTCACAGCATTCAGGAAATCGGAATTGGTGATGTATTTCGCAAATTCCAAATCATTTAATGCTCTGGAAGCAAGGCTTCTATCCATTGAGATAGCTTGCTTCAGGCTGGTAACAGCATTGCTCAGGTTGTTGGTGCGTGCAGCAACAACAGCTTTCAGGTAAGCGGTGGTAGCATTGGGATTCGCTACAGCGTTCAATGTAGCCAGCGCTTTGCTGTAATCCTTGTTCATCAGTTGTGCGATGGCTGCGTTGTTGCTTACTGAATTTCCGAACGAAGCAGCAGCTTGTGCATAGTTTCCGTTCTGAACAGCCAATAGACCGAGGGCGTTGTTCAATTCTGCAACACCGGAAGACTTTCCGAAATATTGTTGAGCCTTGTCTGTTTCTCCTTTTGTTAAAGCGATCAGACCCAGGTTACAGTTAACCTCCGGAGCTGACCCCGACAGTTGAGCCGCTTTATTGAACAATTGTTCGGCGTTGCTAAGCTGGCCTTTTGCATATTCGATTACCCCCAAGTTATTATAAGAGCGGAAATCGTTGGAATACAATTCACTTGCTTTTTTATAGATGACTTCTTTCTGATCCGGAGTTTTAACCAGGGTGGCAGCATATAGTAATTCTTCTACTGTCAGTGATTTCGGATTGGAAGCAGCCAGTTTGCTGATTTCTTCATCGCTTTTTCCGATGATTTCTACGTTGGCGGTCAAGCGGGAGCGTCTCAGTTGAGGCAGGATTTCTTCGGCCAGAACAGAGAAAACGGAAGAGATATTCTTGATCTCACGTTCGCGTTGTTCCGGATCTTTATACATAGAAAGAACGCTCAATACCAGATTTTTATCCTGGATATTCGATTTTTCGACCAATTCCTTGAAACCTTCCCAGTCTTGAGCAGTATAATGTGCAGACACCGGCGCATTTACTTTCGATTTTTTCATTTCATTAGAGAGGTATTCATTGGTGTTTTTCTCCCGGCGCTCCGCTAATTTTTCGTTTAATTCCAAACCTCCATCCGGAGATGCGTAAGCAGAAATTTCTACGTTTACATTCTGATTTGAAGCTTGATCTGCATTTTTTACAACGCCTTTCCAGTTTTCCAATTCAGCTTTTTTCAATTCGCTGGAACGTAGTTCCGCTTGTTGGATGAGGAACATGATATTAGCATTGTGAGCTTCTTTAATGATCCGTTGAAACTTGTCGGGTGCGATGGCTGGAATTTCGGATTTTGCGTCGGCCAATGTTGCGGTTGCTAATACGCCGTCGGCAATTTTTATTTCCGGAAGGGCTACCGTTTTATTTCCGATCTTTGCAGAAAAAGTCAGGAATAATTCTGATTTTTGCATGGCCGGAACATACTTAAAGTTGGATGTCATGGTTACGTTTGCTCCTGTTTTTTGAGGAATAACCTGACCGTTTCCTGCTACTTTCTCTCCCTGGAAAGTATATGAAGTTCCCCATGCTTCCCCTCCTTCATACCTCAATACCGGTACGACTTCTACAACGGCTTTTTTATTGAACCAGTTTTGTGGAAAAGTGGCGTTGATGGTGACCGGAACTTTACCTCCGACTTCCTCTAACGGTTGAGGCTGAGCTTTGATGTATTCGGCTGCCAGCGGCTTCAGTTTTGAAGAACAGGAAGACAAACCCACCATAGTCAATAGAACCAACAGAGGCAAATAAATTTTTTTGCTCATAATTGAATACATTAAATAGGTTAATAAACTGATTGTGTATAGTTTTTCTTGGAAAATCTGTTTAGCTATGCAAAGCTACGGGTTAAAAATGATTTTAAGAAAAAAAATCACAGAAAATATGAACAGAATTAATACTTATTATGAAAATCACAATCTTATTGATGGATTTACAGGTTCGTCCCTTATTGCATTGTATTGAACCGGATACTGGCTTTGACCAAGGCGATAGAAGCGATGGACTCTACCGGAATGTCAATCGGCTTGTAATGTTCGTTGTAAGAAACCAACTTGATGAACCCTTTTTTTTCCGATTCATTGATGTATTTAACCACTACATACTCATCTCCATCGATCTGGTAAGCCAGAATGTAGATATTCCCGAAATGGAGGTATTCGATGTTGTTAATTTGCTTAAAAACGACGATGTCTCCCGATTTAAGTAAAGGGTACATGCTGTCGCCGGTAATAGACATTGCTCCGTCTACCTTCGACAGATGAGGGATACGCAGGGTATCGATAACATTCTGCCTGCCGCCGGCAAACAGGCTGTTCAGTCCTGCTGCTGCATTGATATCGTAAAGCGGAATTTCCTGCTCCTCGTGATTTTTCTCACAGGCCCGGGGCTGGTAAACCGCCGGTGTTTCAACTTTCAACATTTCTCCCTTTCCGGTAATAAGCCATTCGAGATTAATCTCGGGATATCTTGCGATTATTTTCGCAATAAAAGCATCAGAAACGCTACTGTCTAATTTATCCCCATCAAGAAATCCTCGCTTTATATCCGTCTCTTGAAAAAATGAAGGCAAATTAATTCCCTTATAATCAATAAATTCTAAAATTCTTTGCTTGGTTGTTGCGATTTTCATCGTAAAAAGTTTTTATATGTGCGATATATATCGTATATTTGTGAAATAATTCGCAACAAAGATAGTAAATAAGAACAGTATTGCAATACTTTATATCTATTCATCCATTAAAAAAAGTAAATTATGAAAGTAAAATTTGTTTGTCTGATCTTTCTGGGCATCTCGGTCTTCGGTTCCACCAGGATGCAAGGACAGGAAAAATCGCCCTCGTGGGGAGTCCTGTCCAAGTTCAACCGGAATATTCTGAAAAGTAGTGCAATACCTAACCGGAAGGTTGCAGAGGTGGCTTCGGGTCGTTTGAATCCGGAAACGAATCTGCCGCGCAGCGGCGACCGGTTTATTAAGCAGGAAGCGCCCTACCGCTCGCCCGGGGCGGCAGGAGAAGAAGCTGTCTGGGACTTCCGTTCCTTAGCGGCAGACGATACGGAATCCCCGGTTTCTTATTTTGAAACCCCTCAATCCCCCTTGTCGGGAGTAGAGAACCGTTCGGTACAGACCTACCGGATCTCAGGAGATACCCTGCTGTTGGACGTGGACGAAGATCCGCAGACTTTCATCCGGCTGGAGAAACCGGAAGAGGTGATGGTTTTTCCGGTTCGCTTCGGGGAGGAGAGAAGAGGCCATTTTTATGGAAAAGGAAAGTACTGCGAGCGGTTGGAGCTGGATGTGGCAGGGCTGAACTATACCTTGGCCGATGGGTTTGGAACCCTGATCCTGCCTGGAAACGATACGATCCGCGATGCCGTGCGGGTCTATACGGCAAAGGCCACTTCGGTCTATTCCCATTCGATT
>JAVBRK010000022.1:0-6511 GCA_031548005.1 Bacteroidales bacterium
TATCGAAGAATTGGTTAATAGCTTGCACGAATTTGTCGCTAACCGGCAGGAAGAAGGAAATGAAGATATCAGAATGAGGGATTTCTTAGCCGAAATTTCCCTGATGACCGATCAGGATACCGATAAAGGCGAATCTAACGACCGGATCACCCTGATGACTGTCCACGCAGCCAAAGGACTCGAATTCAGGAATGTATTCGTAGTCGGACTCGAAGAAGACTTATTTCCCTCCCAACTGAGTAAACACAGTGAGCGGGAATTGGAAGAAGAGCGCCGGCTGTTTTATGTTGCCATCACCAGGGCTGAAGAAAACTGTGTACTGAGTTATGCCAAGAGCCGTTTTCATAACGGATCGCCCCGGATATCGGCTCCCAGCCGGTTTATCAAAGACATCGATCCGGGATTCCTGAAACTTCCCTCAGACCTGGCTTTCGTACCCGTATCGTCCGGGAACAGCAATCATCCTATTTTACCATCCGGAACAGCTCATCTGAAAAAGATCGAACGGCAGGAAAGCGGTCAGTCCGGCTCCACTGCTTCTCATCAAAGCCTGAACGGATTGAATGTGGGCGACACCATCGAGCACGAACGTTTCGGAAGAGGGAAGATCACAGCGCTGGAAGGAAACGACGAAAATGCCAAAGCGACTGTAGAATTTACCAATTCGGGCAAAAAACAATTACTCCTGAAATTTGCAAAATTCAAAATTATTGAAGTTAGTGATTGATTGATCATATTAAACATCAGAACAAAATGTCAAAAAATAACACCAGTCACAATAATCATCCGATAAACTCTCCTGCTTATGTACTGGAAGAGTCCCTGCTTCGCAGGAATCTGGCTTTGATCCAATCGGTAAAAGAGCGGGCAGGGGTCAATATCATCTTAGCTTTCAAAGCGTTTGCCATGTGGAAAGCATTTCCGATTATCCGGGAATACATCCCCTACTCCACAGCCAGTTCTCCTTTCGAGGCGCAATTGGCATTCGAAGAAATGGGAAGCCTGGCCCATACCTACTCTCCGGCTTACACCGAAAAAGATTTTCCGGCAATCATGAAATACAGCAGCCATATTACATTCAATTCGCTGACTCAGTTCGAGCAGTTCTATCCGGAAACGCTGAAAAATTCATCGAAAATCTCCTGTGGAATCCGGATCAATCCGGAATACTCGGAAGTGGGAACCGACTTATATAACCCCTGCGCCCCGGGATCCCGGTTGGGGGTAATCAGTTCGCTCCTGAAAGAAAAATTACCGGAAGGGATCGAAGGGCTGCACTTCCATACTCTTTGTGAATCTTCATCTTACGATCTCGAGAAAACATTAGAACAGGTAGAAGCCCGATTCGGTCGCTTCCTTCCCCAGATCAAGTGGATAAACATGGGAGGAGGGCACCTGATGACCCGTAAGGATTATGATGTAGAGCACCTGATCGGGTTATTGCAAGGTTTCAAAAAGAAATATCCGAACCTGGAAATCATCATGGAACCGGGAAGTGCCTTCGCCTGGCAAACAGGATATTTGCTTTCGACAGTTGTCGATATCGTCGAAAACCAGGGCATCCAGACAGCAATTGTAGACGTATCTTTTACCTGCCATATGCCCGACTGCCTCGAAATGCCCTATAAACCCGTAATCAGGGGAGCCTATCAGGAACCTGTTTCAGGTAAGCCGACCTACAGAATCGGAGGAAACTCCTGTCTGAGCGGCGACTTCATGGGCGACTGGTCGTTCGATGAACCGTTAAAAACCGGCGACAGGATCATTTTTGAGGATATGATCCATTACACGATTGTTAAAACCAGCATGTTCAACGGAGTGCCCCATCCCGATCTGGTATTGCAAAAGGCGGACGGAACGACCCGGATTTATCGCCGGTTCGGATATGAGGACTACAAAAACAGAATGAGCTGACAAGGCTATACATATCATAAATGAACAATACCACCATCCGGTTGTTGATAAGGGAATAAAACAAATGATCATGAACAGAATTTTCTTCTACTTAATACTGATGGCTTCACTCGCCGGATTTCCAATCTATTCAAACGCGCAATCGGGCGAATCCCTCGCATTTCCAGGGGCCGACGGCTTCGGGAAATATGCCACGGGCGGACGAGGTGGTCGAATGGTCGAGGTCACCAACCTGAACGACGATGGAGCAGGCAGTTTCCGCCAGGCGGTAACAGCCAAAGGAAGCCGGATTGTGATTTTCAAAGTTTCAGGCACGATCCACCTGAAAAAGGCGATTACTATCAGCTCCCCGAATCTGACCATAGCAGGACAATCCGCTCCGGGAGACGGGATCTGCATCTCCGGCGCTCCGGTAAATTTCAAAGCGAACAATATGATCGTGCGGTTCCTCCGGTTCCGGCTCGGAGATTTAGGACATTCTCATGAGTCCTGCGTATCCGCTATTGGCTACACCCAAATCCTGTTCGATCACTGCTCTTTTAGCTGGGGAACAGACTACAATGCCATTTTCTATAACAATGCCGATTTTACAGCTCAATGGTGTATCTTCTCTGAAAGCCTCTACAAGCCCAAAAAGAGTAAGAACGCTCAGGGATCCGGAGTTATGGCCGGTGGAATGAAAGCGAGCTTTCATCACAATCTGTTTGCTCACAACGCCAAATGGAATCCGTACTTCGACGGCGCCTCCCACCACCAATCGACCGCCGAAAAAGAATTAGTGGAATTTCAGAACAACGTAATATATAACTGGGGAGAAAACAGCTCTTATGAAAACGGAGGAGGAAATTTCAATGTTATCAATAATTATTATAAACCAGGACCGGCCACAACCAAGGAAAATAAGTCCAAAGTTCTTTCAATCAGCGGAAACGGAAAATTCTTTTTGGGAGGAAATATCATTTTCTCCGGGAATTCCATTAGTTCAGACAATTGGAGAGGAGTCCTGGATATTAACAAGTTAAAAAAGGAAATAAAATCGGATATCCGGTTTGAATCCGGAATTACAGGCAAGGTGCAGCCGGCAGAAGATGCTTATATCGATGTCATGGCAAAAGCTGGAGCCTCTTTCCGGCGCGACGACACAGACAGCCGCATCATTCAGAGTACCGGAACCGGATCGGCGATTCACGGAGGAGTATTCGGTGATAAAAAGGGGATCATCGACTCCCAGCAAACAATTGGAGGGTGGCCTGTATTGAAATCGGCAGAGCCTAAAACCGACAGCGATGGAGACGGAATTCCGGATGATTGGGAAAAGAAAAAAGGACTCGATCCCAACAATGGTTCTGATGCCATGACCAGAACACTGGACCAGCATTACGATAACATCGAGGTCTATTTAAACGATCTGGTCAAAGATATCATTAAATAAAAATACTATCTTTGCGGCCTTGTTTAACTTAAAATTACAAAACTACTATGTCTGTTCATACCGAAGATACCCGTAAGGTGACTACTCACCGCCTGATCGAAATGAAACAACGTGGTGAAAAAATTTCCATGCTGACATGCTACGACTATTCCATGGCCAAAATCATCGACGAGGCCGGAATGGATGTTATTCTCGTTGGAGATTCGGCATCCAATGTGATTGCCGGGAATGTCACCACCCTGCCGATTACCCTTGACCAGATGATCTATCACGGGAAATCAGTAGCCAAAGCCGTTAAACGAGCCTTAGTGGTAGTCGATATGCCATTCGGATCTTATCAGGGAAATTCGAAAGAAGCAGTACACTCAGCCATCCGGATCATGAAAGAAACGCATGCAGACTGCATCAAAATGGAAGGTGGAGCGGAAATCAAAGAATCGGTGCAACGGATACTCAGCGCCGGAATCCCTATCATGGGACACCTGGGACTAACTCCTCAATCGATCAATAAGTTCGGAACTTATACCGTCAGGGCCAAGGAAGAAGCCGAAGCTAATAAATTAATTGAAGACGCCCATTTGTTGGAAGAATTAGGATGCTTCAGTATTGTACTGGAAAAAATCCCGGCCCAACTCGGGCAAAAAGTCGCAGAAGAACTCACCATTCCGATTATCGGTATCGGAGCCGGCCCGAAAGTGGACGGACAGGTGCTGGTAATGCACGATATGCTGGGAATCAATAAAGAATTTTCCCCCCGCTTTCTGCGACGTTATGCCAACCTCTATGATATTATCCACGATGCCGTGGAGAATTATATCGAAGATGTAAAATCGAAAAACTTTCCAAACGAAAAAGAATCGTACTGATTATTTGAGGGCTATACTGGTGATCCAGTCCTGCAAAACCAGTAACATCTCATCGTTCATCATCGGTTTTTCCAAATTATAATATTCACTTACGAGTCCAGTTTGTGCATCCTGGAACATATGATTCAGTCCCGGGAGAACACGAAGGGTAAAATTATTTTTACCGGAGATGATCTTTTTCAGGGCCTCTGTATTTTCCGGAGCAGGAGCCTGGAGGTCTTTATTTCCGTACAAAACCAGTACCGGACAGTTGACCGAACGGAAATAAGGGGCCGGATCGTAGGCTAAGAAAGCCCTCATCCAGGGAGACAACGAACTTTGGATAAACGCATCGGCCGCTTTCTTCCGGTCGCTTTCGGGAATGTTGCTCATTTCTTCATCAATAACTACAGCAATGTCTTTACTTACCTGATCTTGATCCGGTTCATTCTTAATAATATTAAATATCCGGTTCCTCATCCGGTTGTCTTTTACCAGGTCCGGTTCACTCATTCCCGATGCTTTTGCCATGGAGTAGGCCTGCAACCTCAGCAATGTATCGCCGGGAATCGATATTCCACCCAACATGGCTGTAAAAGCCACCATTTTATTTTCGGCCGCCGCCATGAGTCCAAGATTCGCCCCCTCGCTGTGTCCGATAAATCCGATCCGGTTTTTATCGATACCCTCCTCTCCGCTTAGAAACCGGAATGCCGATAAAGCATCTGTAACGAAATCGTAGACTGTAGCATTTTTGAAATCACCTTCCGACAAGGCCGTCCCACGATCATCAAAACGCAATACAGCGACTCCTTTCGACGACAAATAATCGGCAATTCTCAGAAAAGGCTTTTGTTCCAGAATCGTCTCATCCCGGTCTTGTGGGCCGGAGCCTGTGAGTAGAATTACTGCCGGACAGTTCGTTTTATTTTTAGGATAGGTCAATGTTCCAGCCAGCGTAATCCCGGCCCGATCATTCCTGAATTTTACTTCTTTCGAGGTATAAGCATCCACATTGGCCGGTAAATTCGCTTTTACTTCAACAACCGGGTTACCGGGTTGCTTTTTAAGAGACAGGGGAAAACTTGCACCTCCCTGACTAAAGGCGCCTGAAATCACGGTGTCATTCGTAATTTCAGCTTTATATTCGGCCTGGATCACGGGTATTTTCACCAGTAATTCCCGTCCATTGAGGGTAGTGCTTTCGGCCGGAATTCCTTTAACTCCCTGTTGGGGAACATCCAGGGTGATGGCATAAATTCCTTCTGACTCTGTAATATGAAAGATAACATTCAAAGAAAATCCCTGAACTTCGAGGTTTCCGTTCCAGGTTCCGGCAACCGGCACAGGATTCTCTGCTACAGCAAAGCAGCAATATAATAGGCTACAAAAGCCCATGATAAACTTCTTCATAAATCAATCAGTATTAGATTAATGATTAAAATAAACAATGCATCTGACTCACCAGGATTTTCGACAGGATCTCACTCACAATCAATCCGGCAGCAAACGACCAACCGGCCTTGGCTCCTTTCAGATTGGCCGAAACGGTATAAGCATTGTATAGCAATACAATATACCAAACACTCAGAACAATCGAAAATAAAGAAGTCAGCGCCAGTATTCCGAGCCGGCCTTCCACAATTGCCATAACAGCTTGTACATCGAGTGGATTGATTCCTTCTATACACAAATGCACCTCCGGGTTAAATCCCCACAAAGCAAATAATATCAACGGAAAACGAGCCGTAGCCAAAGTTCCGGCCATATCCACCAGACGCACGGAGGAATAAGAAAGATACCTTGCCAGCGGATATAAAACAACGACCAGACTGAACCAGGCAATCACTTCGTACAGCAAATGAACCACCGGAGAAGACTGGTCGTCGATACAGGCTAAGTGGGCATCCAAAGCTCCGTCGAAATGCGTATTGCTCCAGAAGCCCAACAGAAATAGCAAAACCAGTACCGCTAAACCGGTAAATACAGATTCTTTTCCGGCCAGGTACCGGAAAGGACGGAATAAATAATTCCAGAAAGATACGTTATTTTCCATGATTATCAAGTTTTTGAATAATTTCATCTAACATATTTCTCACTGTAGGATAACTCAATCCCAACTGGCTCGCCATCTCCTTCAGGCTACCGCTGCAACGGACAAACCGCAAAATAAAATTCTGATCATCGACGGATAAACGCGACAAAGCAGGCAGTTCATACAATCCGGAAACCTCAGTTCCACAATTATCACAACATAATCCTCTGACCTTCAATAGATTATTACAACTCGGGCAGTTACAAGGAAGCATATTATTCATTT
>JAVBRK010000108.1:0-20486 GCA_031548005.1 Bacteroidales bacterium
GATAATTTGAGAAAAGCAGGACTACTCTGAAATCCACCAAAATCACCAAATCATCGAGATCTGTCACATCATTGAAAACTTCGAAACTATAGCTTCTCGATAATGGAGGTACTCGGCAGACGGAGTTGGCCGATGGCTTACAAACCAGCATAGCATCATTTCCCACTTGTTCTTTCCTTGACAACTTGACTATAGATGAGTTTTGGGCAATAAATAAAAATAAGGCTTAACTCTTTCTGCAGTCAAAGTTAGGAATTCCACTTTCTCCTCCGAATAGTATTTTCTTTTTTTCTGGATTCTTCTTGAATATTGGAGAAACAATAAAAGAATCCCAACTAATTCATAATAAATCCGTTGGGATTGCTTTTTAATTTGTGGAATGTTCCTGAGTTGATTCCGGAATATTTACATAATACAAACTTATTCTATTACCATCATCTTGTCGTTAACAGCCACTTTATCATTTTCGTGGATGTAAACTTCTTTCACGGTACCGTCGATCGGACTTTTGATTTCATTTTCCATTTTCATGGCAACCAGTACGCAGAGTGGGCTTCCGGCTTTCACTTCATCGCCGGGTTTCACATATGATTTCAGAATAACGCCCGGCATCTGAGCCGTGATGATCTGACGGCCAACCGCTACCGATTGGGTTCGGGCCAGGCGCATTTTTTTCAACTCGTCGGTTACCTGTACCTGGAAATAATCTCCTCTGTTCTTTACTTCATATGAAGAGTCCCCGATGCTTGAAATCTGGACGCCGTGGGAGTTGTTATTCATGATGATGGAGTGGATGGAGTCTCCCCCTACATTATAATCTACCTCATAAATAGTACCGTTGACAGCGATTTTTTTAATGGGCCCGTCTTCCAGGATCTCTACTTTATATTCGACGTCGGGTATATCGTTTACTGTTGCAAAATAGGTTGCTAAAGTTTGTGACATGATCGATTCCTCCTTTAATTAAAAGTTATTTGCTGTCATTTGAAGCTTACCGTAATGTTTCCATAGGGATTCTCCGACTAAAGGTGCCGTGGTAGCCCGGGCTGCCGCTTCTTTTTCCTGTTCGAACTGTTTTAATACGGCGGCTATGATTGCCACCGTAGGATCGCTGTTCTGACGACGTTTCAGGTCTTCCTTGTCAAATTTGGTATCTATGAAAGTCGTGTCGTAATTGCCTTTCTTGAAAGTTTCATTGTTCAGTACCCGTAAATGAAACGGAATGGTGGTTTTAATCCCCAGGATTTTATATTCCCGAAGTGAACGAGCCATATTGGCGATGGCCGATTCTCTGTAACGTCCCCAGGAGCAGAGTTTTGCGATCATCGGGTCGTAGTGTAGGGACACTTCGAATCCGGCGTAGGCGGCACTGTCTAAACGGACATTCCGTCCCTCGGGCGCTTCAAGTACACGGATTGTACCGGGAGAAGGCATAAAGTTATTTTCCGGGTCTTCAGCATAAATACGGCATTCGATTGCAGCTCCCTGAAATTCGATATCCTCTTGTTTGTAAGGAAGCGGATTCCCGGATGCCACCAGAATCATATCTCGTACGAGGTCGACTCCGGTACATTCTTCTGTCACCGGGTGTTCGACCTGTAAGCGGGTATTCATTTCAAGAAAATAAAAATTCTGATGCTGATCCATCATAAATTCGAGAGTCCCTGCACTGTAATAACCGATCTTTTTACAGGCATCCACGGCGATCTTAAACATTTTTTTACGAGTCTCGTCCAGAACAAAAGGTGATGGGGCCTCTTCGATCACTTTCTGGTTGCGCCTCTGAATAGAGCACTCCCGTTCGTGTAAATGGATCACATTCCCGTATTTGTCGCCCATGACCTGGATCTCGATATGATGCGGATTTTCGATATATTTTTCAATATAAATGGCATCGTTACCGAATGAGTTTGCGGCTTCGGAACTGGAAAGCCGGAACGCTTCGTCGAATTCTTCTTCCGATCGTACCAGCCTCATACCTTTACCTCCACCTCCTGCCAATGCTTTGAGCATGATAGGATATCCTACTTTTTTTGCCGCTTTTTTGGCCTGGCCGATATCGGCAATCGGGTCTTCTGTTCCGGGAACTACCGGAACACCGGCATCTTTCATGATTTTCCGGGCTTCCGTTTTTATACCCATTTTTGCAATAATATCTGCACTCGGGCCGATAAAATTAATATTCTCTTCTTCACAACGACGGGCAAACTCTGCATTTTCCGAAAGAAAACCATACCCCGGATGAATGGCCGCCCCGGTTTTCCTGGCAATTTCCAGAATCAGGTCGGGTTTCAGGTAGGAAGTGTCGGATTCATCTTCTGAGATGCAATAAGCTTCTTCTGCATAACGGACGTGCAGTGCGCCCCGGTCGACGTGCGTATAGATGGCTACAGTCGGTATATTCATGACGCGGCATGTGCGGAAAATCCGCATGGCAATTTCACCGCGATTGGCTACTAAAACTTTTTTAATCATGTCAGTCAGATTTTAAAGTGGTAAATTGCAATGCTTTTTGGGAGGGTTAGACTGGCGTTTGTTGGCCAGCAACTCGAAGCTGCGTATCAACCGGCTGCGGCTGGTCGACGGAACGATAATTTCATCGACATACCCCAATTCTGCCGCACGGTAAGGATTGGCGAACTTATCCCGGTATTCATCCTGCAATTCTTTTCGCTTGGCTTCCGGATTTTCTGCTGCTGCCAATTCTTTTCGGAAGAGGATATTGACGGCTCCATCCGGGCCCATCACGGCAATTTCTGCAGTGGGATAGGCAAAGTTGATATCTCCCCGGATGTGTTTGGAGCTCATCACATCGTATGCTCCTCCATAGGCTTTGCGGGTGATGATCGTCACTTTGGGAACCGTTGCTTCGCAATAAGCATACAATAGTTTCGCTCCATGGCGGATAATGCCTTCATATTCCTGGTTTACACCGGGTAAAAATCCGGGAACGTCGACCAACGTCAGGAGCGGAATGTTGAATGCGTCGCAAAAACGGACAAAACGGGCGGCCTTGACCGATGCGTTGATGTCCAGAGTGCCTGCCAGGGCCGATGGTTGATTGGCTACCACACCGATCGGTTTACCATTCAGACGGATGTACCCGATAATAATATTTTTGGCGTATTCTTCCTGTATTTCAAAGAAATTCTCGTCGTCGGCTACCGATCTGATCAATTCTTTCATATCATACGGCTGATTGGGATTGGTCGGAATCAGCAGGTCTAATTGAGGGTCCATGCGGTTCGGACTGTCGGTCGATGGGACAAAAGGGGGCTCTTCCATATTGTTGTTGGGGAGAAAGGACAGCAACTCCCGTATTTTCAGGATGCAGTCGATATCGTTATCTGCTGCAAGGTGGGCGACCCCCGAGCGTTCGGTATGAATACCCGACCCTCCCAGTTCATTTTTGGAAACATCTTCCTGAGTAACGCTTTTTACGACTTCCGGTCCGGTAATGAACATATAGCTGCTTTCCTTCACCATAAAGATGAAATCTGTTAATGCAGGAGAATACACGGCTCCTCCGGCGCACGGGCCCATAATGGCGCTGATTTGTGGTATAACCCCGGATGCTAATGAATTACGAAGGAAAATATCGGCATAACCGGCTAAGGAGCGCACCCCTTCCTGTATCCGGGCCCCTCCCGAATCGTTCAGCCCGATAACCGGGGCCCCCAGTTGCATGGCCATGTCCATGATCTTACATATTTTCCGTGCATAGGTTTCAGACAAGGCTCCTCCGAATACGGTGAAATCCTGAGCAAAAACAAATACGGTACGTTTTCCGATCAATCCGTATCCTGTTACGACCCCGTCGCCCAAAGGCTGTTGTTTTTCCAATCCGAATTCATAGCATTTGTGAACTACGAATTTGTCGACTTCGACAAAAGTTCCTTTTTCCAGTAGAAGATCGATTCTTTCCCTGGCAGTCAGTTTTCCTGCTGCGTGCTGTTTTGCTATGCGGTCTTCACCGCCACCCAACTCAGCTTGCTGATTCAGGCTGTTTAATTGTGCAATTTTTTCTTTCATAATGGCGACTGAATAAAAATTCTACACTTAAAACTTTGAAATTAATAAAAAATGCTCTTAAAATGGGTGTAAAAGTTACAAATAAATATTTGAAAAAAAAGCAAAAGCCGGGAAAGAATTTTGAATTCTTCCCCGGCTTTTATAGGTAACTTTCTGTTAATAAATAACTTATTTTATGCTGTTATTATAACTTACGAGCTCCGTCTTTAATCACGACATCGTATACTTTCGGTTTGATTTTGAATTGTTTCTCGTAAGATTCTGTGGCCTTTTGGATGAATGCATCGTACTTATCTTCTTTCACCAGGTTGATGGTACAACCGCCAAAACCTCCCCCCATGACACGGGATCCGGTGACTCCGCACTGTTTTGCAATATCGTTCAGGAAGTCCAATTCTGGGCAGCTTACTTCGTACTTTTTACTCAAACCTTCGTGCGTACCATACATTTTCTGGCCTACAGTTTCATAATCTCCTTTCTCCATGGCGGCGCAGGCATCCAGGAGGCGTTGGATTTCTTCGATTACAAATTCGGAACGGGTGTAGTCGATGGCGTCTACTTCGGCTTTCACCTCTTTCAACATCTCCATACTGGCATCGCGTAGCAACTTCACTTCAGGGTGACGTTTGGCAATGGCGGCAACGGCTCTTTCGCAGGATGCGCGACGCTTGTTATATTCTCCTCCAACAGCCAGATTGTGTTCTACGCAGGTATTGATCAGAACGACTTTGTATCCCTTCGGATTAAAAGGAACATACTCAAATTCCAAAGACCGGCAATCCAAACGCATCAGGTATCCTTCTTTTCCATGGCAGGAAGCGAATTGATCCATAATTCCACATTTGATTCCTACGTAATTGTGTTCGGTAGCTTGTCCCATCAAGGCGATCTCCATGCGGTTGAAACCCAGGTTGAACTGATCGTTCAAAGCGTATCCGAAACAACTTTCCAAGGCGGCAGAAGAAGACATTCCGGCGCCGAGAGGCACATCGCCAGCAAAAACAGTATCGAAACCCGGTACAGTTTTTCCTTTTTTAGCCATTTCACGGCAGATACCGAAAATATAGCAGGCCCATTGTTGTTGTGGCTTGTCGGCTTCCTGCAGTCCGAATTCGCAGGATTCATTCAAATCCAGGGCGAACGCCCGGACTTTGTCGGTTCCGTTGGGTTTGATTTCGCAATACATGGCTTTATCGATCGCTCCCGGGAGTACAAAGCCTCCGTTATAATCGTTATGTTCTCCGATCAGGTTTACACGACCGGGTGAAGTGTACATAGTACCACTGGCTCCGTATAATGATTGAAATTTTTCTTTAATTTTTGATGTATCCATAATTGGTTGAAAATTGATAATTATTTAACAGGGATGTCTTTGTTTACGTTCTTGCAACCGATCAAAGCATAATAAAGCATGTAAGCCATACCGGCAACCACTACCCAGTAGCTGGGGATAAATCCGGCTAAGTCGGCCACTCCACCTTGAATCAAAGGCAGGATACCACCACCGCAAACCATAACCATGAAAATTCCGGAAGCCATGGCGACATATTTTCCTAATCCTTCTACTGCAAGGTTAAAAATACCGCCCCACATAACAGAAGTGCAAAGTCCGCACAATACAAAGAACATGATACTGAGAGGAACTTGTACCATTCCGAATGAAAGAGTTGATAAGAATACAGGCATATCTACTGTTTTTGAAATGGGGCAGAAGATCGCAAGCAAAACGAATATCAATCCAAGGGAAGATGCAAATACCAACATGGACTTACTGGAAAATTTGGCTCCTAATGAAGCTCCAACCAAGCGTCCGATGAGCATTAAGAACCAGTAAGTTCCAACAACAGAGCCGGCCACTGTAGCATCGATTGCCAAACCTCCTTTTTCGAGGCCGGTAGTCATGAATTGGTTGATGAAATTCGGGATTCCGACTTCAACTCCTACATAGATAAAGATGGCAATTGCTCCTAATACGAAGTGACGGAATGAAAGAGGACTGTGAGCGTCTTTTTGGGCGGATTTGTTTTCGGATTCCATGTGGGGTTCCGGAATGTTGACAAAATAAAGGACAACAAATACCAGGGCAAAAATACCCATGGCCAGAAACATGGCTGGATTGGCTTTCGCAATCGTGCGTTCGGCAACATTGCTTCCCATCAGGTAACCGACGAGTACAGGAACGATGGTTGCTCCGATAGAGTTAATAGATCCTCCGAATTGAATCAATTGATTTCCTTTGTTACCACCTCCACCGAGGGTGTTCAACATAGGGTTAACTACTGCATTGAGCATACACATAGAAAATCCGGCAACGAAAGCGCCGGCGAGATAAACGCCAAAGCTTTCGGTTACACCCGAGAGGTATTGGATGCCGACACCGATAAAACCGATAACTACAGCTAAAAGCGCTGTTTGTTTATATCCGCGTTTTTTTAACAATAAACCTGCGGGAATACCCATGAATGCATACGCAATGAAGTTGGCTGCATTTCCCAGCTGGGACATAAAATTGCTTGCTCCGAACTGGTTTTTCACGATGACACCCATGGGATTGGAAAGTCCCGTGACAAATGAAATCATGAAAAATAGTGCAAACATCATTGCAATGGGCAATGCGTAGTTTTTTTGATTGTTTTGTGACATGATGTTAAAAAGATTAAGTATTAATAATTTAGATTTTTCACTTGATATCAAACTGATAGATTGTCTGTGATTTGTATACTTCTTCCGGACGAAGTATGACCGACGGATATTCCGGCTTGTTGATACTGTCGGGGTAGTGTTGGGTTTCCAAACAGAATGCAGATTGTTTAGGGTAACATTTGCCTTCTTTGGCTTTGAATTCTCCGGTCATCCAGTTTCCTGTATACAGTTGTACTCCCGGTTCGGTAGTATAAGTATCCATCACAATCCCGGTTTTCGGGGAAACAGCTTTGGCGCAGAAAGACAATTCGCCCCCGTTTTTATTTAATACATAGGTGTGGTCATATCCCCGGCCCTGGATCAGTTGTATAAACTGGTCGTCGATCCGGACGCCGATTTCCTGTGATTTGCGGAAATCCATAGGAGTTCTTTCTACTTTTTCCGGTTTACCATAGGGGATGGAGGTATCGTCTGTCGGCAGATAATAATCTGCATTGATTTGCAACAGGTGGTCCCCGATGGATTTGTCGCCGGCTCCCGAAAGGTTGAAATAAGAATGGTTAGTCAGATTGATAATGGTTGTTTTGTCGGTAGTCGCTTCATAATCAATGCGAACAGCATTATCGTCTGTGAGAGTATAAATGATTTTGACGCTCAGGTTGCCGGGATACCCTTCTTCTCCGTCTTTCGAGAGATAAGCCAGTTCGATGCTTTGATCGCTGATATGCTTTACACTCCAGACCACGGCATTAAATCCCTTTAATCCTCCGTGCAGGTTGTTGGGGCCATTGTTCACGGCGAGCGTGTATTCTTTACCTTCGAGTGAAAATTTTCCCCGGGCGATCCGGTTGCCGGTGCGCCCGCATACCGCCCCGAAATAAGGCTCCTGCGATTTCAGGTATTCACTGATGGAGTCGTGTCCCAGAACCACATCCGTCATTTTCCCGTTTTTGTCGGGAACATGCAACGATACGATTTTAGCTCCATAGTTGGTAACGGACATTTCCAGTCCGTTTTTATTGGTTAGGATATAAAGTCCGACGGGTTGATTGTCTACGATTTCATGGAAATTCTCTTTCTTGATTCCATTAATAGTCGAGTTTTTATTCATGTTTTTCAATGGTATGTAAAAAGATTAACTTTCCTGCATTTGAGATGCAAATATATAACTATTTACTCAAAATAAAATAAATATAAAAAAATATTAAGAATCCTTTGGCAGATCAAAGGTTGAAGTTGTTTGGATTCAGGTTATTTTTCTCAATATCCCTGAAATAATTGTATGTTCCCACTTTCAACTCGATCGTAGCGGCTTCGTCACAGACAATAATCCCTTTTTCGTGTAGTTGCAGTGCGGTAATCGTCCACATCTGGTTTACAGCGCCTTCCACGGCTTGTTCCAGAGCCCGGGCCTTATTGTGTCCGTTAACCATAATCAGTACTTCTTTTGCATCCAATATAGTTCCTACACCTACGGTTAATGCCGTTTTCGGAACTTTATTGATATCGTTATCGAAAAAACGGGAATTGGCGATGATCGTATCAGTGGTCAGCGTTTTTATACGTGTCCGGGAAGAGAGCGACGACCCAGGCTCGTTGAAAGCAATGTGCCCGTCGGGTCCTATGCCGCCTAAGAAAAGATCGATGCCGCCGGCCTGTTTTATTTTAGCTTCGTAATTGCGGCATTCTTCTTCCGTATCCGGAGCATTTCCATTCAGGATGTTGACATGACCGGGGTCGATATCGATGTGATTGAAGAAATTATTCCACATAAAGCTGTGATAGCTTTGAGGATGCTCTTCCGGAAGTTTTACGTATTCATCCATGTTAAATGTAATGACATGCTTGAACGATACTTTATTTTTTTGATACAATTCGATCAGATATTGATACATTCCGAGAGGGGAAGAACCGGTGGGAAGTCCCAGTACAAAAGGCTTTTGAGCGCTCGGGCTGGCCGCTTTGATTTTAGATGCAACATAGTTAGCCGCCCATTGCGACATCATTTGGTAGTCGGGCTGTATAATTAATCGCATAATCTGATATATTTTTAGGATTTAAGAGAGATCAAAGCACAAATTTATAGAAAATATTTGAATAATGGATAAGACTTCTTACTTTTGCCGGAAATACATTATTTTTTAATCTTTATTAATATACTCATGAATACACATTACGTGATTGGTATTGATATGGGTGGAACCAATACTTCGTTCGGCATTGTGGATGCGAGAGGTATTATCCTGCATCGCAGCACAATTGTTACAACTGCTTATAACTCGGGAGAATTGTATGCCGATGCATTGTGTGAATCTGTGAACAGGCTGGTTACAGAATCGGGCCTGAAAGAACAGATCAGAGGGATCGGAATCGGCGCCCCCAATGGAAATTATAAAACCGGGACGATTGAGAAAGCGGCTAATATTCCCTGGGCAAAAGGGATTGTAGTTCCTTTGGCTCAGATGATTACCGAACGCACCGGCTTTTCATGCAAACTGACTAACGATGCTAATGCGGCTGCCATAGGAGAAATGGCGTACGGCGCTGCCAAAGGAATGAAAGATTTTATTGTGATTACCTTGGGTACTGGCGTAGGGAGCGGTATTGTCGCTGGCGGACAACTCATCACCGGGCATGACGGACTTGCCGGGGAATTGGGGCACATTACTTCGATCCGGTATAACGGACGTCCTTGCGGATGCGGCCGTACCGGATGTCTTGAAACCTATACGTCTGCAAGTGGAGTCGCCCGTTCTGCACGGGAATTCCTGGAGTTGAAAAGCACTCCGAGCATCCTGCGCGAAATCAATGACCGCCCTGTTACGTCCAAAGATGTATTCGATGCTGCTGAAAAAGGGGATGAACTGGCGCTCGAGATCTTTAATTATACGGGTAAACTATTGGGTGAGGCTTTTGCCGATTTCATTACGTTCTCGAGTCCGGAAGCAATTATTTTATTCGGAGGACTGGCCCGGTCGGGCAAATACATTCTGGATCCGATTCAGAAAGCAATGGATGATTCGGTATTAAATGTATTCAAAGGAAAAACCAGGTTGTTGTTGTCCACATTGAATGATGCTGAAGCGGCCATTCTGGGCGCAAGCGCACTGGCATGGGAAGATTGATTGCCGGATTTATTCTCCGGATATTTGGCTGGAAACATGTTGTAAAAGTCCCTTTGCCGCCTAAATGCGTGATTTGTGTGGCTCCACATACCAGTAACTGGGATTTTGTGATGGGAAAACTTTTTTACGCTACAATCGGAGGCAGACCCCGTTTCCTGATGAAAAAGGAATGGTTCTTTTTCCCGCTGAATCTCTTCCTTAAAGCAATAGGAGGGATCCCGGTCGACCGCAAAAGTAAAACTTCTCTGACCGGACAACTGATTGAGGAGTTTAATCACCGGGATCAGTTCCATCTGGCGGTTGCGCCGGAAGGCACCCGGAAAAGAACGGAAAACTGGAAAACAGGATTTTATTATATTGCTCTTGGTGCTGAAGTTCCTATTTTGCTGGCATATATCGATTATGGAAAAAAGGAAATCGGTATTGGCTGCAGTTTCGATCCAACCGGAGACGAAAAAGAGGATATGAATGCGATCAAAAATTTTTACAAAAATTTTAAGGGAAAGTATCCCGAGAAATTTGCAGTTTGACCGATCGAAAGGAGATACACTTATGGGCCAATTACGGATTTCACTGATACAATCCGACATCGTTTGGGAGAATAAGGAGTTGAATCTGGAATATTTTGATAAATTACTCGCTCCTTTAGCCGGGAAAACGGATTTGGCAGTTTTGCCTGAAATGTTTTCCACAGGATTTTCTATGGATAGTCCACAATTGGCCGAGCCGGCAGATGGTCCGACGATGGAAACAGTCCGGGCTTGGGCAAATCGTTACGGGTTTGCAATTTGTGGAAGTTATTTTGCTGTCGGGGATGGAAAAATCCGGAACCGGGGTTTTTTTATTACACCGGACGGAAATGATTATTTTTACGATAAGCGACACTTATTCCGGATGGGAGATGAAAACCAGCTGTTTACAGCCGGAGAAAAACAGACAATCATTCCTTATAAAGGCTTCAATATCCGGATGATCATTTGCTATGATTTGCGTTTCCCGGTCTGGGCGCGTAATGTAGATAAAGCTTACGACCTTTTGGTCTGTCCTGCCAACTGGCCTCAGGTGCGTGCCTATGTATGGAGTACGTTGTTGGCGGCCCGGGCAATCGAAAACTATTGTTATGTTTGTGGTGTAAACCGGGTAGGAGTAGACGGACAGGGCCTGCTTCACCACGGAGATTCCCGGTTGATCGATTTTAAAGGTAATCCGATGGCCGACGCCGGAACCGACCAGGAATCGATTGTTACCGGCATTCTTGATAAAGAGTCACTGAACCGGTTCCGGGAAAAGTTCCCGGTATGGAAAGATGCCGACCGGTTCGATATCCGTTATTAAATCATTTCGAATCCTACATACGGAACCAATGCTTTGGGAATCCGGATGCCGTCGGGAGTCTGGTTGTTTTCAAGTAATGCAGCAACGATGCGGGGTAAAGCCAGAGCGCTACCGTTCAGCGTATGGCAAAGTTGTGTCTTTTTGTTTTCATCCCGGTACCTGCATTTGAGCCGGTTGGCCTGGTAGCTCTCGAAATTAGATACGGAACTGACCTCGAGCCAGCGCTCCTGCGCTGCCGAGAATACTTCAAAGTCGAACGTGAGCGCCGAAGTGAAACTCATATCTCCTCCACACAGTCGTAAAATCCGCCAGGGTAGTTCTAATTTCTCGACTAAGCTTTGTACATAGCCGACCATTTCCTGGAGCGATTGATAAGAATGCTCCGGTTTATCGATGCGTACAATTTCTACCTTATCGAATTGATGCAGGCGGTTCAGTCCCCGTACATCTTTACCGTAGGAGCCCGCTTCACGCCGGAAACAGGCGGAATAGGCCGTATTCATTACCGGCAGGTCTTTTTCTTCCAGAATAACATCCCGGTAAATATTTGTTACCGGCACCTCTGCCGTAGGGATCAGGTACAGATCGTCGAGACCGCAGTGGTACATCTGCCCTTCTTTATCGGGTAGCTGCCCTGTTCCGTAGCCGGAATCGGCATTGACCACATAAGGAGGTTGTACTTCGAGATAACCGGCATCCCGCGCCTGATCGAGAAAGAAGTTGATCAATGCGCGTTGCAGGCGGGCGCCTTTGCCTTTATAAACCGGAAAACCGGCTCCGGATATTTTTACTCCCAGCTCAAAGTCGATCAGATCGTACTTTTTAGCCAATTCCCAGTGGGGGAGAGAACCGGCTGCTAATTGTGGAATGACCCCTCCGGAACGTTCAACGACGTTGTCTTCTGCCGTACGTCCTTCCGGAACTTCGTCGGATGGCAGATTCGGGATCAGGCAGAGCAGTTCGGTTAGTTTTTGTTCAGCCTCTTTCAGTTCGGCCTCTAACTGTTTATTTCCCTCTTTTATGGAGGTCACCTGGTTGCGGGCTTCTTCAGCTTCCCGGGTTTTCCCCTCTTTCATCAACAGGCCGATCGATTTCGATAATTGGTTCAGACCCGCCAGGTTCGCATCTAATTTTGTTTGTGTATTTTTACGGGTCTTATCCGTTTCAATGACCTGTCCGATCATCTCCTTTCCATCGAAATACTTTTTTTCCAGGCGTTTAATAACCTCATCCTGATGGTCGCCAATGAATTTAAGAGTCAGCATGCTTTCGGTTGTTTTTTGAATTTAAATGCAAACATACATAAAAATCCCGAATTAGTAAATGTCACCGGTAAAAAACAACCGGCTTCCATTGTTCCTGGTGTTCTCCGGATCATTTCAGGGTCATATTAATATTTCCATTGTCGGATAGCCACTTGAGCAAATCTTCAATGTTTGAGGATTTAACTTTCATTTGAATGCTAATCTCAGTCTCCGGAAAATTAATTTCTTCCTTCTTAATAGCAAAATGTTGCATAAAATCATAATCAAGTACCTGAGAGATTGTAAATAACCGCTTTACATCGATATCCGGGCGGTCGAATAAAGTTGTGATATTTTGTCGGGAAGTATGAATACTTCTGGCAAATTCGGCTTTTGTCATGTTGCGGCTATTAAACACTGTTTCAATAAGTTTTCCTATATGTATATCGTTTTCTTTCATAAGTGGCTAATTTACAAATAATTAATAATATTATTCATTTTTGCTGTAAAATTTATATTTACAAATCATTCTTAAAATTTGTGAAATGTAAATTATTTATTTACTTTTGTCAAATAACACATTCTGGTATTTTTTAAGCTAATAAATGCTTGAGATAAATACATGACCTTTTAAATAATATACGTATGAAAAAACAAGTTCTATTAATCCTGTTGTTTCTAGTAACAGGATTTTCTTGGGCTTCCGCCCAGACTAAGATTACAGGCCGGGTGATTGATGCAGCAACTTCCGAGCCAATCCCATTTGCTTCAGTTGCAATTAAAGGAACCTCAAAAGGAGTGGTTACGGGCGAGGATGGAAAATACGCCATCGAAGCGTCTGGAAATGCGACCTTATTGGTCAGTTATTTGGGTTATAAAACAATTGAAGAGAAGATAAACAGTCGCACGGTAATCGATTTGTCGATGCAGCCCGATGCCGCTTTGCTGGACGAAGTGGTGGTTACTGCTACCGGAGGGAAACCCCGGAGAGGACTGACTTACGCCATGGATGAGATCAAAGGCTCGGAAATTGCCAATACAAACGTGGTAAACTCAATCAATGCTTTGCAGGGTAAAATTGCCGGGGTGCAGATTAATATGGGTAACAGTGGTCCTCAATCTGCGCAAAGAATCATTATCCGCGGGAATACCTCACTGGGAACCAACAATCAGCCGATATTTGTGATCGATGGGGTGATCATCGATAACAATACGACCGGACCCGACAAATGGGGATCCGGATTGGATTTCGGGAATGATATAAAAAACCTGAATTCCGATGATTTCGAGTCTTTATCCGTTTTGAAAGGAGCAGCAGCAACCGCTTTATATGGCTCGAGGGCTGCTAATGGGGTCATTCTTATTACAACGAAGAAAGGACGGAAAGGAGAAGGGGTAGGTGTCACTGTTTCCCATGCCCAGCAATGGGAAAAGGCATACGACGGTCCGGCTTTCCAGAATCAGTATGGAGATGGCTGGTCGGGTACGACTTCTGTCTGGGCTCTCAATCCCGATGGAACCGAAAATAGAAACAGAACCTACCAGGGGGTGAGTTTCGGGCCGGCATTCGACGGGTTACCTTATACCATGAACGGCCGGGAGGAGATCTGGCGGGCTGTTCCGGATAATTTTCTTCAGGCTTACCAGACCGGCCACCAGGCCAACACCAATGTGGCTATTCATGGAGGAAGCGAATCGAATACCTTCCGGATATCCTATTCCAATCTACAATCGAACGGACTTCAGTTAAATAATGATTTCTCAAGAAATAGTTTTTCTGCGAATGTATCACAGAAAATCAGTAAATTTTTAGATGCGGAAGCTTCCTTCTCTTTTGTACAGAGTGTATCCAGAAATCCGCAGGCTCAGGGTGGTGGCGGATCTATTGTGTATGACTTTGCTAATTCTCTTCCAAGGAGTTATGATACGAAATATTGGCTGAATAACTATAAAAATAGTGACGGATCGGGCCGGAATACTGATGATTATACCAAGTACGACAACCAGATGTGGAACTGGCTGGAAAATAACAAGGAACAAACGGAAGATACTTACCGGGGATATGTAAATCTGGATTTTCACCTGACAGACTGGCTTACTTTCAGAGCGAAAGGGGATTTTTTGAGACTCAATGCGATCCGGGAAGATAAAATATTAGGAAATGGGGACACTGGATACTCTGGTTCCAGCTACTCCATGAACACATCTCACAGAGAGTCTTATAAAATTACGGGAATGTTGAGCGCTTTGAAAGAAATTGGTAGTGTCAACCTGAATGGATCGGTCGCACTTGAACAATGGGACTACAAGTCCGGGTATTTAAATTCCTGGACCGATGGAGGGTTGAACGTTCCCGGGCAATTTATTTTAAGTAATTCTATCAATGCGGCAAAAACGGAGGGGCTGAATCCCGACAGCAGGCAGCGGATTAACTCCGTTTATGCATTTCTTAATCTGGATTGGAAACATCAACTGTACGTTGATCTGACAGCCCGGAACGACTGGTCATCAACCTTAGTTTACCCGAATGGATCAGGTAATAACTCGTATTTTTATCCATCGATTTCTTCTTCCTGGGTGTTTACCGATACTTTCAGGGAGTATTTTGCAAAATGGATCGATTTCGCAAAAATCAGAGCTTCGTATGCTATTGTCGGTAATGGAACCAGTCCATATGTAACTAATATCGGGTATTATAAGTTCGACGGAAACTTTAATAATATCATTACCGGAGGAAATTACCCACGTTACATATTTGATTCTGATGCTTTGAGGAATCTGGATCTGAAGCCGGAAAAAACACATTCCGTCGAGCTTGGTGCCGAAGCTCGTCTGTTCGGAGACCGGTTGAGGTTTGACGTATCGTGGTATAAAACAAATACTTACAATCAGATCATGAACTTGCCAATTGCATTCGAATCAGGAGTATCCAGCCGTTGGATCAATGCTGGAAATATCCAGAACACCGGGTGGGAGGCTATCCTGAACATCGTTCCTATCGATACGAAAGATTTCAGGTGGGATATGGACTGGAACTATACTCGGAACCGGAACAAGATCGTCGAATTAACGCCAGGTGTAGATAAATACCTGATCGAGGCCGGAAACCTGGATACCTACTCTTATGCCACGGTAGGTGAAGAATATGGGGCCATTTATACGCCTTATGCTTATAAAAGATACCAGGCTGTCGATGAAAATGGAAACCCGGTCGACCATAAAAATAATGGGAAACCGGTGTTGCTGAATACTGCCGGTCAGGCTTTTAAACGTTCGGGCGAATATGTGAAAGTAGGAAATACACAGCCGGATTTTCTTGCCGGACTTGCAAATTCATTCAGATATAAGGACTTTACTCTGAATTGTATCATCGATTCAAAATTCGGAGGCGATGTGGTATCCGGGACTTACAATTACGGAATGGCTTCGGGTAAGCTGGAATCTACATTGCAGTACCGTAGTGAAGCACAGGGAGGATTACCCCGGACTCTGACCGATGGAAGAACGATCCATGATGGTGTGATTCAGAACGGAGTATACGATAATGGAGTGGTGATCAATGGGGTCAATGTGTCGGGATGGACCATGCAGGAAGCGTATGATAAAGGGCTGGTGAAGCCGATTCCTGTTTCTCAATACTACCAGTATAAGTACAACTGGGGAAATGGTATCCGGGAAGAAGCCGTTCTGGAAAGCTCCTGGATATCGTTGAGGGAAATCTCCTTGTGGTGGAGAATGCCTAACAAATGGACCAAAGCGATCCATGTAGGCAATATGAACGTAGGCTTTATATGCAGAAATATAGCGTATTTGTATAACACCCTTCCGGATAATGTTCACCCCGAAGGATTATATTCGAACCGGACATCTGCATTCGTTGAAGTAGGAGGTCCTCCTTATTCACGTACTTACAGCTTTAAAATTAATTTATCATTCTAAGTCATGTTGTAGAACCGGTTTAATAAATAAAATGATATACATATGAAAAACTATATAAACAAGGCGTTATTAATACTGTTGTCGGGAATTATTCTGGCAGGATGCGACCATGATTTTGCCGATATCAATACAGATCCAAAAACGGTGTATGATATCAATCCGATCAACCACTTTTATGTGGCCGCGCTAACGATGAACAACAGTTCTTTTGAATTTTACTATGATATTTGCGGAAAACAGATGCCGTGGATGCAGTATATTGTCGGGACTTCCGGAAATGGCTCAACCACATACGACTATATTTCAAACCAGGGAGATCGTTACAGCCGTTTCGTGAGTTCCGGAGGATATGTTAAAGACATAGAAGAATACATCAAGGCCAACTATACAGAAGCCGAACAGGAGAAATACCGGGATCTGATTCAGATTGCACGGGTATTACTGATTTATTATGGAATCTATGCTTCGGATACTTTCGGCTCCTTGGTATACGACGAAGGCTGGCAGGCCCGTTACGGTGGAATTACAGAGCCGTCGTTTCAATCCCAGGAAGATTTGTATAATGAGTGGGACAACCAATTGAAGAACGCCATTAATTTGTTGAAACAATCCGGTCCGGCACAGGTTTCTATCGGAGGATACGATCCGGTATACGGCGGAAAAGTTCAGAATTGGATTAAGGCTGCGAATGCGCTTCGTCTCCGGTTGGCGACAAGATGGGTAAAAAGAGATATCAGCAAAGCCAAGTCTATTGCTTCGGAAGTTTTGAATGCAGATCCCGGCAATCTCTTTACTTCCAATGACGATGGCTGGATTTTTAAATTTGAGACCAATGTCGCCGGACATGAGAATTATAACCGGATCGCTTCCTATAAAGCAACTTAGTCCATGGTGGATTATATGCTTAAAAATAATGACCCCAGATTACGGATGCTTTATCGTAAGAATAACTACACCAAAGAGAATGTGGATTTGTGGAATGTCCAGAATCCTGGCAAACAAATTGTTTATAATCCACAGCAATATGTGGGGGGACACTCCAATCCGGATGCAGTGAATGTGACTACGTCTCCCGAATATTATGCTGCTGCACGGAAAATAAAACAGGCCGATGGAAAGGAACTGACGCTGGATACATTGTCTTATACTCAGGAGCGGATGTTTTACCCTTCGTTTTCCAATGGTACCGGGATTGTCTGGATGCCGGGCATCAGTTGTGCGGATTTTTGTTTCATGGCTGCTGAATTTGTGACCCGTGGAGTCGGTTCGTCGAAAACAGCCCGCCAATGGTATGAAACCGGAGTCGAGTCTTCTATCAGACTGTACAGCGAGATGGCCGGCAAAGCTCAGGTAGAGAATTATGAGGCCGTTAAGGAAAGCGAGATTAAGGCGTATATGCAGACTTCTGCAGTTCAGTGGGATGCATCGCAAGCCTTGGAGAAAATTGCATCACAGGCCTTTATTGATTATTATAAGAATGTCAATGAGGCGATGTCTTTATGGAAACGCACCGGATTTCCCAATACGGTCACTCCTTTCCCGGTCGAACCCCTGACATCCGAAGGTCAGCAGATAGTGATTCCGAGAAGGCATTCGTTTACCTACCCGTTGCCTGGAACCAATAATTACGAAAATTATAAGAAAAGGATTGACGATATGGCTAAAGATCCGGATTTCGGAGAGCCGATAGATGCAACCGGCCGAATTTGGTGGGATAAAAAATAATTCAATACATTTAATCTGTAGAAAGCTGCTTCGATAGTTGATCTGAAGCAGCTTTTTGCATTATTCTGTTTCGACCTCGATATGATATTTGTCTAATAACCCCATGACGCCCGGAAAAGAAAACTTAGCATTGCTGATCCAATTGTTTTCCGGATCGATGGAGTATATTCGACTCATACTTTATACCGAACGACTGATTATCATACTTAATTTTTCTAAATAAGAGGCATCGATAGCATCGAAGTCATTCAGCCGGTCGCTGTCGATATCCAATATTCCCCACACTTCGTTTTCCCGGAAGAGAGGCACTACGATTTCCGATTTCGAATCGCTGCTACAGGCAATGTGTCCCGGAAATGCGTTTACATCAGGGACTACCATTGTTTTCCGTTCTTTCCAGGCATGACCGCAAACCCCTTTTCCGAATGGTATTCGCGTGCACGCAACCGGTCCCTGGAACGGTCCGAGTACCAGTTCGTTATTTTGGGACAAGTAAAAACCTACCCAGAAAAAGTTGAAAGCTTGTTTCAGTGCTGCTGAAATATTGGCTAAATTGGCAATCAGATCGCTTTCTCCGCAGATCAATGATTCGATCTGGGGGAGAAGAGAACGGTATTTTTCCTCTTTAGAGGCGTTTGCTCCGGGCAATAATAAATTTTCCGACATATTGATATCCGGTATTTAATTAGTAGAATACAAATTTATAACACTATTTCTTTAAAATGCGAACAATTGCTGAATTTTTAATACAATTGTTGCAGTCAGATAGAATTTGCTTGACTTTCAGCAATCTGGGAAAATTTCGCATGAATAAGGCAACGGGTAAGTACACTAAGGTAGGGTATTTATGTGTATAATCAATGAGTTAGGGGTGATATAGGCTCACAAGCCGTGCGCAGAGTAGTAAAATGCTTGATAATCGTTCTTAATTTGCTCATTTTAATAAGTGTATTGGGCATAATCTTCTGATTTTTTAGCCGGAAGCTATCAAGGTCCGATGACCTCATCCAATGAACAACTTTTCTTTTAGACTGCCAACAAAGGGGTCAGTTTCATACGTTTTCGGATACTCACTTTCCCCCGTTTTCAAGGGGTTAATTTATCCGTTTTTTCCAGCCGACTTAAAAAATACCAAGAAATAGTGATTGTATGAAATAAAAATCAGTCGTGTATTTTACACCCTCAAATAAGAGAAGTAATTTAGCCCAAGGTTTAATAACAAAGAACGGCTTCCGGTATAATTTGCCGGAAGCCGTTCTTAAAAATCATTATTACATCTCCACGTCCCAAATCCCGCAGGCGCGTTCCAGTTCCACCAATGCGGCAGCGCAATTATACAGCGTTTCACTGTAATTTACCTGTACATCGTTGTAGGTGCGTTGCGCATTGAGAAGGTCAAGGATACTCGTTTCTCCCCGCTCGTAGCTATACACTTTCTTTTTGTAGATGGTTTCCGCCTCGTTCAACAGTCCGGTATTGAACTGCTCTACCTGACGGCAGGTAATTTTGTATTTATTATAGGCTTGCGCCACTTCCGAACCGATTTGCAGTTCAATAGCCTGATATTGTATTTCGTTTTGTGTAGCCGCCAATTGGGCCGCCCGCAGTTCTCCCTTATTGGTGTTAGAAAATTTCAAAGGGATACTGATTCCCGCCGTAACGCCTTTGAATGCGGGGGCAGGCGCTATCTCGTTGCGCACTTCGGAAGAATAACCGCCGCCGATACTAAGCCCGAGGTCTATCGCACGGTTGGCTTTTGCCAAGCGCACATTATTTTGCGAAACCTCTTTTGATATCAATGCCGCCTGCAAGTCGGCACGGTTGTTTTGCGCCGTGGTAATCAGTTCGGGTAAATTGTATTCCCGTTTTGAGTAAAACAATGCTCCTGCAATCGAATCGGGCAATTCCATGTTTTTACTACCCTGCAACAATTGTAATTGCACCAGCACATCCTGCAAATCGCCTTCGCTTGCATACACATCGTTCAGCATGGTGGCGGCTTCCAGTGTCGATTGCCGTGCATCCACTTCCATAATGGAACCCGCACGGAAACGCAAACTGTCGGCATGCGCCAGTCCGAGCATTTGTTTATAGGATGATTGTTGTATTTCGTACAGTTTCTTTTGTTTTAACGCCGCTATATAAGCAAGGGTGGCATCGGCACGCAGATTGCGAAAATAATCTTCCAGTAATGCCCCTGTCATTTCCTTTTCGCTTTGTGCCAGTCGTACCCGGGCTTTACGTTTTCCGCCCAGTTCGAGGGTCCAGCCTAATTCGGCATCCACCCCGTAACCCATTTGCAGGTTCCAGTTTTGATTGTTCGCATAACCCACCGACAATTCGGGATCAGGAAAAACTTTGGCAGCTTTTACGTTGGCATCGGCAATATCCACGTTATACTTTTCGGCCAGATAACTGACGTTGGAATTTTTGACGTTGTTCA
>JAVBRK010000071.1:0-10412 GCA_031548005.1 Bacteroidales bacterium
AATCCTTCAGTGTAAGATATTTTGACATCGGTCACAGTTCCTTCTGCATTCTTAACCAGTTCATATACCGGATTGACAAAGCCCCGGTAAGGAGAAAGATTCAATTTTTTATACCGGTCCAGAATTTCGGAATGGAGCGCCGGATCGACCTGAACGGCATAATTTTCTACCAACGCTTTGGCGCCTTTGAAGTCGCCTTCCGATTTAATGCGTTGGATTTCGGCCAGCAATTCTCCTAGCAAAGTGCGAATCCGGTCGTAATTGTTTATAACGACGTAAGTTTCGCCCTCTTTTTTTACGAGTTCGACGGCTTTATCAACGCTTCCTTTTTCAAACACCCAGCGGGCGATCAGCGCCCGGTTGCGCATGTGAGATTCTTCGATGGTCTTACCCGGTTCGATCCGGACCAATTGGGTCATCAATCCGTTCATCATGAATTTATAATATTCCGCTTTGTAGGCTTCAGGGTTATCCAATAAACCCAGTTCAACCAGTTTTTTATCAGCGATAAAATACAATCCGAAGAGGTCGGCACGGGCTTCTTCAATGGTTGAGCCGTAGATACCCAGAGCATCCGGGTCCACTCCCGGCAGCAGTTGGCCGGAACCATGTCCGAGGCATTCGTGCAAATCTGTGTGCATATTGTCCGTAACAAAGCCATAGCTGCTCAACAGTTGTCGTTCGGTATCGCTCCATACGAATTCTTCGTTGAAACCGTTGCCTTGCGATGCTTTGTCGTAAGCATCCGTAATGTTTTCGATAGTGACCGATTTGGAGCCATATTCCTTGCGTATCCAGTTGGCATTCGGAAGATTGATCCCGATTGGAGTGGCCGGGTAGCAATCGCCTCCCATGATGGCGTTGGTAATGACTTTAGCGCTAACTCCTTTGACTTCTTTTTTCTTGAATTGCGATGCAGCCGGAGAATGGTCTTCAAACCATTGGGCATTACTACTGATAACTTCCGTTCTTTTAGTGGCCTCCAGGTTCTTGAAGTTTACGATGGATTCCCAACTGGCTTTCATTCCCAGCGGGTCGCCATACGATTCAGTAAACCCGTTAACGAAGTCGATCCGGGAATCGATGTCCTGTACCCAGTTGATAGCATATTCGTCGAATTTTTTCAGATCGCCTGTTTGGTAATATTCGATTAATAAATGAATGGTGCGTTTTTGGGTATCGTTTTCAGCTACCGCTTCCGCTTTTTTCAACCAGCCGGCAATTCGTTCAAGAGCAGGGGAGTATAACCCGCCCACTTTCCAGACTTTTTCTACCAATTTTCCATTTTCTTTTACCAGTTTGCTATTTAATCCATATGAAACCGGTTGGGGATTTTTGGGATCTTTCATTTTTCCGTAAAAGTCTTCCACCTCTTTTTGAGAGATTCCTTCTCCGTAATAGTTATTGGCCGAGGTAAGGATTACATCGACATTCGGGTCCTGAACCACTTTTTTAGCCAGTACCGATGGATCGAACATTACCGGAGTCAACTCCCGGATGAGAACATCGGCTGTTTCTCCTTCTTTTAATGGTAATTTGGACGCATCGATCGATTTTACTGCATTGGCGAAAAAATCTTTAGAAAATCCAGGCAGAAATTTTTCTTCGCCATAATGATGGTGAATCCCGTTGGAAAACCAGACCCGTTTGAGGTATATCCCGAATTCTTTATAATCGGCCGAAGTTTTATCTCCGGCGTAATTTTCGTAAATTGCTTCCAATGTCCTGCGAATAGCCAGGTTGTAACGGCAGTTCTGGTCGAATAAAATGTCACGTCCTTCTAATGCGGCCTGAGAAAGGTAATAGATTAATTCTTTCTGTTGGAGACTCAATTCTTCGAACCCAGGTACCTGGTAACGGAGCACTTCGAGATCGGCAAATTTTTCGACCGAATATTTGAAGCTGTCCCGGGCAGGTTCCACACGTTTATTTTCCTTGTTATTCTGACAGGAAAAGAATAGGGCTGCTGTCATAAAAATAAATATCTTTTTCATTATCTGTAATATATTACTTTGAATTTAATGCAGAGTGCATGGCTGCTGCAGCTTTGCGTCCGTCTCCCATTGCGAGGATGACAGTGGCTCCTCCGCGTACGATGTCGCCTCCTGCATAAACATCAGACAAAGCAGACTGCATTGTGTCCTGATCGACAATAATGGTGCCCCAGCGACTGACATCAAGTCCGCGAAATGCGCTTTGAATTAGTGGGTTAGGGGATACTCCGATGCTGACGATGGCCATGTCGATGTCGACGGTTTCGATGGCGCCCTCGAGTTCGACCGGTTTGCGGCGTCCGGAAGCATCCGGTTCGCCCAGCATCATTTTCTGAAGCTTCATTTGTTTTACCCGCCCTTTTTCGTCCCCGATATATTCGATGGGATTATGTAATGTGAGGAACTCAATTCCTTCTTCCTTCGCGTGTTTTACTTCTTCGATACGTGCCGGCATTTCTTCTTCGGAGCGGCGGTAAACGATCATGGCTTTCTCGGCACCCAGACGCCGTGCTGTCCGCACAGAATCCATGGCCGTATTTCCACCTCCGATGATGGCTACTTTTTTGCCGTGGAAAACCGGAGTGTCGGATTCTTCCTTCGCAGCAGCCATCAGGTTAACGCGCGTCAGGTACTCGTTGGAAGAAAGTACTCCTACCAGGTTTTCGCCCGGAATGTTCATGAAATTGGGAAGTCCGGCGCCGCTGGCGATGAAAATTCCTTTAAAATCATAGCTGTGGAGGTCTTCATAACTGATTGTTTTTCCTACAATGCAGTTGGTGATGAATTTCACTCCCATTTTTTCTAATATTTCGATCTCGACATCGACGATTTCGTTTGGTAGCCGGAATTCGGGAATCCCGTATTTCAATACGCCTCCGATTTCGTGAAGCGCCTCATAAACCGTAACATCATAGCCGAATTTGGCCATGTCTCCGGCAAAAGAGAGTCCGGCAGGACCGGATCCTACGACTGCTATTTTAATCCCGTTGGCTGGAGCGACTTCGGGAACCGATATTTTTCCGCTTTTCCGCTCGTAATCGGCTGCAAAACGTTCCAGGTGACCGATCGCTACCGGTTCGTTTCCCATTTTATGATGGATGCACTGGCTTTCACACTGTTTTTCCTGGGGGCAGACCCGGCCGCATACTGCCGGTAGGGCGGAAGTTTCTTTTAAAGCTTTGGCAGCTTCCAGAAATTCGCCGCGTTCAATATTTTTAATGAATGTGGGGATGTTGATTTCTACCGGACAACCTGTTATACACGTTGGATTCGGACAGTCGAGACAACGTTGAGCCTCGATCATAGCTTGCTCTTTGTTCAAACCGAGGTTGACTTCTTCGTAGTTGTGGCTACGGTATTCTGCATTCAGTTCCGGCATATGGACCCGGGGGATCGCACTGCGTTCCTTGTTTTTCATTTTCTGACGCAGTTCTTCACGCCAGGGTTCGCTCCGCAGAGCTTTCAGGTATTCTATTGCAGCCATATTTTCGGATTATTCAAATTCTTTGTATGCATTCAATCTCATCATCATTTCGTCGAAATCCACCTGGTGGGCATCGAACTCCGGTCCATCCACACAGACAAATTTTGTTTTCCCGCCGACAGTAACCCGGCAGGCTCCGCACATTCCGGTACCGTCTACCATGATGGTATTGAGCGATGCGACTGTGGGGACTCCATATTTCTTTGTGAGTAACGACACGAACTTCATCATAATTGCTGGTCCAATGGTAACGCAAAGATCCACTTTCTCACGAAGAATAACTTCTTCTACCCCGTTGGTTACCAATCCTTTTTTTCCGTATGAGCCATCGTCAGTCATAATTACGACTTCATCGGAGAAAGCTTTCATTTCATTTTCGAGTATTACCAGGTCTTTTGTACGGGCGGCCTGCACTGTAATAACCCGATTCCCCGCCTTTTTCATTGCCTCCACGATCGGCAGCATGGGAGCGGTTCCTACTCCTCCACAGGCGCAGACCACCGTTCCGAAATTTTCGATGTGTGTGGCTTGTCCCAATGGTCCTACCAAATCTGTAATAAACTCGCCTTCGTTGAGTGCACAGATTTTTTTTGAGGACTCACCGATTCGTTGGATCACCAATATAATGGTACCTTTATTCGTATCGGATGCAGCGATGGTGAGCGGGATGCGTTCGCCAAACTTGCCGACTTTGACGATTACAAAGTGGCCGGCTTTTCTGGAGCGTGCTATCAGAGGCGCTTCGACCTCAAATTTTACCACATTTTCGGAAAGGAATTCTTTCTTGATAATTTTGTTCATTGCTTCATTAACACAGGATTAGATTATAGTCTGTATCGGAATGCAAAATTACATAAAAAAAGCAATTAAGCAACATGATTTTCACTTGAACGGGATTTAAAGATTTACCTTTAAAAATTGCTGATACTCATCCCACATGGCGTCTACTCCGCATTTCTCTCCAAGTACATGCTTCATGGCCTGATCGAAGCTCCAGGGAATAATCTCTAAGGTAGAGCGGTTGAATTTCCGGAGGAAATCCGGATCTTTAGCCGTGAGCCATTGCAAAAAGAATCCGGTGGTTTGATAACCGTCCATCCAATGTCCTCCCGGTTTGCGGTTGGTAACAGGAAAAAATCCGTTCTGATAACGTACGGCATCGGCCATCCCTTCGATAAACGCCCAGAATTCAGTACCTTGCTTATAACCTCCGATACCCTGGGGCTCTAATTGGAAGCCGTGGGTCAGTTCATGGTACAGGACTCCGCGGGTTTCAAACAGAACTTTGTCGTCTCCCCGGTCTTTTTCGGAGCGTTCTACCCAGCGTGAACTGTAAAAAATAGCAATATCGGGTACGCCTCCTCCTTTAGCCGAAATGCCATCTACATCTTCCAGTGTATAATGAATATTTTTAATTCCGGGAATGGAATCGGCAGGCGACCAGTACAAGGTTTGTACTACCCACAGGGCATGCTGCTTAATAAAATTAACAGGATCGGGAACAATCCGGCTGTAGATTTTAGCCCCTTCCGTTTCCGGAGTTTTGTTCTCAAAATGAATTTCGGGATAGTTGAACGAACCCCATTTAGGATCCGACCAGTTCTGTGCACACACTGTGGCGGAAAAAAGTATAGCGATAGATAGAAATAATGTCTTCATTATTCTTAATTAATTTAAGTTGCTATTTATAAATTATGCGAAAATAATACCACACCGGTATCCAATTCAGGAAATAATAATTATCTACCTGTTTGCAGACCATTGTTAAAAGAATTTCCAAGTCAAAGATATACATATTCTTTTGCAAAAGAGTATCTTTTCACCTGATTTTTTGCCCCACCTTCTTATCAAATGTTCAACTATCGGTTAAATTCATTGTCAGGAGCCTTTATCGCATTGGTTCAGAGATTGATTGGGTTATTCCAACCGGACTGTTTGGATTATGTGGATCAACCCGTTTTAAGTATGTAGAAGATTTCATCAAAAATTTCTCTTAGAATGTTTGCACTTGCATTTATCGTTTAAAACAGCTAATATTGTACTCCATTGATTATCGGTCAAGTTAGTTGGATAAGTTTTCTCCATTCTTTCTTTATAGCTTGGTAACCATAACCATAGAGATACGAAGAAAATTAAAATTAATTAACTGATAATCAATATTTTATTTTGAATTTATACTGTTTTTTTAACAGTTTCTAATGATAAACTATAATGTTATAAAAGGTAAGTAATTTTCTAAGGCAAAGTATGGAAAAAATTGAATTGTTTTTATTCGGCAAGAGGCTTTCGGAGGGTGATTATACGATTGTTAATCTTTTTACATCGGTTTTTATGGGCTGGATGATATCATTGGGGTTTATTTTTGTAAAGGAACCGGGAGGAATTATAGCTTATGTAATGATTTATCTCAGTTTTTATCTACTAACATCTATTATTACCGGAAAAATTGTAGCATTGAAAAAAGAAAGAACTTCCCGTTGGAGGGTATTGGTCGGATTCTTATTGATAGTGGTACAAACCGGAACTTTACTTTATTTATATGCATTCCGCATACTTGAATCTAAGGGTAGTCTATGGATTACCGTTCCGGTTAGTATGATCATTTTAGTAGCCTGTATGCTTTGGATGTGCTTATATCCTAAACATAAAAAATAATTGATGTTCTAACAACCGGATTAAACATGATCAACACTGAACTGCTTCAGGAAATCCAGGATGAACTTTCCGGAGGTCAAAAACAAAGAGTGGCCATAGCCAGGGCATTGATTTCAGAACCTGCTGTTGTATTGGCAGATGAACCGACAGGGCAACTCGATTCATTGACATCGAATGATGTGATGAACTTATTTAAAAGTATTAATAACAAGGGAGTCACCGTTATCATTGTGACTCACGAGCAAAGTGTAGCTGACAAAACGGATCAGATCATTTATATTAAAGATGGAGTAATTAATTTAAGTCATGACCTAAATTAATTACTAAAAGATTCCGGTTTTTCCCATTTCATTTTTTTGTTGGGGACGGCGCTCATTTCAAAACGGAGCTCGCCGCCGTTCATAATATCTTCATGGGTGATAAATGCTTTGTTGTAGTTGGCTCCATTTAATTTTACAGACTTGATATACACGTTTTTATCGCTGAAATTTTCTGCAAGGATACTGAATGTTTTTCCGTTTTCCAAGTGAATGGTTGTTTTGGGGGCATTCGGTGAACCCAATATGTACTGGGTAGAGCCGGGGCAAACCGGGTAGAATCCCATGGATGAAAATACATACCAGGCCGACATTTGGCCGCAGTCGTCATTTCCGCACAGTCCGTCTACCTTGTTCTTATACATCCGTTTCATGATATCCCGCACCCGGTATTGGGTTTTCCAGGGCTCGGAAGTCCAGTTATAAAGGTAGGCGATGTGGTGGCTGGGTTCGTTTCCATGTACGTAATTACCGATCAATCCTTCTTCATTGATATCTTCCGTGTGTTCGAAATAAGATGGCGGTAAATGCATCGTAAATAAGGAATCTAAGCGATTGACAAAATGGCGTTCGCCTCCCATTTCTTTGATCAGTCCGTTCACATCGTGAGGAGCAAAAAAGGAATAATTCCAGGCATTTCCTTCGTCGAAACCCTGTCCGCTGGTTTGTAACAGGTCGAATTTTTCCTGAAATATACCGTTTTTGTTCTTTGGACGGGCAAAACCGATCGACGGGTCGAATACATTCCGGTAGTTTAAAGCGCGTTGTTTATAGGTTTCGGCAGTCTGTACCTCTCCTTGCCGCTGTGCCAATTGGTAAATAGTCCAGTCATCGTATGCATATTCCAGAGTTACGGATGCCGAGATACCGCTTGCCTCTGATGGAACGTATCCTAACTTAACATATTCGCCGATCCCGTCGTAATATTTCTGGTTCGAGGTGCTGATACAAGCCTGGAGCGCCAGTTGAGGATCGATATCGATCCCTTTGGCAATTGCATCTGAAATTACTGATACGGAATGGTATCCGAACATACACCAGTTTTCATTTCCCATATGCGACCAGATGGGCAGCATGCCGAGTGCGCTTTGTTTGTAGTGATTGAGCATGGAATTGGCAAATTGTTTGCTTCGTCCGCGTTTGATGAGGTTCATCAGGGGATGTTCCGCCCGGAATGTATCCCATACCGAAAAAACGGTATAATTTTCCGTCCCTTTTTCGGACTGATGGATGTTATGGTCGATTCCCCGGTAACGGCCATCGACGTCCTGATAGACTGACGGGTTGATCATCGTCCGGTATAAAGCGGTATAAAATATCTCTTTACGGTCTTTATCTCCCTGTACTTCTATCACGCTCAGTTCTTTTTCCCATTTGGAGGCCGTTTCATTCCGGATTTGCTCGAAATTTTTGTTTCCGGCTTCTTTTTCTAAGTTATTCAAGGCGCCTAAGCAATCGACCGGCGATAGGGCCACTTTGATTTCGAGGACTTCATCAGTACTGAAATCAAACTCGAAAAAAGCAGTCAGATGTGTTCCGAACATTTCCGGAAAATTGTCTTCCATCTTGAATTTTCGCCACCACCCCTTGTATTTGACTTCTTCGTTGTTACGGCAACCGTAATTTTTAACCGGCTTGGAGAATTTAATAGCGAAATGCGTGTAATTCATGCGCGACCATCCGCGGGTGATCCGGTAACCGGTGAGGGTGTAGGGATCTTCCATCCGCAGGTTGGCCATCAACACCTTCCCGTCATAATTATAAATCCCGTAGTCCAGGTCCAGTACGATATGGCCGTCTCCTTTTGGAAAAGTGTACTTGTGTACCCCGACCCGCTCGGAGGAGGTCAACTCCGCCTTGATCTTGTAGTCGTCTAACGTCACCGCATAATAACCCGGCCGGGCCGATTCGGTTTCGTGGTTGAACCGGGAGCGGTAGCCTTTTTCGGGTTCTGAGGCTGTTCCTTTATCCAATAAAACAGGTCCGGTTGCAGGCATGATCAGGATATCGCCTAAATCGGAATGTCCCGTACCGTTGAAATGTGTATGACTGAATCCGACGATTGTTTTATCATCGTATTGGTAACCGGCGCAATAGCGGTACGCATCTTTCTGGTATACACCATTGATGTTGTGTGGAACCATTTCCGTATCGGGACTTAACTGAACCAACCCGAAAGGAGCGCAGGCTCCGGGAAAGGTATGTCCCATACTTTTGGTACCAACAAAAGGGTTTACATAATCAATGCATTTATTCTGAGCTGCTGCCATCGATAGATAACTCATTCCTAAAAGAATGGCGAGTTGCCATTTAATTTTTAACATATCGTGTTGTTTTATTGGGTTCGGAGATAGAAGGAGCAATCGATTCGGGAGCCGTTCCCCAGGAAGGATTCGGCTTGTTTCCGAGTACAAAGTGGATAGCAGCCCCATTTTTCAGATCATCGTATGTGATGTAGGTTTTATTATAAGCAGCGCCGTTCAGTGTCATTGATTGGATATATACATTTTCCGGGCTGTAATTTTCTGTCGTGATTTCCACTTTTTTACCGTTGGGCAATTGCATCCTGACCGATTCCAATCCGGGGGATCCGATGGCGTATATATTGCTCGACGGGCAGGTCGGGTAGAACCCCATGCAATTGAAAATATACCAGGCCGACATTTGTCCGCAATCGTCATTACCGCTCAGGGAGCCGGGTGTATTGCCATACAGATTGTCGAGGATATACCGGATTTTTTCCTGGGCTTTCCAGGGTTGGCCGACATAATTATACAAATAAATTACCTGGTGACAGGGCTCATTTCCATGCCAATAAGCTCCGATACGTCCCTGGATGTCGTGTGCTCCCGGGATGTCTTCCGGCAATTCCATGGTGAACATCGAGTCGAGCCGCTGGGTGAAAATTTCTTTTCCTCCCATTTCATTGATGTAGCCCTGTACATCCTGAGGGACATACCAGGTATATTGATATGTAAAGCCTTCGGTAATATCGCCCCAACCGTGAACGGAGCCCGGACCGGTATAAGCGACCGGATCGAAAGGTGTTCTCCAGGCGCCTTGTGAGTCACGTCCCCGCATAAATCCGGATTCCGGATCGATCAGGTTCTGATAGGATAGGGATCTGTTCAGAAAATAGTTGTAATCGTCTGTTTTTCCCAGTTTTTTAGCTGCCTGGGCAATACAATAATCGTCATACGCATATTCTAATGTTTTCGATACCGATTCCCGCTCCTTGTCGAATGGCACCCAACCCAGTTGAGTATATTCAGGAAGACAGTCGTAATGAGGATTCTTGGCTGTTGTTTTCATGGCGTTGTATGCCCGTTCGTAATCGAATCCAGGAACGTCTTTTACAATGGCATCGGCAATAACCGATACCGCATGGTATCCGATCATGCACCAGGTTTCGTTTCCATAGAACGACCAGATAGGCAGCATGTGCTCGACACTCTGATCGTAGTGTGCCAGCATAGAATTAATCATCCCGGCATTTCGTTCGGGTTGTACCAGGTTCAGTAACGGATGTTCCGCCCGGTAGGTATCCCACAGGGAAAAAACGGTGTAGTTCGTGAATCCGTCGGTCGAGTGAATGTTCGAATCATGTCCCCGGTACTGTCCGTCGGCATCTTCGAATACAAAAGGATGCAAAAAGGTACGGTATACGGCTGTATAAAAAGTTTTTAACTGATCTTCTGTTCCGGTTGCCCTGAACTTGCTCAATTCCTTCGCCCAGGTTTCTTCTCCCTGTTTTTTCAGGCTGTCGAACGAATGATGGTCTGTTTCCTGCAGATTCAGTAAGGCGCCCTGGGTTCCGGTGGAGGATACGGCCACTTTGATTTCGACAGATTCATCCTGGCCGGTGGGGAACTCGAACCATCCCTTGATGTCTTTTCCATAGGCCACCCGGTCGCTTCTGAACCGCTTGGTATCGTAGATCACCGGTTTGCCTTCCTGCATGAT
>JAVBRK010000008.1:0-158574 GCA_031548005.1 Bacteroidales bacterium
CATAAGCATTAATGTCGGCTCCTTTGCCCAATAAAAAATCAACCATCTCTTTGGATTCTTTTCCGTCATGACCCATCACTGCATTAATCAAAGGAGAATAATAATACAATCCGAATCCGTTGATATCCGCTCCATGATCAATTAACAAGCCCGATATTTTTTGTGCTTTGGAAACATTCTTAATTCCCCTTGTTGACCAGTTCAGGGGATTTTCTTCATGATATAATATCTCTTCTCCTGTCGTATGGTCAATTAATTTCATTTGATTCCTCAATAAACATTCCTGCTTGGGATTGGCCCTGTGTTTTAATAATACTTCCACCATGTCCGGCTTTTCAATCAATACGGCATACATCAGCAGTGTAGGTTTGCCTGATTTTCCTCCTTCTCCCACTGAGTCAATTGGGACTAATTTCCTATTCAGCAATTCAGTCAGTTTTTTAGCATCATTCTCAAAAATCGCCTTGCCCAAAGGAAGATAATCTCCTTCAAAGCAGTATTCAGGTTTTCCTTTTATTTCCATAAATTTACAGGATGTTGTAAATACTAACAATAAAAAAAATAATATCAGGTTTTTCATGTTCTCATTTATTAAGAGCTTCCACATTTACCGGAGTTTCCTGCAAGGCAATTTCTTTTTCCAAAGCATTTATAAGATACTTCATACTATGTCCTTCTGCAGGATTGGGAAACCAGGATACATCGGTCTCCAGTTCAATCCGCTGTCCGTTGTTTCTTGGTAAGGCGCCGGTTAACTCTAACAAGAAAGTCAGGGGCGTGATTCCCAATATGCTTTCGCGATTATCGGACAGGGTGGTCAGAATATCATGGTCGCCACTGTAGGCATGGATTTGCTTTTCCTGCTCGGAAGTAATTTCAATAGTATTGGGGTGTACTCCTGCCGCATTGTAAGTATAGGTTTCTGCTCCTAACCTGGCACCGGCTGTCGTTGCCAAGCCCCCTCCCAATGAATGACCGGCCACAGTTTCGACTTTACACTTTCCATCTTCCAGCTGTTCCGTCAATTTTTTTGCCTGTTCATATTGTTCGCTTTCCAAGCCAACTCCTTGTTGTGCATTATCTATCCAATCCTTCTCTTCATTAGTACCTTGGAATACCAAAATATGTTCACCTTCCGGACCTTTGTACATCCGGGCTTTGAATCCGGAATCATAAATCCAAGGCTCTTTATTCATATCTCTCATTCCTAATGGGAGTTCTTCCGGCGGGCAGACAGTGTATCCGACCGGAAGTTCAGAACTATCATCACCATCATAAATATTACTTGCCAGCATGGCCATTTCGAGCTCTTTCGTATCCACCATTTCAATGGAGATTATCCCACCTAAAAAACAATTCAGGGTTGCATCTTTCAGAAGAGCTTTCCTTTTCTCGTAGTACACCTGATCATGCAACATCGTCCATTGGCTTCCGGAAGAGAGTATACTGCATATACTCGGGATTAAAGAAGATAACTTGCCCATAGCGGCTCCGGCAGTGCTGCTTGCGGCGGCTCCGGCAATAATTCCTCCCAATGCGGCGCCACCGGTTAGGGCTACTGCCGCACCTACTAAAGTTCCGATCAAAGCTCCGGCCATTACCATTTGCTGGCATATGAAATTACCGTCAAAACGATCTGTTTCAACAGCAGCAAGTTTTTGTCCGCAGATTCGGACTGTTGACTGGCTTTGTACTTCGATTTTTGCCGGTTTTTTCCCTTCCGAACACAATGTCCACGTGCCGTCCGGAACATATAGCTGGCTCATTTTTCCGTCGTTTTTTGTTTTATTTCATAAAGAGTCTCACTGTACAATTGTTCATTCAATTGTTCCGTAATAATCGCTTTACACGAGTGTATCAATCCGGTTTCCAAATCTAAGCAATAATCTGCCTTGTGCCGGAACTGATGTCTGAACTCTTTCCCGAAAAGTTCCTTGTATTGATTTTTATAGGCTTTTTCCGTATCAGTGCTGCCGAATAGTTTAACATCTTCAATCAGTGTCGAAGATTGTTGAAAAACTATATAAATATCGTCAATGTTTTTTAATTTCTCACTTTTTTGCAAGAAAACTTCAATACCTTGCAAAAAATTCGATTTCATTTTAAATTTGTCCAGTTTGTATTCTGTTCCGATATTTTGCTTGTTGCGGTTTTGTGAAGATGGAATAAAGAAGAGGAAATATAACCAGTCTCGCATAAATCCGGACAAAGGATCCTGGAATTCCTTATCTAAAGCTAATGTGATATTATCTTTCTCCGCACCTGCAAAATAACGGGCTAATTGGTATGTTTTTATATCTTCCCATTTACCGGTTATTTCTTGTTTATTGACAACTTCCACTAAACATCCGTTGAAGTCAGTCCTTAAAAGCAAATGGCTATAAGTTTCATGGATTTTTTTTGAAAAATCCATAATCTCATTGTAAATAGGAGTCTGCCTGATAATTTCATTTTTTGTAAATGTGATATCAAAAATAAAACTTCCGTCTTTGGGGAGTACGTTGCTAACCAACCACTCTTTTTGAGTAGAGGAATCCAATAAAACTTTATCATTTACAATCGTTTTATTCAACTGTTTGATCTCGTAAACAACAGAGGTTGTTGTTCCTTTTAATATAGAGATAGAGTTATTTTTCCTGTTTTCCAGAAATTTGATTCTTTCCTTTAAAGAAAGATCTTCTAATATAATTTGGCGTCCCATGTATTATTTTTCTTAATTTATATCCACAAATCCTTTTTCTTCAACAATTATTCCTCCACCTCCACTTACGGTTGTTTTCTTGGATGCGGCAACATTCAACAACTCGGAAAGAATATTGACTGCCTTTTTTCCCCATAGCATCGCTTTGTCTTTCGAAATTAGAAGTATATTCTTTGTTGCATTGATTTTGAATACATTTCCGTTTATCGTGATGTTTCCGTTCTTATCCATTTTCAAAACAGAAGCACCTTTTCCGATATCGATCGTAAGCTCGTCGTCTGCTTCTATTTTTATTTTCTTTTTTCCATCGAATGTAATTTTACTGTCTGATCCATGCTGGTCCTTAATTAAAATACTTCCCTTATCATCATCCAGCGTCATGGTGCTCCCGCTGCGGGTGGTAATGCTCTTACTCTTGTTGCCCTGGCCGCCGCCCTGACTTACTTTTTCCGAAAAGATCGAACCCATCACAAACGGCCGGTTCGGGTCGTTGTATTCAAACCCGACCATCACGATATCTTTTTCTTCCGGAATCGCTACATACCCTCGATTGTTCGCCACCTTATCGCTTTTTCCGGCATCCGGAGTTTGAACACGGATCCAATTCGTAGTCTTGCCTTTCTTTTTCTGCCATTGGAATTCGACTTTGACACGACCCAGCTTCTTTTCGTCGTCGTTGGTTTTCACTGTGGCTACCTGCGGGGCGGCTACCGGCATCCGGAGTTCGGGCATCGGAATGTTTTCGATACCCGAAAGAACGCCTTTGAAGGTGTTGAAGTAATGACTTTCCTGGTCTACGATATGGGTCACTTCGGTGACCAGAAAATCTTCTACTTGTTTATTGGCGACAGCCATCGTTCCGGGAAGCGCGACGGAAACCACGCCCCCTATCTTTACTTTACAGGAATGGGACTTTCCATTGAAAACCAGCATATCGCCCACAGACCGGCTCTTTTCCATTTTTACCAAATGGTACAATTCTTCTTTCATCAGGATAGAAGAATTCAAATGCAAGTCTGCTTCCGAGGTATATATTTCTTTCGACTGGTTCAGCGCTGCCTGGATATAACCCCGGACTCCCGGAACATGGTCCGGAGCAGCCGAATCGATTTCGTTATCGTCGTGAACCAGGTATTCGTACCGGTTGAATCTGGGAGGAACCAGATTTGCCGAGAGGTTGAATTCCAGGATTTCTTCATCATAGGTCAATACTGACGTACTTCCTGCACCGGGATTTCCGAAGAAAATCTCCGTACCCGAATAGCCGAACCATTCGCCATAAAGCCAACTCAGGCGATTAAGGAATTCGAAGCAGGTTTCGTTGTACTGGCAAAGGTAGTCGGCTTTACCTCCGAATTTAGGATTTGCAGTCACGGAGGCTCCGTTCCCGGAATTACCCACCGCTTCATCAACAATCATTTTCAGGGGTTTATCCATAAAGGAATCCATTGTTTTCTTTCCGTCCAGGCGGATGGTCGGACTATGCCCGGAAACCAGGATACCGCTTTGCTGGCCGTGTTTTCCAATCATTTCCACGTGCGTGACGAGTCCCAGAAAATCGTTGGTCTCTCCCGTTATTTTGTGTTTCATGGAAATATTAACCTCTTTCCCCATCAACTGGATGATTCTGGTTGGGTTATCCATCCATTGCGATTCCAGTTCCTCAAAGTCTACTTCAATGTCGAAACAGTGGTGATGGTTGAATTTTTGGTGTAATTTCAAATATCTGAAGTGGCATGGTTTGCCGGCAATGGATACAAAGGTTTCTACGGGGTTAAGTAATGCTGACATGGTCTTATCAAATTTTAATTATCCAGACAACTATTGTCTTTATAAATATTATACAATGGAAATATTATATATCAATAGTTGCAAATATATAGTTTAATTTTAAAAAAACACATATGAATTAATATATTTTACTTGATAATTCGAATATGGAATTGATAATATATAGATTTGTAATGATTTTATGCTGTTGATGATCAATAAAATAAGTATATAGATTCTTATTTAATTTTCTGAAAATCATTTGCTTAGAATAATTATTCCAGTTGTTTTAAGGATGTGATTTATATTTTCCGGAGTTGAGGATTTGTTACTAAAAATACAGCAATAATTTCAATCCTGTGTTTGCTGATTGGTGAGTAATGACTATTTATCTGTTCACAGATTATTGTTAAAAGTATTTGCAAATCAATCGTCTGAATCTTTTACCATAGGAAAAATAAAAAAACACTGCCTCTCATTTTTTATCGAGAGACAGTGTTCGATTCTTATTCTCTTATATCAGACCGATTTTATGACCGGAATTTCCCGCTTGAAGCTTTGCTTCAAAGAGATCAAAGTTTCAGTTGAGATAACACCCGGGATCTCCTGTATCCTTCCGTTCAGAAGCTCCATCAGGTGTTCGTTGTTCCGGGCGAATAGTTTGATCAGCATCGTATAAGGACCTGTTGTAAAGTGACACTCCACAATTTCGGGAATTTTCTCAAATTCGGGAGCTACATCTTTATACATGGATCCTTTTTCGAGTTTTACTCCGATATAAGTGCATGTGTTATATCCTAAGACTTTAGGATTAATATGGTAGCCCGATCCTATTATCACTTTCATCTCCATCATTTTTTGCACCCGTTGATGGATGGCGGCGCGTGATACTCCACACATTTCCGCAACATCTTTAAATGGTATCCGGGCGTTTTGGGAGATGATTTCCAGAATTTTCCGATCTAACTTATCTATTTTTTCCATAAAGTATTTTGGATGCTAAACTGAAAATGATTCCTTACTTAACGATTTCAAGTAATTCGACTTCGAAAACCAGGGTTGAAAACGGGTCGATAGCTCCCGGCCTACCTTCTGCTCCATATGCCAGATTGTAGGGAACGTAGAAAATATATTTGGAGCCTACGGTCATCAACTGAACACCTTCGATCCATCCGTCGATAACACCGCCTCCGAGACTGAATTCAAAAGGCTGGTTGCGTTTTACAGAACTGTCGAATTCAGAACCGTCAATTGTAGTTCCGATATAATGAACTCTAACTTTGTCGGTTGGAGCTGGTTTTGGGCCTGTTCCCTCATTGATCACCTTGTATTGAAGACCGCTGGGAGTAACATGCACACCTTCTTTTGTTTTGTTTTCTTCCAGGAATTTCAAGTCAGCGGCTTTTTTAGCCTCATATTGTTTTTCCATTGCTTTTTCACGGATTTCCTGTCCTTTAGCTGTGGAGAAAGTTTGAGCATCTTCTTTGCTCATTTTCAATCCTTTATTGGTGGCTCCTGCAACGAATCCGGCTACAAAGTTAGCTTTATCGATTTTCATCGTCGAATCAGATCCGAAAACTTGTTGGGTCATTCCGGGAATCCATTGTTTCACGATCATTTGTCCTAACTGAAGACCGACCTGACGGGCGTTTTCTTTTTTGTTTTCAGGGTTGATATTCACTCCTTCTTGCAGTCCTTTAATAAAATCGGTCATTTGAGTAGAGTCGACACCCATTTGTGTCAGGTACATATCCAGTCCTTGTACAGTTTGAGTTACTCCCATAGCATATGAAAGCGAGTCTACATCTGTTTTTAAATTTGCACTGGAAGAGTTCTGAGCGTTACATGAAGTCATGGAAATCACAGCAGAAACTGCCATAAGCGAGGCAGCAAAACTGAATAACTTTTTCATTGGTTTTAAAATGATTTTAAAATTTATACTATTTCTAATAATTCTACTTCGAAGATCAAGGTGCTGTCGGGTTCGATCATATCCCCTGCTCCTCTCGAACCGTAAGCTAATTCAGAAGGCAGGAATAATTTCCATTTGGAGCCTGCAGGCATCAGTTGAAGAGCCTCTGTCCATCCGGGAATAACCTGGGTCAGTCCGAATGTTGCCGGTTGGCCGCGTTTAATCGAACTGTCGAACTCCCGTCCATCGATCAAGGTCCCCTGATAATGGCATTTTACACTGTCTGTTGCTTTGGGCTTCGGGCCGTTTCCTTCTTTCAGTATCTGGTACTGCAAGCCATTGGGCAAAGTGACTACACCTGCTTTCCCCTTGTTCTGGCGTAAAAATTCTTCCCCCGCATCTTTATTTAATTTACCTTTTTCTTCCTGCAGCTTTGCAAAGTAATCGTTGATGACATTTTTAGCATCATCATAACTGAGCTGAGGTGTATTTTCATTCAGCACATCTTCGACCCCCTTTTTGAAGTCCTCCAAATTTAAGTTTCTGATGCCGGAGGTTTTAAAATTATTTCCGATGCTTAGCCCCAGGGCATAACTGATTTTATCCATTCACTTGTTTTTTAATACGATAACATTAATCTGATAAACGATGCAAAAGTAATTCTTTAAACGACACGATTGTTCTGAAAATCTGTTTTTTTTTCGTATTTTTGTCAACTTAAACAGTCATTTTAATATTTTAGAGTATAAAAATGCAAGAAAAAATACAAATTTATTGTAAAAATACGAAAGTATACCGCGAATTCGAATTGGGGGTAGACCTCCTGAGAATATACCGGGAAATGAAGGTGGATCTGCCTTACCAGTTGGCCGGAGCCCGGGTAAATAATAAAACCGAGAGCTTAGGTTTTCGGTGCTATACTTCAAAAGATGTCGAGTTTTTCGATGTCGGCGATCCTTCCGGAATGCGTGCCTATGTGCGCTCTTTGTGCTTTGTCCTTTCAAAGGCGGTCGATGATTTATTCCCTGGAACAGAGATATTTATCGAGCATCCGGTTTCAAAAGGCTATTATTGCGAGTTGGCCCTTGGTAGAAAGATCACTGATGAAGATGCCGAAAAACTTCGGATCCGAATGCAGGAGATTATCGAATTGAAGCTTCCTTTTGAAACCCATTCGGGACAAACGACCGAAATTGTAAAACTTTTCAGGAAGCATGATATGGAGGATAAAGCCACACTGCTTGAAACCATCGGAAAAGTATACAGTACTTACAATGTTCTCGGCGGACATATCGATCATTATTATGGAGCTTTATTACCAGATACGGGTTGGTTGTACCTTTTCGGACTGGAGAAGTTGAATGGCGGTTTATTGCTGCGTGTCCCGAATATGCAAAATCCATTGGAATTGCAACCTTTTGTGCGCCAGGAGAAGATGATGAATGTTTTTCAGGACCACCTCAAATTTCAGCGCGTCATGGGTATGTCGAACGTAGGAGATCTGAACCGGGCCCACGAGTCGAGGGAAACTCCGGCGCTGGTAAAAGTGGCCGAAGCCCTGCAAGAAAAATTGATTGCCCGGATTGCCGACGAGATTGCCGGGAGGTATGAAAAAGGAGTTCGGATCGTATTGATATCCGGTCCTTCGTCGTCCGGAAAAACAACTTTCTGCAAGCGGTTACAGGTACAACTGATGACCAATGCCATCCGGCCGATGGCCATTTCGCTCGACGATTATTATGTAAATCGTGAAGAAACTCCGCTGGATGAAAGAGGAGAGTATGATTTTGAATCATTGTATGCGATCGATCTGGAACTGTTCAATTCCGACCTGAAAAAGATACTCGATGGAGAGGAAGTTGCTTTGCCGACTTATGATTTTACTCAGGGAAAACGGGTTTACAAAGGAAATACCATTCAGATGAAAGAAAATTCAGTATTGGTTATGGAGGGTATTCATGCTTTGAATCCGGAACTCCTTCCCGGAATCGCGTCTTCAACGGCCTATAAAATCTATGTTTCCGCTTTGACAACAATTTCATTGGATGATCATAACTGGATTCCGACAACAGATAACCGGTTGATACGCAGGATCGTGAGGGACTATCAATTCCGTAAGTATTCTGCAAAAGAAACTATTTCCCGCTGGCTTAGCGTACGAAAAGGAGAAGATAAATGGATTTTTCCATACCAGGAGGAAGCCGATGCCATGTTTAATTCTGCTATGCTGTACGAGTTGGCCGTACTCAGACGATATGCCGAGCCGATTCTTGCAGAGGTACTTCCAAGGGATCCGGAGTATGCCGAAGCTTACCGGTTGCTTAAATTTTTAAAGTATTTTGTATATATAGACCTTGATGAGTTACCTAATACTTCACTTTTGAGAGAGTTCTTAGGCGGAAGTAGTTTTAGGTATTAAGCGTTTTGATATTATAAAACAATTTTTACCTTTGTACCGTTTTGATAGTATTGAAAATACACTCGCTAATCCAGTAAGATGATCAAGCAGCAGTTAAGTCAAAAATTACAACAAAAACTGTCTCCACTACAAATTCAGCAGATTAAAATGCTGGAACTTAGCACGATAGAGTTGGAGAATAGAATTGACCAGGAGTTAGAGGAAAATCCTGCATTAGAAGAAATTGATGATTTTCCGGCAGGATCCGATGATGATAACCTGCCCGGAGAATTCGATCCGGAAGGTGGTAATATTACCCAGGAAGATATTGTTCTTGGAGATTATTTGTCGGAAGACGATATTCCGGATTATAAGTTTCAACTCAATAATTATTCTCCGGACGATCACCGGGAGGATATTCCGTACTTTGAATCCGAATCTTTTCAGGAGTATCTGACCAATCAATTGTCTCTCCGCGAATTGTCGGAGCATGAGATGCGTATCGGAGAGTATCTCATCGGCAATATCGACGAAGATGGGTATATGAGGCGGGATCTGGATGCTATTTCCGATGACCTGGCTTTTCAGAGCGGTATCGATGTCTCTATTCCCGAAATCGAGCAGGTATTGCGCATCATTAAACAATTAGATCCTCCGGGAGTTGGCGCTTGTAATCTTCAGGAATGCCTGCTAAACCAGCTGAGAAGAAAAACTCCGACTCCGGAACGTAAGGATGCTATTACAATAATAAAAGATTATTTCGACGAGTTTTCCAAGAAGCACTACGATAAGATCATTCGTGCATTGAATACCACGGAAAATAAGTTGAAGAACATCATGAAAGAAATCACCCTGTTGAATCCCAAACCGGGCAATGCCTGGGAAAGTAATCTGGAAAGTAAAATGGCGGAAGTCATTCCTGATTTTGTGGTAGAGGCTTCGAATGGAGAATTGATTTTCAGCATGCCCCAGCAGAATATCCCGGAATTGAAAGTGAACCGGGAATACTTAGATATGTTCGAGGATTATTCCCGAAATAAAAAAAATCAAACCTCAGAGAGGAAAGAAGCGTTGTTTTTTGTAAAGCAAAAGCTGGATTCCGCCAAATGGTTCATCGATGCCGTTAAACAGCGTCAGAATACCCTGAAAGAAACCATGATGGCGATTATCGATATTCAACACGACTTTTTCCTTTCCGGAGAAGAGCAGGATCTGAAGCCGATGATTCTCAAGGATGTTGCTGAATTGAGTGGGTACGATATTTCTACCGTTTCGCGGGTTAGTAATAGTAAGTATGTACAGACGAATTACGGAATCTATCCTTTGAAGTATTTTTTCTCCGAATCGCTTCAGAATGAGTCCGGAGAAGAAGTTTCCACCCGCGAAGTAAAGGCGATTCTGAAATCCTGCATTAACGATGAGGATAAATCGAAACCTCTTACTGATGATGCATTGGCTGTCGTGTTGAAGGAAAAAGGCTATGATGTGGCAAGAAGAACCATTGCAAAATACCGGGAGCAGATGGGAATTCCGGTAGCCCGGTTAAGAAAGGAGATCTGATCAGACCAGAATAGGTTTTTAATTTTTAAAATATTTAAATCATTAATGTTATGAATTTTCCGGAAGGATTGAAGTACACGAAAGACCACGAATGGATCCGTGTAGAAGGAACTACAGGCTTTATCGGCATTACCGATTATGCTCAAGGTGAATTAGGTGAAATTGTTTTTGTCGACGTAGACAGTGTCGGAGAAACTATTTCCCAAAATGAAGTTTTCGGTTCTATCGAAGCCGTCAAAACAGTTTCCGACTTATTGATGCCGGCAACTGCCGAAGTTCTTGAAGTGAACAGCGCTCTGGATGGGCAGCCTGAATTGGTAAATCAGGATCCCTATGGTAAAGGCTGGATTATTAAAGTGGAAGTGAAAGACGCAGGTCAGTTGAACGGACTGCTTTCGGCATCGGACTATAAAACGTTCATAGGGAAATGACACCGGTAGTGAGTATCATTATGGGGAGTACGTCTGATCTCCCCATCATGGAACAGGCTGCAAAGGTTTTGGATGATTTCGAAGTTCCTTTCGAGATGCATGCTTTATCTGCGCACCGTACGCCGGCTGAGGTGGAAAGTTTTGCAAAAACGGCCAAAGTTCGGGGAATAAAAGTAATTATCGCCGCTGCCGGGATGGCGGCCCACCTTCCCGGAGTGATTGCTTCGATGACTACTTTACCGGTTATCGGGGTTCCCGTTAACTCTTCGTTAGATGGGTTGGATGCTTTGCTGGCAATTGTTCAGATGCCTCCGGGGATTCCGGTTGCCACCATGGGAATTAACGGTTCAATGAATGCTGCTATCTTGGCGGTACAGATGCTCGCCGTAAAAGACGACGGATTGCAGGCTCGTTTGACCACCTATAAAGAGGATCTTAAAACGAAGATCGTTCAGGCGAATAATGAGCTTTCTTCTGTTAAATATAAATTCAAGACAAATTGATTCTGCTGCTTTTTATTTTATAAATATTCCTGAAGCCATGAGTTCTTTTAACTACAATCGCCGGAAGTCTTCTATTGTCCATATCGGTAATACTCCTTTGGGAGGAGATTATCCGGTCAGGCTGCAATCGATGACCAATACTTCTACAATGGATACGAAAGGCAGTGTAGATCAGTGTATCCGTATTGTCCGGGCGGGCGGCGAGTATGTACGCCTGACTGCACAGGGAGTGCGGGAAGCCGAAAATCTCAGGGCTATCAGAGATGAATTGCGTGCAAAGGGTTTTCAGACGCCATTGGTGGCCGACATCCATTTCAATCCGAAGGCTGCGGATGCTGCTGCTGCCATTGTCGGGAAAGTCCGGATCAATCCGGGAAATTTTGTAGACCCTGTTAAAACTTTCCGCAATTTTGAATATACGGATGAAGAGTATGCCGATGAAATCAAAAAGATCAGAGAGCGCTTCGTTCCTTTTCTGAATATCTGTAAGGAGTTCCGGACAGCCATCCGGATCGGGGTAAACCACGGCTCGCTATCCGACCGGATCATGTCGCGCTACGGAGATACTCCGGAAGGAATGGTTGAGTCTTGTCTGGAATTTCTTCGTATCTGCGTTTCTGAAAACTTTTTTGATGTTGTACTTTCTATCAAAGCTTCCAGTACTTTTGTCATGGTTCGTACCGTACGTTTACTGGTAACCCGGATGGAAAAAGAAAATATGTATTTTCCGCTGCATCTGGGAGTAACCGAAGCCGGAGACGGGGAAGACGGACGCATCAAATCGGCGGTCGGCATCGGAACCCTGCTGTTCGAGGGTATCGGAGATACCATCCGGGTTTCGCTCAGTGAAGACCCGGAAAAAGAGATTCCGGTGGCAAAGAAGTTGGTCGAGCACTTGAAATCGGGGGAAGGATCTCCTTCGATCTCCGGAAGCTTTTCCAGGCATTATAATCCGTTCGATCCGGTCAGAAGAAAAACGTTCCCGATAGGAGAAGCCGGAGGTACTCAGGTACCGGTGGTTATTTCGGATAAAACCCCATTAAAATTCAATTATCTGGAACTGAAATATCCGGATCTGACAGAAGAGATGATCCGGTCGCTCAAAGAAAAAAAAGATACAGTTATTGTCATTTCGAGCAATCATCCGTATGCTTCCGGGGAACAAAAGGCATTTATCCATCGTCTTTGGGAGGAAGGCATCGAAATCCCGGTTGTTATCCGGAGAATTTACAATGAAAAGGATGCAGAATCTCTGCAAATTAAAGCGGCGATGGACTGTGGAGCCTTCTTCTTGGACATGCTGGCCGATGGCATCTGGCTCTCCAATGAGAATCCTGCAATATTTCCGGAAGAAGTCGAATCGGTTGCTTATGGAATTCTGCAGGCTACCGGTCGCCGTATCACCAAAACAGAGTATATTTCCTGCCCGAGTTGCGGACGGACCTTGTTTGATTTGCAATCGACCATAAAGGAAGTAAAAGCTGCAACCGATCACCTTACAGGCTTGAAAATAGGAATTATGGGATGCATTGTGAACGGGCCGGGCGAAATGGCCGATGCAGACTATGGCTATGTTGGCGCAGGCCCTGGAAAGGTAAGCCTTTATAAAGGAAAAGAATGTATTGAAAAAAATATCCCGGCGAGTGAAGCGGTCGAAAAACTGATCGGATTGATCAGGCAGTATGGGGATTGGAAAGACCGGCCTGTCGGCTAAAACCCGTTCAAAAAGGATGTTAGACTTTCATCCGGATTTAATCCTAATTTCTTCCGTAAACGATAACGTAAAGTTTCGGTGCCACGTATCGAGATATTCAGCAGCGGAGCGATCTCTTTCGACGATAGGTGCATTTTCACCAATGCGCACATTTTACGTTCGTTTAGGGTTAGTTCCGGATATTTTTCCGACAGGCGCATCATGAAATTATTGTGAACGAGGTCGAAATGCTCTTCAAACTTTTTCAGACTATCGTCATGAAGGGTATTTTCCTCAATTTTGCCGATCAGTCTCAGGAGCATTCTTCTCAACGCTGCCGGATCCTTTTTATCGGATATGTCGTCGGAAAGTTTGTTGATATCGGCCCTTAAATCAGCTAAGACCTCGTTCTTACGTGCCAGGTTAATGGCATTATTGGCCAGTTCCTGGTTTTTATGCATGACTTCCATCTCGAGTTGCTCGTTTTTGAGATGAATAATTTCCTGTTCTTTCTTTTCCTGTTCTTTCTTGAATTCCGCTTCTTTTCTCTGCATGACTTTTCTTTGCTCTTCCGCCATCTCTTTCTCTTTCCGTCCGATTCGCCTGTTGTCCCAGTACCATAAGGCGAACAACAATGCAACTGCCAATAAGGTGTAGAGTATGTATGCCCAGGTCGTTCTGTACCATGGAGGCAGAATTTCAAAATAAAACTCATCCGAATGAATAACACCCATCATGCTTTTTGTTTCGACTCTGAAAACATGTGTTCCGGGTTTTATTCCGGAATATTCCCGGGACTGAGATGCCGAATAATCATTCCAGGGCTCCTGGTCCATCCTGCAACGGGATAACACATTGCCTTTATTCGAATAATCCATCAGGTGGTAATTAAAACGCAGGGAATTATATTTATAGGCAATGGAAATTGCCGGGCCTGGTTTTCGGCTCGAGCTCATGTAGATAATGGAATCGGCCGGTTTGGTAATGTCGACCCGGATGATTTGCATCTGCGCATTTTCACTCCTGTTCGATCCTGAGTTGACAGACCACATCGCAAATCCGTTCTCATTGCAAATGATGGTCGACAAGTCATTCAGGACGTAGATTTGTTCAAAGTTGGATATTAAAGGGATGTGGTGCTGATGAGTGAAAAAATGCTTTGTATTCGGGTAGTAGACTCCGACTATATCCGGGCCGATCGCCCAGATATTATTCCCGCCGGCATCGGTGATATTGTTGAAAGAAAGATTCTCGTTCACGTCCAGAATGGAATTCAATGGTTCGTCGGGCACAAATTCCCGGTCGTCCTTACAAGTGTAGATTCCGGAAAGGTTACATAATTTAATCTGATTATTTATTTTCCGGACATAAGAATTTTGTTGGGCAGGTATCGGTATGACCTCCGTAACGGATGTTTTAGAGTCATTGAAAGTCACTCTCAGGATCTCGTTGATCCCGTTTCGTGCAAAAATCCTTCCTGAAGGGCTTTCTTCAAAGTTGATGATTGAATTGAAAAAATTTCCGATCGGAACCGGGACTTGCCAGCGGTTGTTTTTTCGTTCCATCAGGTAAAATCCACTGTAGGTCGATACAATCGCTTTATTCGAGTCCTGGGCTGTTATTGCACATTTCCAGACTCCCCGGCCTGGCAACAGACTCCTGAAGGTATTCTCTTCTAGAACAAACATCCCTTTGTCGAGGCAACAGATCATTCCGCTTTCGGTTACCTGAAGCGACCATACCTGTCCTCGCATATGGCCGGACAGGCTCAGTACAGGTGCTGTTTCGATCAGCGGAACCGGCCAGTCTACCGAATACAGCCCCCTGTTGGTTCCGAGATACAACTTCCCGTTATACAATGTGGCAGCATAACCGGCTCCGTAAGAATTCGGATGAGTGTACAGGTTCTTTACAGGCTCATTCAGGGCAATGTAGGCAATCCCATTGTCCAATCCGAGCCATAAATTATCGTCCTTATCAGAATAGGTCGATAGTACAGTATTGTTCAGTAATCCGTGGGATTCGTTGTAATAGCCGGTAATCTTGCCGGAATAGTCTGTTAGAATAACTCCGTTCAATACGGTTCCGATAGCGATGTATCGGGGAGTTATGGAAACAGAAAAGAGTTCGTTTTTTCGGATAAAAGCGTTGGCCTCGGTTTGAAAAACAGTTATTTTCTGGCCGTCAAAAAGAAAAAGACCGTCTAAGGCCGTAGCAATCAGGACTTGGTTTTTAAAAGGAAAAATACCCCGGATTTTCATGTTTTTAAGAACTTCCAGTCCGGGCAACCTGTAAAATACATTCCCGGCAAGAATGTATATACCGGAATGGGTTCCGATATATAAGGCTCCGTTGATGATATTCGAGTAGTCGATTTTGTCGGGAGCGGGAATCTCGGTATACTGATCTCCCGACCATTTTATAATAGTTTGATCGGCGCAAAAGTAGATATTCTGGTTTAATTCCTCTATATTCCAGATATTTCCAAAGTTCAGTTTGTCCGGGGGAATATTTTCCGATATGTAATGGTATTTCATTTGTCCGTCCGGAGCCGGTTCCAGATATCCCAACTCGTTCACACCTCCAACGTATATCCGTTTATCGCGGTCCGATTTCATCAGGCTTCTTACATCGGTTTGGTTATTCAGTGTGTAGAGTCTCCATTCCAGTCCGTTATACTCCAGTACACCCATTTTATTGGCAAAATACATCCATTGGTTATCGTTCTGGATAATCTGCCAGTTCTGGCTTCCTGCTTTGTAGTCGTTCCGGGAAAAATTTTCAACGGGGTAGGACCACCCGGCGAAAACAATTCCGGGATATAGTAGAAAAATTAGTAAGCCAATCAGTATAACCCGTATTTTAAATGGATTTCTCATTCAATTCATTGGTATTCCCGGAGAACTTTTCCACGCACGACTCAAATAGATGGATGATCGTTTTCATATCAGATTATTAATTCTTAACCAGGCAAATATACAAGATATATTTCAAATCACATATACTTATAAAAACAAACAAAAAAAAACTATAAATTTCATAAAAAATGTTGTCGGGATTAAACCTCGTTCTGTTAGAATGGTCTATTATCAAGCATTAATCGTTTTTTGTGTATTGGGAAATAAAGGGAATGTACATATGAAAAAAAGTACGAAGTTAGCGCTCTTCATCGTGATCACTCTGTTTATTGCAGGGTTGGCATTTTATCCGACAATTCGTCGACACTTTTTCGCCGGAAATGGAACTGAGAACCGGCCGGAAGAAAAACAGAAATCCGGAGGAAATGGCAAAACGTTGAATATTAACGCACAAATTCTGAAGTACAAAACACTGAACGATATACTTCCTCCTACGATCGGTAGTCTTATTCCGGACGAAGAAGTAGATTTGTCTTTTGAAACATCAGGAAAGATTACGAAGATTTATTTTAAGGAGGGCAGTGACGTAAAAACGGGAGATTTGCTGGCCAAGGTCAACGATGATCCGCTTCAGGCCGAATTGAAAAAACTCCAGGCCCAGATTCCTCTTGCCGAAGACCGGGTTTACAGACAAAAAGCATTGTTAGAGAAGGATGCTGTCAGTAAGGAAGCGTATGAGCAGGTAACGACCGAACTGGAAAAATTGAAGGCCGATATTGAACTGGTCAGAGCCCGCATTGCTCAAACCGAATTACGGGCTCCTTTCAATGGTGAAATCGGACTGCGTCTGGTGAGTGAAGGTACCTATGCTTCTCCGTCGACTATCATCGCTAAACTGACTAAGATAGTTCCGCTTAAGATCGAATTTTCTATCAATGAAAAAAATGCTTCCGATGTGAAACCGGGAACGCCTGTTACTTTTACTGTAGAAAACGACCTGAATAAGTATTCTGCGGCAGTTTATGCCGTTGAATCGAAAGTCGATATGAAAACCCGGACTCTGAAAGCCCGTGCAATCTATTCAAATCCAGGAGGTTATTTAAAACCCGGACGCTCAGCCAATATTGAAATTCTCCTGAATGAAATTAAAAACACCCTGACGGTTCCCAGTGAGTCCATCATTGCCGAAATGGGACGGGATATTGCTTATGTCTACAAATCCGGGAAGGCGCATCAGGTGGAGTTGAAGAAAGGAATACGAACCGCTTCGGAAGTTCAGATACTGCAGGGGATCTCTTCCGGGGATACACTAATTGTAACAGGGGTAATGCAGTTGAGAGACGGTATGCCTGTGAAAATTGACAATATTCTAAATTGAGAGTTAAGAAATTCCTTATCTCTGATTTTCAACCAGTAAGATTATGAATATTTCGGAATTAAGTATAAAAAGACCGGTATTGTCGACCGTTCTTGTCCTGGTGATTTTCCTCCTGGGATTGATCGGTTATACCTATCTTGGAATCCGGGAATATCCGAATGTGGATAATCCGATTATTTCGGTCGATGTCTCTTATCCGGGAGCCAATGCAGATGTTATCGAGAACCAGATTACCGAGCCTTTGGAACAGAATATCAACGGAATTCCGGGTATTCGCTCCCTGACCAGTAGCAGTAGCCAGGGATCCTGCCGTATTACGGTTGAGTTCGAGCTCAGTGTAGATATGGAAACAGCAGCCAACGATGTGCGCGACAAGGTGTCGCGGGCTCAACGACTTCTCCCGCGCGACTGCGACCCTCCTACCGTATCCAAGGCCGATGCCGATTCCGATCCGATTCTACAGATCACGGTTCAGAGCGAAAAACGTTCCTTGCTCGAGTTGAGTGAAATTGCCGATCTTACGATAAAAGAACGTCTTCAGACCATCCCGAATGTTAGTTCGGTTGGAATCTGGGGAGAGAAACGTTATTCCATGAGGCTGTGGCTCGATCCGACCAAAATGGCTGCTTATAATGTGACCCCGATCGATGTGAAGAATGCGATAGACCGGGAAAATGTGGAACTTCCCTCGGGAAGTATCGAAGGCGATAAAATGCAGCTCAGTATCCGGACTCTGGGGTTGATGAAAACTCCGGAAGAGTTTAATAATATGATCATCAAGGAGGATAATTACAATGTGGTACGGTTCAGCGACGTAGGTACGGCCGAATTAGGACCTGAAGATCTCCGGGGGATTATGATCCGTAATGGAGTTCCTATGGTAAGCTGCGTGGTGATTCCTCAGCCGGGAGCCAATCAGATCGAGATTTCCGATGAAGTAACACTCCGCCTGGAGCAAATGCGAAAGGATCTTCCCGAAGACGTGGTGGTAGGAGTGGCTTTCGATAATACTAAGTTTATCCGGTCGTCGATTCACGAGGTACAGGAAACAATTTACATCGCTTTTCTGCTGGTCGTTTTTATTATCTTCTTTTTCCTGCGCGACTGGCGGGTAACGCTTGTTCCCTGCGTGGTAATCCCCGTTTCGCTGGTCGGTGCGTTTTTTATCATGTACATTGCCGGTTTTTCGATCAATGTGCTTTCGATGCTGGCGGTCGTGCTGGCAATCGGATTGGTGGTCGATGACGCCATTGTTGTTACGGAAAATATTTATGTCCGGATAGAGAAAGGGATGAATCCCAGGGAGGCCGGAGTGGAAGGCTCGAAGGAAATCTTTTTTGCTGTAATTTCTACTACGATCACCCTGGTTGCCGTGTTTTTCCCGATCGTATTTCTACAGGGAATGACCGGAAAACTGTTCAAAGAGTTCAGTATTGTGGTTTCAGGATCGGTCATCATTTCGGCATTTGTTGCTTTGACCTTTACTCCGATGCTGGCAACAAAGCTTCTTAAACGCAGGGAAAAACAAAGTTGGCTGTATAATAAAACAGAGCCGTTTTTTGAGGGAATGTCCCGGATTTACGGGAAAGGCCTGGATGCCTTGCTGAAACGTAAAACGATCGTTCTGCCGATTATTTTGGGTACGCTGATTATCATTGGTTTTCTTTGGACAAAGATCCCATCCGAAATGGCTCCGTTGGAAGACCGTTCTCAGATTACAGTCAACACACGTGTTCCGGAAGGGGCTACTTACGAATTCTATCGTGATTATACCATGAAGATTTCGGAAATTGCCGATTCGGTGGCACCGGAGCGTGAGATCAATACCACCTTGATTCGTTCATCGATGGGGTTTGTACGGCTGAGTCTGCCGGATATCGGCGACCGGAAACGCAGCCAGATGGAAATTGCCGGTGAAATCTCTAATGCCGTACGTAACCAGACCGAAGCCCGTGCATTTGTTCAGCAGCAGTCAACATTCGGCGGCCGGCGGGCAAGCATGCCTGTTCAGTATGTTCTGCAGGCGCCTTCGCTCGACAAACTGCAGGAATTTATTCCGAAATTTATGGAAAAAGTGAATGAAAGTCCTAAATTTCAGATGGCGGATGTCAACCTCAAATTTACCAAACCGGAAACCCGGATCGAAATTAACCGGGATAAAGCCGGATTACTGGGTGTAAGCACCCGCGAAATAGGACAAACACTTCAGTATGCGCTCAGCGGGCAACGGATGGGATACTTTTACATGAATGGGAAGCAATATCAGATCTTGGGTGAAATTAACCGTCAGCAACGGAATACTCCGCTCAACCTCAAATTGATTTATGTCAAAAATCAGTCCGGAGAAATGATCCAGTTAGATAACTTAGTGAGCCTGAAAGAAAGCGTTTCTCCTCCCACGCTGTATCGCTACAACCGTTTCAAATCGGCTACCGTTTCATCAGGCTTGTCCAAGGGTGTGACTATTGGAGAAGGCTTGGATGAAATGGACCGCATTGCGAAGGAAACGCTCGACGAAACATTCCGCACAGCCCTTGCCGGAGAATCGAAAGAGTTCCGGGAAAGCTCCTCCAGTCTGATGTTTGCTTTTATTCTTGCTCTGGTATTGATATTCCTGATTCTGGCTGCACAATTTGAAAGTTTTAAGGATCCGCTGGTAATTATGTTCACCGTGCCGTTAGCCATTGCCGGAGCATTGATATTCATGTATTTCGGAGGAATAACGATGAATATTTTCAGTCAGATCGGCATTATTATGCTGATCGGATTGGTGGCTAAGAACGGAATTCTGATCGTTGAATTCGCCAATCAGCGCCAAGAGGCGGGAATGGGTAAGCTGGAGGCGTTGAGAGATGCATCGGTACAGCGTTTACGCCCAATCCTGATGACCAGTTTTTCGACCATTCTGGGTCTTTTGCCGTTGGCTGTAGCTTCGGGAGAAGGTGCGAACGGACGGATAGCCATGGGAGTTTCCGTAATCGGTGGCATGCTGGTTTCGACTTTCCTCACGATGTTTATTGTCCCGGGTATGTATATGATTATTTCGACCAACAGACATAAAAAATGAAAAAGCTATTTTTGTGTATACTGTGTTTAAGTTCACTTTCGGTATTTTCTCAGGAGGTTTTCGACCTGAAACGTTGTTTGCAGGCCGGATTGGAACAAAATTACGAACTTCGGATCGTTCGGAACGAACAGAGAATATCCGATAATAACCTGTCGATCGGAAATGCCGGGTATCTTCCGGGTATCGATCTGAATGCCGGATATTCGGGAACATCCAATAATATCGAGCAACGGTTGGCATCGAATGGAGAAACCAGTAAGAGTAATGGTGTCGATAATCAGACGCTGAATACAGGAATCAACCTCAACTGGACTGTATTCGATGGGTTTCAGATCCAGGCTAAATATGAAAAACTCAAGGAACTGCAACAAATGGGAGAACTCGATACCCGTCTGGCTATTGAAAGTTTTATTTCCGGATTGACAGCAGAATACTACAATTACGTGCGGCAGAATATCCGCCTGGCCAATCTGAAGTATGCGGTCTCCTTGTCGAAAGAACGGGTGCGCATCGTGGAAGCTCGTTACAATATGGGTTCGATGTCGCGTCTCGATCTGCAGCAGGCGCGTGTGGATTTCAATGCGGATAGCTCCAACCTGATCAAACAACAGGAAATACTTTATACATCGCGGGTTACATTGAACCAGATGATGGCGTTGGATGATGTTTCCCGACCTCTTATCGTTGCGGATTCCTTGATCGAACCCAATAACCTGCTTCAGGAAGCCGATCTCTGGAGTAAGACTATGCAGTATAATTCGCGTTTATTGCTTTCCGGAAAAAACAAACGAATCAGCGAGTTGGATTATAAATCTGTTAAAAGCCGCAACTTCCCCTACTTGAAATTGAATGCCGGTTATGGATACACCCGTAATTGGTATGGAGCTGGTACTTACGACCGCCAGCAGAACCTGGGCTTGAATTATGGCCTGACCCTCAGATTTAATATTTTCGATGGATTCAACCGGAAGCGGGAACAGAAAAACGCCCGGATTCAGATCGAGAACCGGGAGCTGCAATACGAACAAATGGAACTGGAATTGAAAGCCAACCTGGCGAATATCTGGATGGCATACGAAAATAACCTGGAATTATCCGCTCTCGAAAAAGAAAACCTTGAAACGGCCAAAGAGAATTATGAAATAGCCATCGAACGGTACAAGTTAGGAGAGTTGTCGGGAATCGAGCTGAGAGAGGCGCAGAATAGCCTGCTCGAAGCAGAAGAACGGCTACTGATTGCCTGTTACAGCACCAAGCTATGTGAAATTTCCCTGATGCAAATCAGCGGACAAATTACCGGATATCTGGAATAAAAAATAAAAATGATTATATTTGCTCCGTTAAAACTGAGAAAGCAATGCTATCTAAGAATCAAATTGAGCAAAGTTTGGAGCAGATTCAACAAATGCAGGTATTGTATCGGCAGGTACGTGATGCCGAAGTACTGCCATTTTCATTTTTCAGTTCTGTATTCGATATTCTGAAAAATCTGACGACTTCCCTGCATGAGATGGAATCGACTCAATTGGATGCCATGCAGAAATTATCTATGGAACATGAGTCGGTATTATCTGGTATGGCCCCTTTACTGAAGCCGTCCGCGCCGGAACCTGTCCCGGTTGAGTCTGTGAAAACCGAACCCGTTAAAAAAGAAATTCCGGAAGAACTGCCGGAAAAGAAATTCCTGAGTGATGCCATCGAAAAAAAACTACTGACCGACTTGAAAAAGGCCATCAGCCTGAATGATACGTTTCTCTACCGGAGGGAATTGTTCGGAGGAGATTCCGGACTGATGGACCAAACCCTGAGCCAATTGGAAGGATTTGCTTCTTTTCACAGCGCCATGGCATTTTTGGATGAAAATTTCGGTTGGAACTGGACCGAAGAGCCGGCTTTTAGCTTCAGGGAATTATTGGAGAAACGCTTTTTATAAAAGAGATTTTGTGTATGAGTAAGTTGTTTGTGGTTCCCACACCCGTAGGCAATCTGGAGGATATGACTTTCAGGGCTGTCCGGGTTCTGAAAGAGGCCGATCAGATATTGGCCGAAGATACCCGTACGACCAACATCCTGCTCAAACATTATAATATACAGAACAAACTACAGTCGCACCATAAATTCAACGAGCATAAAACGGTCGATGCTGTAGTGCATCGCATACTTGCCGGAGAAAAGATTGCTTTGGTTTCGGATGCCGGAACCCCCGGGATTTCCGATCCCGGATTTCTGCTCGTCAGAGCTTGTGTGAATGCGGGAGTCGAGGTTGAATGCCTTCCTGGAGCTACGGCTTTTGTCCCGGCTTTGATCGATTCGGGTTTTCCGATGGATCGGTTTTGCTTTGAAGGCTTCCTTCCTCTGAAAAAAGGACGGCAAACTCGGTTGAAAGAACTGATGGAAGAAGATCGGACTGTAATTCTTTACGAGTCGCCCTACCGGGTCGTAAAAACACTGTCCCAGATTGCTGAAATAACAACCGGAGATCGATTGGTATCGGTTTCCCGTGAGATATCCAAACTCCATGAGCAGACAGTTCGTGGTACCTTGAGTGAAGTCATTGCTCATTTTACCAAGAACGAACCACGGGGAGAGTTTGTTATAGTATTATCACCCCGATGAAATAATATTTTTAATTATAATTCTGAATTTTTATGAAAAAGTTAGCATTTTTTGGTTCACTGGCGGCCATCCTTTTATTGGCCTCTTGTTCGGGGAAAAATTCTTCCGAATATAAAGCTTTGCAGGCCCAAAACGATTCGTTGCAGTTGGTTCAGTCTAAAGCTACTGCCGAAATGGATGAAATGTTGGGTTTACTGAATGAAGTGGAAGACAATTTCAAAAGTATTAAAGCTGCCGAAAACTATTTGCAGGTACAGACTTCGACTACCGGAGACATGCCTCCTTCCACAAGAGAGCGCATAAAAAGCGATATGCAGTTGATCACAGAAACTTTGCAGAAAAACAAAGACAAAATTACCGAATTGGAGAAGAAGCTGAAGGGATCGACCGTTCAGTCCGCCCAATTGAAAAGCACATTGGAGAATCTTCGGAATGAATTGAGCGAAAAAACAATGGCTTTGGTCAGTATGCAGAATGAATTGGCCGTACGCGATCAGAAGATCGATGAGCTGAGTGAAAAAGTATCCGTGCTTTCGACCGATGTTCAAGGGTTACGTGCAGAAACCAATTCTCAACAAGAAACCATCAAGAAACAAACAACAGAGCTTAATACCGTGTATTATTGCTTCGGTACATCGAAGGAATTGAAAGCTCAGAAGATTTTGGTCGACGGAGAATTAGGCACCAATTTCAACCGCGACTATTTCATCCGGATTAAAGATGCCCGGAAATTGACGGAAATCCCGGTTTATGCTAAAAAATCACAATTGGTTACCAAACACCCGGCGGGATCTTACGAAATCACGAAAGATGAGGCGGGCAACGCCATTTACAAAATTACCGATTCGAAGAACTTCTGGAGCCTGTCGAAATATCTGGTGATTCAGGTGCACTAATCGTGGAGTATAAAACACTTTTTTTCGATCTGGACGACACGATTTGGGATACCAGTTCGAATGCCCGTGAGAGCATGGAAGAGGTGTATCGAGACTATCGTTTCGATCGCTTCTTTCCTGCTTTCGATGATTTTTACGGGGTTTATCTTCCTCATAATCTTCATTTATGGGAGAGGTACCGGAAAGGAGAGGTGACGAAACACGAACTGATTGTCGAACGTTTACTTTTTCCGTTACGTCCGTTCGGCGCTTTTGATGAGAAATTTGCACTCGGGTTGAATGAAGATTTCCTGAACCGTACATCGGCCAAGACCAAATTATTACCTGGAGCAATCGAGGTACTGGAATATTTATATCCGAAGTATCCGATGTATATTTTGTCGAATGGCTTTGAAGAAGTTCAGCACCGGAAAATAAATAATTCCGGACTGGAGCCTTACTTTAAAGGAGTGGTTCTTTCTGACGAAATAGGAGTGAATAAACCCCATCCCGCTATTTTCGATTATGCCTTAAAAAAATCAGGATCGCCCAGGGAAAAGACCTTGATGATAGGAGACAGCCTGGATGCTGATATCCAGGGGGCGATCAACAGCAGGCTGGATCAGGTTTGGCTCGATCTCGGAATCGAGATAAACAGTAGTTTTGCACCCACTTTTCGCATTACCTCCTTATTCGAATTGAAAGATATTCTTTAAATTTCTTAATTTTTGCAAAAAAATTAATATTCTTAATGCTAAAAGGACTAAATATTAATAATTTAGAATAACTTTGATCCCGTTCATTCAAAAAATCACATAATCTTATAAATTTTTCTTCTATGTCTAACTCAATCTCAAGAAGATCTTTTCTTCAGAAGGGTGGTACTGCGGCATTGGGATTAACAGTGATCCCTTCAATTATTCCGGGTTCCGTTCTTGGTAAAAACATCAGTGGAGTAACTGCTCCAAGTGACAAACTGAATATCGCCGGTATTGGTGTCGGAGGTATGGGTTTTGCTAACCTTAAAAATCTGGAAAGTCAGAACATCGTTGGTCTGTGCGACGTCGACTGTAAATACAGCGACCGGGTGTTCAAACATTTTCCGAATGCCAAGGCTTATTACGATTACCGTAAGATGTACGATGAATTGGGTAAATCGATTGATGCGGTGGTGGTTGCTACTGCCGATCATACTCACGCGATCGTTACTGCCGATGCGATGACAATGGGTAAGCACGCTTATGTACAAAAACCTCTTACTCACAGTGTTTATGAGTCCCGGTTGTTGACTAAACTGGCTGCAAAAAATAAATTAGCGACTCAGATGGGTAACCAGGGAGCTTCGGGAGAAGGCGTTCGCAAAATTTTTGAATGGATCTGGAATGGTGAAATCGGTGAAGTGAAAAAAGTGGAATGTTTTACCGACCGTCCGATCTGGCCTCAGGGTCTTCCCCGTCCGGAACAAACCGAAAAAGTTCCTTCCAAGTTGAATTGGGATTTGTTCTTAGGCCCGGCCCCCGTACGTCCTTACAATCCGATCTATACCCCATGGAACTGGCGTGGTTGGTGGGATTTCGGCACAGGAGCTCTTGGCGATATGGCCTGCCATATCCTGCAACCGGTAGCTGAAGCATTGAATCTGAAATACCCGACTAAAGTTCAGGGTAGTTCTACGATGTTGCTGACCGACTGTGCTCCGAATGCAGAATTTGTTCGCTACATCTTCCCATCCCGTGACAATATGCCGAAAGTATCGATGCCTGAGGTGGAAGTTACCTGGTACGATGGAGGTTTGCAACCGGTTCGCCCGGAAGGTATTCCGGCAGGTAAAAACCTGAACGATGACGGAGGTTGCTGTATTTTCTACGGAACAAAAGATACCTTGATCTGTGGTTGCTACGGTGTACGTCCCTGGTTAGTATCCGGAAGAGTGCCTAACGCACCGAAAAAGGTACGGGAAGTGACTACATCTCACGAAATGGATTGGGTGCGCGCCTGTAAAGAAAGTCCTGAAAGCCGTGTAGCTTGCGCTTCCGACTTTGTAAAAGCCGGACCTCTCAACGAGGTAGTTGTGATGGGCGTACTCGCAGTTCGCCTTCAGGCTCTCAATCAGGAACTGCACTGGGATGGCGAAAATATGCGCTTTACCAATATTCCTGACAATGCAGAGATCAGAACGATCATCAAAGACGGATTTACCATCAAAGATGGTCACCCGTCATTCAATAAATCGATGACAGATCCGGTGAATGCCAAAGCATTTGCTGCCGAGTTGATCAAACATACTTACAGAAGTGGCTGGGCATTGCCTGCTATGCCTTAAGTATTCAATTAATTTGAAATATAAATATTGATATGAAAAAAGTAGTTTATACATTAAGCCTGTTCGTGATGGCCGGAATGGTTGCCTCTTGCGGTGGAAATAAAAAAGAAAAGGAACCTGCTCCTGAACCGGAAGTATCTGTTAGTGTTCAACAAACTCCGGCAGAAACAGTTGTGCCTCAAAAAATAGAAGGGACAGATACAATTCCTTCTTATACTATTGTTGAGAAACCTCAGGTCGATCTTTCCAAATTCAAAACAGATGCCGATGGTTACATTGTGTTGTTTGACGGAGCCACTTTTGACGGCTGGAGAGGATACAACCGCGATGATATGCCGAAACGTTGGGTTATTGAAGACGGAGCGATTAAATTCAGCGGTAGCGGTGGCGGAGAAGCTCAGGAAAAAGATGGTGGAGACATCATTTTTGCTCATAAGTTCAAAAACTTTGAGCTTTCTATCGATTGGAAAGTGGCAAAAGGTTCTAATTCAGGGGTTTTCTATTTAGCTCAGGAAATCAAAGATCAGCCGATCTATATTTCTGCTCCTGAAAGCCAGGTATTAGACAATGTGAATCACGTAGATGCAAAGATGGGAAAAGACAACAACCGTCAATCTTCTTCTTTGTATGACATGATTCCTGCTAAACCACAAAACTCTAAACCATTCGGAGAGTGGAACAATACAACGATTACCGTATTTAAAGGAACTGTATTGCATGCTCAAAACGGACAAAATGTAGTGGAATATCACTTGTGGACTCCTCAGTGGACTGAAATGCTGCAAGCCAGCAAATTCAGTCTGAAGAAATGGCCTTTGGCTTTTGAGTTATTGAATAATTGCGGTGGTGAAAAGCGTGAAGGTTATATCGGGTTGCAAGACCACGGTGATGATGTCTGGTTCAAGAATATCAAAGTTAAAATTCTGGATTGATTATCATTAAGATAGGAAAAGGGAAAAGGGAGAATCTCTCCTTTTTCCTTTTTTTATCTCCTTTTTTGTATTATGGATAAAACCGAAGTCCGACAGAAAGCGCAAGAATGCATTCGACAGATACGAAGCATTGATTTTGAACACTTGGGGATCAATGAATATAGCCGGGAGTACATCCGGGAAGTTTTGCCGAACCTTGAATATTTTTTCCGGATTTATACCGATACTATTCTCGTCTTGCTTAAAAAGGAAATTCCTCAGGGATATTTTGTTGATTTTGGAGGAGGACATGGCTTCCTGAGTCTATTTCTTAAGAAGCTCGGATTTAAAGTGATTTACTGCGATTCTGATCCACTTTCCATACAAACAATTACCACACTGAAGGAACATCTGGGATCAGGTCCTGAACTCATCGTTGAAGGCTCCAGTGAGGAGTTACTGGCCTATTGTACGGTCAACAAACTCCGTCCTGCTTATCTGATTGCAACAGATCTGATCGAGCATGTATTTGATCTGAATGTTCTTTTTGCCGACCTCTATCAGATCAATCCCGGGTTTAAGATGGCATTCACCACTCAATCGAATCCTTCCAATCCCTACCGGGTGATGCGGTTGAGGAAATTGATGGTAGAAGTCGAAAAAATTTTATTTCTTCCCATGAGAAGCGATTATATCCGGGAAAACTATCCCGGTTTGTTGGAAGAAGAGATAGGTAACCTGGCAACAGGAAGTCGTGGCCTTACCTATAAAGGCATTTCAGAGGCGGTCGATAATTATCTTGAAACCGGAAAAATGCCGGAACCGGATGTTGACAAATACAACACCTGTGATCCGAATTCCGGAAACTGGATCGAACGGATTTTACCACTTAAAACATATCGCAAAATTCTGAATAATAACGGGTTTAAGGTGGAGTTCAAAAGGGGGAAATACAACGAGAATAATCGTACCACTACTTCTCTTACTCTTATCCGAGCGGTTAACAAACTCTTACGGCATACCGGATTTGCCGGAAGTATTCTGGCTCCTTATCTGATTATAAAAATTACACCTAAAAAATAAGAACGTCCTGAATTTTCATCCAGGACGTTTCAACTATTATTCTACTTTTGGGGTGGAAGACGGGATTCGAACCCGCGACCCTCAGAACCACAATCTGATGCTCTAACCAACTGAGCTACAACCACCATGTTTGAATTGCGCTGCAAAGTTACGCTTTTGTTCTTATTTTTGCAAAGTTTATTGCAGAAATTTAAATGATTTTTTACACAATATCCTGTCGCTTACCGGTAAATTGCTTGCTTTCCGGCCAATAACGTATTTCGCATCAATGAAATAATAGTCATTGGACCGACTCCGCCGGGAACAGGAGTGATATAAGAGCATTTGGGTGCTACCTCGTCGAATTTGACATCTCCGGTCAGCTTGAAACCCGATTTGGTTTTGTCGGACGGAACGCGTGTTGTTCCGACGTCGATCACAACAGCTCCTTCTTTCACCATATCGGCTTTGACAAATTCCGGTGATCCCAGGGCGGCGATAATAATGTCGGCCTGCAAACAATACTCCCGGATATTCTTCGTGCGGCTATGACAAACGGTAACCGTACAGTCTCCCGGCGATGCTTTTTGCATCATCAGCGAGGCCATTGGCTTGCCGACAATGTTGCTGCGTCCCAGAATCACACAATGCTTGCCTGCTGTTTCAATGTGGTAGCGTTTCAATAACTCCACAATTCCGGCAGGAGTGGCGGATACGAAGCAGGGAAGTCCGATAGACATACGGCCTACATTAATCGGATGGAAACCGTCTACATCTTTCCGGTAGTCGATCGCTTCAACGACTTTTTGTTCCGAGATATGTTTGGGAAGAGGCAACTGAACGATAAAGCCGTCGACAGACGGATCATTGTTCAATTCATGGACTTTTTTTAAGAGCTCTTCTTCTGTGATATGATCTGTATACCGGATCAGGGTGGACTGAAAGCCGACTTCTTCGCAGGTTTTTACTTTGCTGGCAACATAAGTTTCACTTCCTCCATCGTTTCCGACCAGAATGGCTACCAGATGAGGGATTTTTCCTCCACCGGCTTTTATTTGTTTCACTTCTTCGGCGATCTCAAATTTCATTTGATTTGCAATCGCTTTTCCATCAATGAGTTGCATCTCTGTTAATTATTTAGCGGTGAATGAGTGAATACCGGTATAAGTTAATGGTTTCTCATCAATCCTTTCCCCGGCAACTTGGCTCCGGTTACCATTTTCATCATCTTCCGGGTTTCATCGAATTGCTTGAGTAGTTTGTTGACTTCCACAACATTGGTGCCGCTCCCTTTTGCGATCCGCGCCCGCCGTGATCCATTCAGAATCCCGGGATTGGTGCGTTCTTCGGGTGTCATGGAGCAGATAATCGCCTCGATACTTTTGAAAGCGTTGTCGTCGATATCTACATCTTTCAGGGCTTTTCCTACTCCCGGGATCATGGATGCCAGGTCTTTCAGGTTCCCCATTTTTTTGATCTGGTGGATTTGAGACAGGAAGTCATTAAAGTCGAACTGATTCTTTGCAATTTTACGTTGCAGCCGTTTGGCTTCCTCTTCATCGTATTGCTCCTGGGCTTTCTCCACGAGGGAAACAATATCTCCCATCCCCAGGATACGATCGGCCATCCGCTTGGGGTGGAACGGGTCGATGGCATCGAGTTTCTCTCCGGTTCCTACAAACTTGATCGGCTTGTTTACTACCGTACGAATGGAAAGCGCCGCTCCCCCCCGGGTATCCCCGTCTAATTTGGTAAGAACAACTCCGTGAAAATCGAGGCGGTCGTTGAATTCTTTAGCTGTGTTTACAGCGTCTTGTCCGGTCATGGAGTCGACTACAAACAGAATTTCGTTCGGGTTGATTGCCGATTTTACCGCCGCGATTTCTTTCATCATCTGTTCGTCTATAGCCAAACGTCCGGCTGTATCGACAATGACGACATCGTTACTGTTCTGTTTTGCGAATTTAATTGCATTTTCAGCAATTTGAACCGGGTTTTTATTTTCTTCTTCGGTATAAACAGGCACCTGGATCTGCTCTCCCAGTACTTTCAATTGTTCGATTGCCGCCGGGCGGTATACGTCACAAGCTACCAGCAACGGTTTTTTACCCTTCTTTTCTTTCAGCATTTTGGCTAACTTGCCGGAAAAGGTAGTCTTACCGGATCCTTGCAACCCTGACATCAGAATAATTGCCGGTGAGCCTTTGATATCGATTTCGGCAGTTTCGCCACCCATCAGTTCGGTCAATTCATCGTGTACGATTTTAACCATCAATTCGTTGGGTTTGACTGCAGTCAGCACGTTTTGTCCCAACGCTTTTTCTTTCACCGTGTCCGTGAAATTCTTGGCGACTTTATAGTTTACGTCCGCATCCAACAGGGCTTTGCGTACGTCTTTCAGTGTTTCTGCAACATTGATCTCGGTGATTTTTCCTTCACCTTTTAACAGCTTAAACGATCGTTCTAATCTGTCACTTAAATTTTCAAACATATATTTATTTTCTGTGCGATTGTTTTAAGATTGCAAAAGTACAATAAAAGCTTCAAGAATGAAAATAACCGGCTGGATTTTGATCATTTTATTACGACTTATCACGACCTGATTCTCCATTCTCCCGGGTACAGGTTATTGGCCCTGTTCCCGATATTTTTGACGAATCCGAGTGCGGCGTCCTTGAACGTGACGAGGAGATAACCTTTGGAACAGGTTTCAGGAAGGTTGAATATCGCTTCTCTTCTCAGAAATTGAATGATCTGATCTTTGTCTAATTCCAATGAGGGGAACGATTCTCTGCAAAATTCCACGGAGAGCGATAATCCGTGTTCCGGTATAATATCTTTTCCTTTGATTTCTCCGATAGGGATTCCGGCATGAACGATCCTCATTTGCTCTTTCAATGCAGAAAACCGGTCCCAATGACTTTGTGGGAATGCGAAAATCCGGTTTTTCTCTTCAAAAAAATGGTAACTTTCCGGATTTTTTAACCAGGAATACACATTGAACGGGATACTCGTTTTGGAGGAATCCCGGACTTTTCTGTCTTTTTTCCGTTCAGATCCAACCGGAATTTCAGGTTCCTCTTGTCCGGAATTTTTACGAATGACCGCAAGAAAAAACCCTTCCCCTTTCGTTTTATGAGGCAGGAAACGATAAGCCGGAATGCCGTGTTTCAGGCTCCCTGTGATCTCCCAGCTATCCGGGACGGCCGGGATCCGGAGTATTTCTCCTCCGAGCTCCGATGCAATCCACAGAACGTTATCTTCATTTTCTTTTGTGTTGTAGGTGCAGGTGCTGTAGATCAGGATCCCTCCTGGAGACAGGGCCGGCCAGGCATCGGCGATGATCCGGCGTTGCCTTTCGGCGCACAGGTTGATGTTGGCAACCGACCATTCGTTTATGGCTTGCGGATCTTTACGGAACATTCCTTCGCCGGAGCAAGGAGCATCGATTAAGATCAGATCGAAACTGTTTTGTATTTTCCCGATTTCCGCCGGGTCGTTCTGGATCACAATGGTTGCCGGATTTCCCCATTTCATCAGATTTTCGGCCAGAATATGGGCCCGGCTGCGGATCACTTCATTCGATACGAGCAGGCTGCCTTGGGGTAATACCGACAACAGGTGGGTCGATTTTCCTCCGGGAGCTGCACATAGGTCCAGAGCGCAGGCCGGTTTTGATATGAATGTTTTGACGGCTTGTTCCAGGAACATGGATGAGGCCTCCTGAACATAATAGTGTCCGGCATGAAATAAGGGATCGAAAGTGAAAGAAGGACGGGCGTCAAGATAATAACCCGTTTTGCACCAGGAGACATTTTTATTCCCGGGCAGGTAATCATTTTTTGTTTCGTTTATACGGATACTTACAGGAATATCCTGTTCCAGGGACGAAATAAATGCAGGATATTCCGATCCGAGGATATCCTGCATTTGTATTATAAATTCTTCCGGCAGGTTCATTTAATAGGCTCGTAGGGAAGGTTCAGGGCTTCAGCCACGGGTTTATAAACCAGTTTCCCATCGCATACATTGAGACCTTTGCCCAATGCCGGATCTTCTTCCAATGCCTGTTTCCATCCTTTATCAGCAATAGCCAGCGCGTAGGGGAAAGTCGCATTGGTCAATGCCAGGGTTGAAGTCCTCGGAACAGCCCCGGGAATATTGGCTACGCAGTATTGTACCACACCGTTCACCTCAAAAACCGGATCTTTGTGGGTGGTTGGCCGGGAAGTTTCGAAACAACCTCCCTGATCGATGGCGACGTCGACCATTACCGCTCCTTTTTTCATTCCGGCGATCATTTCCCGGGTAACCAGTTTGGGAGCTTTGGCCCCGGCAACCAGAACCGCCCCGATGACAACGTCGGATTGTCTGATCTCTTCTTTCACGTTGTGCGGATTGTACATGATTTGCTTGCAATTGGCAGGCATCACATCGCTCAGATAGCGCAGGCGCTCCAGGTTGATATCCATGATAGTCACATCGGCTCCTAATCCGCAGGCCATTTTAGCTGCATTGATCCCAACCACTCCTCCTCCGATGACTAACACTTTGGCCGGAGCTACTCCCGGAACCCCCCCGAGTAATAACCCGGCTCCTCCCTGGGGCATCTCCAGAAAGCGGGCGGCTTCCTGAACCGACATTCTTCCGGCAACCTCGCTCATAGGCTGGAGTAACGGGAGGCGTCCGTCTTTCAATTCTACGGTCTCGTAAGCGATTGCAACACACTGGCTTTTTATCAGCGCTTTTGTCTGCTCCATATCTGCTGCTAAATGCAGGTAAGTAAAAACGATCTGTCCCGGGCGAAGCAAACTGTATTCGGATGGAAGGATCTCTTTTACATGCATCACCATATCTGCCCGGGCGAATATATCCTGTGGATTATCTATTATTTGCGCCCCGGCTTGGATATACTCTTCGTCAGAAAAACTACTGCCGGCTCCGGCATTTTTTTCTACCAGTACGGTATGTCCGTGCCCAACCATTTGTTCTACCCCTGCCGGAGTCATTGAAACCCGGTTTTCCTGAGATTTGATTTCTTTTAAAATACCTATTTTCATACACTTAGGATTTAATTTGTTGAAAAGATTCGTTTTTACAAAAATAGGAAAAAATCCGGAAGTTCTATCAGCCGTTCATCAGTTTTTTTATCATAAAAAAAGGCTACCGACCACAAGCGGTCAATAGCCTTTATTCATTTTTGATCAATTCTATGAGATCATGCAGGATGGATTGCTTCTGTCGGACAGACATCTGCACAAGTTCCACAGTCTGTACATTGATCCGGGTCGATTTTATAGATATCTCCCTCTGAAATTGCACTTACCGGACATTCGTCGATGCAGGTTCCACATGCAATACAGTCATCTGAAATTACGTAAGCCATTTTTCTAAAATTTAAAATTAGTATTTTTAGTTCACTGGCAAAGATATGGTAAACCCCTGGAAGTACAAAAGAATTAAAGATAAATTTTATCTATCGCGATATATTTTGTATTGATTCAAAATAGCCGGAATACTTTTTGATTTTATAAAAGAGGTGCGAACATCCGGAGAAGTGACTCCTGAAACTTTTTAATCCGGGGCCGTTTTTCCCATTCTTTCCGGCTGATTTGCTTACATTGCTTCATATCCAGGTAAAAGATATTTTTCATTTTAATGGCAAAATCAGAATCGTAAATGTAAGCATTGACTTCAAAATTATGCTCAAAGCTGCGGAAATCCATATTAGCCGATCCGACAACACTGATGAAGTCGTCTGAAATCAGGATTTTTGAATGTAGAAACTGCGATTGCATCTGATAGATTTTTATTCCGGCTTTCATCATTTGTTCGAAGTAGGAGTGGGCGGCCGTATTGACAAAGCGGGTATCCGAATGTTCGGGAACCATCAGGCGAATGTCGATGCCGCTTAAAGCTGCAGACTGAAGCGATTGAAAAAGTCCTTCGGTAGGTAGAAAATAAGGCGTTTGTATATAGACATAATTCTTTGCCCGCATGATGATGTGTACCGTGGCCTGCAACAAATTTCTCCATTCACCGATCGGACCTCCTGTAGCTATCTGCATGACATTTTTTGAAAGTACCGGCATTTCGGGAAAGTAAATTTTCCCACTCAATAGTTCTTTGCCGGAAGAAAGCCAGTCGATCAGAAAAGCCGATTGCATCCCAAGCACTCCGCGGCCGGTGATCCGGAAATGGGTGTCACGCCACCTGGGCTCCAGATACCGGTCGGCAATGTTCATTCCCCCGATATAACCTGTTTTTCCGTCTATAACAACAATTTTCCGGTGATTCCGGTAGTTTACTTTACTCGTAAATACCGGAAAATGGACTTTGAGATAAGGGGTGACTTCAACTCCATTGGCTTCCATTTCGCTATAGAACTTATTTTTAACCCGCCAGTTGGCAACATCATCATAAAGCACCCGGACTTTAATTCCTTCCTTTGCTTTACGCATCAGGACTTCTCTTATTTTCTCTCCGATATGATCGTCTTCAAAGATATAGTATTGCAGGTGGATATGGTGGGTTGCCGATTCCAAATCGTGAATTAAAGCATCGAATTTTTCTGTTCCATGAGTGTATATCTCGATTTCACTTCCCTGAAGGAGGACCGCATCGTTGTTATTATTCAAAAGTTGAACCAACGGACTGTATTCTTTGTACTCTAACGTATCGTCCGGAAGAACCAGAGCCTCATAAGATCGTTTTTTTAATGACCGGTAAGATCGTTTGGAAATAATCCGGAGTTTCCGGGCGTCTTGTCCGAAAAAGTAATAAATAATAATTCCTCCGACCGGAACAAGCAAAAGCAGCAATGCCCATGAGATTGTTTTCAGAGGATTCCGGTTTTCCGAAATGATGACGAATACAATCCCCAGAGCCGTTATAAAGTAAAGAATCTGAACGCTGAGTTTGATAATATCATGCGCTTGCATAGAGCAATATCATTTTATCGAACGGCTAAGTTAAGCGGAAAAAATTGAATTGCAAAATATTACCGGGTCAGAAATGTTATTACATGGGTGGCCGTCCGCCGCCACGAAACCCGCCGCCACCGCCCCAGCGGCGTTCTTCGCCGCGCACATCCTGCTCTGTTGCCGAGCTGCCTTTGGGGAATATGGAGAACTTGTAGATAAAGCTACACATAAAAAAACTGGGGATGGACAACGATTCAGTAGTCCGGAATCCGTTGGTAGTTGTAGAACCGCTGATATTATTTCTATCCTGCAGGATATCGTAAATTTGAAGTTTCAAGGTGCCGGTACCGGCTTTTTTATTGAATAAACGCTTGCTGAGCGCAGCATTCCACATAACTTCCGGAATGTTATAGCCGTAATCGTACCCGCTTCTTGCAGTCCAGTTGATATCGCTCTCGAACGTGAAATTACTCGGTAGCCTCCAGGTGGTATAGGCTCCGGCACCCCAGTTCAGTGTATTTTGGTTGCGGCTGGTATTGAGGCTATAGGTGATGTTGCTGTAGGAAAAAAGACCGTTGATTCCGATATCGAATAAATCAGATCGGTAAGTGAAATTCAGCCGATCGTTGAAAGAAAAATTCTTCAGGGTATTTTCGTCCTGGTTGATATAACTTTTCCCATTTTGATAAGAGGTAAATGCAAAATTTCCAACGGTGAATCGTTTGTTCTTTAACGGTGTATTGAAGCCAGCACGAAGCCGGACATTCCAGTTCCCGTTGATATTTTCGTAGGAAGTCATTCTGATTCCGTTGTCCAACATGGTAGTCACTGCTGTGATATCATTGGAAGAGAAGCTTCCGTCCAGATCGAACCTGTAGAAAAGTTGGCTTTCCGAAACAAATTTATTAAATTGCATATTCATTTGGTTGGAGTATCCGGGTTTCAGTCCCGGGTTTCCCTGTACCCAGTTATTGGGGTTGGAAACATCGATATCTCCTCTTAATTGCCTTGCTGTCGGTTGGTTGGTTTCTCCTTCGTATCTCAATTCAAAAAATGTGCGTTCACCGAAGTTGTAACGGAAACGGATATCGGGAGAAAAGTTAACGACCCGTTGATCGATTTCGGAAATCAAAGAATCGCCCATAATGTTCGGGAGCTTCCCGTTAACAGGCCCTATCAGTATAGAAGAGTTAATTTCTTCTTCTGTTGGTTGATAAGTTTTATTGACTGAGTGGTTGGGGTCGATATTGAAGCCCAATGTATAATTATAATTCTTACGATAAGATGAAAATCCGATATTAAACCGTTGGGTTGTTGCATTACGTATGGTGCTGCGGCTCTGGTTTCCATTGATAATTGCCGTATCCACAGCCTGATAATTGATGATATCGTAGGTAGTATTTTTACTTTCACTGTTCGATTGTGAAATCCGGTAGGAGAATCTCATCAGATATCCCTTTCCGAGCGGTTCGACATAGTCCATCCGGATGCTGTAGTTTTTATTGTTGTCGTCTCCCTGCCCCAGAAGATTCTGAGGGTAACCGTAATCAAAGATTCCGGTCTTGTACTCACGGATAGTCGAATTGGAAATTTCCTGAGAGTAACTGTCTCCGTAGCTTCCGGACAGTTCGGTACTTAAAACCCGTCCCTGCTTGGCGAAGTTGTACGCATATTCCAAGGTTCCACCCATCGAAATACCATCTCCTTTGGTTCTTGAATCAGTCAAGGTGGATCGTAAAGTATCCAGCGTATAGTATTCGAAGCGGTCGAGCGATTCGATTTCGTGACTCTGGCTTTTATTGTATCTGACATAAGGCCGGAAAATGAATGTATTTTTCTCATTGGGGTTCCAGTCTAACCGCATGTTGAAACTGAAATTATCGGACAGGTAGTCGGTTTGGGTTCTTGTTTTGTCTAATTGAGACTGTTTTTCCGACAAGGTCGTTTCGCTTATATTAGAAAGGGAATTCCGGTCCATACCCGAAAACCGGAGGTCGCCGTTGATCTTAAGTTTAGAAGACAGATCTTTATTGAAATTCAGCATGACGTTTTCCGATTGGAGAATTCCTCCCGCTCCCCTGCGCATGCGCATTCCTCCGAACTGATTCGCCCCAAGGTCGCCCGCACCCATGTTGTTATTGTTGTTTACCCCGGCCATCAGGGTATACCGGTCGCTGTTATTCATATGGTTGATAAAAGTTCCTGCCTGGTACCGGGTGTCGTTATCCCGTTCTACGTCGGCTCCTATTCCTGCAAGGGCGTTACCCATAGTTCCTTGTTTCATTCCCTGCCTGACAGTCAGGTTGATCACCGTTTCTTCGTCTCCATCGTCGAATCCGGTTAGCCGGGTCATTTCGGACTTCCGGTTGACGACCTGCAATTTATCCACCATTTCGGCGGGGAGGTTTTTAGAGGCGACTTTCGGGTCGTCTGTAAAGAACTCTTTCCCGTCGACTAAAAATTTCTTCACTTCTTTCCCATTTACTGTAACGTTTCCGTCCTTGTCTACCTCCACTCCGGGAAGTCTTTTTAAAAGATCTTCTATGACAGCATTTTCTGTCGTTTTATAAGATCCGGCATCATATTCTACTGTGTCTTTTTTTACAATGATCTCCGGTTTTTTCCCAATCACCACTGCTTCCTGCAATACAATTTCGTCGGGAGCCAAAGAGATAGTTCCGACATTCACATTCGGAGAACTGATATTCACATTCTGATAAAAACTTTTATATCCAAGGTAAGTGATATGAAGGAGGTAGGCTGCTTTCTTGCCGGCCGCCAGGGAGAAAAGCCCTTTGGCATTACTTAATCCGCCGGCTACATAAGAGCTGTCTTTGGCGTTTAATAAACTGATAGAAGCTGCTTCTACAGGTTCTTTGCTACTTGCATCGATCACTGTGCCTGTAATTGTATAGTTCGCTTCTGCAGCAAAAACCAGAGTGTAAGTAAGCAGAAATAAACAAAAAATAATGCCTTTCTCTTTCATAAAAAAATTAAACTAAAGTAGAGGGAGTCTGGAAAAATACTTTCAGAAAGTAGACGGATTCTTTTGGAGAAAGTTTAATCGGATCATGGTAATTTGTGTTTTTTAACTTAAAAAATCGCTAACTTGCGGCCGATTTTATAAATAGATTCAGAATGAAAGAATTCATAAAAGTCCTCAAACGATTTGTACCTCCCTATAAGAAATATTTGCTCTCAAGTACTTTGATGACTATTTTAACGGCTTTTCTTACGTTGATTTCTTTTGCTGCTATTCAGCCGATTTTAAATATCCTGTTTAAAATAGAAGAAAATCATTATGAAACGTACATGGATATCGATTTCCATTTCTTTTCAATTGAATCCTGGATACAAACAAAGAACGCTCTTGAGAATAATCTGTATGTACAATTATCGGATATGATTCAGACGCATGGAGGAATCTACGTGTTGGTGATTTTAGGAATTTATCTGATTGTTACCACTTTATTGCGTACGGGAACGATGTATCTTTCTTATTATTTTATGATACCTCTTCGGACCGGAGTCGTGAAAGATATCCGGAATCAAATCAACGATAAAGTATTGTCTCTCCCCCTGGCATTCTTTTCGGAAGAACGCAAAGGAGATATATTAGCCCGTATTTCCGGAGATGTAAATGAAATTGAAAACTCGATTATGAGTTCCTTAGACATGCTGTTCAGAAATCCGATCCTGATTATTATTTATCTGGCGGGAATGTTGATCATCAGTTGGCAATTAACACTTTTTGTGTTCATTATGCTGCCTGTGGCCGGATATATTATGGGCAAGATCGGGAAAAAACTCAAAAAAAGATCTGCTTTGGGGCAGCAGCAGTGGGGTGGACTCATGTCGCAGATAGAAGAGACATTGGGTGGGCTCCGGATTATCAAGGCATTTAATGCTGAAAAGAAAATTTCCCGCCGGTTTCATGAAAGTAATGATATTTTCAGAGGAACGACTAACCGTATTTTCCGCCGCCAACAAATGGCGCATCCGATGAGTGAGTTGTTGGGTACCGTTACAATTGCGATTGTGTTATGGTATGGCGGATCCCTTATCTTGTCTAATAACAGTACGATCGACGCTGCCGGATTTATGTTTTACCTGACTATATTCTACATGCTGATCAATCCGGCCAAAGACCTTTCGAAATCGGTTTATGCCATACAGAAGGGACTGGCTTCAATGGAGCGGGTCGACAAAATATTATTAGCCGAAAATAATATCCTGGAACCGGAACACCCCCAGCAGGTTTCCCTGAGCCAGAAGATCGAATACCGGAATGTGTGGTTCAAATATCAGGAAGGTTGGGTCATTAAAGGTGTTGATCTGGAGATAGAAAAAGGAAAAACAATTGCTTTGGTCGGCCAGTCGGGATCCGGGAAATCAACGATGGTAGATCTGCTTCCCCGCTTTTATGATATCCATGAAGGGGGAATTTTCATCGATGGGGTGCTAATAAAAGATGTCAGGCTGCATGACCTGAGGCAATTGATGGGAATTGTGAATCAGGAAGCGATCCTGTTCAACGATTCTTTTTTCAATAACATTGCTTTCGGAGTAGAGAATGCAACGTTGGAACAAGTGGTTGAAGCGGCTAAAGTGGCTAATTCCCACGAATTTATCATTGCAACAGAAGGTGGTTATGATACTAATATCGGCGACCGGGGCGGAAAGCTTTCCGGAGGGCAGCGTCAGCGTATCAGCATTGCCCGTGCCGTATTGAAGAATCCACCGATCCTAATTCTGGATGAAGCCACTTCGGCCTTAGATACCGAATCAGAACGTCTGGTACAGGATGCATTGGAGAATTTGATGAAAAATCGCACGACTATTGTGATCGCACACCGGTTATCGACTATCCGGAGTGCAGACCTGATCTGTGTAATGCATGAAGGGAAAATTGTTGAGAAAGGTAAGCATGAAGAATTGCTGGCGCTGAATGGTTATTACAAACGTTTATGCGATATGCAATCTTTTTAGTCAATTTTTTTGCTAAAAACAAAATCCGCATTATCTTTGCAGTCGCAAAAAGCAGGAGTGCCGAATGTATAATTTGCGAAAGTAGCTCAGTTGGTAGAGCATAACCTTGCCAAGGTTAGGGTCGCGGGTTCGAATCCCGTCTTTCGCTCTTTTTCTTTTTCATAAAAGGTCTATGGCCGCTCGGATGGTGGAATGGTAGACACGCAAGACTTAAAATCTTGTGACCATTACGGTTGTGCGGGTTCAAGTCCCGCTCCGAGTACTGAAAACCCCTCTTAATCGAATGATTTTGAGGGGTTTTGAAATTTTAAAGGAATGAATTCAGAGATAAGTTATAGATTATTTTCTATTTTGAATAGTTTATCTGACTGAGAAAATTTTTTAGGATAAGGTAACGCTGACGAAATACAATGTAGATAATAATGAATGCGATTAGTATGAAAAGATTATCGCCAACAGGAATTGTTACTTCACCTAAAGCATTACCTTCCCCGATTCCTTCCAAGTATATAATATTGTTTTGATTTATTCCCGAAAATGAGCCTGTTTTCGGAAATAGCATATCAGAATTTAGGTTGAAATAAGTATTCGGTTTTTGAAATATGTAATTATTCCAATCATTTTCCATGAAGAGATTTCCCCGTAGTTCTATGTTTTGTCTGTATTCATTTGCTACAGTCCGCATTATTCCTGAAGAAAGAAACAATATCAAAAATAATATCCGGTAAAATAACCTGATTGATTTTCCCCAAGTTTTCATTTTGAATTCTATTTAAATATTTATCATCAAATCCTATTGACTTACTTCAGTATAATCTTCTCTGTCCTTACACTATTGTCGCTTGACGCTTTGACAACTACTATTTGTTTTATACTTTCTAATTGAAAAGTATAATTATTCCTTCCAATATTCGTTTGCTTGTAAATTAAATTGCCTTGAAGATCGTAAAACACTACGGCACGTAACGGTTTATCCGATTTTATCGTGATCTCATGATCCGTTGAATAGATAGAAATTCCGGTTGTGGAAATAATATTTTCCACTCCAGACGAACTTCTGGAACTTCGCAGGAAGAAACGACCTTCAATATTTCCGGTCTCATTATTGAACGCATATTCTGGTGTCGTTATCATATCCTGCCAAACACCAAGTAACTTATCTTCAAGAAATATATTTGTTCCGGAGGGAAGATTTTCAATGCCGTGTACTTTGAAAGTCAACATTCCTGTGACCGTTGTACGAATACCCACTTCAACTCCTTTTTCCAAACCAGAACTCAAAATAGAAAATGGTTTTGTTTTGTTTCCGAAGTAAATTATTGCAGGATTTTTAACTGTTCCCGAAAATAATGTAGGAACACTTTTTAACCCGGCTGTAATAAGGGTTGCTCCACTCTGTCTGATATCGTCGCGATAAACAGCCATATTGAATGCACTGAAAGCTATTTCCTCATGGCTTCTGTTTTCGATCACCGAACTAAGAACCGTCATCCCGCTGTTTATATTGACACTTGTAATCAGGCTTTCAGGAGCTTGTTTCTCCACAATAAAAGATTGCATGGGAGCAACTTGTCCGATAGCCTCTAACGAGGTCCAATCGGTTCTGGCAGAAAGATTTCCGGTCACAATAAACGCATCAAATGAATTACCTGTCCAGGCATAGTAGGCTCCTCCAAATATTCCCGGATTTGCAGCCTGAAGAGCAGAAAAATTCAAATAAGACATAAACGGATTTCCTAAAATGATGGTACTCCTTGAGATCGAGTCCCAACTAATGGGCATCACTCCCTGAAATCCCGGTTCCAGATATAGCCGGTAAGATTTGTTCCGGTCGAGTACCGAGCTCCAGGTGTTTACTGGCAAACCGGATGTCTTTGAAAAGTATTGGTATTGAGTTTCAGGGCGGGGAAAATGAAATGTTTGGTCAGTTCCCGGCTGATCGATTCCCACCAGGTATCCTTGCCCGATTCCCAGAACCACATCCAGTGTGTTGAATGGTTGGGACCAGTCTGCCTCCCCGGGATAATATCCTGTCTCGGGATTCGGTATTTGATATTGTTGCATATAGACTCTCGGGTTATTCCGGTTGTATGCAGTACTATTGGCTGAAGTTACATTCCATGGGGCGAGCCAGTAATCACCGGAATACATATTTTGCAATGGAGCAGAAAGCATATGCCAGTTATTCCGTTGTAAGGTCAGATCTACGTATGCTCTGCTATAGTATAGTGAATCGGTATATGCAACTTCAGCTCCGGATGCAAAATGGATATTCTGGCATGCGGCATCTGAATAGGATTCCCTGCTGGTGTTTTCCATATTCAAATTCGGATAATAGCTCATGTCTGAAGGAATGAATACATTGGTGCAGTTCCTCGGTACGGTTGTCACATCCGAAGTTCCATCCGGCTTCTTCCAGTTGGCTGAATTATTCCAGTCAGAATTTCCTGCCAGCCCTGTCCAGATCAGAGTATCTGCACTGGCGAAAACCACTTTGGAATCGGAAAGACTACACGTTTTAGCAAGATCATAATTAACCTTTAAGTAGTATGTTCCCGGCGCTGTAGTCGATAATTGGGGTTGCGTACCGATTATCGGGCCGGATGGATTGTCTTTCCTCCATTCGTAAGATCCATCAGTTCCGGCATAATATGCAGCTGCCAGTTGAACGGTATAAGGATAATCCTGGCATCCCCTGGCTACATCGGGTCCCAGCCCGTCAAAACCACTGGCTCCGACATAAGGAGCTATTGTCCAGTTGCTGTTGTTCCCTGAAAGCCCATAGCCTGAATTATCAATACTTTGAGGCCCTTTTTTCAGTTTAGCCCGGTCTGTACCCGCAACCGCATTTAAATCCTTGATCCGGACAAATTCAAATAATACCGTATCTGGTTGAACATTTGCTGCTGTCGAGGGCATGCTGATATTGGTACGGGTTCCTGCAGATGTGGATTGAATTGTTGTAGAAAGGCAAGGTGTTCCATTTACCATCCAAAGCTTGTTGATGACGGAGGTGGTTCCTGAAGTGAAGGTATTAATAGAACCTCCCGGAGCATAGATCAGTGTATCGGTAGTAATGGCATTCAGGCTCAATGCCCCTTTAACTGCTGTTATTTTATTATAAGTTCCTCTTGTTATTGTTGCGATATTAGCTAATGAAGCGGAGGAATATTCTATATTGTTGTATATATCATCAATATCAGCCGTTAAAACGGGGTTATTGCCCGAAAAACGAATTGTGGAATTAGCGGATTGTGCAGCGGTAAGAGGCCCGCTTCCGGTACCGATAAAGTTCCAGTTGCCCCCGCCGTTACTGCCAATAAGATCAATAGTAGAGTTTGCAATATTGAGGGTCCGGCTAAAACTACTGGTACTGGTAAGACTGGTTGCTCTTACATATTGTCCGTTGAAATTTAAATTCCCTCTGTTTAAGATCATTGTATTATTAGATAACTTCAGGGAATCCGTTAATGTCCATCCTCCGGTTCCATTGAATGAGAATCCGTTTGAACTTCCTCCGATTGCTATGTTCGAAGTTGTGATGGTTTCATTAGGCCGTGAACTGGTAAATGTTATGAATGCCGCTAATGTGAGACTCATGTTTTGTTGTAATTTGAAGGATCCATTTACCTGAAGGGCCTGACTAACATTGAATACCGGGAGAACCGGAGACCCAGCCCAGGTCATACTGTCACAATAAGCAGCCCCGTCTACAGTTACGGTTCTACTTGTAGAAAGAAATCCGGATCCGCCATCAAAAATTACATTGTCATACTGGGTAGGTACACAACCGCTTCCCGGAGTTCCACCGCTTGCATTAGCCCAATGATTACCGTCGTTCCAGTTGCCAGCGCCTCCAACCCAATAGTAGGTATGGGCGGTAGGAGCAATAAATGTCCAGCCGGAATTATTGCCCAGGTCAATAGATCCCGCGGCAGTATAAGGAGTTGAACCTGTAATCCGGGTGTCCTGGATGCGACAATTCGATACATTTACCACTGAGTTGGCAGACATGGCTATAGTGCGCTGAGAACCTGTTGAGGAAGACACTAATTCAATCAGTCCTGTACAAGGAGGAGGACTGGCTTCGAAATACTTCCTGACTGTATTGGTTGTACTTGCCCAAAGATATCTTCCTATGGACTTTAATACTAAACTATCAGTCGTAATGTTATTCATATTAAAACCACTACCACCCACTACACTTACTTTATTATAAGTTCCATTGGTAATCCCGGACTGGACATAATAAGAGGCAAGGAATGTTACATTATTATAAATATCAGTTGATTTAGCATTAACGGAAGCTGCGGTAGCAACAACCCGGATTTCGGAATTAGCAGTATTCGCAGCTGTAAGAGTTACTCCTCCTGTATATGTCCAGCCCGGATACCCTACGTCAATTGTAGAATTGGCAATATTAAGAGCCCGGGTAGTATTACCTCCTGAACTTGAGAAAAACTTCATAATGGCGTATTGGTTGTTAAAATTGAGATTCCCATTCGTAAATGTCACTTGCTGATTGGGAATCTTCAATGAATCCTGCAAACTCCATCCTCCGGCGCCATTGAATGTAATGGGTACATTGATCACCGCTCCGTTGGAAGTAATGGTTTGATCCGGTAAGGCCGTTGTGAAATTGATTATATATGTTCCACCCCCGGTAGAAGCTGTCGTCATATTAGGTTGCAACTGTAAAGATGCATTGATTTGCAACGGATTATTCAAAGAGAATATAGGATTATTGGGAGCTCCATTCCAGGTCATATTGTTACAGTACGCATTACCATCCAGAGATACGGTTTTTGTGGCTGTAGTAGTGCCGAAGCCTGAATTGGCGTCAAAAATAACATCATCCAGTAATATAGGCACACAACCAGTACCTCCAATGCCTCCGCTACTGTTGGCCCAGTGTGAAACATCGTTCCAGTTTCCACCACCACCGACCCAATAGTAAGTCTGGGGTGTAGGAGCTGTAAAACTCCATCCTGTATTACCGCCTGCATCAATAGAACTTAGTGCCGCATAAGGAGCAGCTGTTCCCTGTATTGTCATATTTTGGATCCGGGCATTGGCAACATCCGCCACAGCACCCGTCCCCATTTTAATAGTGCCGGCGCCGATTAATTCAATCAATCCGCTACACGGAGGCAGGTTCGCCTTAAAATACTTGTTTATGATAATATTATTGTCTACCATATTGTAAACTTTGGCTTTCATGAGTACGAGAGAGTCCGTAGTCGCTGCTCTGATAGTACCTCCACTTAGAAAAGTTATACTATTGAAAATTCCTCCGCCTGACAGGGTTGCGTTATTATTATTTGCATTACTTATAGTGACATTGTAGTAGACATCATTGGCTTTGGTAGCCATGCCGCCAACACTGAATATCTGTGAATTGACAGAATTGGCAGCTGTTATAGAAGTACTTCCTGCAGTGTTATATGACCAGGATCCTGTTACATAAATAGTAGAGTTTGCAATTTTAAGAACGCCTGATGTTGCAGCACCAGCAAAATATCCCATCTTCACATATTGTCCATTAAAATCAAGATTACCTCTGGTGAAGTCTAGGGTATAGCCATCCAGTAATTTCAATGAATCCTGGAGTATCCATCCTCCGGTACCATTAAAAGTAAATGGAATATTGACCAGAATATTACCGGTAGTAATCGTTTGATTGGGCAGGGAACCGCTATATGTTATAGAAGCACTACCTGCACTGCCATTAACAGTCATTCCTGGCTGAAATTGCAACGAACCGTTGACTTGTATAGTGTTACTTATTGTAAACGTAGGCGGAACAGAAGACCCACTCCAGGTTATATTGTTACAGAATGAATTTTGGTTCACTGTTACGGTCTTACTGGCAGAAGTGAATCCGGAACCTCCGTCAAAGAACACATTGTCGGCTGCAGAAGGAGGTAATGTATATTTAATGGATCCTCCGCTGATTGTAGCCCAGTGACTGATATCCGACCAGTTTCCCGTACCTCCCACCCAATAGTAGTCGGCCGCTTTTAGTGGTAAATGCAGCATTAGTAAATACAAAAATGCAAAAAATACGGGAACTTTATTTTTAGAATTGCATCTTTGATCTGTATTGGAAAAGATTTCTTTAAAGTAGTTTTGAAGTAAAGATTCCATATCTGTAATCTGATTGTTATTTTGAATTACTAAATTTAATTAGCTTTATATAAGCAAGTATTCCATTAATTTTATTGAAACAGCCAAAATGTAATTTAAGTTTTTTGCGGAATCGAAAAAATGTTTAAAATACTTTTAAAATTATCCGTATTCGAATAAAATAACAAAAGATAACGAAAGATTATAAAATGGTATTTAAAATTTGTTTTTCACTTATGATTTTGAGGAATTTTTTGTCCTTCCAGAAGATGACGCAGTCAACGGCATTTTTAATAAAAAACTATTTTTGTCTTTGTAAAAGGAGCTTCATCAGAAACTTACGTGCAGGTTCATCGTATAGTTTTAAGCATAAGTAAGCCAATATAAGAGAACCGATAATGAGAGCCAAAGCGCCGGGCAACGATTGTACGAATGTGAGATTTTCATTTTTAACCCAGGCATAATACCAGTAAATAAAAGGATAATGTACCATGTACAGAGGATAAGAAATGTCTCCTAAAAATTTGCATACCCGGGTCGTTATTTTGTCTGTTGTCATTACTGAGGCTCCAAGATAGACAAGTAATGGAAAGATGACAGCAAAACAGATGGTATCATATATCCCGTTCATCCATAAATTTTCACTACCGCCGATTCGAGGTATTGCTGATAAAATAACAATGGATAAACTACCGATCCAAAAAGCGCCTTTTACATTGACAGGTTTGAATATGCGGGATAATAACAATCCTGCTGAAAATGAAAATAACAGGCGCAAAGAACCACCGATCATGTTATCTTCTGTTAGAGAATATCCGACACAAATATCACCGTATGGTCCCCAGATGGCAAATGCAGCCAATCCGCAACCTGCAAATAAAACTAATACAGTAAGAGCTTTGGTCGGAAGTTTACGGATAAAGAATGCATATAGGATATTACCAATGTATTCAAAGAGTAAAGACCAACTCGGACCATTCAGAGGGAACATTTCACCGACTCCCCGAATTTCAACCCCGGGAGTTGCCGGAATCAGGCAAGTATTCATAATTGTGGCTATAAATAGCATTGTTACAGATACTTTTGAAACGTCCCAAACAGAGCATCCTTGAAAGTAGAATACAATAGCTCCGATAATAGCCCCGATAACGACCATCGGATGCAGGCGAATAAATCTACGTTTGATAAATTCTTTTATTGTCATTGTTTTCCACCGGTCGTCATAAGCATAGCCGACTACGAATCCGGAGAGGATAAAGAAGAAATCGACAGCCAGGTATCCGTGGTTGATTTTTTGGTCTATGTGACTGGTTGCATAGGCTTCAAACAAGTGAAAACAGACAACTGTTAACGCTGCTACTCCACGTAATCCGTCGAGTATGTTGTAATGTGGTTTTGTGTCTGAAAATGCAGCAGCCGAGATTTTACTTTTTGATATGGGCATTAATATTGTTATAGTTTAGTGTTAATTAAATATTTTAAGAATATGGAAACAAATATACGAAATGTATGGTTCAGATTTATCTCCCAGATGTCTTTTTTATACTTGTTAGCGATTTTCTGGTGGGGTAATAGAGTCGTACGGGATTCTTATCCCAAAGCAAGATGTTTTTTTGAATCAGACACATATTTGTAATACTTTCGTGTCACTTCTTTTTTTTTTGATTTACTTTTTTTATTTTTGTTGATTATTAGCCTCGAGAAGATAGTCTGGAATCGATATTTTTATACTAAGCTGGTATAAAGTTAGTGTTTTTAGGCTTGATTTTTGTTCTATGAAAAAGTGTTGTAATTAAATTAGTGGAAGTGTTTTAGTCGGGAAAACTATGATAAACTTACCAGCAGCCAATATTAATGATAAGTTATTGAAAAGTGAGGATGTTTTTCATCCTGGGTTTTCGGTGGATTGTGTTATTTTCGGATTTGATGGAGATCAATTGAAAGTACTTATGATCAATTATCCGGGATTTGATTTTTGGAAACTTCCGGGTAGTTTTGTTTTTAAAAATGAAAATGTAGATGATGCTGCTTTGCGTATTCTGCAGGAACGTACCGGGTTGAAAAATATTTTTCTCCGTCAGTTTCATTTGTTTGGGAATAAAGACCGGTTGGATAATTGGGGAGGCTGGGGGCATAACGAAGTACATGGCACCTGGAGAAAAAAGGTATTGGAAAAGCTTTACAATATCCGGTCGGATATACAACCGTGGTTCGACAGCCGGTTTATTACCCTCGGATATTATGCCTTGGTCGATATCACTCAGGTAAAACTGAAAACTCTCACACCGGATTATGATTTGGTGGAGTGGAAGGCGATCAATGAAATTCCTGTTTTTTATGCGGATCATCAGGAAATCATTAATAAATCTCTCGAAACTATTCAGTCGCAGTTGTCTGTATTGCCCATTGGAAAAGAGTTATTGCCGGAGAAATTTACTATGACCGAATTACGTATGCTGTATGAAGCGATTTTAGGAAGAAAATTGGATCGTAGAAATTTTCAACGGAAAATTCTTTCTTTTGGATACATTGGTAAACTGAATGAAAAACGAAAAGGAGGCGCTCATAAGGCTCCGTCCTTATTTTATTTCAATGAGAAGAAATACCAGGAAGCTCAGATGAGGGGTATTGGCGTCAGTTGGTGAGAATATCAGTTTTGAGCTTTTCTTTTTATGATATTTGCTTGAATATCAAATGGTTTTAAATATTTAACTAAATTTTCTTTGTTTTCCATATTTCATACCGTACCTTTGCGGTCGAATTATTAAAGCGTCATATAGACATTTTAAATTCAATTGATCTCGATAGGATTTAAAATACAGCATAAGTAGTTATCAAATTAAGACAGCCTTGATTCAGTGATGGGTCATTTTTTTATGCAATTTTCTTATTGTGTCTTTAAGACGCTATTAGTGATGGATTTTTGACTAAATTACAGTAAAAATAAAAAAATGAACAATGCGACTCAACTTAAAAGGTGATCAAAGAAAGATGAAGTTAAAAGCAATTATGGTAATGTTTATCGGATTGAATTTTTCGATATTGGTGAACGCTCAGGTTACGATCGGTTCTGAGAAAGAACCGGATGCCAGTAGCCTGCTGGATATCAAAAATCAAAGCGACAACACCAGCAGCAAAGGAATCCTTTTCCCCCGGGTGGTCATTCCCGACACCACTCAGTTTGGTTTGGAAGGGGATTCCAAAACTGCTGGTACAGTTGTTTACAATACTGTTGATGCGATTAAAAACAGCGGTAAAGGATTGTATTACTGGAATGGGAGTTGTTGGGTGCATCTGAAAGGGAATGACAACCGGCAGGATTGGTTGACCGGTGGAAATACCAATGGTGTATTAAAAACCTTGGGAACGAAAGATAATTTCGACTTACCGTTCATCACACAAGGTAGTGAGAAAATGAGAATTACTGCTGCTGGCAATGTTGGTGTAGGAACGAGCACTCCGAAATCGAAGTTCAGCGTTTCGGGAGGTCCTTTATCTCAGGATGATTATGCTGATGGAGATAAGTTCCTTTTCTTTGGATATCCGGAAGGGCCGAAAATTAATGTTGCTTCGGGGGGAGGTTTACAGTTTTATGCAGGGGCTACAGTTCAATCTGATGGCGTAACTCCCAATAATCTGAACTGTGGGAACTTCAGTTGGAATGTGGCTGATGCAGATAATACCTGGCGTGAAGTTATGCGGATGACAAACGGTGGAAATCTTGGTATCGGGACTAAAAATCCGGGGAGTAATCAGTTGGATGTTGCCGGAGATGCAATATTGGAAGGGGCTCTCACGCTTCAGACAACTCCCGGCAGTACGACAACGAGCAAAGTGGTTACGGTTGGCGCCGATGGGACAGTTAAAAAAAGTAATATCTCTGTTCCTCAGATCTACGCTTATCAACTTTCCGTTCAGGCGGGAAAGGCCGATTCCGTGATGGTTTCTGATTTGGGAAGTTACAATTCCTTTACGGTATATGCAGAGAATTCCTGTAATGATATATCGACTGCTACTTTCGATTCTTATTTCGCAACACTTTCTTTTGTGAGTGGAATGGCAAAAGGAGTTCCTTATTCCTATACATTGGAAGTAGATCCTTATAGAATTAATCTGACTGCAAGTATATCTCCTTGTGCTTCAGGAGGTTCTGATCAGTTTAACTATGCTGTGGAATCAAAAAAGGCGGGAGGCATTACTTATTTCAAGATTACCAATAAGGGTACGACCGATATGGTTTATAAAATAACAGAAATAAAATATTAGAATTTTTATGAAAATTAAGATAACCCTCTTTCATTTGTTGTTGATTTTTTTGACAGTGAATATTCAGGCCCAGGTTACTGTCGGATTGGATAAGGATCCGGATTCCAGTGCATTGCTGGATCTCCGGAACAGAGATAATAATCCTGTTCCGAGCACGAAAGGATTTCTTTTTCCGAGAGTAGCCGGTCTGGATATGACAAAATTTAATCTGGATGGAAATTCCAAAACCGAAGGAATGGTGGTCTATAATACGACAACCGATAGTGCCAATCACGGACCTGGTCTCTACTACTGGGACGGAAACCGTTGGATATTTATGGAAGCTTATAATGATCAGGCTTTCGGTTGGAAGCTTGATGGAAATACCAATGGAACTCTTCGGGAAATTGGAACCAAAGATACTCGTGATTTGCCGGTAATAAGCTCCGGTTCAGAGGTTATGCGGATTGCTTCCGGAGGCAATGCGGGAGTCGGAACTCCGACCCCGAAAAATAAATTCAGCGTGTCCGGGGGAGCATTATCGCAGGACAATTATTCCGATGGAGACAAAATGCTTTTTATGGGAAATACCCAGTCTGCTAAAGTTTCCAACACATCTGGCTGGTATGTGTCTTTTTACGCAGGGAGTCTTGTCGGTGCAGATGGGAACAACCTGTCTCAGAATACAGGAAACTACTCATGGAATGTTGCTAAGGCTTCTAACTCCTGGGAAGAAATCATGCGCTTGGGAAACAACGGAAATTTAGGGCTCGGAACAGTAAATCCTACCGCTAAGCTGCATGTGGCAAATGGAAATGCTTTGATGGAAAAGCAATTAATGGTGAAAACATTGCCTGCATCCAACCTTTCGGATCAGGCTCTGGCTATCGGAGATAATGGGGTGGTAACCAGATCTTCTCAGGATTTAAATACTATTCCACAGGAATACAGTTATCAGATATCCGCTCTTTCTTCAGGGAGTACGGGCTCTGTTACCATTTCTCCCAGGACTGATACATATTATGTAACCGTGGTAACCGGTAATGACTGTGGCAGATTCGGATTCGGATCTTTCATCGTGGGAAAAGGAAATGTAATCGGTTTATTGGGAGGTTTTGCCCGTAACAATCCGTATACGATAACAGCTTTGGATTCTAAAGGAACGAAGTTCAATCTGAGCGCTTTGATGGCTACTTGTGTGGATGGTGGATCTCATCAATTTGATTTTGATATCGAGATAGCAGGCAGTGAGCTCAAAATTACCAACCGGAACGGGACGATTCCTCAAACTTACGAAATCACCGTAATTGAACGATAGAAATACATAAATAGTTGAAATAAAATATTCTGATGAAAATAAAAGGATTATTAATAGGTGCGGTCACTGTATTCTGTGCATATTCTGTACAAGCGCAAGTTGCCATCGGGTCTGATAAAAATCCGGATGCCAGCGCTATTCTGGATCTCAGGAATCCGGATAATGGCATCAGTTATAAAGGCTTGCTTTTCCCGAGAGTTGCCATTGCAGACACGACCCGGTTTGGACTGGAGAATGATTCAAGAACGGAAGGAATGGTCGTTTATAATACGGAAAATAATAATAAGAACAGTGGGCCTGGTTTGTATTTCTGGAGTGGTAGTAGCTGGATTCGCATGAAAGGCGCCGATGATTTATCTGATTGGTCCACTTCCGGAAATACTGTTGGAAGTGTGAAAATACTGGGTACAAAAGACAATTTCGACATGCCTTTCATTACTAATGATGTAGAACGTATGCGTCTTTCTGCCGATGGAAAAGTTGGAGTAGGAACATCTGCTCCGAAAAGCAGGTTCAGCGTTAGAGGAGGCGCTTTGTCTCAGGATGATTTTGCTGACGGAGATAAACTTCTGTTATACGGAGGTTCTTCAAAGGCCTCGAAAATAAGCATCAATCCAGGACATGATCTTGGATTTTATTCCGGATCGCTTGTTCAGCCGGATGGGGTAAGCCCTCTTAATACCGATAATGGATTTTACACCTGGAATGTCGCTAAGGCGACGAATACCTGGAAAGAAGTGATGAAACTGACCAACGCCGGATTTTTAGGAATCGGGACCGGTAATCCTCTGGCCAAGCTGCATGTTGCCGGGGTTACGACGATAGAGGGTCAGCTTATTCTTCCGAATATTCCGGCTGCAGGATCTACCGACCGGTTATTGACTGTCGACCCGTCCAATACGATCAGACAATGTGTTACAGTAGCTCCTGAGATGAGCAAGTTTACATCGTCCATTGCAGCCGGCTCCAGTAGTGTTTTTTCAGCATCCCGTACAGGTACGCTCCGTACAATTTCTGTTGTCACCGCCAATTCCTGTAATGAAAGCGCTATTGCCAGTTTTAACTTCTATCCTGCAACCGGAATCCTGACGTACGTCGGCGGATCGGCCAAGGGAGTGGAATACACTGTAAATCCTGTCAATAAGGGAAAAGTAGCATTGTCGGCAAACATTACACCTTGTTCGGGAGGGGGGGGCAGCCAATTCAATCTGTCATTGGAATGTACCAATGGTAATTTTACTCTTACGAATAATGGTACCGGTAATCTGGTTTATAGTATTACCAGTATTGATTATTGAAAAATTATGAATCAAACTCAGGAAAATGATGAGATCTGCTTAAAAGTGTTTAATCAAATAGGAATAATATTTTATTAAGTAATTATTGAAAATAAATGTCCGGACGGCATTTATAAATGAAAATTTAATTTAGAAATTATGAGACGACTAATTTTACTATTTTTTACTGTTTCTTTTCCGTTCCTTTTCATGGCTCAGGCTCCTGCTGATGTACCTGTAGTGTTCAGGAATACCGGAAAAATGAATATTGCGAAAGCTCCGAATACGCCTTCAGAACATTCTGTTGTTAATGTTGTGGTATCAGGGAGCATGAGAATGAAAGACGGTGCGGAAATCGGATCGGTGGCTTTCTCGGGAGGTATTGGTTTGACGGGACATTTTATCCAGGATTCCCAGAGTACCATTTTCAAAACAAACAGTTCCGGTACTGCCCGGGACTACAGTTTTATTTCGTTTAGAGGTGCCGGTGATCAGTATATCACTTCCAGCGATACGATCAACATTCGGCGATCCGAGTCTTATGTCCCTTTCTCAAAGATTGAACTGGCTACGAATAAGCGGGTCGTGCTTCCGTGCAGGATGGGAATAGACGCTTCTTCAATTAAACAAAAATCCGGATCCAATGGACAGATCTGGTTGAACTCCAATCTGATCGGATCCAATGTCTATGATGCATCTTTGAGAATTACGACCCCGGGGGCTTCTGTGGATCCCGGAAGTGTTGTGGTAGAGCGCTATTTCGACAATTATAAAAATACAGGAAGCGGCGGTTCCCAGAAGAGCATGTTGTTTCCATTTGCCAGCCCGTTTGCCGGTACACAGTCTTCCGGATATTTTGCGGGCCATTGGGTCAGGAAAGCTACCAATCAGTATGTTTATGGAGATAAAGATACGGATGGAGACGGTTTTATTGATAATGATCAATATGTATCCAATCCGAATGAAAAATTAGTTCCAGGGAAAGCCTACCTGGTGAAACCAAGGATCGACAGTGATTTCAACAGCAGCTATGTTTCCGGAGGAGCTTTGTCCGTTACCGGCGCTCCGGTTTCCGATTACATCAAGAAGAAATTTGTTTTCGGAGGAAATGTTTATACAATGGCTCCGGTCAAGGAACAATTGAATGTTTCAGGAGTTACTGTTAATAACGTTTCTACTCAAACCAATGCCATGACGAATGTGGTAATCGGAAATTCCTCTACCACCTCTATCAGTTTCAGTAAATTAGTCAATTATTTGGCCAATCAGCCGATTCCGGTTTACAAATATTTGTATGTCTATGTTCCCGGCTCCAATTCGTATGTACCGGTCAGCATGTTATCGACCAATTCTACGGGTCCGGCTTCTCTGATAGAGAATGGGGATATCCCTCCCATGAGCGTATACATTGTCCGGTTGCCTCAAAAAGCAAATACAGTCAGCGGTTCGTTTAACATCACTCCGGATTTGTACACTCACGGAACGAATGGTCATAATCTGAAAACAACCCCTGCATATAATAATGAAGTGTTGTTTCGTGCAGTCAATAAGGATAATCCTTTTCAATTTGATATGACTGCTATCGGTCTTAGAGGCGGAGCATCGGAAACATCGGATAATCTGGATATATTGAAGCTTTCTGGTTACGAAACCAGTGGATTACAATTATACACAGAATCTGCCGATGGAGTCAAACTGGCCTCTAATTCCGTGCCGGAAACTGTGAAACAAGTCTCGCTTTGCGCCTATCCCAGTAATTCGGATGCTACTTATACGCTTTTTGCTGAGCGTCTGGAGAGTCTGAGATCTCAGAATTTAGTCCTGGAAGATCTTAAAACCGGAGAAAAGGTGGATTTATTCGAGAAGAATCAATATACTTTTACTGTCGGTAAAGATGATGATCCCAAACGGTTTATCGTACATTTTGCTCCTACTGCCGCAACGGGAATCGATGACTTTGGTTCCGGTAGCAATATCCAGCTTTATTATTCTGAGAACCAGATTCATTTGTCCGGATTAATCCCGGCGGATTTACATTCCAAAGTTCAGGTCTATGATATGCAGGGACGTCTGGTTTTATCTGCCTCCGTCGAGGGCTATCCAACTGTAAGCATTCCGGCCAATTTGTCTAAAGGAATCTATGTTGCCCGCATTATGGGAAAAAGAATATCATCTGTCAAATTTATCAATCAATAAATATTATTTCCGAATATGAATTTCAAAAAAATATTAATGATTTTTTCATTACTGATCATTACGAATTGTTTGGCTTTCGGTGAAATTTTGTATGACCGGGATCTGCCTTCCAGACAAAATAAAATTCAGAAAGCGCAGAATAAACAATCATTCGGCTTATTTAAGTCATACGGATCGATCGAGGATGATGATGAAACGGATTTATTTCCTCAACCGGGAACAGGGGGAGACCGGGATGGTGCGGAAAATGATGCTCCGGTACATGAAGCTCTCTTCTTTATGTGTGGATTGGGAATTTCGTATTTGTTGAGAATACATCTACAAAGAAGAAAAAGTATTCTCGGGTGATACCTGTTGAAACATGCCGGGTTTCACTAAAGGATACTTGTATCTTTCAGTTTTGATTTCCTGGTAAAGATATAGAAGTTTTGTTATTTTGTAGATAGGCTGCCCATCAGCCTATAATCTTGACAGACCTGAGCTTGGGAAAGTTCAGGTCTGTATTTTGTTATTTACCTGTTGAAAGATTATTTTTGCAGAATGAAAGCAATCCGGATGCCTCATAAAAAACTAATCATCGGAACAACGGCGTTTATTTTGCTGTGGTATGCATTCTGTTTACCTCGAAAACTCTTTGATTACCCCTATTCGACTGTTGTGTCCGACAGGAATTGGGAGTTATTAGGAGCACGGATCGCCGAAGACGGACAATGGCGTTTTCCGGCCTCGGATACTGTCCCTGAAAAATTCAAAACCTGCCTGCTTGAATTTGAAGACCGTTATTTTCAGTATCATTGGGGGATTAATCCGGTGTCTGTAGTTAGAGCGGTTGTCCAGAATATCCGGTCGGGACGGGTTGTCAGCGGAGGGAGCACCATTACCATGCAAACAATCCGTTTGGCCCGGAAGGGTGATCGTACTTTCGGAGAAAAATTAGTGGAAATGCTCTGGGCTACCCGGCTTGAATTCCGCTACTCCAAAAGAAAGATCCTGGCTTTATATGCTTCTCATGCGCCTTTCGGAGGGAATGTCGTTGGTCTGGAAGCGGCTTCCTGGAGGTATTTCGGTCACACATCGAATGTTCTTTCCTGGGCGGAAGCTGCGACACTTGCCGTTTTACCGAATGCTCCTGCGCAGATTCATATGTCGAAGAACCGGAGAATACTGCTGGAGAAGCGTAATCGTTTGCTTAAGCGTTTGCTGGATAATCATATGGTCGATGCATCGACCTATGAGTTGGCGCTGACGGAGCCATTGCCCGGAGAGCCGCTTCCTTTGCCCCAGATCACCCCTCACCTGGTAAGCTACTGCTACCAGAATTATAAAGGGCAAAAATGTACTTCGACTGTGGAAAAAGGCTTACAGCAGCAGGTGGAACAGGTACTTAACCGGTGGAACGACGAGTTTTCCCGCAGTGATATCCGGAATATAGCGGCATTGGTGATCGATGTACGGCAGAATCAGGTTTTAGCTTATTGTGGTAATACCCATTTTGAAAAGTCGAATTCGGCTAACCAGGTCGATGTGATCCGGTCTCCACGGAGTACCGGGAGCATCCTGAAACCTTTTCTTTACTGTGCGATGCTCCAGGACGGCGAATTACTGAAGAATACCTTGCTTCCTGATATTCCGGTCAATATCAATGGGTTTCAGCCACAGAATTTTAATCGCGAATTCGATGGGGCGGTACATGCATCCGAAGCTTTGTCCCGTTCCCTGAATATTCCGGCAGTTTACGAATTGCGGCAGTACAGTGTTCCTAAATTTTATCTTTTTCTGAAAAAGATAGGCATTACCACGTTGAACCGGTCGGCATCGCATTATGGACTATCCCTGATTCTTGGTGGTGCGGAAGCAACCCTCTGGGATGTGGCTGCGGCTTATAACGATATGGCTAAAACATTGCATGAAAATACAAAAAATGAAAATGGATCTTTCGGAGAGCCACAACTATTGATGAATGTTCCGACGGAGGTTTTATCGGAGAAGAGCGTTTACCATCCTGGAGCTGTTTATCAGACTTTTGATGTCCTGAAGGAAGTGAACCGTCCGGAAGAAATCGATTGGAAATACATCACCTCCATGCAGACGGTGGCCTGGAAAACAGGTACCAGTTACGGATTCCGTGATGCCTGGGCGGTTGGGGTTACACCGCGTTATGTAGTCGGAGTCTGGGTTGGAAATGCCAATGGAGAAGGTAAAGCCGGATTGACCGGAGCCAGGACTGCAGGTCCGGTAATGTTCGATATTTTCAATATTTTGCCCCGGGCAAGCTGGTTCGGGATTCCTTACCAGGATTTGGCGGAAACGGTGATTTGCCGTGAAAGCGGACATATTGCCGGACTTTACTGCGACCATACCGATACCGCTTTGATTTGCCGTGAAGGATTAAAAACCGATCCTTGTCCATATCATGTTCCGATCCACGTTTCCCTCGACGGACGGTATCGCGTATATGAATCCTGTGCCGGTTCCGATGGTATGAAAGAGGTCAATTGGTTTGTATTGCCTCCGGCATGGGCCTGGTATTATAAACAACAGAATCCTTCGTATCGCAACCTTCCACCTGTTAAGCCGGGGTGTACGGCCGGAGGGCAGTATACGCTCATGCAGTTTATCTATCCCCAGCAAGACGCAGTTATTACACTTCCCAAACAGTTGGACGGCAGCCGGGGAGAGGCTGTTTTCGAATTGGCGCATAACAATCCAAATGCCATTGTTTACTGGCATTTGGATGATTATTTCATAAGAGAGACAGAAAATTTTCATCAGGTGCGGATGGCTCCTGAGTCCGGAAAACACACATTGACTGTGGTCGACAATGAAGGCAACCGGTTATCTGTCGGATTTACCATCAAGTAAATATCCTATTGTAAGCTGTAACTGATTCCTCCGCTGAACCAAAAGCCCGGCTGCGGGATATTGCCCAGGTCGTAATAAAAAGTATCGAACAAGTTATTGGCAGTGGCATAAATGTGGAATTTTTCCATTTTCCAACTGATCTTTAAATCGACTACTGAATAAGGCGGGTATTCCACTTCAGATGCTTTTTTCAGATTTTCATACTTTATATAGCTCCCTTCCCTGTTTTGCCACCGAAACTGGCAGTCGGCACTCAGGTTCTTGTATATCGGGAAGTTCAGGCTGGCTGTAAATTTATGCTTCAGATAATCCAATGCATAATTGGAAATCAGATTTTCTGAGTTTCTTGTCTGATTGAGGTACATATAACCGATCGATAGGATCGTGGATTGCATCCTGGGAAAGATCTCGTAGATACACAGGGAAAGCCCGGTTTCAAGGCCTGTTTTATCTAATTGAGTTATATTTCGCGATTCCCACAGGCTTTCCGGGTTTTCTTTTACCCAATCGATAATATTTTGGCCTTTCATGTAAAATCCTGTTAAATAGCCGGATAATATGGGATGGTGGTATTTGACTCCCAATTCGTACGACTCCGATTTCTCAGGTTTAAGATCCTGGTTTCCGGTATGTGTGGAGGTTGTATAATACAAGTCAGTAAATGTTGGCATGCGCATGGCGTTGTTCCACGAAGCATACAGTTTCAGATGATCTGTGAGCCAGTGAGCTGCACTGATGTTCGGGAAGAAATCGGGTTGGTTATTCAGAAACGTATTCTGGTTAGCCAATAAGCCGGCAGACAAGGTGGTCTTTCCCCATAAAAACGAGTGTTCGAAGAAGTAACTGATATTGCTCCGGCTGTCGGACTTGGTGTATTTCCCGTCGGGCGATTCCATCTCATGTCCCAATTTGTTGCTCAAGATGCTTTCATGCCGGAGTTCGCCTCCAAAACCGGTTATTCCGGCTTTCCATTTATACTGCATATTCAGGTTGAGTCCATAAACATCGCTCCGGTGGTAGTTATGTCCGGAATATCCGGGAGGAATATCCGGAGTCCCGTCGCGATACAACTGGAAACAATCCCAAAACCGGTTCCAGTAAAGTTGGGGGACGATTTTCAACTGATGTCCTGTTTCTCCCCTGATCGATGCGAATAGAGATTGAGTGTCGTCGAACTGATTGGGATGGGCGGCAGAATAAAAAGAATTGGCTCCGTACTTTTTGTCCAGGAATCCGGCTTGCAGGTCCAGCTTTGATTCATTGCTTTGAAAGTGGCTTTGCCATAGTGTATTGAAAATCTTGTAATCGGTATTACCGATATACCCTCCCGATGAATTATATCCACCGGAAAGATGATGCGATGAATTCTTCATTCTTAGTGCACCTCCGGCTTCCGCTCCGAAGAGCTCATACATACCACCTTTAAGATTGGCGTAGGCCTGGTTTCCTGATTCCTGTTTTTTGGTGATGATGTTCACTCCTCCGGAAAAAGCGCTGACGCCATAGAGTAGGGAAGAGGGGCCCTGAATGATTTCAATACGTTCGATGTCGGAGAGGTTGACGGGAAGATCTAAGCTGTAATGCCCGGTCTGGGGATTGGTGAGGTTGGTTCCGTTCAGCAGGATGGCGATTTGGTCGAAAGTGCAGCCACGCACCGAAATGTCCGATTGTACTCCGTTTCCGCCGCGTTGCCGGACATCTACCCCAGCGACGGATTTTAAAAGATCCGGAATGCTTTGGGAAGGTTGCTGGGAAATTTCTTTTTGAGAGATGAGAGTCACTAATTTAGCGGCCTGCTTCAGTGTTAGTTCTGCTTTGGCAGCCGTTACCAGAACCTCTTCCATATCCTGCTCCCGGATGGAATCCTTGGGAGTTGCTGCCGGATTCTGTGCCGAAGCCCCAGTAAAATGGACCAATGTCAGCATACAACCACTGAGTACTCCGATGTTAACCTCTTTGTGCATGCTGTTAAAAGCACTGTAACTTTTACGGGCGAATCGTTTGAATCGATAGGCCAGTTTTTTAAAATAATGTGTTTGATTCATAAAATTTGTTTTGAAAATTTCACAACAAATTTACGATTTTTATTTTACCCACACATTTAAAATCTCACCGATATATAGTTTATGAAATTGTGATTTACTCCATTCTTCCCTGATTTTTTCGTCTTTAATGCTTTCCCACTGAAGTTGTTGGGCAATAATTTTTTTGCATTCGATGATCAGCCAGGCCTCAGAGAAAGATTTTGCTCCGGAGGGCATGGTGACTGGGGTTAGACCGGAGCCTTTCACTTTATCGGTATTTTTCCCGGAAACAGAATTACAATATTGAAGCGCGTCGTGATAAGCTTCGGTATAAAATGATAGAGTATAGGTATCACCGGTTTCCATCAGTTGATATGTATCATGAGCCGGGTTAACGAAGCAAAAAGTAACAGGCTTGTCATAAAGCATACCCAAGCCTCCCCAGTTAGTCGTCTCCATATTGAATCCGGTTTCTTTTCCGGCTGTGATCAGCATCCGGTCGTCCGATAACATTTTGATGATGTTTCCCGGAATCCGGCCGGGCTCTAATCTTTTATATCCGGCCAGGATTTGTGTTGCTTCGGATGTCATGGTGGCTACGGTAGTCGCAGCAGTTGCAGTTGCCACTTCTTCAACCGGAATCGAAAGATTGTCCGGAGGAAGTTGTTTAATAACTGCCGGTTGTTGTATTATCACCGGGGCCGGGCTTGCGACTATGGCTTCCCGTGTACTTTTACGATCATAAAGCTTGGCTTTATTTTTATCGGTGTATAAGTCTGTTTCTCCTGTTAGTATGTTAAGATTCAGGCTGTTGCAAATATCGTTGAACAAATCGATTGTTTTGATGCGGAATTTCCCGTTTGAACGGTACAATTTATCTTGTCCATTCAAAGCCTCTTTGTCTGTAATCCATTTCTCTGCGGAGTATTTTTCGGGTTCCTGCTTGTTTGAAACATTGTATTCGTAAGTAATCGATTTCATCTCGATCCGGCAGGCATTGTCCCGGCAGAATAAATTGAGCTGGTAGTTCATGAACGCACGATCGAGCGAAAGGGCGCTCGACGAAAATATCAGTTCTGATTTTCCACGACATGAGATAACGGCTTTCGTCTGATCTGTATATACTATCCGGCTTTCTTCCGTGTTGTAGTTCGCCCTGGCCCACATCAGAACGTTTTCATATATTTGAGTCGTATTTTTCCCGGATAATTGCAGCGTATCGGAAAAAATAACTTTTCCGTTCACTTCCGGAACGGCTCCGGCAAGGTATTTAAGATCGGTTTGCGCTTTCAGATTACAGGAAAAAATAAGAAACAGTATCGGAGCCAATATGATATTTTTCATACGTATACTTCTTTATGTTGGTTGAACGATGAATTGCAAAGATAAATCTTTCTTTGGAATAATAAAAATTGTGAATAAATCCTACTGAACTTAACCCTTTGAATAGAAAAAAAAACTATATTTGCAGGCTGAAAAAAGCCATTTTGCAAATTAACGTCAAAAATAAAATAAAAATCAGATGCAAAACAAAGGATTTGTAAAGGTTTTCGCAGTATTACTTACTTTGGTTTGTTTGTTTTATTTGTCATTTTCGGTAGTGACAAATCATTATTACAAAAAAGCAAAGGAGCATGCAGGCGGAGATATGTTGAAGGAGAGTCAATATCTCGACTCGTTATCTACAGAAAAGGTATGGCTGGGGTATACCCTGAAAAAATGCCGTTCCATGGAGCTAAACTTAGGTCTCGACCTGAAAGGTGGTATGAACGTGATCATGGAAATCAGCGTAGCCGACGTGCTGAAATCGTTGTCTAACAACAATCCCGATCCTAAATTCAACCAGGCTTTGGAAAATGCCAAGGTGCGTCAGGCAACCAGTCAGAAAGATTATATCTCTCTTTTTGTGGAGGAATACCACAAGCTGGATCCGGGAGCAAGGCTTTCTGCTATTTTCAGCACATTCGATCTGAAAGACAAAATTACACCGCAAAGTACAGACGATCAGGTAGTCGGTGTCCTTAGGAGCGAATTGAAAGTGGCCATCGACAATTCATTCAATGTATTGCGCACACGTATCGACCGTTTTGGTGTGGTAGCTCCGAATATTCAGAAATTAGAAACCGACGGACAGATCTCAATCGAGCTTCCGGGGATTAAAGAGCCCGAACGTGTACGCTCTCTTTTGCAAGGAAGCGCTAATCTTGAGTTTTGGGAAACATACGAGCTTTCGGAAATATCCCAGTCCTTGTCGGCTGCAAATAATCTGATCCGTGATTTGAATGCCAGTGGGAAGACTGTTTCCGGAAATTCTACAGTTTCGGAAGCTGCGACTACAACTGGTGACGCTGATGAGAAAACGACTCAGAATGCAGTATCGGATACAACGGCTGTCGATACCAAAACTGCAACTACTCTGGCTGATACAACTAAAAGGGCTTCCGGAGCTGATGAGTTGCTTGCTGAAATCGAAGATTCCCAGAAGTCGGATACAACGGCTAATAATCAAACTCAGGAACAACTCGAGAAAGAATACCCTCTGTTTTCTATTCTGCAGATCAACCAATATAATGGACAAGTCGGAGCGGGTCCTGGAGTCGGACGCGCCCGTTACCAGGATACTGCTAAAGTAAACAGTTACCTGAATATGCGTGAGGTACGTGAATTACTTCCCCGCAACCTGAAGTTTGCCTGGACAGTAAAACCTGTCGATACAAAAGACCAATATTACGAGTTGGTTGCATTAAAAGTAACGACCCGGGATGGAAAAGCTCCGATCGAAGGGGATGTGGTAACAGACGCCCGCGATGAATTCGGACAACATTCATCTACTGCAGAAGTAAGCATGACTATGAATGCCGAAGGAGCCAAACAATGGGCCCGGTTGACAAAAGAAAATATCGGCCGTTGTGTTGCTATTGTTCTGGATAACCAGGTTTATTCATTTCCACGGGTAAATGATGAAATTACCGGCGGACGTTCTTCTATCAGCGGTAATTTTACGGCTGAGGAAGCAAAGGACTTAGCTAACGTATTGAAATCAGGTAAAATGTCTGCTCCTGCACGGATCGTTCAGGAAGATGTTGTTGGTCCGTCTCTTGGACAGGAAGCGATCAATAAAGGATTTATTTCTTTTGTGGTGGCTTTGGCAGCCCTGATGATTTATCTGGTAGTCATGTACGGTTTCAAACCGGGTATGATCGCCAATGCAGCTTTGTTACTCAACTTATTCTTTACGTTGGGTATTCTGGCCTCCTTTCAGGCGGTGCTAACACTTTCGGGGATTGCCGGTTTGGTGTTGGCATTGGCTATTGCGGTCGATGCGAATGTATTGATCTACGAACGTATTAAAGAAGAACTGCGCGGGGGTAAGCCCATTCGGAAAGCAGTGGAAGAAGGATACTCAAAAGCTTTCTCTGCGATTATTGACTCGAACTTGACTTCCATCCTGACCGGAGCAATCCTGTTCTATTTCGGAATCGGCCCGATCCGGGGGTTTGCGACCACTTTGATATTCGGTATTTTGACGTCATTCTTTACGGCTGTGTTCCTGACCCGTATGACTTATGATATTGCTATGAGTAAAGGTAAGTTGCTGGATTTGACATTCACCACCAACCTGACCAAAAATTTCTTAGTCAACCCGAAGTTTAACTTCTTTAAGAATCTGAAGCTGGTTTATACGGTAACCATTGCTCTGACGCTTATCTGTCTGGCATTCCTTGGTATCCGTGGTATGAATCAAGGTATTGATTTTACCGGAGGCCGGAATTATATCGTTCGTTTTGATCAGCCTGTGAATACCGTGAAAGTGCAGGAGATGTTAGAACAGGCTTTCGAGGATCACGCCCCGTCTGTAATTACTATCGGTACTGCTGATCAGGTGAGGATTTCGACCAACTATAAGATTACGGATAACTCGCAAGGTGTGGACGAAGAAATTACCCAAAAGATATTCGATTCTGTCAAACCTTTGCTTAAAGAAGGGACATCTTACGATCAATTTGTGAAAGATAATATCAAGAGTTCCCGGAAGATCGGGCCTACTGTTGCCGACGACATCAAGAAAGATGCTTTCTGGGCGGTCATTCTGGCCGTTGTGGCTATCGGTTTGTATATTCTGATTCGGTTCCGTGATCTTTCTTACAGTGCCGGTACTATTGTGTCGTTGATTCAGGATGCCTTGTTTATCCTGGGTATGTATGCTATGTTCTGGGGAATCCTGCCGTTCTCGCTTGAGATCGACCAGACTTTTATCGGAGCTATTCTTACAGCCCTCGGGTATTCGGTAAATGACAAAGTGGTTATTTTCGACCGGGTACGTGAATATACGAAACTTTATCCGAAACAAGATAAGTATACCCTGTTCAACCAGGCGCTGAATTCCACTTTAGACCGTACTTTCAATACCTGTGTGAGTACGTTGCTGGTGTTGGTTATTATTTTCTTGTTTGCCGGAGATGCTATTCGTAGTTTCGCATTTGCTATGATTATCGGAGTGGTGATGGGAACATTGTCATCGATATTTGTTGCAGCGCCGGTTGCTTACGAAATACAAAAACGTAAGCATGAAAAAATGCTGAAAGAAAAGAAAGCTTAATAAGAAAGCGATAATATTTTCCCGGATGGTTTAAATCCGGGAAATGATATAGGGAGGTGTCTTGTAAAAGCGCCTCCTTTTATTTTTTGTTCTGTGGATTTACTTTCTGCTCCGGATGTCCCGGATGCAAAAAAGAAAAGAGATTATTTCGAGGGTCTGACTCTACCGCAAGGCAACGGGGTTGGATTCTTTTGAAACGATAGTCTGACGGAATGGTTTAAAAATAGAAACGCAGACAATCCTGAAGATTGCGGAAGATCACGATAAAAAGAGTGATAGACCGGTGAAATCGGAGTTGTCTGCGCTTATTATATCCTGTGATTAGTACTGTTGCTCAAGCAACCAGGCATCCTGAAAATCGGGATCGTATTTGGCTTTGACGGCATCCCGCTCTCTGGCAGCATCTGCTTTATAGTCGAAAGTAGCAACGATTACCCGGTACATTTGCTTTTCATTCTGGGCTATAATTACATTGTAACCCTGAGCCTGCATCCGTTCCTTAAGAGAAGTTGCATTCGTTCTGTTCATAAAGCTTCCGATAACAACACTGTATTGTCTTAATCCGGAGCCATCGATTGCAGTTACCCGCTCTTTTTGAACATTTACAGAAGAGGTGGAAATTGTAGCCGGTTTGGTAACAGGAGTAGTCTCTGTTACAGAAGCCGATTCTTCCTGCATTTCTTTTTCTTTTGCTTTTTCGTACGCTTGTTTATAGGCGCTTTCCTTAGATTTACATGCTCCCATTGAAAACAACAGGGTGAATGCCAAACCAAATAACCAAATTCTTGAATTCATAATTGCTTTATTTAGATAATTCATATTTTCTGGCAAATATAAACAATTTAATTTATTGTAGAGATTAAAAATGTTGAAAAGTCAGTTTTTCTCCCTTATACTCCAGGGAGAGCCGGTTGTTTTCCAATCCCTTAATCCGGTATCGCCTGTAGAGCATGATAGAATCCGGCGATCCGGTATCGAGCGTATCCCACTTGATGATTTTCAGCAAGCGCGAACTGGTTGCATCGGGATCCAGTTCTAATTGCATGGCTGTATCTCCATACAACGTGTAATAGCCCTGCCCTACGGCCATCGAGTCCTTTGCGTAGTACAACTGATATTGAAAAAGACTGTTCTGAAAATTGTAGTAAGTTGTTTTATCTGAGGTTAGCTGCCATTTACCCTGTAAATCGGCATCAAAACCCTCTACATCTAAAAAAAGCTTGTCGCATGAACTCATCGACAGCATAAAAACAGAAAATAGCAATAGAATTTTTTTCATAATAATCCTTTTGTTGATGGAAGTTCGTAATGATAAATATCTCTCTTGATCGCCATTTTTACGGCTCTGGCAAATGCTTTGAAAATTCCTTCGATCTTATGATGTTCATTTTGCCCTTCCGCCCGGATGTTCAGATTCATTTTTGCGGCATCGCTGAGGGATTTGAAGAAATGGATAAACATTTCCGTTGGCATATCTCCGATTTTTTCCCGGTGAAACCCGGCATCCCAGACCAGCCAGGGGCGTCCTCCGAAATCCAGGGCGACAGAGCATAGGCAATCATCCATAGGAAGGCAAAATCCATACCGTTCAATTCCCCGTTTATTTCCCAGCGCCAGATATAGAGCTTCGCCCAGCGCAATTCCGGTATCTTCGATGGTATGATGCTCATCGACGTTCAGATCACCTTTTACTTGTATTTGTAAATCCATTCCGGAATGTTTTCCGATCTGGTCCAGCATGTGATCAAAAAAATGTAGTCCCGTACTGATATCACATTTCCCATTCCCGTCGAGGTTAATTTCTATGCGGATATCCGTTTCTTTTGTTTTACGTTCAATCTTAGCTTTTCTTTCTCCTGCGAAAAGGAATTCAGTAATATGATTCCAATCGGAGGTTACAAGGGCACAGTCTGCTCTCTGGTCGCTGGCTAAGAGGGAGCCATCGTTGATAAAAATAGCTTTACAACCCAGATTCCGGGCCAATTCGACATCCGTAGTGCGGTCGCCTATAACAAATGAGTGTTCGAGGTCGTAATCGCCCGCCAGGTATTTGCCGAGCATTCCGGTCCGAGGTTTGCGAGTCGGAGCATTATCTTCAGGAAAGGACCGGTCGATCAGGATATCGTCGAAAGTAACGCCTTCGTTTTCGAAAGCTTTCAGCATTTTATTGTGGGCAGGCCAGAAAGTCTCTTCCGGAAATGAAGTTGTTCCCAATCCGTCCTGGTTGGTGACCATGACCAGTTCGAAGTCTAAGTTTTTCCTGATAAATGCCAGGTTTTGAAAGACTTTCGGAAAAAATTCCAGTTTCTCAAGACTATCTAACTGGTAGTCGACCGGAGGTTCGATCACCAGGGTTCCGTCACGATCGATAAATAGCGCTCGTTTCATTTTAACATTTTCAGTATTTCAATCAAAGTCCGGTTTTCAGCTGTTGTACCTACGGTTATCCGGATGCAGTTTTCGCAGAATGGGGTATTATTTCTGTTGCGGACAATAATTCCCCTGTCGGTCAGGTATTTATATGTTTTATCTGCATCTTTTACTTTGACTAATATGAAATTGGCATCCGAGGGATAGACATTTTCGACACAGACTAATTTATTTAGTTCTTTTATCAGGATCTCCCTTTCTTTCAGAATTGTGTGGACCCAGTTTTTAATTTTCGAAGAGTCATCGAGCATGCGCACACCATATTCCTGGTTCAGCAAACTGATATTATAAGGATATTTCACTTTGTTGAACAGGGTAATGATTTCTTCCGAAGCGAATGCCATTCCCAGTCTTACGGAAGCGCTGGCAAGCGCTTTGGAAAACGTTTGAAGGATAATCAGATTCTGGTGATTGTTCAAATCCTTCAGAAGGGATATCCGGTTTGAAAAGTCGATATATGCTTCGTCTACAACCACAATACCATTGAATTTCTCGATGGTTTTAAGGATCTCATCTTCATCTAATGAGTTTCCTGTCGGGTTGTTGGGAGAGCATAAAAAGATCAGTTTCGTGTTTTCATCGCAGGCGGCCAGTAGCCGCTCCGCTTTAAATTCGTACTTTTCATCGAGAGGGGCTTCCCGGTATTCCACGTCGTTGATTCTTGCCGCTACTTTGTACATTCCGTAAGTAGGGCTTAGAGAAACGATATTATCTTTTCCCGGATCACAAAAAATCCGGATCGCCAGGTCGATCGGCTCATCACTTCCGTTTCCCAGCAGGATCTTCTCTTTCCGGATATTTTTCAGCAGGGCGATTTTTTCTTTCAATTCCCACTGTTTTGGATCCGGATAGCGGTCAAAAGGAGTGTTGAATGGACTTTCGTTTGCATCTAAAAAGATCGATGCTTCACCTTGAAACTCATCGCGGGCGGAAGAATACGGATTTAAATTCCAGATATTTTTTCTGACTAATTGTTCCAGATTTATTGTTTTCATTCGTTGATTTTGTTCATTTTAAAATGGGGGATTCCAACTTCGATAAATTCATCACCATTGATTTTATAACCCTCTTTTTCGTAAAATCCCACTGCAATTTTCCGGGCATGCAAGACTAAAATTTTATAACCCTGTTCCCAGGCATATTGCTCGGCGAAATGCAATACTTTCCGGCCGATACCCTGGCCCTGATACTGTGTACTGACAGCCATCTGGCGCAATTTTCCCGTTTCACTTCCGAGCGGGGTTAAAATGCAGCACCCGATCACTCTTTCATGATCCATGCAGGCGAACAGGATGTCTCCCGAATCTTTTTGAGTTTCTTCTTCTGTCAGTTTCAGACCAATAGGTTTACGGAGTACATCATCCCGTAATTCGCACATAGATTCATATTCCTGGCTCCGGTATTTTATAATTTTCAGGTTCATCGGATACGTAAGGATACGGCATTTTTGTGGGCTTTCAACTGTTCGTTTTCCGCCATTGTTTCAATTACCGGCCCTAAGTTACGAATTCCTTCCCGGGAAATCTCCTGAAAAGTAATTTTTTTCACAAAACTATCCAGATTTACTCCGCTATAGGCTTTTGCATAGCCGTTTGTAGGAAGGGTATGATTAGTTCCCGATGCGTAATCTCCGGCACTTTCAGGGGTGTAGTGCCCTAAAAAGACCGATCCTGCATTGAAAATTTTTTCCGAAATTTCCAGGTAGTCGGCAGTTTCTATGATCAGGTGTTCGGGAGCGTACCGGTTGGTCAGTTCGATGATCTCTTCCTTACTGTTTACCAGTATGATTTTACTGTTTTTCAAAGATTTTTGTATCAGGTCTTTCCGGGGGAGTTTCTCGGTTTGGGCTTCGACTTCCTTAATCACCTCCCCGGCTAATTTTTCTGAAGTGGTAATCAGTATCGACTGGCTGTCGGTTCCGTGTTCGGCCTGTGACAACAGGTCGGCAGCTACAAAAGCCGGGTGTGCGGTTTCGTCTGCGATTACTTCTACTTCAGATGGCCCGGCCGGCATATCGATACTGGTATCTTTCAGGCTGACCAATTGTTTTGCTGCGGTTACATACTGATTCCCCGGTCCGAATATCTTGTAGACTTTCGGAATACTTTCTGTCCCGAACGCCATGGCTGCAATGGCCTGAGCGCCCCCGACCTTGAATACTTTGTGGACACCGGCTTCTTGGGCGGCAAACAGGACAGCCGGATGGATCGCTCCGTTTTTTCCCGGGGGCGAGCACAGGATGATTTCCTTGCAGCCTGCAATCCGGGCCGGAACGGCCAGCATCAGTACTGTTGAGAATAAGGGCGCTGTTCCTCCGGGAATATAAAGTCCCACTTTTTCTATCCCTACCGCTTTTTGCCAGCAAACCACTCCCGGAGAAGTTTCGATTTTCTTCGGAGTCAGCTGTTGCGACGTGTGGAACTTTTCTATATTTTGCATGGCTGTCCGGATAGCAGCTTTCAGCTTTTCTGAAACCTGGCTTTGAGCTTCGGCTATTTCTATTTCCGTAACGGCCAGTTGTTCGAGTTTTACCTGGTCGAACCGGGCTTCATACGATAGTACGGCTTGGTCTCCTCCCGATTTCACATCTTCCAGAATGGCGTTTACGGTTTCAAATAAAAGGCTGTAGTCCATTACCGGGCGGGAAAGGAGGGAGTCCCATTGATTCTTTTCCGGATATTTAATCAATTGTATCATCAGAGTATCATTTTTTCAATCGGAATAATCAGGATTCCCTCTGCACCTGCAGCCTTCAGTTTGCCGATAATTTCCCAGAACTGTTTTTCGCTGATTACCGAGTGAACGGAACTCCAGTTTTCCTGGGCGAGTGGCAGTACAGTCGGACTTTTCATGCCCGGCAGGATCTCGATAATTTCTTTTAACTTGGCATTGGGAGCATTCAGCAGAATGTATTTTTTCCCTTCGGCCGTTTTGACTGCATTGATCCGGAAAATCAGTTCTTCCAGAATTTGTTTCTTTTCATGAGTCAGACGGGTGTTTCCGATCATCAGGGCTTCTGACGACATCACCACTTCTACTTCTTTTAAATGGTTGCTGATTAGTGTACTTCCGGAGCTGACAATGTCGAAAATGGCATCTGCCAGTCCGATGCCCGGAGCAATTTCCACCGAACCGCTAATGACATGGATATCAGCCTTGATGGCGTTTTTCTTCAGGAATTCGCTCAGGATAACGGGATACGAGGTGGCTATCTTTTTTCCGGCGAACCAATTCAAACCATTGTATTCCTCTTCTTTCGGGATTGCCAACGATAACCGGCATTTACTGAATCCCAGGCGGTTGATCAGGGTTACATTTTGCTTTTTTTCAGCATATTCGTTTTCTCCTACGATTCCCAGGTCGGCGATACCGTCTGCAACAGCCTGCGGAATGTCGTCGTCGCGAAGAAATAAGATCTCTACCGGAAACGACTTGGATGGTACCAGTAAGCTCCTTTTTCCGCTCGAAAGTTTGATACCGGCTTCTTCCAGAAGTTCCATCGTTTCTTCAAATAATCGGCCTTTGGCCTGTACTGCAATTCGTAACATAGATTATTGGATGTAAAAAAGGCTTACCGTTCCCGGCAAGCCTGTATGATAAATGTTTAATCAATCGTTTTGATACACATCATCCCCGCTCACCGGAACAGCCCGTTGAAATGATGATGGAGATGTGTAAAAGTGTTCATGTAAATACAATCACTATTTTGTTTCAAATGCAAAAGTATATAGAAAATATGAATCTGCAAATAAATTTATTGAAATTCTTTCAAAAAGATGCTCCGGAGTTGTTCTTTTATTTTTTTGAAATCCACCGGACAATCGAGTTCTTTTTGTATGGAAGTAACTCCTTTATCTGTAAATCCACAGGGATTGATGAGGTTGAAATAGCTCAGATCGGTATGGACATTCAGGGCAAATCCGTGCATAGTAACATACCGGCTGCTACGGACTCCTATGGCGCAGATTTTCCGGGCTTTTCCGGGCTTGGTAGTATCGATCCATACGCCGGTGGCCCCTTCCAGTCGTTCACTCTGAATTCCGTATATTTCCAGAAGTTTGATAATACACTCTTCCAACAGGAAAATGTAGTCTTTTAATCCCAAACCGAAGTGTTCCAGGTCGAAGATCGGATACCCTACTAATTGTCCAGGGCCGTGATAAGTAATATCTCCGCCCCGGTCCACCTGAAACAGTTCGACCTGTTTTTCTTTCAGGGTTTCTTCCGGAAATAACAGGTTGGAGAACATTCCGTTTTTTCCGATCGTGATTACATGGGGGTGCTCGCAGAAAATCAGCGAGTTCTGCGCTTTTTTTCCATTCGTTTTTTCCCGGATCGCTTCTTCAAAAAGTTCTTTTTGTTTTTCATAGGCCTCCGGATAGGCTATAATCCCCCAATCGAGACTGGTTATGCTTTCCATTTTTTCGATTTACTTTTAGCGGGTTTATTTTTCTTTTGCTCATCTGATTTTCCCAGATCTACTTTGATGATTTTTCCCATCAGGTTGATGATTTTAGTTTGCCGCTTCAACAGATAAGCGCTTGGCTTGGCCGAATTGAAACGGATCGGATTGGGTAGCGATGCAGCGATCAATGCGGATTCCTGAATGCTCAGACCATTGGCGTGTTTATTGAAATGCAGCTTGGCAACAGATTCTGCCCCGTAAATACCATCGCCCATTTCAATCGAATTGAGGTATACTTCCATGATCCGCTTTTTACCCCAGATGAATTCGATCAGTACTGTAAAATACACTTCCAGTCCTTTGCGGAAATAAGACCTACCCGGCCAGAGGAAAACATTTTTGGCTGTTTGTTGTGAGATGGTGCTGGCTCCACGTAGCTTTTTCCCTTTGGCGGCGTCCTCCTGTGCGATTTCGATTTGTTGAAAATCGAATCCGTCATGGGCCAGGAACAGGTTGTCTTCTGAGGCGACTACCGCCTGTACCAGGTTTTGTGAGATTTCCGACAATGGAACCCATCGATGTTCTGTCCGGACTTTTTTGCCCTCTTTCAGCTGTTCTACCGTACGTATCAGCATCAACGGGGTGTAGGGGACAGGTACAAATTTATACAAGACAACAAAAAATAAGCTCAGGAATATAAATAGAAGAATGATATTCCGAATCCAGATCAGTATTGTTTTGTATATTTTTTTCATGATCCCGCGGGGTTCAAATGATTTACGATGTGTATTGTCTGGCATGCGAGTAATGCGGCAGTTTCTGTTCTCAACCGGCTTTCGCCCAAAGAAACCGGCTGAAATCCGTTGGCAATGGACAGTCTGACTTCTTCTTCGCTGAAGTCGCCTTCCGGGCCGATCAGGACAACAGCGTCGCGCCCTGGGGTGTATGCCCGGCTGAGGAGGGTTTTGTCTTCCGGATAACAATGAGCGATGAATTTCTGACTTCCTGCAAAGTCTCCGGAAATGTAGTCTTTAAACCCGGTGAGGTCTTTCAATGCCGGTAAAGTAGCTTTCAGGGATTGTTTCATCGCTGAGACAGCAATTTTTTCGATACGGGATAATTTGATATCCTTTCTTTCCGAAAACCGGCAGTGAAGGAAACTGATTTTATCAATTCCTGTTTCAACGGTTTTTTCGACCAACCATTCCATCCGGTCAATGTTCTTTGTCGGAGCAACGGCTATTTCGATCCGGTTTTGCCAGGGCAGGACTTCCCGGATCGATTTTATAATTTCGACCTGGCAGTTTCTGGGGTTCGCCAGCGTAATGACTGCTTCGTAAAAATAGCCGTTCCCATCGGTAAGCTGTACGGTATCTCCTTCTTTCATCCGTAGTACACGGATGCAATGTTGCGCTTCGATTTCGGGAAGGATATTGGTAGTTTGTATGTCCGGAGTATAAAAAAAATGCATGTTTCAAAACAAACGGGTTCCTTTACAAAAGTAAAGGTTTTGTTCGAAACATGCAAATGATGTAGCCCTGTAAACGTCAGTCTATAATAACTGTTTCAGTGATTTAGGCAGGTAGAATGTATTATTCCTATCGACGTAAATAACTACGGAGTTGAGCTTTACTTCTTTCCCGTTCAACAGTACAATGTTTGTATTGGGCGTAATTTGTAACTTGTTATTTTTATTTTTTATCTCCAGTACCGGTTTTTTATCCTCTTTCTGGTTGATACTGTATTGGTAGCCATTGAAAACTTCGGTATGTTTGGCAAAATACTTCTGCGTCAGTTCAGTCAGAGGAGTTGTTAAGCCCAGCGATTGCACCATGTAATGATTGATGTCGATGTTTGTGATATGCCCTGATACACGGTTTGGAGTCGGATCGTAAACTGCCAGAAAAACTTCTTCCCCTGTATGGCCGCCGGTGGTAAATCCGAAGCAGGTTTTAGAGTCCAATATTTTAGCTACTACCTTGTTCAGTTTGCTTCCTTTCATTCGTTCTTCATCCGAAAGAGCGCCTTTCGAGTAATCTTCGCAACTCAGAATGCTGTTCAGTTCTTCATCCGAGAGTTCGATTCCGGTATATTGGCTGAATAACTGCCTGATTCCTGAAGCGTCTGTCTGGTGGATTTTTTTGATCAGGCCTTCTCCGGTGCATTTGTATTGGGATACATTGTGGAACAATTCGTCTTTGGTCAGAGTAGAGTAGTCTTTACACTTTCCGGAACCAATACTGATTCCACTGTTTCCATGGTCCGGTAGAACGATCACCACCGTTTTCCCGTCTTGCTTTGCAAAGTCGAAAGCCACTTTGCAGGCTTTGTCGAAAGCGAGCGTTTCCGTGATCATCGCAATCGGATCATTGGCATGCGCAGCCCAATCGATTTTACTTCCTTCCACCATCAGGAAGAACCCGTTCGGGTTTCCGGATAGTTTTTTAATCGCTTCACCGGTCATTTCCGCAATAGAAGGTTCTTTTCGCGGGTCGCGGTCCAGATCGTACGCCATATCTTTGTCGGCAAACAGGCTCCACATCTTGTTTCCGGAATATTTCCGAAAACCTTCGATATCATCCCGGAATACTCCGTATCCTTCTTTCTCCAGGTAAGCCTTGAGTTCATCGTTGAGAAGCCCTACGCCTCCACCGATCACGACATCTAAATTGTTGTGCACCATTTGGGGAGCAATCCAGTCGTATTTCCCGCGATTATAACTGTGGGAAGAACAATCGGCCGGTGTTGCATGCGGAAATTCGCAGGTAAATACCAGTCCGGTCGCTTTGTTTTGAGTGATTTTAGCAGCTTCTAAAACCGTCATCAAAGGCTGATAAGCCAGGGTGGAATCCATTGGGATGATGTCGTTGCCCGGATCGGCTATCGGATAGGTGGAAACCCAGCCTGCACGGCTGGGTACGCCGGTCATATAGCATGAAGTAGTAGGAGCAGAGTCCCCGATGGGGGCATTGGACGAGTAGGTCAATACCGTTCCGCAGATATACGGGTCGATGTTCAGCTTGGTTTGATCCGGGTTGTTGTACCGTTGATACCAACGGGCGGAAGATACTGTTGCAAGCGATGTTCCGTCAGGGATCATCAGAATTACATTCTTAATTTCTGGCTTCCCGGCAAACCCGGAAGCAACAGCCAGTAATAAAGATACAAACAATAAAATAATTTTTCTCATGGCAGGTATCTATTTATTTTCCTATATTACTCAAATACCGTTCGGCTTCAATAGCTGCCATACATCCGGTTCCTGCGGCTGTAACAGCTTGCCGGTACACGGGGTCGGCAATATCTCCGGCAGCGAAAACCCCCGGAATGTTTGTTTTCGGGGTTCCCGGAATGACTTTGATATATCCCTGCGGATCGAGTTCCAGATAGTCTTTGAATACATCCGAATTCGGTTTGTGCCCGATGGCTAAGAAAAATCCGTCGATGGCAATGTCTATTTTCTCCTCACCGGGTTCACCCATACGTTTTACGAGATGCGCTCCTTCCACGCCGTTCTCGCCAAACAGGCCGATAGCGTTGTGTTCGAACAGTACCTCGATCTTCGGATGGCTGAGCGCCCGTTCTTGCATGATTTTGGATGCCCGGAGGTGATCCTTGCGCACGATCAGGTAGACCTTAGCTGCGAGTCCGGCTAAATAAATCGCTTCTTCGCAGGCCGTATCTCCTCCTCCAACCACTGCCACTGTCTTTTTCCGGTAGAAAAAACCGTCGCAGGTAGCGCATGCCGAAACCCCTTGTCCTGCATATTTGGTTTCATCTGGGAGTCCCAGGTATTTGGCCGTGGCTCCGGTAGCAATAATCAAGGTTTCTGTTTCGATTTCTTTTTTACCGTCAATGGTTATTTTGTAGGGCGATTTTGATAAATCGGAAGCGGTTGCGATACCGTTCCGGATATCGGTTCCGAATTTCAGCGCCTGCTGTTTCAATTCTTCCATCATTTCCGGTCCGGTAATCCCTTTCGGATAACCCGGAAAATTTTCTATCTCTGTAGTGGTGGTCAACTGCCCACCAGGTTGTATTCCCTCGTACAATACAGGGGAAAGGTTAGCCCGGGAAGCATAGATTGCGGCAGTATAACCGGCAGGGCCTGAACCGATAATCAGGCAGCGTGTTTTTTCTGTATCCATATGTTATCTTAAATCAATAATTTCTGTACCGGGGTATTTGCTTTTATCAAATACAAAAAGGGTATCGGAAAAATTTTGCTTAATGCTGTATTTGTTAACATAAATCAGATTTTCCAATTTGTTTTTGTAGTAAATATGGAAAAAGACCGGCATATAATCTGTTTTATTGATTTGCATGACAATGCGGGTCATTTCGCTTTTGCCTTGCGGAATCAATTCGATTTCATATACTTTTCTGTTTTTGATGTCTGTCTTTTCCGATACGAATTTATAATTGCAGCCTTTTTTATAGATACTGAAAACGATGGCCGGATTGATGGCCTGGATTTCTTTCTCCGAGGGCTCACTGATATTGACTTCCTGAGCTCCTTTCATGTATACCCATTGTGTTTTTCCATCGAACCAGGTATCGGCGTCCGGAGTAGAGAGGTAGAATTTTGTTCCTTTCAGATTCAACGTACCATCGAAGCTTTCCGTGATTTTACTTCCCGGGTCTTTGACATTCATGGTAAAATAGGTAGACAAGGCGCCGGCATTGGCATAAGCGTCCGACGATTTGTCTAACAACTCCCTGGCTTTGGCGTCTTTTTGAGCGAAGCTGCTTTGAAAAGAAAAGAGCATCAACAGCAAAAGAGTATACGGGACCTGGTGTCTGAGGGCATTCAATGACATATTTTCTTTTATTTTAATGAGTTCAACAATTGTTCCAGAGAATATTCGTCCTGGATATATACCTGCCGGGCTTTACTTCCTTCGGCGGGTCCGACAATTCCCGCAGCTTCGATCTGATCCATCAGCCGTCCGGCTCGGTTGTAGCCGATCGAAAACTTACGTTGAATGAGCGAGGTAGAACCTTGCTGGTGGATGACAATCAGCCGGGCTGCTTCATCGAAAAGCGGATCGCGGTCAGACAGATCCACAGCTCCCGGAAGTTTTTCCCCGTCGTTTTCTCCTACATATTCGGGCAGCATGAATGCTGTCGGATATCCTTGCTGATTACCGATGAACTGGGATATTTTTTCAACTTCCGGCGTATCGACAAAAGCGCATTGTACCCGGGTCATGTCGCTTCCCTGGAAGAAAAGCATATCTCCCCGTCCGATCAACTGGTTTGCTCCGGGACCGTCGAGGATGGTGCGGGAGTCGATCATGGAAGTAACACGGAATGCAATACGTGCCGGGAAATTCGCTTTGATGGTACCGGTAATGATATTGGTGGTCGGACGTTGGGTCGCGATGATCATGTGTATCCCGACTGCCCGCGCTTTTTGGGCGATCCGGGCGATAGGCAGTTCAATTTCTTTTCCTGCAGTCATGATCAGATCTCCGAACTCGTCGATAATCACCACGATATAAGGCATAAATTTATGGCCTTTCATCGGGTTGAGCCGGCGGTTGATAAATTTCTCGTTGTATTCCTTGATATTCCGTGAATTGGCTTTCATCAGCAGATCGTAACGGTCGTCCATTTCCTTCGTCAGGGAATTCAGGGTATAAATGACTTTTGTAAAATCCGTAATGATGGGTTTTTCCGCATCCGGTAATTTTGCGATGTAATGTTTTTCGATGGATGAGTAGATATTAAATTCTACCATCTTCGGGTCTACCAGCACCAACTTCAACTCGGCCGGATGTTTTTTATACAGCAGCGAGGTGATGATAGCGTTCAGTCCCACCGATTTTCCTTGTCCGGTCGCTCCGGCTACCAACAGGTGAGGCATCTTGCACAGGTCGACTGTGAATACTTCGTTGGTAATCGTTTTTCCGAGTGCAATGGGAAGATCGAACGTCGATTCCTGGAATTTCTTGGAAGCGATGATCGAATACATCGGAACGATTTGCGGATCTTTGTTCGGCACTTCGATCCCAATGGTGCCTTTGCCAGGCATGGGGGCTATGATCCGGATTCCCAGGGCCGATAAACTCATGGCGATATCGTCTTCCAGATTCCGGATTTTAGAAATACGGACTCCGTCTTCCGGAACGATTTCGTATAATGTAATGGTCGGACCGACCGTTGCTTTGATGGATTTTATCCGGATTCCGTAATTTTCGAGCGTTTGTGTGATCTTTTGTTTGTTTTCGTTCTGTTCTTCGATGTTATACCCTTGTTCGCCCAGATCGTATTTTTTCAGGAGGTCGATCGACGGGAATTGATAGCCTGACAGATCCAGTCTGGGATCGTAAGGCCCAACCTCTGCCAGTAAATCGTTGGCTTCATCGTCTTTTTCCACCGTTTCGTTGACGACTGGTACAATTGGAGAGTCTGTTTTCTTGATTTGTTCGGATGGAATATATTCTTCGTCGAGGGGAACAATAATCTCAAAATCATCGAGAAAAGGATTTTTCTTTTTTTCTTTTTCTTCTAAGCGAACGAACGAATGATTTTCCGGATTTTCGTCTTCCACCAGAATGTTGGGCTTATGATCGATCAGTTCGGGTTCGTTTCCGGTTTCGGAAAGTCCGGAATCAGCGTCTTTGTCTGCTTCACCAGGATCATTTCCGGATTTTCTCTTGGGGAAATGTACCGATGGTATTTTCTTGGTATAATTTGTTGTAAATAATTTTCTCAGGAAAGGTATCGTTTGTGCACTGACGAAAATCATGATGATGATGAAAACAACCAAAATGGAAAAAAATGCACCGGGTATTCCCAGATTTTCCACCAGAATACCGGAAAGTAAGGCTCCATGTTTACCCCCTATATAAACAGCCGTATCCCTGAATAAATTTCCCAGGAAAAACGACAGGGCTACCGAGAGCCAGATCATCCCTGTGGAGCAGAGGATAAAACTTTTCAGAATAGGGAAATATTTGGCTTTCATCATCCGGAGGCCCAGCATGGCTAAAAACAGCAACATGAGAAAAGATGAAATGCCGAACCATTCGTTCATCAGCACATTACTGAGGCAGGCTCCCCGTGTTCCTGTCCAGTTTTCAATGCCGGCGATACGTCCCGAATGGAAGATCGATAAACCTTCTACTTTGCTTTGGTCGGCAGCCCCGGTAAAGAAGAAAGAGATCAGGGAAAGCGTAGTGTAGACTGTAAAAATCAGAACAATCAATCCTGCTGTGAAGTGAGTGACTTCACTTGTAAAGAAATGTCTGATTTTAGAGAAACTACCAGTCTGTTTTTGTTTGTTTTGTTCTTCCGAGGATTTCTTTTTTGCCATTCTCAAGTTTCGTAAATCTGAATTTTGAACAGGACAAAATTAATCAATAATTACGAATTTACATCCGAATAGGAGATAATCTTTCCATTGACTTGTTAAAATCCGAAATCAGTTGTTGCATGATTTCCTGTGCGGGTAGAATGTCGTTGACGAGTGCGCAGATTTGTCCGATTTCCAATTCTCCTTCTTCCAATTCTCCTTCGAAGATGCCTTTTTTTGCACGTCCGCGGCCCAGTAGTGTCCGGAGTTCGTCGGCGCTGACCCCTGCGTTTTCGGCTGTTTCCACCAACCGGTAAAATGTATTTTTGATCAGCCGTGTGGGAACTAATTTTTTCAGGGTGAGTATGGTATCTCCTTCTCCGGCTTCGATGCAACATTGCTTGAATGCTTCGGAGGCTGAGCTTTCGGATGAAAGGGCAAACCGGCTGCCGATCTGAACGCCTTCGGCCCCCAGCGCCATAGCGGCGGCAATCCCTTCCCCGGTACCGATTCCTCCGGCCGCCAGGAGGGGTAGGGAGGTGCTTTTTCTGACTTGAGGAATGAGCGTCATCGTGGTTGTTTCTTCCCTGCCGTTATGCCCTCCGGCTTCAAATCCTTCTGCTACAACGGCGTCTACTCCGGCTTCTTCGCATTTGACAGCAAATTTGGAACTGGAAACGACATGAACTACTGTTATCCCGCGTTCTTTGAGCCATCCGGTCCACGTTCTCGGATTTCCGGCCGAAGTGAAGACAATTTTGATGCCCTCATCGACGAGCATTTGCATGATGGTATCGATTTCGGGGTATAATAGTGGTACATTTACTCCGAAAGGTTTGTCTCTACAGGCTGTTTTGCATTTCCGGAGGTGTTCCGAGAGTACTTCCGGATGCATGGATCCTGCACCGATCAGCCCCAGTCCTCCTGCGTTACTGACAGCGGCTGCCAGACGCCATCCGCTGCACCAGACCATTCCTCCTTGTATAATAGGGTATTGTATGTTTAACAGGGACGTTATTCTGTTTTGCATAAATAGATAAATTGCAATATTAAAGATGAAAAATTTCACTTTGCTTATCTCTCTTGCCTGCGAAGGTAATTATTTTTCCTTGTTTTTTAAAAAAAATACTATCTTTGCGAAAGTGAAAAATTCAATATTAACTAATACATTTTATTTATGCTTAAAAATCATCCCAAAGGATTGATCGGGGCTGCTCTTTCCAATATGGGAGAACGCTTCGGTTTCTACATCATGATGGCAATTCTGTTGTTGTTCCTGAATTACAAATTTGCATTCACAGGTTCGGAAGGAGCTATTATTTATTCTGTATTTTATGCGATGATCTATGTCCTTGCTTTAGCAGGAGGAATTATTGCAGACAAAACGAGAAAGTACAAGTCGACCATTTTAACCGGATTGGTATTGATGACCATCGGGTATGTATTATTGGCTATCCCGACTCCCACCCCGGTAGAAAACAAGGCGATGGTACTGGCTTATACTTGTATCGGGCTATTTGCTATCGCTTTTGGTAATGGTTTGTTCAAAGGGAATCTGCAGGCTGTCGTAGGCCAATTGTACGATAACCCTCAATATTCGGATAAACGGGAGAGCGGCTTTCAGATCTTTTATATGTTTATTAATATCGGGGCTATGTTTGCTCCGCTGATGGCTGTAGGCTTACGTAACTGGTGGGTACAAAGCAAAGGTTTTCAGTTCGATTCCGATCTTCCGGCTTTGTGTAATGAATGGTTAAGCGGAACCATGACTCCGGAGGCGTCTATCCGTTTTTCGGAACTGGCGTCTAAGGCAGGAAATACGTCAACCGACCTGACTGCTTTTGCAAATGAATATCTCAATGTCTTCATGACAGGGTATCACTACTCTTTTGGGATTGCTATTTTTGCAATGTTGATTTCGTTATTCATATTCTTGGCGAATAAAAATACGCTTCCTGATCCTGCGGCTAAAGTGGTACGGAAAGATGAAAAATCATCGGGTACTGTTGTAGAAATGGATGCAAAGGAAGTAAAACAAAGGCTTTATGCCTTGTTGGCTGTATTTGGTGTCGTGATTTTCTTTTGGTTCTCATTCCACCAGAACGGTCAGACGTTGACTTTGTTTGCCAGCGATTATACCCGGTTGTTGAAGTTGGATCTTGGATTTACAACATTGGAAGGCGCTGAAGTATTTCAGGCGTTTAATCCATTTTTTGTCGTCTTTTTAACGCCGGTTGTAATGGCATTCTTCGGATGGCTGAAAGCGAAAGGGTATGAAATATCTACTCCTAAAAAGATTGGTATCGGGATGGGGATTGCAGCCACCGCTTTTGCTGTGATGGCACTTGGTTCTTATGGGTTGCCGATGGATGCCGAAAGAAAAGCGATGGGAGGTTTGAGCGATGCGATGCGGGTGACTCCCTGGTTATTGATCGGGACCTATCTGATATTGACTATCGCGGAGTTATTTATCAGTCCTCTGGGAATTGCTTTTGTATCGAAAGTGGCACCCCCTCAATATCAGGGGATTATGCAGGGAGGCTGGTTGTCGGCTACTGCTCTTGGAAATCAGTTGTTGTTCCTGGGTGTCATCTTCTATAAAAATATTCCGATCTGGGCAACCTGGTGCGTATTTGTTGTTGCTTGTCTGATTTCAATGTTCACAATGTTGGCGATGTTGAAATGGCTGGAAAAAGTTGCAAAATAAAAGAGCATATATCATCAATTAGGATAATTAATCACATGCAGGCACACCGGGATATTCCTGTGTGCCTGTTTTTTTAACAATAAACCGATGGAAACAAAACAAACCGGTTACGGGCAGAAACCGTGGAAATTTCCGGTTAAGCGTTATTGCCAGATGTTGGAATTGAAAGATAGTCCGGAGTTGATCCGTAAGTACATTGAGGCTCACAGCGAGTCCCATTTCTGGCCGGAGATCGGCGAAGGGATCCGGGCTGTGGGAATACTCGAAATGGAGATATATAACTTAGGCAACCGGCTTTTTATGATTGTTGAAACCGCTCCCGACTTTGAATGGAACGATGCTTTTTTCCGGTTAGCAGGAATGCCTCGCCAACAAGAATGGGAGGCATTTGTAGCAGCATTTCAGCAAGTTGGAGAGAATGCCCGGTCGGAAGAGAAATGGCAGTTGATGGATCGTATTTTTCACTTGTAAGAGAATATTTTCTCCAGATTGGTATTTCCGATCATCACTTTAAATTCTCCCGGCTCGGTGGTCCATTCGTTTCGGGCATTGACAAACGCCAGGTCTTTTGCCTGAATGCTGAATTTTATGGATTTTGCCTCTCCCGGCCGAAGTTCGACCTTTTCAAATCGCCGGAGCCGTTTCATATCCGGAGAAATGCTGGCTACCAGGTCGGAGGTATAAAGTTGTACAACTTCTTTACCGGCTCTGGATCCGGTATTCTTGATATCCACGGAGATAGTCAGTTCCTGGGTACCGCTTATTTGTTCTGCGCTTAACTTCAGGTTGGAATACTCGAAAGTTGTATAACTCAGTCCGAATCCGAATGGGAATTCAGGAGAGAAATCGCCTTCATAGTTGTACATTCCTGCAGATTTAGCTTGCTCTTCGGAAGGTTTATGAATGTATGTCACTAATGAATTAACAGCGCTCGGATAGGTCACCGGAAGTTTCCCGGAAGGGTTGATGTCTCCAAAAATAATCCCTGCCAGGGCATCTCCTCCATAATTTCCCGGCCAGTAAGCCATCAGGATTCCCTGGGCATCGTCTGAAATTTCACGAATCACTCTCGGACGTCCTTCGGCCAGCACTAAAATGACGGGTTTTCCGGTTGCCATCAGGTCTTTTGCATATTGTAGCTGCAACTTACTCAGGGTCAGGTCGACCAGGTCGCCCGGTTTTTCAGCATACGAATTTTCACCGATGCAAAGGATAATATAATCCGATTGTTTGGCGGCAGCAATAGCCTGATCGTATTCGATTTTTTCTTCTTTCCGGTAATCCATTTCTTTTCCGTAACTTATTCCCGGAATCCAGGTCGCATTCGATCCGGCCTGTTTTTGTATTGCTTCGAATATCGTGTTATAGCCGGATGCGAATTCGTCGCTTAATTCGCCTTGCCAGGAGTAGGTCCAGCAACCGTTGATTGGGCGCATGGAATTGGATCCAGGGCCTGTTACCAATATTTTGGAGGATTTGCTTAAGGGGAGGATATTGTTTTTGTTTTTCAACAGGGTGATCGCTTCAGAAGCGGCCTGATATGCTTTTTGTGCAAATTCGTCACTTCCGAATTTCGGATAATCTTTTGGGTCTATCGTCGGCTTGCTGAAAAGATTCAACTTGAACTTGAGCGTCAGTATCCGGCGTACGGCGTCGTCGATGCGGCTCATTTTTACTTCCCCGTCTTTTACTAAAGCGATCAGATCGTTGCAGAACGGTTCGTAGTTGTAAGAGATCATCGACATATCCAAGCCTGCATTAACAACCATTTTTACGGCTTCCCGGTTGTCGGCTGCTACGCGGTCACGTTTGTACATATTTTCGATATCTCCCCAGTCGCTTACGATCAGTCCTTCAAATCCGAGTTCTTCCCGCAGGAGTTTAGTCAGTAGGTCGTGATTGGCGTGAACCGGAATGCCGTTGATAATCCCGGAGTTGATCATGATGGTGTGGGCTCCTGCCTCGATGGCCGCTTTGAATGGTGGCAGGTGATATTCCCTCAGTACATTATCCGGAATATAAGCCGGTGTCCGGTCTTTTCCGGAGGTCGGGACAGCGTATCCCAGGAAATGCTTCATGCAGGAAGCCACTTTGTATGGATTGGAGATGTCGTTTTTATCCCCTTCGTATCCTTTGATGATCTGCACTCCGAATTGGGAGATCAGGTATGGATCTTCTCCCATGCCTTCTCCCAAACGGGAATACCGGGGATCGGCCCCGAGGTCTAATACTGGGGAGAAATTCCAGGGAATATTACTGGCACGGGTTTCGTAAGCCGTGATTTCGCCTAAAGCATAGCCCAGCGACGGATTCCAGGTGGCAGCCAGGGCCAGTTCGTGAGGAAAAATTGTGGCTCCGGCAGTGTAGGTGACTCCATGAATGGCATCAATTCCGTAGATCACCGGAATTTTCATCCGTGTTTCCCGGATGGCTACATCCTGAATTCCACCGATCATCCGGGCCCAGACTTCCGGAGTCCGTGCACGGTTGTTGGCGGTATTCAATACCGATCCAATGTGGTATTTCACGATGGCGTCGCGGACCAGGTTTGTATCGAGCTCTACCGGTTCGAAGCTGGCGAAGCGGTTGGACCCTTTCGTAATCACGTCGAGGGTAATTTGCGCCATTTGCCCGACTTTTTCTTCCAATGTCATTTCTTTCAGCAGGGTATTGACCTTTTTACTGATTTCTGCGTCGCTCATCGGAGCGTTTTGTGCCTGCAGGGTTATAACTCCTGCTGTTAACAGGGTTATAATTCCCGCCAACCGTTTCATTTTTTGGTTCATACGTAATTTACTTTTACATTAATGTGGTGTGGGTGCTTTTTTCGTATTCCATATCCACGAGACAACACTTTTTGCCGGTAGTGTATAGCTGAATGCGCCGGTTTCGTCGGACAGGGTTACCGGTACCGGTTTTTCCGAGTCGTTTTGCAATACGGCCGAATGAGAAGAGTCGGGATTCTTGAATGCTGCATAATATAATCCGTTGGTTTTGAATCCTTTCGATTCGATCCGCTTGGCGCCTGGTTTGATAACTTTACTTAAATGGGCCATCGTATAGTAATGGCTGTTTTTAGTCATATCCTTATAATTTTTCGAGTTGATATCGATACATCCGAGGCAGACATCGCAACCTCCGGCCCGGAAAGGTGCATGTTGGTCGTCGAGCATGAAATTCCACATGATAACGGCCTTATTCCAGTTGTTGATGGTTCCGAGGCATACTTCACGCATGTTCCACATCAAATCGTTTCCGAAATGGTAACCATCTCCCCATAATCCGATAGACATTTCTGTGAAGTACAGGTTTTTATCAGGCCGGGTATTGTGTATTCTCAGCATTTCTTCCTTTTCGCCTCCATAGGCGTGATAAGCTGCTCCGTCGATATACCGGGCCGCTTCCGGATCTTCGTAGATATGTAACGGGTAGCCTACCTGATCTGCATTTTCCGGTTTATCGACGTCGTAATTGTAATTATGATCATATACAACGATCTTGGTTTTAATTCCGGAAGCCTTGAATGCGGGTCCCAGAGCCGTTTTGATAAAGTCGCGCTGTTCCTGCCAGGTCATGTAAAGCGATGCGGAATTACCCCGGTTTAGCGGTTCGTTCTGAATCGTAACAGATTCGATGGGAAAACCGTCGGCTTCCATAGCCTGTATCCATTTGACAAAGTAGGTTGCATAGTCCTGATAGTAAGCAGGGTTGAGTTGACCGCTGGTCCAGGAGCCGAATGCTTCCAGGTCTTTCAGATTATTGACTTTCATCCATCGCGGACAGGTCCAGGGAGATCCCATGATTTTGATACCGGGATTAATGGCCTGTATTTCTTTCAGGATCGGAAATAAATCGCGTTTATCGTATGCATGAATTTCAAAGTTTTCAATTCCGGGAATATCGCAACAAGTGTATTCATCCAATGAAAAATCGGAACATCCGATGGAAACGCGGATATAACTGTATCCGTTACCTTGGACAGGATCGAAAGTTTCCCTCAGGATCGCTTTCCGGTCTTGATCGCTCATCTTCAGTAGATTGTAGCATGAAGATCCAGTTATTGCCGCTCCAAATCCATCCATTTCCTGAAAAGTCACCGACGGATTGATCGTAATTACATTTCCGGTTACTTCTCCTGTTTCGACCTCCACCGGAGTCATTTCCATACTCCGGTCGGCGGTCGTAACAAACAATCTTGCCTTTTTTTGATGATTGCAACCTGCAATCATCGAGCCTATTAAAATTAATGATATGAATTTCCTCATGCGGATTGTTTTGTTTATTTTTGGTAAACCCTGACATAGTCGATCCGGTAAGTGGCAGGAAGTACGCTTTCATCTACTCCCTCTGCCCCTCCCCAGTTACCACCCCAGGCTAAGTTCAGTTTCAGATAAAACGGCTGGTTGAACGGCCAGGAATTTTTATCTCCTTGTTTATCGTTCTGAAATGAGAAATGACGTTCACCGTCGACATATCCATGAATGTAGTCTTCCGTCCATTCCACGGCGTACACATGATAATCAGTCCGGGAGGTACCTACCAATTGCTCGCCTGTTTTCTGAGTTCCCGCAGCATGATTGTAAGTGTTGCAGTGGACGGATGAAGATACCCAGTCCGGGCGGTAACCTACTTCCTCCATGATGTCGATCTCCCCGTCTTCGGGCCAGTTCTTGAAGTTCAGAGGTAACATCCAGAAAGCCGGCCAGGTACCTTTTCCGGAAGGTAGTATCATCCGGGCCTCGAAGTATCCGTATTTCCAGCTCTCTTTTGTATTCATCCGTATAGATATCACCTGGTTCCCTTTTTTCTTTGCGATAATCTTAAGGGAACCGTCTGATACGAGGGAACAGGTATCTGTTCCCTCGATCCGGTCGATGTAGTTCTGAAGCTCATTATTTCCCCAACCGTGGGCTCCGGTCTCGAAGTACCATTTATTTGTATCCGGAGTCCGGCGGGTAGTTTCGTTGAATTCATCCTGCCAGACTAAACGGTAGCTTTCCGGCACATAATTTTCAGGAGCCGATGCGGCCTGTTGTACCGGATAGCTTTTACTGTATTCTCCGAAAACAAATGACAGAGCGGCTTCTCGGGTAGCAGTCCCGGCATTCGAGATCGTTGTTACCTGAACTGCCGTGCTTCCGGAATATCCCGAAACCGGCGATATGGTGCACCAATCTTTATCCGATGAAGCGGTCCAGGAGGTGTTGGCTGTGACCACAATCGTTTCGGTCGAGTTTTTTCCGGGCATAGACAGTTTTTCCGGATTGACTGATAATGAAACTTCCGGCTTTGTTTCCGGTCCCTGTCCGGGATTATCTCCACCACATCCGCTGCAAAACAGCAGAAAAGAAAATATAATGAGATTCATACGGATTCGCATTGTATTAATCATTTTATTGATTGAAAGAAAAATCGTCTAAGAAGAAGATTCCGGAACGATTATGTCCTTCATCTCCAAATTGAATAACGATCTTATCGTAATCCTGGCGATTGGCCACAGAAGAAAAATCGAAAGTCAGTTCCAGCCATTTGTTAGTTTCCAGATCATTGAAAACAATTTCTGTTTGTGTTTCCCAGGCATTTCCACCTTTAGAACTGTCTTGTAACTTGACTGCTACTTTCTTCAGCAATTTTGTGTTAGAAATCCAATCTCCGGCTTTACCTCCTTCGGTGGTATAGTCGTTGTATCCGGGAATGAATACTTTCATCCGGATCTTGTTTTGTTGAGTCAGGTCGAACCGGTAATCGGTAGTCGTGAAAGAAATATTGGAATAGAATCCGGTTGATTTCTGATAGAGGAAAACTTTGGAAGATTGATTCACAGGTACCGGAGCCGGATTATTGTACGAAGGATTTGTGAGGTCGCCCATTTCTTCAGAAACAAAGTTTACTGTAGGTGCCCCTTCGAAATTATCGGCTAATGGAACTGCTTTCAGGGTTTTGACAACCGGGGGAGCCGCCACATTCAGGTCTTCCCGGATATAGACGAATACCCAATCCTGGCCTTCAGTCGTATTCAATACACGCAGAGCCATCGCTTCGTCTGTCAGGTAAATGATATCGTAGGTCTGTGTACCGCAATAATACCCCATGAATGCACTTCCGGAAAGGGTGAGCGACGGATAATCTCCGCTTTCGCTCAGCGAGAATTTGTAAGCTCCTCCAGCATAGTCGAATTCGGCATCATCTCCGGAATTTACGACACCCGGGAATCCGGACGAACAAGCTTTTCTTCCGTATCCTTTGCCTGCAGTCTGGATGTTTAGCGCCAAACCGTTTTGTTTGAAATTGAATTTGAAATCATACATTTTCCAGGAACCTTTTTCATCGGGCCCTGCTCCCCACCACGATTGGTCGTAGCTCCCGGCCGGCCCCAATCCGAGATGTCCCCGGATATCTTTTTGTGTAGCAGCAGCCACTTCAGCAGTGTACAGGTTGTGTTGGTCGAAAACCCAGGTTTTTCCGTCGGAATTCCCGGCGCCTCCGGTGAGATTGCGGTAGGTCGGCGTATCCAGCAGGCTCGAATCGTCATTTGCGATGGTGATTACCTGGCTCTTATAAGCAGTGACTCCATCTACAGTGGAAATCGAGAGGGTTACCGTATAGGTACCGGCAAGGGCGTAAGTCCCGGTAATACTCTGTGTCTTTCCGGTTACTCCATTCCCCAGGTCCCACGACAGGGAATAAGGGAAGTTCAGTGGCGTTGTATTAGTGAATGTGATGATATTGGCGGTTTTATCGGATGTCTTTTGGGAAAAAGAGATCTGGTCGGAAGAAATCGTTCCCACATTTCCTAAAGAATAGTCGTCAAATTCCTGGGGAGCACAGGCCGTAAGCGCCCAAACGGCCATAAATGCCCCAACCATATATGTTAATATATTTTTCATGCTGATAAAATAATTATTTGTGATTACTTCCATTGACCATTTTGTTTCAATTCGAACTCAGTTCCTTTGGTTACGTCCATATCTCCTTGAGGAATAGGTAGATACTTCATCCAGTCTTCATAAGTACGTACAGAACTATATTCGGGAATATTTTCAGTAAGCACGGTAGAGGCATCGCCCCAGCGGACAAGATCCCAGAATCGCATGCCTTCCCCGAAGAATTCCCGGCGTCGTTCCAACTTGATATTCTCTGCGGTTGCCGGAATCGAACTTGTTTTACCGAAAGCGCGGGACCGGATAAGGTCTAAGCAGTTCTGAGCATCGACTCCTTGAACTGGAGCCTGTCCGTGCATTTTTACTAATTCCGTGTAGTTCAGTAATGCCTCGGCATATCGGAAAATACGCAGGTTGTTGCAATAATTCAGGTCCTGATCGCCCGGAGGAGGGTTGTAACCTGTGCGTGCAGCATATTTGCGCATAAAGTATCCGGTATTCTGGAACCGTGCGGTATAGGCATCGGCCGGCCAGGCATTGATCGATCCTTCTCGGCGGGTGTCGCCGGTTTCATACATGGCATAGGCAGCCTGGCGTACCGGGCCGAAGCCCCAGCCTCCTTTGAAAATATCGTCCGGATCTTTCAGACTGTTTGGGGAGACGAAAGCAGGGAAATTAGTTCCGTATCCCTGCCAGCCGGAAGCCCATGTCTTGCCTTCCGGAAGCTGATTGCTTTCAAATATGGATTCCCGGCAGAACTCGTTTTCATCATTCCACATCGCATCGAAATCCGTCATCAGGCTGTATTGGCCCGATTGAATGATTGTTGCCATATCGCCGGTGATTTCGGCATAACGCGCCTGATCTTTCTGATAAAGCGCCACGCGGGCTTTCAGCATCAGCGCAGCGGCTCTGGAAGCGCGTCCCAGGTCGGCTCCTGAAGTTTTCATGGGCATGGAGCCGTCTTTACAGGCAACTTCCAGATCTTGTATGATCTCGGCATATACCTCGTCGGCGCTCATTTGCCTGGCCATATAAGGAGGAGAACTCAGGGGTTCTTCGAAATAAGGAATATTTCCCCAGAATTTCCAGAGCAAATGGACGTAGTATGCCCGTAGGAAATGCGCTTCGGCATTGTATTGGGCTAATTTCCCCGGATTGACATCGACAGCATTCTGACAGGCAATGATTACATTGTTGCAACGAGCCAGTCCGGTAAAGTAGATGCTCCATAACCCGTCAACGGTTTCCGCAGAGGTAGAGGTGAATTGAGAGAGCTTATATAATTGTCCCTGGTCTCCGGCATCCCCGCCTCCCTTGTAAAGATCGTCCGAACGCAGGTCTGACATAAACAGTACGCCATTGTAGTTATTATTGGCATAGCTGTCGAATAATAAAATCTGATAGGCCGAGCCGAGGTTGGATAAGATCGCTCCCTCTGTGGCTGCTCCTCCTGCTTCCTGCTTTTCTGTAGAAGATGCAGTCAGGAAATCGTCTCCGCAGGAAGTAAAAAACATTCCTGTCCAGGCAATCAGTATAAAGAATAAACTGTATTTTTTCATTTTTCTTCGATTTTAAAGTTTAAAATGTAATGTTTGTACCCACAAATATGGTTCTCGATTGAGGATATATCCCCCGGTCGACGCCGATTCTGGTATATTCGCCAGTAGCAGCTTCCGGGTCGAAACCATCATAACCGGTAAAAGTAAGCAGGTTTTCAGCGGCAACATAGAGCCTCAGGTTCTGGATCGATATTTTCCGGGTCGTATTGGACGGGATCGTGTAGCCTAACTGTGCATTTTTCAGCCGGATATAAGACCCGTCTTTGATGTAGAGTTCGGACGAGCGCCAGTTGCTGTTCACATTGGCGGTAGTTATTCGTGGAATCCGGTTGGAGGTTCCTTCTCCATGCCAGCGCTCGAGAATCCATTCCGGACGGTTCATGGCCGGGATATCGCCCCGTTGTGAAAAGTCGAAAATATCGTTTCCGACCGTACCCTGGAAAAACAGGTTTGCATCGAAACCTTTCCAGTCGGCTCCAAGCGTGAGTCCGAATGTCCAATCCGGCATTCCTTTCCCGATTTTGGTCCGGTCATTATCATCAATTGAACCGTCGCCGTTAAAGTCGACAAAGCGTACATCTCCCGGTTGGGCGTTGGGGAGAAGTTTAGCCCCATTGTTGTTCACATAGGCATCTACCTCCGCCTGGTTCTGGAATAAACCGTCTGTTTTGAATCCGTAGAAGAATGGCCATACCTCTCCGTTTTGTCCTTTAATAAACGCACCGACTCCTGAAGCGCCTGCTGTTTCGTAGATCTCTTCTCCCGAAGCGTTTCCGAGAGTGATCAACTCATTTTTCATATAAGTAGCATTGGCGGAAATATTATAGCTGAAATCTCCCGCACGTTTTTGCCATCCGGCTTCGAATTCTAATCCGTTGTTTTTCATGGTTCCTGCGTTAGCAATAGGAGCGCCTTGTCCCACATAGCCTGGGATCGGCCGGTTTTTCAACATCCCGATTGTTTTTTTAGTATAATAATCGAAACCGAAACGTAATGCTCCGTTCAGGAACCGGGAGTCAAAGCCTATATCTGTTTGTTCCGATTCTTCCCACACGGCGTCCGGATTAGGAATGGCGGCCGGGGAAGTTCCGTACTGCATGCTTCCGTTTTTACCTTCTCCGGCAACGGAGTAACCCCCTCCGAAGTAATAATTCTGTCCGCCGTCCATTAAGGCGGTATAACGGAAGTTTCCGATATTCTGGTTCCCGTTTTTACCCCAACTGAAACGCACTTTGAAAGCGTCGAACCAATTTGCCTTCCGGTCGATCAGGAATTGCTCGTTCAAAACATTCCAACCGAGCGATAAGGCCGGGAATGTCGCCCATTTATGATCTGGTCCGAACTTAGACGATCCGTCACGACGGATGGTTGCCTGAACCATATACCGTTGATCGAAGTCGTAGTCGACCCGTCCGAAATAAGACGCAAGCGATTCGAAATCGTATCCTCCGGTTCCGCCGTAAACCCGCTCATCATCTCGGTCTGCAATGGCCGAGTTGATGTTGGCTTTCGTAGGATCGTTTTCCAGTAGATCGTAGTCGCTGCCTCCGATCTGACGGTAGGTATATTTTTGCGCTGATTGTCCCAGTACGAAAGTCAGATTATGTTTTTCGGCAAATGTATTGGTATAGGTGAAATAATTCTCGACCTGCCATTTGTATCCGCGGTTCATAGAACTCCAAACAGAACTTTGGGTGACGTCCTTGCCTTGTGATGCAAGGAAATAAGGGAATTCGTATCCGTCGTTCCCCCAGAATGCGAGGTCGGCTCCGTAGCTGCTCCGGAATTTCAGTCCCGGCAGAATGTCTAATTCGGCCCAGAAAGAAGCTACGAATTTGTCTTCGTTGTTTTTATCTTCTCGTGGTTGGTAAAGCATGGCAACCGGGTTTGCTATTTCCTGAAAACCTGCCGGAGGAATGGAAAATACACGCCCGTTTTCGTCGGTCACCGCATAAGGGTGATCTTTCAGTATCTGAGCGGCAGTAGCGTCGTCTGCATAGACTGGAACTGTCGGGTTGAAAGCCAGAGCGCTGCCTAAAATCGATCCGAATTCGGAATTGGCCTCCACATTGGTGGAGTTTATTCTGGAATAACCAATGTTGACTCCCAGTTTTAATTTATTCAGGAAATTCCGGCTGTTATCTTCAAAAGCCGTATAAGTGGAGTTCGAGCGTAAACTCCAGCGCTCGTAGTTCGATTTGCCATGGTTTCCTCCAATAATCCCTTCCTGGTTGTAATAACCTAAGGAAAGAAAATACTGGCTTTTGTCCGTACCGCCCGAAACACTCAGTTGATGGCTTTGTACCGGGGCATCGTAGTTGAAAGTTTCCTCCTGCCAGTCAGTCCCTTTTCCGGCCGAGGCAATCTGGTCGGAGGTGTAACGGGGACTATTTCCGTCGTTTACCTGGGATTCATTCATGATAATCATGTATTCCTGTGCATTGAGTACGGCATTCTTTTTCCATGGATTTTGCCACCCGTATTTGAAATCGTAATTGATCGTGGCTTTTCCTTCTTTACCACTTTTAGTGGTTACCAGAATAACCCCGTTTGCTCCACGGGTACCATAAATGGCTGCAGAAGCCGCATCTTTCAAAATCTCAACAGATTGGATGTCTGTCGGATTCAGATAGCCTATTCCTCCGTCGACCGGCATACCGTCTATAATGTATAACGGATCGCTGTTGTTGACTGTCCCGATACCACGGATCCGGATCTTAGAATCTGCTCCCGGCTGACCGGAGCTTTGAGTGATTTGAACTCCGGATACTTTTCCCTTCAGGGCATCTTCAATGCGCGAAGGCTTGGTGGCTTCCAGATCATCTGTCGTAACCCGGCTGATCGCTGCTGTTACAACACTTTTTTTCTGAACACCATAACCGATTACAACCACTTCATCAAGGTAACGGGAGTCTTCTTTCATTGTAATGCGAAAGTCGACCATATTTCCGACCGGTATTTCCTGAGTGACGTATCCAAGATAATTGACTACCAGAACATCATTTGGATTAACCAGAAGACTGAATGTCCCGTCCATTCCGGTAGCAGTCCCCTGTGGACTGCCCTTAACGGAGATACTGGCTCCTGTTAAAGGCTCTTCCGGTTCGCCCGATAATACAATTCCTCTGATTGTTTTAGTCTGTGCCGACACCGTCCACGTAATGAACAGGAATAGCAATAGAAGGAGAAAGATTTTTTTCATAAATATTAGAATTAAAAATTAACTTTTTGGCAAAATTAGGCTCAGGTATGATAAGAAACAAAGAAATATACTCTGCACAGATACGTCAGGACGTAAAAATGACTACGTCAATATTACGTCAAATCAACTATCTTCTTTGTGATTACAATGAAAAAACGTATGTTTGCAACAAAAATGATGAATTTATGAAATGGATTGCAGTTATCTTGTTAACATTATTGAGTTGGGAAATTTCGATAGCCCAGAATAACCGGATCGATCTGAAAGAAATCGTTGAAGGTAAATATGCGGCGAAAGGAACCGGCGATATCAGGCCCTTTCCCGATGGAGAGCACTACACAAAACAGAGTCCTGATAAAAAAATGATTTTGAGGTATGCTTACAGTTCGGGTAAAGTAGTGGATACTCTTTTTAATGTAAATACCGTGCGCGAAACCAAATTGGAATCATTCGACGATTATTGGATCAGTAGCACGGGGCGCCGTATCATCGTATCTGCCGGGAAAGAATGGATTTACCGCCGTTCCTGGAAAGCCGACCTCTACGATTACGATGTTCGCCGGAATTTTCTGAAACCGCTTTCTGAAACTCCGGGAAAACTCATGAGTCCGGTTTTTTCTCCTGATGGAAGGATGTGCGCGTATGTAAGAGATAACAATATCTGGCTCAAGAAATTCGATTTTGATACCGAATCGCAGGTCACAAAAGACGGAGAATCTGGAAAAATACTGAATGGTATCACCGATTGGGTGTATGAGGAAGAATTTGTAGTTACCAGCCTGATGACCTGGAGTCCTGATAGTAAATTTCTGGCTTTTGTGAAGTCCGACGAATCGGCGGTTCCGATGTTCAGCTTTCAGAAATACGACGGAAGTTTGTATCCGGGCTGCCGGACATTCAAATATCCGAAAGCCGGTGAAAACAATTCATCGGTAACTTGTCATGCTTATAGCGTGGATACGAAAGATATCAAAAAAATGAATATTCCGCTGGATGCCGATGGCTATATTCCCCGGATCGGGTTCACCGAAAATTCCGATCAGTTGGCTGTCATGACGCTGAACCGGAATCAGAATATTTTCTGCATGTATTATGCGAATCCCAAATCGACTGTTTCCCGCTTAATCCTTCGGGATGAAAATAAATATTATATTGAACCGGATTGGATTTCACGGATCAGTTTTTCTAAGGATAATTTTTTATATGTCAGTGAAAAAGACGGTTTTTCGCATATTTATCTCTATACGATCAACGGTATTCCGGAGCGTCAGGTAACATCCGGGAACTGGGATGTGACGGAGTTGTACGGTTTTAATCCGGTGAGTAAAACTGTTTATTTCCAGTCGGCCGAAGAGAGCCCTTTACGCCGCTCGGTTTATTCGGTTGACGCCAAAGGTAAGAAGGCCCGGTTGTCGTCTCAAATTGGAACCAACGACGCCGTTTTTAGTGCAAATTTTGCTTATTTTATCAATAACTTTTCAAATCTGAATACTCCCAACCGCATTACGATAAACGATGAAAAGGGAAAAGAACTGTTACTTTTAAATGATAATGCCGAATTGAAGTCTAAATTGGAAAGCGCACCGCTCCCTCAAAAAGAATTTTTCACCTTTGAAAATCCTCAGGGAATCTCTTTGAACGGATGGATGATGAAACCGGTGCAATTTTCTTCATCGAAGCAATATCCTGTTCTGATGGTGCAATACAGTGGGCCGAACAGCCAGCAAGTAGCAGATAAATTCGGAATAGGGTGGGAGTCTTTTCTGGCATCTACCGGCTACATTGTGGTTTGTGTGGATGGACGGGGAACTGCCGCCCGTGGAGAAGAATTCCGGAAATGTACCTACATGAATCTGGGAATACTGGAATCGGACGATCAGATAGCTGCTGCTAATTATCTCGGAACCCTGCCTTTTGTCGATAAAGGAAAAATAGCCATCTGGGGATGGAGCTATGGCGGATCCACTACTTTAATGGCCATGAGTCGGGGGAATGGGATTTTTAAAGCCGGAATTTCTATTGCTCCTGTAACTGATTGGAAATTATACGATTCTGTGTATACAGAGCGCTATATGCGCACACCAAAGGAAAATAATGTAAACTATGAGAAGCATTCCCCGATCGCTCTGGCCGGAAATTTGCGGGGAAGATTATTGTTAGTTCATGGAACTGCCGATGATAATGTTCATTTCCAGAATACAATGTATTATACCCAGGCTTTGGTGGAAGCCGGGAAGCAGTTTGAAATGCAGGTGTATCCGGATAAGGACCATAGCATTCTGGGTACGAAGTACCGGTTTCACCTATACATGAGGATTGCTGATTTCTTGCAACGAAGCATGTAAGCCTATGGATAAAGATAAAGTTCATTTGAGAAAGCCCGACTGGTTGAAAGTAAGACTTGGGAACAACGATCATTTTACTCAAACCGGCCGGATTATTGAAAGTAAAGGGCTTCATACGATTTGCCAGAGCGGGAAGTGTCCTAATTTGGGGGAGTGTTGGAATAAAGGAACTGCCACATTCATGATCGCAGGTGACGTTTGTACCCGTTCGTGTAAATTCTGTAATACCAAATCGGGACGACCGTTGCCCCTCGATCCGGAGGAACCGGAAAAAGTGGCTGCGTCCATCCGGCAATTGGGGCTGAAACATGCTGTGGTAACATCTGTCGACCGGGATGATCTGCCTGATTATGGAGCAAACCATTGGGCGCAGACGATTTCTAAAATTAAAGAGTATAATCCGGGAATTACCATGGAAGTTCTGATCCCCGATTTTAACGGGCGTCATGAGCTGCTGGATCTGGTAATCAATACGGCCCCGGATATAATTTCCCACAACGTGGAAACTGTGGAGCGGCTGACTCCCCAGGTACGGACTGTAGCTAAATACCATACAAGCCTGGATGTTTTGAGGTATACCGCTGCATCTGGTATTCCTGCCAAATCGGGATTGATGCTGGGTTTGGGAGAGACCCGGGAAGAAGTACTTGCTGTGCTGGATGATCTGATCGGAGTGAACTGTCGTTTATTATCGATAGGTCAATACCTGCAACCGTCCGGAAAGAATATACCGGTGCAGGCTTATATTCATCCATCGGAATTTGAAGACTATAAATCGGTTGCATTGGAAAAAGGCTTCAAGTATGTTGAAAGCGGAGCGTTGGTTCGTTCTTCCTATCATTCGGTCGATTTTCTGTAAAAAATCGACCGGGACATGGGAACAATTCAAAGAAAATTGATGTTATACACATAGATTGACAGGAAAATATTCTTTTTGATGATGTTAGATTCTTATGAATTACAAAAGAATTCTTGAACCGGTATTTAATTCTGCAGTAGAAATTCTTCCGCTGATACTCGTAATGGTGACAAGTTGTTTTTTCTCTTTGGGAACAGCCGCTTGGATTGGAGTTATTTCTTATGTGGTGTATCTTGTGAGCCATGTACTGTTGTTTGAACGGCGGTGTTCTCCATCGTATATGATATGCATTTGCGGCGCCATTCTGATATTTTATATCATAACCAAGCTCACATCCCCCTTTGGGCCGGTTTCTACCGAACATTTTACAATCATTTGCGAGGTATTGCTGATCGTTGTTTTTTCCATTTCACTTTATGTACGAACTTATATTACGAGCCGTGTCCGCAAACAGCATCTTAAGAAGGAATGGCCTTCAATGGCTATTCGGATAGATGAGTTTTTCTATGTGTCCAGAATGCTCAGGAATATGCTGGCGATTCACTTACTTATAGTTCTGCTGTATAAGCTTTCGCCACCGAGTTTTCAGACTTCTTTCAAGGACCGGATTTTTATTCCTGGATTGTTGTTGTTGCTGATACTCCTTGTCGTTACTTTTGAAACATTCAGAATCATTGTAATGAAGAAAAAAATCAATCAGGAAGCCTGGTTGCCGATTGTGAATGAAACAGGAGGAGTGATCGGAAAAATAGCCCAAAGCGTAGACCAAACATCCCGGAAATCGTTCCTGCACCCCGTTGTTCGCATTGCATTTCTTCACCAGGGAATGTTTTACCTGAAAGAACGTCCCGGCTCATATGCTACCGATCCCGGTAAATTAGACTATCCGTTTGAAAAATTTGTCTATTATAGCCACTCCCTGGAAGAAGCTGTTGGCAATATTCTGGAAAAAGAAGGTGGAAGACGGGACTTACCCGTGAAATTTGTCTTCCGGTATTTATTTAAAAACCAGACCATCAGCCGCCTGATTTACCTTTACACTTGCCGGGTCAATGACGAAGATACGATGAAATGCCTTCAGATGAAAGGCGGAAAGTTGTGGACTGAGAAACAGATAGAAGAGAACCTGGGTAAAGGCGTTTTTTCAGAATATTTCGAAAAGGAGTTTGAAATACTGAAAGCAACAGTATTGATGGCAGAAAAAATTGCAACCGGAACATGATGCTGGTCCGCAGTTCTGATTTTATTTAATACAACAATAATCCGGAGATACCCGCCAGAACAATCAGTAAAATGGGGTGTATCTTCAGGAAGTAGCTGAAAACAAAGGATACGCCAAAAATAGCGTAACTCCTGTAATCGATAAAATTTTCCTTATTCATAAGCTGCAAAGCAGCAGCAGCAATTAACCCCACCGTTGCCGGCCGCAACACTTTAAAAATATCTTCGACATACTGATTCGACTTGAATTTGGCGAATACACGGGCAATGGACAATACAATAATAAAGGAAGGAAGGCATACCGCAAAAGTGGCCAGTACCGAACCTAAAATGCTATGGGTTACGGTATATCCGATGTAAGTGGCGCTGTTGATTCCGATCGGGCCGGGTGTCATCTGCGAGATAGCAATGATATCGGTAAATTCTTGTTTCGTAATCCATTGATGCTGATCCACTACCTCATGCTGAATCAGAGAAAGCATGGCATATCCACCTCCGAACCCGAAAAGTCCGATTTTGAAATAAGTAATAAAAAGATAGAGGTAAATCACGGTTGGAGAGATTGAAAGAGCCACTAACCAGACTCGAACTGGTGACCTACGCGTTACGAATGCGTTGCTCTACCGACTGAGCTATAGTGGCATTGAAATTATTTCATCAGGTTTCTGAGAAAATCATCTAACTCCTTATCTAAGTTTGTCAGCAAATTCCCGTCTAATTTCAGCGTGTTATCGTCAAGGAATAAAAGTTCTTCGGTTACAATGAAATGATCGTCCACGAAGCTGACTGCAAATGGCTTGAAAATAAAATCTTTTTCAAAGAAATGATCCTGGTCCAACTGGCCGAGAACGAACTGGAGGGTATTTTTTAACTGTACCGGGAAATGATCAGGATCGGATTCGAGTTCTTTTTCAAGATTTAGTTCTCCTAATTTGTTCTCTACATCATCATAAATTAAGAGTGAAGCATTATCTTCATCCAATTGTAGATAGATGTCACTCAATGAGTTGTCGCTATTTAATGATTCGAAGTTTCGGATGCATTTTTCGAATTCAGCCTTGAGTATCGGAACCAGATTTTCCCTTACAGTTTTCATAGACCATCTCTTTATTGCATGCAAAGTTAATATATTTATTGAAATTGTATATCCAGTATCCTGTTATTTTGTATCCGGGCATTAAGAGCCGATAGGTATCTGTCGGCAATAGCCTTTTCCTTTCCCGTTTTATCCGGATCGATTTCTTTATAATGACTTCGAGCCTTTTCCACCCATTCGATGGCTGATGACAGATCGTCTTCCATTTCATGGGAAACGGAGATATTCATGGCCATGCGCGCCTTGTTTTTTGCATTTTTTTGATTATCGTACAACTCGGTCCAGATTTCCCGCGCCTGTGGATACTTTTGTTTATCGAAGAAACGACGGGCTTCTGTTGGCCGGGCTCCTGGGTTCGTATATATGATCCTTTCGGAAGACTGCCATTGAGGAACAAAATAGCCACTGAGTTTTCCTGCGATATTCAGAGCTCCTTCATAAGCTATAAGATTGGGGAATTTGCAATACAGGTCGACCGAGTCATTTGTCAAGAGATAGTTGAGGTGGGCAATGCTATCCCCGGTTGAGAATGAAGTTAGTTTACTGTTTTTCTCGGAATAATAGACTGTGCTGGTAATCAGAGATATACATTTAATGGTGGAAAATACCTGATCGGCCTGGAAATATTCTTCTGTGGGACTTGTAATTTCCTGAACTACGTTTGTCAGCATCCGGTCAACCGAAATAATGACATTGCATCCTGATTCGTCATACAGCGAATCGCATACCTCCGGAGAAATCGGCATGCTTGCGAGCCATTCTCCGTCGTTTCTCAGTGAACTTTCGCAAATAGATACCTGTTTAAAATAATTGGCATCCGAAATGTATTTAGCTAACGCCTGAACAGAATACAGCAACAACGTATCTGTTTGGATAAACTGTACAATATTGGTGTCTTTCTGGTTATATTTCAGGATTATAGCTTTATCCGGAGCTTGAGGTACGGCATTGTTGACCACCAGCACTCCGGTTACCCCTCCCGGGATCGTTAATTGTGGAGGCGCTTGCGTTTCGATGGTAGTTATATACGAACTTTTGCAGGAAATCAATCCTGCAATCACAGACAGTATTGTTAAACAATAAGCCGTAGGTTTCATGTTGCTCTCTTTTGTTAAGATAAGCAAAAATAATGAATTATTTTAAGGATGCAATACTTTCTTTCAATGTTTTAATCTTACTTTCCGCATCGGCTTGTTTTTTACGTTCGGCATCGATGACTGCAGCAGGAGCTTTTGAAACAAAACTATCGTTGCTGAGTTTTTTAATGACTGATTGCAGGAATCCTTCAAGATAATGAAGTTCTTCATTCAGCTTTGCCAACTCTTCTTCTACATTAATATTGTTCCCTGTCAGTACGGCATATTCCGACGTTCCGACCAGGAACGAAACGGCTCCCGAAGATTTTTCCCCGGTTTTGGTAATGGCGGTCAGATTGCTCATTTTGATGATCACCGGGTTGAAACGTTCATCGTGTACTCCGACGAATTGGAGTTCCAGCGGATCTTTGTTCGGGATATTTTTTTGAGTGCGAATAGTCCGGATGTTGGCTACGATATTTTTTACAACCTCAAAATTATTTAGAAGAGAGTCGTCAAAATTTTCCATGCCCGGCATGGAGGACTGCATGATGCTTTCTCCCGGTTTACGTTCTTCAATTGCCTGCCAGAGTTCTTCAGTAATGAACGGCATGAACGGATGGAGTAACCGGAGTAAGGCATCGAAAAATCCCAGGGCTTCGTTGTAGGTTTTCCGGTCGATAGGTTGCTGGTATCCGGGTTTGATCATTTCGAGGTACCAGGAAGAAAATTCATCCCGGAACAATTTGTAAACAGTCATCAATGCTTCGGATAGACGGTATTTGGAGAAAAGATCGACCATTTCCGAAATGGCCTGATTCAGTTTGGATTGAAACCACCTGGCGGCGATAGCGGCAGCTTCCGGTTGTTCTGTACCTGCTACTTCCCAGCCTTTTACAAGCCGGAAAGCATTCCATATTTTATTATTGAAGTTACGTCCTTGTTCGCAAAGGGATTCATCAAACAGAATATCGTTGCCTGCAGGAGCCGATAGCATCAACCCCATGCGCACGCCGTCGGCGCCAAAACCGGCGATCAGATCGAGTGGCTCCGGCGAATTCCCGAGCGATTTACTCATTTTTCGTCCGAGTTTATCCCGAACGATACCGGTAAGGTAAACATTCCGGAAGCAGGGCTGGCGCCGGTATTCATATCCTGAGATGATCATCCGGGCTACCCAGAAGAACAGGATATCAGGCCCGGTTACCAGATCACTGGTGGGATAATAATATTCGATGTCTTTGTTCTGTGGATTGTTGATCCCGTCGAATACGGAGATAGGCCATAACCAGCTGGAAAACCAAGTGTCTAAGCAGCTTTCGTCCTGATTCAGATCCGACAGTTGTAACTGTGGGTTCCCGGATTTTTCCCGTGCTGCTTCCAAGGCTTTTTCTGCAGTTTCCGCCACGACAAAACCTCCCTGTGGTAAAAAATAAGCCGGGATGCGATGCCCCCACCAAAGCTGACGGGAGATACACCAGTCCTTGATATTTTCCATCCAGTGCCGGTAGGTATTTTTAAATTTAGACGGATACAACTGGATGGTGTCGTTCATAACGGCTTCCAGGGCGGGTTGGGCTAATTTTTCCATCTTCAGGAACCATTGCATCGACAACTTAGGTTCGATGGGAACGTCGGTGCGTTCGGAAAAACCGACTTTGTTGGTATAGGCTTCTGTTTTTTCCATCAACCCGGCGGCTTCCAGATCTTTTTCGATTTGTTTCCGGACATCGAAACGATCCATTCCGGCATATTGGAGCCCATGTTCGTTCAAAGTCCCGTTATCGTTGAAAATATCTAGAACTTCGAGGTTGTATTTCTCTCCGAGCAGGTAGTCATTCACGTCGTGGGCCGGAGTTACTTTCAGGCAGCCGGTACCGAATTCGATATCCACATAATCGTCTTCGATAATGGGAACCTCGCGGTTTACCAGCGGAACAACAACCTTTTTGCCTTTCAGATGAGCGTTTTTTGGGTCGTTGGGGTTGATACAGACAGCCGTATCTCCTAAAATGGTTTCCGGACGGGTGGTTGCAACAACGGCGTAACCTCCCTCTCCCACAATTTTATAGCGTAGGTAATATAATTTTCCTTGCTGTTCTTTGTGATTTACCTCTTCATCGGAAAGCGCAGTTTTTGCTGCCGGGTCCCAATTTACCATGCGAACCCCACGATATATCAATCCTTTATTGTACAGGTCTGTAAATACTTTAATTACGCTTTCGGAGCGTTTTTCATCCATCGTAAAACAGGTGCGGTCCCAATCACAGGAAGCCCCGAGTTTTTTTAATTGTTCAAGGATGATCCCTCCGTGCTTGTCGGTCCATTCCCAGGCGTGTTTGAGAAATTCTTCCCGGGTAAGATCCGATTTTCTGATCCCTTCCGAGGCTAATTTTCCTACTACCTTGGCTTCAGTTGCAATGGAAGCATGGTCCGTTCCGGGCACCCAGCACGCATTCTTACCCATCATACGGGCCCGGCGCACAAGGATATCCTGGATGGTGTTATTGAGCATGTGTCCCATGTGCAATACTCCGGTTACGTTGGGAGGCGGTATAACAATCGTATAAGGTTCGCGTCCATCCGGTTCGGAATGGAACATATGATGCTTCATCCAGTACTCATACCACTTGCCTTCAACCTCTGCCGGGCTATACTTCGTTGCAATTTCCATTGTTTTTAAGGAATTTTTTAGATTAGAGCGCAAAAATATAAAAAAAATAGATTCATGGTATTGAAAATCCGGTTATGTTTCGGGATGTCCCTGTATTTGATCGAATAACAGGCCGGACTTTCATTAAGGAATTATTTCCATAATTGTTTGTTTCCTATGCTTTATTGCACTACTTTTGCGGGAAAATACAGTAATCTTAAAATAATAATTAAAACAAAGTTCTATGTGTTGGTTATTTAACTCTTCTATTGGCAGGAAAGTTATCATGAGTGTATCTGGTATCACTCTTCTGCTTTTTCTGCTGTTCCACGTTTCGATGAACCTGGTAGCTGTGTTTTCGGAAGAAGCTTACAATGCTATTTGCTCTCTGCTTGGCTCCAATTGGTATGCTGTTTTGGCTACAGCGATCCTGGGCGCTATTGTGGCAGTCCACTTCATTTATGCGGCTATTCTGACCTTACAGAACCGCAAAGCGCGTGGTAATGACAGCTATGCAGTAAGCGCCCGTCCGAAGCATGTCAGTTGGGCATCCCAGAATATGTTTGTTTTGGGAATCATTGTCATCGGTTTTTTGTTGTTGCATTTCGCTCAATTCTGGTACAAAATGATGTTTACCGAGCTGATCGGACATCATGAAGTAGAATTGGGAGGCCGGATGGTTTCTTCTCATGCCGGGGCTGAATTTATTAAGTATTATTTCAGCCAGACCTGGGTGGTCGTGGCTTATTTAGTATGGTACGTAGCATTGTGGTTCCACTTGTCGCATGGATTCTGGAGTGCATTTCAAACGCTCGGGGTAAACAATACCGTGTGGTTTAATCGTTGGAAAGTAACCGGACAGGTTGTAGCAACCTTACTTTGTCTTGGTTTTGCTTCTGTGACCCTTTACTTTTATGTGAAATCATTCTGCGCCGGTGGATGCTGCGGAGTTTAAAAACAAACAGCTATGATTAATAAGTTAGACGCTAAAATCCCTCAAGGTCCATTGGCTGAAAAATGGACAAATTATAAAAATCACCAAAAGCTGGTGAACCCTGCAAATAAACGCCGTTTGGACATCATTGTCGTAGGAACCGGTCTGGCCGGAGCTTCTGCTGCCGCTTCACTCGGTGAAATGGGTTTTAATGTTTTGAATTTTTGTATTCAGGATTCTCCCCGTCGTGCACACTCAATTGCTGCTCAGGGGGGTATCAATGCCGCGAAAAATTATCAAAACGACGGAGACTCGGTTTATCGTTTGTTTTACGATACCATCAAAGGTGGTGATTACCGCGCCCGTGAAGGAAATGTTTACCGTTTGGCTGAAGTGTCGAACAGTATCATCGATCAGTGTGTAGCTCAGGGAGTCCCTTTTGCGCGGGAATACGGCGGTTTGCTCGACAACCGTTCTTTCGGTGGAGCCCAGGTTTCCCGGACATTTTATGCTAAAGGACAGACCGGACAGCAATTGCTGCTTGGCGCTTATTCTGCACTGAGTCGCCAGGTCAATAAAGGCTCGGTTAAATTATATACCCGTTACGAAATGCTCGATCTGGTGGTGATCGAAGGACGTGCACGCGGAATCATTGCCCGCAATCTTGTAACCGGAAAAATTGAGCGTTTTTCCGCTCATGCAGTGGTGATCGGTACCGGAGGATATGGAAATGCTTTCTTCCTGTCGACAAATGCGATGGGGTCCAACGGCTCGGCTGCAGCACAGTGCTATCGTCGTGGAGCTTATTTCGGGAATCCCTGCTTTGCACAGATTCACCCGACTTGTATTCCCGTTCACGGAGAATTTCAGTCTAAATTAACGTTGATGTCGGAGTCGTTGCGTAACGACGGGCGTATCTGGGTGCCGAAGAAAAAGGAAGATGCGGAAGCGATTCGGGTCGGAAAACTCAAACCGACTGAGATCAAAGAGGAAGACCGGGACTATTATCTGGAAAGACGTTACCCCGCATTTGGAAACCTGGTTCCGCGCGATGTTGCTTCGCGTGCTGCTAAAGAACGTTGCGACGCCGGTTTTGGCGTGGGAACAACGGGATTGGCGGTTTACCTCGATTTTTCCGATGCAATCAACCGTTTGGGATTAAAAACAGTGGAAGCCCGTTATGGGAACCTGTTTCAGATGTATGAAAAAATTGTAGACGATAATCCATACGAAACCCCCATGATGATTTATCCGGCCATCCATTATACGATGGGAGGAATCTGGGTCGATTATGAATTGATGACTACTATTCCGGGACTTTTCTCTATCGGAGAGGCCAATTTCTCGGATCATGGAGCGAATCGCTTGGGAGCCTCTGCTCTGATGCAGGGTTTGGCCGACGGATATTTCGTTCTTCCATATACTATTCAAAATTACTTAGCTGATCAGATCCGTGTTCCACGTTTCAGTACCGATTTACCTGAATTTGTTGCTACAGAAAAAGAAGTGAACGATAAAATCGCTAAACTGATGAGCATCAAAGGTAAACGTTCAGTAGATTCTATCCATAAGGAACTGGGTCTTATTATGTGGGATTATGTTGGAATGGGACGTACAAAAGAATCTTTGGAAACTGCTTTGACTAAATTAAAAGAAGTGAAAAAAGAATTCTGGAGTAATGTCCGTATTCCCGGAGAAGCCAATACATTGAACGTAGAGTTGGAAAAAGCCTTACGTGTTGCTGACTTTATCGAAATCGGCTATCTGATGGCGCTCGATGGTTTGAACCGCAAAGAATCCTGTGGCGGTCACTTCCGGGAAGAATATCAGACTCCTGAAGGAGAAGCCTTGCGCGATGATGATCGCTATTCATATGCTGCATGCTGGAAGTATATGGGAGAAGATAAAGAACCTGAATTAATCAGGGAGGAGCTCAGATATGAGTTCATTGTTCGTCAGCAGAGAAACTATAAAGCGTAAAAATCATGGAAAAAGTAATCAATATAAATTTAAAAGTTTGGCGTCAGAAAGGCCCTAAAGAAAAAGGCCGTTTTGAAACCTATAAATTGGATGGCATTTCCGGTGATACTTCATTTCTGGAAATGTTGGACATCCTGAATGAGAAACTGATCAACGAAGGTCAGGAGCCGATCGTATTCGATCACGATTGCCGTGAAGGTATTTGCGGAATGTGTTCTCTGTATATCAATGGACATCCTCACGGACCTGATGAGGATATCACGACCTGTCAGTTGCACATGCGGAAATTCAGCAATGGAGAGACTATTACCATCGAGCCGTGGCGTTCGGCGGGTTTCCCCGTAATCCGCGATCTGATGGTCGATCGTCAGGCGTTCGATAAAATTATTCAGGCCGGAGGCTACGTCTCTGTGAATACCGGAGGAATTCCCGATGCCAATGCTATTCCGATTCCGAAAGTGAAAGCCGACGAAGCAATGGATGCTGCCTCCTGTATTGGTTGTGGCGCCTGTGTCGCTGCTTGTAAAAACGGTTCGGCTATGCTGTTCGTTTCTGCGAAGGTGAGCCAACTGGCGCTCCTGCCACAGGGCCGGGTGGAAGCTTCCCGTCGCGCTAAAGCGATGGTTGCGAAAATGGATGAACTGGGATTTGGTAACTGTACCAATACCATGGCCTGCGAACAGGAATGTCCGAAGAATATCTCGATCAGCAATATTGCCCGGATGAACCGTGAGTTTATTTCTGCAAAACTGAAAGATTAAGGTAAGTCCGGTTCTTAATTTGAAGAACAGCCGGTTTCCAGGAATTTTTTCCGGGAACCGGCTGTTAAGTTTGAGCCTATCGATGGTTGTTTATGGCAAATAATTCCAGTAATCCATATTCGTAACCGGCTCGATAGTGACTTTTCTATCGCCGTTTCTGACGATATCGGGAGCATCTGGTTTTGCATAGGCAATGCTCTTTCCGACCCCTCTGGATTTTAACATGGTTTGGGGAACCCCTCTGCTTACGAGCGCCTTGACCAGAGTTTCAGCCCTTCTTTTGGAAAGATCCAGATTGTACCCGTCCGATCCTTTGGAGTCTGTAAACCCTGTAATTAAATATTTCTTTGAGGAATCTTGTTTCAGGATAGCGGAAATTTCATCGACCACTGTTTCGGATTGGGATGTCAGATCTGCCCGGTCGAATTCGAAAAGGACGTTATTGAAAAGATCGTAGAGGTTTTTTGTCTCTTTTACAATGACTTCTTTTTCGACGATCCGTTCTACTTCCACCGGCTTTTCAATAATCTTCTGTATTTCAATTCGTTCCACTACCGGTTTTGTTTTTTTCGATTTACCGCCGAACCGCCACATCAGCCTCACGGTTCCCTGAATCGAGTTGGCTACATTTTCGTAGGGCATCAGCAGGTAATCGGCTTGCATCCCGATCCCGAACCGGTCATTCAACCAGGTATTCAGGCCGGCTCCCAACGAAATGGGCGTCAGGTCTTTTCTATCAGCGCCATCTTTATTATTGATATTCTTCAGAATCCATTCCATATCGGCCGGAGCGACTCCTTCAGTCCCAGTATAAGAAATACCGAAATCTTTGCGCATATAGCTTACCCCTGCTCTGAAATAAGGATCGATGTATTTTGACTGAAAATATTCGCCCAACCGCCATTGGATACCGGGGCCTACCATAAAAAGCCACCGGTTTTTATCCTGGTTATCAATGGATTCTTTCGTAAACCCCACTGTTCCCTGCAAATCGAGGTAAAAATGAGAATTCAGTTCTTTCGCCAGGTAAAGATTCCCTCCGAATACAGCCTGTTTCAGGCTCAAATCAAATTGATAGCCATCGGGTTGCTCTATGAAGTTACTGAATGATATCCGGCTGAACTGGAAAACTGATCCTCCTGCGCCGACTTCCCATGCTTTTGATCTCTTTTCCTGGTCTGATTCCTGGGCAGAGATCGAAGAGATACCGCCTGCAAGGAATAAAATATATATTAAAAATCTATTTATTTTCATTGTTGTCTGGTTTTAAATTGATATACCATACTTATATCCTGTTACTCTGTGATTTGCTGAACGAGGATGTCCGGGAAATCGTAGTAAGAATTTTTGATTCCGACTATTTTAAGAGTATTGCTTCCCTCTGGATCGAATTTCAACGTACCAATTTGACGGAACCATAGAAAATGCTTATTCGCAGAGTAAGTGTCTTGTCCTAAAACGACTTCCGTATTTAAATATGGTGTATTAACTCTAAATGTAGGAACATTTATTGCTCCTTTGCTGAGAGAATTATTCGCTTTATTTTCTGATAAATTGAATTGAATTTCAAATTCAGGACTAATCTTCATATTGTCGATATCTTCTACAATAGGAGAATAGTAATCAAATGTTTTTCCGGAAATATTTTTTGATTCTTTGTTGTAGCTTGATTTAAAAAATAAATTATAATCAATATTGGTATCTGCAATATCGAATTCCCCTTCTATCCGGCTAAAAATATTCAGACTGGCATTGTAGTTATAGGCTTTTACATTCTTTATAAGAGGTATACATTGGATAGGTGCCATTTTTATGACTGCATTGGCATGCGGTTTTTCTCCATAATAACTATTGAGCGCCAAATTGAAGTAATGATCGTTTCCGTCCCACAGATGGTCTGTACTTTTTATGTATTTTGATGGTTTTATTAAACGGTCTACGCTTATAGCATATGATTGAGAAATGCCAATACCTCCCTGGTCAAAAATATTTGAGCTTTCTGTGAATGATTCGGGATCATTGGGATCAGACAACTCATATGCATATACAGTTTGATATAAATCACCTAAATAGGAAGGAATTTGTTTCCAATCGGATGTGGGATCAGTCTTTCGTTCTATTACAGGATAAAGATATATGTATGCGTAATAACTATATAGATAGGGATTGGAAGAAAGTCTCATTCTTATCTGCATCCGGTTGGGCACATAGGTGTTCTTGGCAGAAACTTCTTTTACGGTTTCTCCTGTCGATTTCAGATATTCTACTTCAGTGGTGACTCCGAAACGTTCGGTTGCGGTTTTGTCGACAGGCAAGTCTTCTTTAGGAACAACAAACGTGCCATTTGCATCGGCTGTGTAGACCTTGTTGGGATCCTGTACTCCCGGAAGTCCTTTTACTTTTGCACCCGGCGAAACGGAGCCTTGATCGTCGTATACGATAAAAGCCACACCTCCATCGGTCCAGCGAACAAACTCGCTGAATTCCTGGGCCACATATTGAGATATAACGTTGGGTTTTCCTTTAACGATTATGACATCTTTTCCCGGTTGCCCGATTTCTGCGGGCGATCCGTCTTCGCCGTCCTTGCCGTCGGCTCCTCTCAGGTATTTCCAGAAATCGTCGATTGTTGTTTGGTCTTTAGGCCATTCCTGTCCGGGGTTGTGAGGATCTTCCAATCCTTTGGCCACTTCTTCGGTCCATAGCACATAAGCGCTTTTTCCGTCTGCACCGTTAGAGCCGTTTTGTCCATCAGTGCCATTTTGCCCGTTGGAGCCATTTTGTCCGTTGGTACCGTTTGCGCCATCTTTTCCGTTTGCACCGTCCTGACCTTTAGCTCCTGTTAAGAAATACCAGAAATCCTGAACGGTGATTTTAGTTTTGTCCCATTCATGTCCGGGGTTATGCGGGTCTTCCACTCCTTTGGTCACTTCTTCTTTCCAGAGGTCATAGGCGCTTTGACCATTCTGTCCGTCTTTGCCGTTTTGTCCGTTTGTACCACTTTGTCCGTCCTTCCCGTCTTTCCCTTTTAAATACAGGAAGAAGTTGGTTATATCCGTCCGGTCTTTATTCCAGTCGATATTTCCATTACCGACTTCTTTTACCCAGACTTCATATGCAGAAAGGCCCTCATTTCCCTGGGGGCCCTGGGGTAGGTACATGTGTAATTCACTATCACAAGAATAAATTGAAAACAATAGGATGATAAATCCAATTATCCTCATACATTTAATGTTTTTCATGATTGTACAATTTTTGATTAATTAATAGCAATTATTAAACTTTATTACTTTATTGTGCTATCAAAATCTATACCAAGATAATTTATTTTGTTTATATTTTATTTAAATATGTGATAATTAATTAGATATAATTATAATTTTTTGTATTAGATACTTGTTGTGTTTATTATTTGTGTATTTATTGGTATTTTGATTGTGTTTTTTCTGTACTAAGTGATATGAATGTTGATATTGTTAGTTATGTAAAATTGTCTTATTCTGTTACTTCGCATAAGCTACGGAGATACAGTCATTTCCATCGCATGCCGCAAAATGTTTATTTACTTTGGCCCCGGGAAAAGGGTCATGACGAATGTTGTCCCATAAAATCCTTTTTTACTGAGGAATAGATCGGCATTGACTAACCCTGTTATTAACAGGGTGATTGCTGCTAAAATGCAAAACCAGCAGAGGTTGTAATAAATAGATGTAACCGGGATGCCTGAAGGTTTAACCAGTAATTGTGCATAATTTCGGCTGTAAAGGTGGCAATTTTATGTTGTTGAAAGAATTTTTTTTTAATTTTTGCCCTCCGGTAATAAAAAGTATTGGAAATGTGGAGATGATCTTATAAAAAGGTCTAAATTTGTTCCCTCGGAATGAATTTGAAAAGTATGAGATCATTTTTTTATCTTCTGCTTATTGGTGTCTTTTGTCCTTGTTCTCTTTTGCAGGGAAGTAATGGTGGGTATATGTTCCGTTTGATTCTGAAAGACAAGGGAAACCCGCCGTATTCGGTTGAAAAACCGGGAGAGTTTCTATCGCCTGAGGCCATCGGGAGAAGAGCCAGGCAGGGCTTGCCCATTGATAGTACCGATTTTCCGATAGATCCGGCCTATTTTTCCGAAATCAGGAGTCAGGGTGCTGAAATCAGGGCCTTCAGTAAGTGGCTGAATACAATTACAGTTTATTTTTCTGATAGCGCTGAGGTGGCGTCTGTCGCCGGATTACCCTTTGTCGATTCCGTGAAATGGGTTTGGAAAGGAACTTTGGGGGGAAGTCTCCTGAAGACTCACCCTGAAATCTTACTGTCGAAAAAATCATCAGAGCTGCACAATGCCAATATTTACGGGCCTGCTTATACGCAGATTCACATGCATGAAGGCGAATTATTACACGATGCCGGATTCAGAGGCGCCGGAATGACTATTGCAGTTCTTGACGGAGGTTTCTTTCATGTTGATCAGATCACTGCTTTCGATCAGTCCAGGATACTGGGTACAAAGAATTTTACGCACAAACAATCTGCAGATTTTTATCAGTCGGATATTGACCATGGAACGAAGGTTTTATCCTGTATGTTGTCCAATGACCCCGGCCGGATGGTTGGAACGGCTCCCGATGCGGGATATTACCTGCTTCAGACGGAAGTTCCGGGAGAAGAATATCCGGTGGAAGAAGATTACTGGATTTCAGGAATTGAATATGCCGACAGTCTGGGAGTCGATGTCGTGAATTCGTCGTTGGGATATACCCGGTTTGATATTTTATTTATGGACCATACAATAAATGAATTAGATGGAAAAACAGCTTTGATCAGCCGGGCGGCTTCGATGGCTGCCGAAAAAAAGGGAATGTTGATATTTAATTCTGCCGGTAATGAGGGGATGAATAACTGGCATAAAGTATCTTTTCCTGCCGATGCCGGTTATATTGCTACGATTGGTTCCGTGAATGATATCCGGGAGCGTTCTTCTTTTTCCTCTATAGGTCTTACTGCCGATGGAAGGATTAAGCCGGATTTGATGTCTATGGGAGGGAATACGGTGCTTATAGATGGGTTCGGAATGATTACATTAGGATCCGGAACTTCTTATGCTGCACCTGTTATCGCGGGACTTGGCGCTTGTTTATGGCAGGCATTGCCCGGCTTTACAAGTATGAAAGTCGTTGAGTTGTTAAAGAAAAATTCCGACCGGAGTTCTGTTCCCGATAGCCTTTACGGATACGGGATTCCCAATGTTTATCAGGCTTACATTCAAAACAGGCCGACCGGTATTCCTATAGCAAAGGATTGTTCCGGGGTCTTGCGCCTGGATTCCCGGAATGGGCTGCTGTATGTTAATTTACCGTATGTCGATTGTATCAATAGCCGGCTCTACATTTTCTCTATATTAGGGAATAAAGTGCTGGAACGCATTTCTTTGACTGAGTCTGTGAATATAACAGGTCTTCCCAAAGGAATTTATATTGCCTATCTCGATGTGAAAGGAAAAAGGTACGTGCAAAAATTTTCCAGATAATGAAAACAGAGTACCTGACTTTACTGCAGCTTAATTCTTTAGTAGAAGATTCCGTCAGAGGGCTTTTCCCCGAAACTTATTGGGTCGTTGCAGAAACCAGTGATGTAAGGGTCAACCATGCAAATGGACATTGTTATCTTGAGTTTATCGAAAAAAACGAGCAAACTTCAGCCATTGCTGCTAAAGCAAGGGGATATATCTGGAATTCTGTTTTTCGGATGCTGAATCCTTATTTTGAGGAAGTGACCGGTCGTAAATTTACTTCGGGACTAAAAATCCTGGTTCGGGTATCTGTCGATTTCCATCCGGTTTACGGATACGGATTGAATGTTTGCGATATAGAACCTACATATACTCTGGGAGATATGCAGCTTCGGAGAAAAGAAATTATATCCCGGTTGGAAGAAGATGGTGTATTGACCCTGAATAAAGAACTGGAGTTGTCGGAAACACCCCAGCGTATTGCCGTTATTACCTCTCCGACGGCTGCCGGATATGAGGATTTTCTGGAACACCTGCATGCCAACCGTCCGGGATTTGTATTTTATCCGAAATTATTTCCGGCTGTTATGCAGGGCGATCAGACCGAAAGTTCTGTATTGTCGGCATTGGAACGGATTTATAATCATCGGGAAATGTTCGATGCCGTTGTCGTCATCAGGGGAGGAGGGGCTGCATCCGATCTGGCGGCATTCGATTCGTATTTGCTGGCTGCCGCCTGTGCCCAATTTCCTTTGCCTGTGATTACCGGCATCGGTCATGAACGTGATGATACTGTTCTGGATCTGGTGGCATATCATCGTGCAAAAACGCCCACTGCGGTTGCCGATTATCTGATTCATTGCCTGGAAGAAGCCTGGGACGAGTTTCTTGAAATAGAATATCGTATCCGGACAAGTTCGACCCGGATTCTGGATGAGGCTTCTGTTGATATTAAAAATCTGATCCATTTGTTAAATGTCCGGTCGCTGTCTTTTTTTGAAAAGGAGGGCGCTAATTTGAATCTGATCCGGTCGAATATCCGGAATACCGTTTCAAATTACCTCGTTTTCCACCAGCGCTGTTTAGATGAAAAGCAAGCATTTATCCGGATGTCCTCTCCGGAGTATATTCTGGGAAAAGGGTACTCCATTACCAGAAAGAACGGAAAGGCCGTGAAGTCGTCTCAGGAAGTTGTGGAAGGAGACGTGCTTGAAACCATTTTTCTCGATGGAAAAATCAGCAGCAAAGTCCGTTGATTCCACCTTTATTTATTCCTCAAAATCAAAATCGAAGTCAAAATCGTCGATGTAAACCGGATCGGTGAATTCATCGAGGCTCCGGCGATCTTTTTTGGTGGGTCTTCCGGTTCCTTTTTCCCGGTTAATGAATCCGCTGATTTTGCTTAATTCGAGCAACTCGAATTGTTCGGGAGGTGTTATGTTTTCAAGGTATTGAGGAACTAATTTTGCACCCATCCGGCTTTCGGTCAGATCGAGTACCTTGAAAGAATAGGTAATGGGCGGCTTCCTGATATCGATTACATCGCCTGTTTTGATCATACGTGAAGGCTTGACTGAAACCCGGTTGATTGAGATTCTTCCTTTTTTGCAGGCTTCGGCAGCGATTGTCCGGGTCTTGAAAATCCGGGTAGCCCACATCCATTTATCTATTCTTACTTCATTCATTTGTTGTTGAACTGGTTCATTGCAATATTGATTCCCGACAGGCAGACTGTTTTAATCATTTCTGTCGCTTGTTCGATGCGTTCCGGAAGGACTTGTTTCTCCTCCGGTGAAAATTCACCCAGAACATAATCGATCTGCATCCCTTGCAAAAACTGATTTCCGATACCGAACCTCAAACGGTTGTATTGTTGTGTTCCCAGAGTGGCCTGAATATGCCGTAACCCGTTGTGCCCGGCATCGCTGCCTTTGGGCTTCAGGCGCAAACTTCCAAAAGGCAGGGCGATATCGTCGACAACAACCAGCAGATTTTCGAGGTCGATATTTTCTTTTTGCATCCAGTAGCGGATCGCATTTCCGCTCAGATTCATATAGGTGGATGGTTTGAGCAGTACCAGCTGTTTATTTTTTAACCGTGTTTCTGCAACAAACCCATATCGTTTGTCTTCAAAAACAACATTGGACGCTTTTACAAAAGCGTCCAATATCATAAATCCTATATTGTGGCGGGTATTTTCGTATTCCCGGCCTACATTTCCCAATCCTGCAATCAGGTACTTCATAAGCCGAATTATCCTGCTTTTGCGGCAGCTCCTCTGGCAGCTCTTGTCAGCTTAACAGCACAAACCACATTGTCTTTGGAATTGAGCAGCTCCAGTTTCGGAAAGCTCAGTTTGCCAACCTGCAAAGTTTTTCCTAATCCAAGGCTTTCGATATTGATCACTAATTTTTCCGGGAGATCTTTATGCAGACCTTTAACTTTCAGCTTACGCATTTCCAGAGACAATTTACCCCCGGCTTTCACCCCTTCGGCAAGACCTTCGAGTACAACCGGAATTTCCATGATAACCGGTTTGTTGTCCTCGATTTGTTGGAAATCGGCATGCAGTAATTGGTCGGAAACCGGATGAAATTGTAATTCCCTCATGATAGCGTTCGACTTTTTCCCTCCCAGGCTGATGTTCACGATGTATACTTCGGGAGTGTAAACTAACTTTCTGATACCGTCTGTTGTTACAGTGAAGTGTTGTACCCCGTTTTTTCCATAAAGAACGCATGGAACTAAGTTCTCTTTACGATAAGCCTTTGCGGCTTTTTTACCCATGTCTTCTCTCAGGGCACCTTCTAATTCGAATGTTTTCATTGTTTTGTTTTTTGTGTTACTCAAAATTAAGATTATCTGCTTCCTAATTTCCCATCACACGGATTTCTTTAAAAAGCGCTGCAAAGGTAGTTTTTTTATAGTAAATTACAAAATCCGGAAGATAATTTTCAGAAATCGATTTTCAAATCGAATGCTGATGCGATTTCTTCTTCCATGATTTCTTCTTTTTCTTTCTTGGGGACAAAATCGACCGTGTTATTTTTCCTGATAAAGTCTAATGTTTCGGCGAAAGCCTCCTGAAATTTGTCGAAGTCTTCCTTGTACAGGAAAATTTTGTGCTTTTCGAACCGCACCGGTTGAGACTGTTCATCATTCACAATTTTTTTGCTTTCTGTTACTGCCAGAAATAATTCTCCTTTCCGGTTTTTTTTAACATCGAGGTAATAAATCCGTTTTCCGGCTTTTATTGTCTTGTAGAAAATAATATCACTATCTCTGTTGTCCGGATTTTTCTTTGTAAAATGCTCATCCATAGGTAAAAAGTAAAAGTATTCAGATGTTAGTTGAAATTGTTGTACGCATTTAATAGTTTCATTTTGCAAAAATGATATTTTTTTTTCAATATAACAAGAAAAAATGTAAAACCTGTTATTGAATGATCATATTTAAGAAATTTACAGAACCTCATAGATATATTCTGGAAATAGTATTACCTTTGTATTCTCAAAGTACAGTATAATAGTTCTTTTATAAAAAAATGATCAATCGCATTATCATCCGCATCAAATTGCTTCAGATAATTTATTCCTATTATCAAAAAGAGTCAAAAGACCTGAAGCGCGCAGAAAGTGAGTTGATGCTTAGTTTTCAGAAGTCGTATGATTTATACCATTACTTTCTCCTGCTGATTCCTGCCCTGGCTGATACGGATCAAAAACGTTTGGATGCGCGTAAGCACAAGTACATTGTTACCGATAAAGAGTTGAATCCTGATATGAAGTTTGCAGATAATCGTTTTGCCGGACAACTTCGGAGAAACGTGTGCCTGCAGAAGTTCAGGAACGAAAAAGGATGTATCTGGACAAACGATGATACAAACTTTCTGAAATCTTTGCTGGATAAGATATTGCAATCAGATATTTACCGGGAATATCTTCGGAGTGAAGATAACTATGAGTCCGACAGGGAGTTCTGGCGTAAGGTGTTCCGGGAAATTATTTGCCGGAGTGAAAGTGTTGCCGATTTTCTGGAAGATATCAATATCTACTGGAATGATGATATGGACACTACCGGAACTTTTGTCCTTAAAACCATCAAGCGTTTTAACGAGCAGGACGGAGATGATATCGAATTGCTTCCGATGTTTAAAAGTGAAGAAGACCGCCGGTATGCGATCGATTTACTTCATTTCACGATTTTGAGCGGGCCTGAATACAGCGAGCGAATCGACAGGCATATCCGGAACTGGGACCTGGAAAGAATTGCAACTATGGATTTGTATATTATGCAGATTGCCCTTGCAGAATTGTTGAATTTTCCCTCTATCCCGGTGAATGTGACGTTGAATGAATATATTGATATCGCCAAATTTTATAGTACGCCCAAAAGCGGAACTTTCATCAATGGGATTCTGGATGCAATCGTAGGGGAATTAAAAAAGGAAAACAAATTATTTAAAAATTAAGATTTTCGTTATATTTGTAGCATATTAAATATTATATTACCATGAGTTTATTACAGATCTTATTACAAGCGCCACCTGCTGCAGGTGGAATGGGACAGTACAGCGGCCTGATTATGATCGCTGTGTTATTTCTGATCATGTATTTTTTTATGATCCGTCCGCAACAAAAAAAGCAGAAAGAGATTCAGAAAATGCGAGACAGCCTTAAGGTAGGAGACCGGGTACTTACTTCAGGAGGTATCTACGGAAAAATCAAGGATATCAATGAAACTTCTTTTAATGTGGAAATTTCGGATAATGTAAAAATTAAGGTTGATAAAGCCTCTGTTTTTGCAGCAGCCGACGAAAATTGATCATAAATCGTGGCGAAAAAAACAGAAAATGGAAAGTCAGGAACTTTTTTCCAGAGTGAAAAGTGGAAAAACTTCCTGACTTTTTTGTTTTTTTTACTGATCGCATCCGGATTCTGGCTGTTGCAATACCTGCAACAACGATTCGAAGTCAACCTTTCCATCCCTCTCAAATACAGTAATGTGCCTTCCCAGGTTGCACTTTCCGATGATCTTCCGCAAGAAGTCCGGCTCCGGGTGGAAGATAAGGGCACTATATTGCTGAACTATTTATTCTCTTCCAATAAACTCGGGTCCATCGATGTAAACCTGAAGAATCTGAGGTCCGGTCAGGATTCGTTTCTGATTTCTTCTGCTTTATTGGAAAATGAAATCTCCAGGAAGTTATTATCGAGTACCTCCCTGATCAGTTACCGGCCCGACAGGATTGTGGTGTCTTTCAGTCCGAAAAAAGAAAAAGAAGTTCCGGTAGTCATCGCCGGAAATATTTCGATAAAATCCGGATACATCCTGGAAGACAGTATTCACCGGAATCCTGATAAAGTTACCTTGTTTGGCAGCCGGGAAATGCTGGACTCGATACAGACGATCCGGACGGAACTCCTGGATCTTTCCGGGTTGCAGGGCGACTTCCAAAAGAATGTCAGTCTGGTCTTTCCGCCGGGAGTGGCTTCGACTGTTAAAAGTATTACCATTTCCGGGCAGATCGAGGAATATACAGAGAAAAACTTTACGATACCTGTAACCTGTGTGAATATCCCCGAAGGATATGTTCTCCGGTTTTTTCCCTCTACTGTAGAACTTTCTTGTCCGGTAGCGCTGAGTCGCTATGTTTCGCTGACTACAGATAGTTTTGAGGTCGATATCGATTATCATGATCTTCCCGGAAATCCGGGAGCGTTTGTTCCGGTTCGGTTATCCAAAAAACCGTCCTGGATCGGCAATTGCAGGATTTCACCGGAAAGTCTGGAGTTTTTGATTGAGAAAAAGGATTCTACTCCATGATAAAATTAGGAATTACCGGAGGTATCGGAAGCGGGAAATCGGTTGTTTCCGAATTATTCCGGATTTTGGGAGTGCCTGTGTATGACTCCGACCGGGAGGCAAAAAAAATCACTTCCTCTTCCGCAATTGTCCGGGAAAAGCTAACGGCATGTTTCGGCGACGGATTGTACGATGGCCATGTCCTGAATAAAAGCCGGTTTGCATCCCTGATCTTTTCTGATACAAAAAATCTGGAAGCTGCCAATGCCATTATTCACCCGGAGGTATTGAACGGATTCCTTTCCTGGGCCGGACAGCAACGGACGGAAATGGTTGCAATTGAAGCGGCGATCCTGTTTGAATCCGGTTTTAATGCTTCGGTCGACTACATCCTCACAGTTACCGCTCCTGTAGAATTACGTATCAGCCGGACCATGAGGCGTTCCCGGATGACGCGTAACGAAGTGGAGAAGCGCATTTCCAGCCAACTATCCGATGAGTATAGAATGGAAAGATCTGATTTTACGATCTATAACGACTATACTTCCCCCCTGATTCCCCAGGTAGAAGAGGTTTACCGGTCCTCATTTTTAAACATACTTAAGCATACCGGTCAGTAAGCGCTGAAGAAGTCGGGCTTAATGCAGAAGCCGACCCGGAGCATACTGGAAAACCGGTTGTAATCGAGTAATCCTTCTGCATAGCCATTAAAAAACTGAGCATAAAGGTACTGATTGTATTTTTTAGAAAGCCGGAAAGCGACTCCCAGGGAGATATTCACATTCCCTAATCCTTTTCTGGGATTGAAATCGGCTGTAAACCACCAGAGTTTATTCGGAGAGATCATATTGAGGGAGAAATCGAATAATCCCCTGTAATCCAGCAAATCCTTGTTTGCTCCTCCGTCAACGAATGGAATCCAGAATTTTAATTGCATGGAAGTGAGTGGGTTGAGGAAGAATTTTCCAGCCCAGCTTAAGTAATTCCAACTTCTCGATAAAGTAGAGTCTTTTTGTCCGTTCGATTCATGTTCGGCTTGTACGAAGACCGTTCCTAGAAACTGGTTATTTTTAATGATGTGTTTCCCAAGCCCTATTCCCGGATTGTAGTTCGAATCGCGGAAAGGACTGGATTCATCATAGATGTCCCAGAATGATTTTTGGGTGTAAGTGATGTATAGAAAAGATTTCAGAGGTAACACGCTGTTCGTGACCCGTTGGCGGATACTTACCTGAAACTTGACATCTGCTGTTGTCGGGGTAATCCGTTTGTTCAGCGGGATGCCTGTAATGAAGTAATTGTCGCGGTAGGCTGCAAAAGCCGGCTCCCGTTCTTTGGCCCGGATGATGCTGTCTTCATTCGTCCTGATATCCCGCCTCCCATACAATTTAACGGCTTCTATTGTTATTTCGACGGCTTTTTTGTGTAGCGGAACCGTGTCTTGTTTCTGAGAGAAGATCACAGAAAGGGTGGAGAATAGGAAAAAACTGCTGATCAGAAAAAATAGCCTGCCCATAATTTCCACATAATTATCAAAAAGCAAATATAATACATTCTGTCTCAAGAATCAAGTTTAAGTTTCTTTTTATATGTGGTTCTGCTATGTGATGGGGAAAATTGGCCTGGGGAATGGTTTTATGAAAATTGCTGTATTTTTAGAGTCTTAGATTGTTAATGAGATTTAATAAATATTAAAAATATTGCTGTTTTTTTGTTTTTTTTGTTAAATATTTGTACGTTTGTAAATTAAGTTAATTTTTATAATTAAGTTAATTAATTGAAAATTAAGTTATTGATTTGTTTATTTTGTGTGCTTCCTGCTGATTTTAAATATGAAAAATAAGTTAATGCCAAAGGATAAAAATTTTGGCATTGTTATTGAACTTCTCAACAAGAATTTATTTAATTTTATTTAATTACTGGCAAAATTAATAACCCGCTTAACCGTCCCGCATGACTACTGTAAACCAAATAGAGAACCCTGAGGTCTACTTGCTTAAAGAAGCTGTAGGAAAGCATTGGAGCTTCCAATGCCTGGCAGCAGGAAGCAATGTGGATTTGAGCGCTTCTCAGGAATCAGTGTTATTATTTATTACAGCCGGAAGTATATTGGTTATTCCGGAGTGGGGGCATTCGGGAAGCCGGATTGACTCGGGGAATATACTGCTGGTTCCGGCAGGAGATGCACTGCATTTTCAGGTTTTGGAAGATTCCAGACTTGTGGCTTGTATGTTCAGTGCGGAATTATTGTTGCAGGAGTCTTGTGCTCTGAAGAGAATCGTAAAATACAACCTCGACGACCAGGATGATAATAGACCGGTTTATTCGATGCTTCCCATGGTTTCTTTAATGAGGGATTTTCTGTTTTTTTTAAAAAAATGCATAGACGGCGGAATCGATCAGGAAATTTTTCTTGAACAAAAAAAGAAAGAGTTTTTTCAGTTTCTTTTCTTTCTCTACCCGCCAAAGGAACTGGCTGTTTTTTTTAGTCCGTTACTGAGTGAAGAAATCCGGTTTAAAGAACAGGTTATTCAGATCAGTAAAATGGCGATGAATGTAAAAGATATGGCTTCGATGGCCAATTACTCGACGTCGGGCTTTATCAAAAAATTTGTTAAAGTATTTAACGAGCCTCCTTATCAGTGGATTTTAAAACAAAAAAGTAAGGATGTTCTTTTAGATTTGAACTCGGGTGCTATTTCATTAAAGGAGATTGCGGCCAAATATAATTTTTCTTCTTACCAGCATTTTGCATATTTTTGTAAAAAGCAGTATGGCGCACCTCCTACAAAAGTAGTTGGTAACAACAATTTTGGCTTGAAATAAGATTTGATAAAGGTTGTTTTTTATGTTTTTTTGGAAAATATTTATTATTTGTTATAAATTTGATTGTAATATCTTTGTGCGGTTGAAGTGAATACTTGATACTTCTATTTTTAAGTATTTTTTTTGTAGTGTTCTAAGTTTTGATCTGTGGGTGGTTTTATCAGAAAGATAGAGAGTTTTATAAGATCATTGAATATTGAAAAGGTGGTTGTTGTTTCAGTGTTTTACATTAAGCAATTACATCTGTTGAAAGACTTATAACAACCACCTTTCAATAGTCTGCAATCCTGATTTGCAGCGTTGTTATTTGGATGGGTATATATTACTAAAATTATAAACTTCTAAAAGTTATATGTATGAAAATTAAGACAAAACTTCTGTGCCTGTTTTTGGGTGGTTGTTTTTCTCCTTTGTACATCTTTGGACAGGGAACTGTCGTGATGTCGAATAAGGGGGGAGTAGCCGTCAAAAATGAAGGTACAATTTATGTTAAAGGATCTACCCTTATGAAAGGAAACCAGGTTTCCGTTCTTTTGGATGGAAAAATGGTACTGGATGGTAGTTTTTACCATGATGCAGATGGTCATGTATTTAAAGTGGACGCTAATGGAAAAACCACCAGTGTCGGTACGCTCGTTTTTACGGGTACTACTGCCAATCGTGTAGTCAGCACAAAGGCGAATGCTATCGGAACTTTTGATCGCACTGTGAATTACATTGCATTTCCGAATGTTTCCATTAAAACAAACGATCAGATTGCGGTAGCCGACCGCATGGGTATGGATGCAAAAGCAATTACCCTGGAGTCCGGTAATACCGGTAAACTGCTTCTGAAATCAGGTTCTTATACCGATCCTGACAATGCTGCGAAAAAAGTGGTCTATAACGCTTCTTTACGGGTTACGGGAGCTGGAAATTCAAGCACAGTCGTTACTCCGGGAAGTGTGATTTCCGAATTGAATCTGGATCCCTACAGAACCGGAACAGGTGACGTAAGCACTTATCCCATTTTTGCTTTTTCAGCGCCGATGAAAGGAATGAGAGCCGGTTATTTTGCCGGTAACTTCATTCGGAAAATGATTGCCGATCCGACTACCGGTCATGTTAGATTCGTGATGGGAAATAAGGATACCGACGGAAATGGAATTATTGATGTCGAACAATATGTACGTGGGGCGTCAGATCTTCTTGAAAATTCAAGTGTGACTGATGGCGGCGCTTACTTAGTAAAGGCTCGTCCGGCAGGTTTTAATTACGATGATTTGCAGATGGTCAATACCAATGCCTCTACTCCTTCGCTTTATGATAAAGCCAGTTTTGTTTTTGATGGAAACATTTACGGTATGGCTTCTACTACAGAACAATTATATGCAGAAGACAAATTGTTTGAGAGAACGCTTGCTACAACTCCGGGTTCTACTGTGAACTGGGTGATCGGAAACTCCTGGTCTTCCGCAATCGATGTTCAGAAACTGAAAACCTATATGACTAACCATGCGATGTCTTTCGAACCCAGCATCTATGTTTTCCCTGCAGGTTCTACAACTTATCAACGTTACTCGTTGCAGCCCGGAGGTTCAGGATACCCTGCTGTACAGGTTATCAGCGGCCTGGAAGCAATTCCAAGCATGAGTGTTTTCATGGTTCGCGTTCTGGGCACCTCTCCCGCCGGAACATTCAGTATCACCAAAGACATGCAGGTGCACAACGATGCATCACACACACAATTGCGCGCCTCTTCTTTCGTGGATGAAGTCCTTTTCCGTGTATCTCCCGAAAATAATGAAAACTTCTATGACCTGACAGCCGTAGGGTTGCGTCCGGATGCTTTAGTAGGCTCTGACGATCAGGATATTTCCAAGATCTTTACTTCTAAAGAGGAAGTTTTCCAAATGTACAGTCTTTCCAACGATGATACGAAATTATCGGCTAACGTTGTTCCCCAGGGAACTCCAAGCGTGAAACTCTGCTTTGCTCCGGGTAAAACACAAGGTCGTATGAAAATTAAAGCTTCCCGTTTGGAAAGTATCAGTGAAGTGTATCTGGAAGACTTGCTTACCGGAGAAATCACCGACCTGAAAGCGAACGATAGCTATTCGTTCAACACTTCAGCTCAAGATAGCCCCGAACGTTTCGTCGTACACTTCTCAAGGGTATCGACCGGTAACGATCAGTTGTCTAACTTCCTGCAGTGTTATTATAATCCGGGACAAGTGGTTGTTAAAGGCCTGATCGAAGAAGATAACGGTTCTGTATTGTCTTTGTATTCAGTACAAGGTCAACTGATTAAACAAGTTACTGTAACTCAAACCGGAGAAATGATCGTTCCTGTTTCCCTGCAACAAGGAGTATATGTTGCCAAATTGGCAGGAAAACGTAACGTAACTGTTAAATTTGTGAAAGGAGGCGCCCAATGATGATTCGTGCTCTTAAAGTATTATTTATATGCTTCTGCTGTTTAATGGCAGCGCCAGCTCACGCCGAACTTTACAAAAGTAAGGTTAAATCTACAAAGGAACAGACAGAGAGTGATTTTTCCCTGTATAATAAGAAATCAACGCTCAAAAGCTTTGGCGAAGGGGGCGGTGATTTCGAAGACGGAGGCGGTACTGACTACGAAGACGGATACAACGATGCTCCTGCCGGAGAAATGAGTTGGTATCTGATGGCTGGTCTGGGCTTACTGTATGCCGTATCGGTTTTTAGAAAACAAGAAAAGAAACAAGTATAAACAAATTCAGGATATCGAAAAATATCAACATTTAAAATAAACTTATATGAAAACAAAAGTTTTAATTCCATTTTTAACGTTCTTCTTATTTTTCAGCCTTGCTACCAAGGCTCAGGTAACGATCGGATCGGAGAATGATCCTGCTGAAGGAGCGCTGCTCGATCTGAAACAAAATGCAGACGGATCGTCTACTAAAGGGTTGATGTATCCCCGCGTGGCGTTGACTTCTAAAACTGCTCTTACTCCGATGACCGGTACTCCTTCGGCTCACGCCGGATTGGTAGTGTATAATACTACTGCTTCAGGTGATTTTACTCCGGGTCTTCATATCTGGAGCGGAACAGAGTGGATGAGATTAGTAGCTAACAGTATTGTTGCGCCTTCGATTGAAGAGCTTAAAGGACAGTCTGCAACTATGAGCCCTACAGTGGTATTTAAACCTACCACTGGTTTTTACAGTGGTATTCTATCTATTCCTTATGCCGAGGGTAATGGAGGATTTTATGCTGCCAGCGATATTGTAATTACTTCTGCCAATTTTAAAGGCTTGACTTTAACTCCTTATGCAGGACAATTGTCTTATGGTCCGGGAGTAATTTACATCAAGGTAGAAGGAACCCCTACTGTAGCTACAGACGGAGAATCTGTTGTAATCGATGTTACTTTCTTGGGAAAATCGACTACAGCAACACTTGGAGAAGATGCGGTTGAAAGGTCTATTATATACAGAAGAAAAACTGTTCCTATTCCTACAGGTACTCCAGGTACTGCAACTCCAGTGGATGCCTCTACAGTTGAAATCGGAAATTTGAAAGTTCGTTATGTATATGCTGGAACAAATGGAAGAGATAGTTATATTCAATTTTCTCCGAAGATTCCGACTCATGCATCTTATTGGTTTGAAAAAATGGGAGCTGGAGTAGGTGTTCCGGGTTCTGGTACAGGTACTTATCTCTATACTTACGGATTGGTGCCAAATTTAGTAGTTAATTCATGGTATGATTTTGAAAGTGGTGTTGCTGGTGATGTTTCCAGAACGAATGTAAACGTTCATAAAGACTTGAACCCGACTACCCGTGACCAGGGACGTGCTACTATTTCATTCCAAAATAATGACTCACGCGAGATGTATCGTGTTACTTGTAACTCTTATACCTCAATTGATGCTAATACTCCGGGAGCTGTAACGCTCTTCGTTGAATGGTTAGAGTAATACCATACACTATACGGATTAGTTAATCCAGAGATTTATAAAAACGCTTCCACTTTTAGTGGGGGCGTTTTTTTTGAATATTGTAACTCTCGCAATAAATTTTTGTGTGGATTTTAAAATAAATTTTTTGTTTAGTTTTGTATTTATAAAATATCTACTACCTTTATTGGGTAATTGAGAGTTGATGTCGGAGCGTGAAGAATCAGGAATAAAGAGTGAGATTCCGGGATTCTACACGCTCTGTTTTATTTTAGATTTTCATCGGTTTAACATAACCGATTGAAGAATAAACTTTTAGCGGAGTTTTTGATTTTTAGAGGTAATGAGTTAGTAACCGTTCGTATTTCAGCGTTTTGCGATGCTATACTGTCAAATAACTCATGCCAAAAGTACGCAATCTTTTTGAAACCCATACATATTTTTTCTCTTTCTTTATCCGATAAACACCTCCTCTGTGGAAAGAATGAATGAGGCAAGGCTGAAATGAATATTGTCGGAAATACTCTTTCGAGGTACGAGAAAGGAAGATTTCCGACAATATTCATTTCAGCCTTGACGTTTCATTCTTGGAACATAACTTTGTGTTCGGATGAAGATAGGTTTTATTGTCTTTATTTTAGGCTATTACAATTTCTCTAAACCTCTATTGTTTGTCAGTGAGCGCATTTGCGTAATCGCCACACTATTGAGTTGCACAAGCCGTTCGCCCTGTGGAAGTCCCTGCCGAATGAGCAGGGCATTGATACTTTCCATATTCGACAGCACAACCAACTGTTCCAATGTGGCATAATCTCGGATGTTGCCTTTGTCGTTGGGGTTTTCATCGCGCCATTCTTTAGCTGTTTTACCGAATAGTGCTACATTAAGCAAATCTGCTTCATTGGCGTAAACAAACATTGTCTGTTCCTTGCTAACCATTTTGGGAATTATTTCATCCTTGATAGCATCAGTATGAATACGGTAATTGATTTTGGAGAGTGTGCGCTGCAAATTCCATTCAAGGGATTTTGTACGTGTTTCGTCTTCTTTGAGACGTTGAAATTCCTTTATCAGATAGAACTTGAACGCTGCACTTAACCATGAGCCGAACTCAAAGGCAATATCTTTGTGAGCAAAAATCCCGCCACCATAGCGACCTGATTTTGAAAAAATCCCTATAGCATTAGTACGTTCTACCCACCGCTTAGGTGTAAGAACCAAACGACCATCTGCATTTTTAATGGTATGGAATTCCATACGGTTAAAATTCGGATTGTACATTTCTTCCCAAATACCAAGAAATTCAAGCGTAAAGCGCGTACTCATCCAATTTGAGACTACGACTCGTGCCTCCAATTCATCTTTGTAACCCGCCATATCTGTCAGCGAAATATAATCGCTATTTTTCTCTGAAATAACGGTTATTTCCGTTCCCTGTACGATTATTTTGTCCTTTTTGCTCATATTGTTTTTTTTATTTTTTGTATTGTAAATGTTCGCATGGATATAAACGCTTGAAAGTCCGACAGGACTTTCTGAAGGCAAGCACTTCTCTTGCACTAATCCACTTATAGGTGCTGGCATTTTTATTTTATAGTCATTTGTTATGAATTTACTTTTTAAAGCTTTCAAATATTTTTTTATCATCCTCTGCACCGACTATATCTCCCAAATTTTGTTTTGCATCGCTACGATCTTTATAAGCCAAAAAATAATTCCTATCAATATTAATTGCTTTTCTAAAATCTTCAATCGCGCCTAAATAATCTTTTATATTATATTTTGCAATACCACGATCAGAATAGGCAATCATATAAGTTTCAATTTCAATCGCTTTAGTGTAATCGTCTATTGCTCCTGCGAAATCTTTTAAAACTATATGTTTTATTTTACCCCGACTGTAATAGGCATCTGCATAATTATTGTCAATTTCAGTCGTTTTAGTATAATCCTCTATTGCACCTGTATAATCTTTTAAATTATGTTTTGACATTCCTCGTCCATAATATGCAGCTGCAAAATTATTGTTAATTTCAATTGTTTTACTGAAATCCTCTATTGCGCCTGCATAATCTTTAAAACAATCATTTTTTACCTTACCTCGACTAAAATAAGCATCCAAATAATTGCTGTCAATTTCAATCGCCTTAGTATAGTCCTCTATTGCACCTGTATAATCTCTTTCTTGATATTTTGCTTTACCACGACCATGAGATAAGCTCTAATAAATTCATTGTCAATTTCAATTGCTTTAGTGTATTCTTCTATTGCACTTTCAAAATAATTTGATTCAAATTCTTTATCGCCACGATTACAATAAACATCTGCATCTTCTTCGTATTCATCCTTATATTCATAATCGCCCTCTTCAACCTCTTTCATCAAATAATCTTCAACTAAAGATTTGTGAACATATATGTCAGTTTTCTCTCCTTCATATAAAACATTACTGTATAGGTTGAAGTCTTTCGGAAGTTTGAGAAATATCGCACCCACACTCATCACAATAATTCTCATATTCAGACACCTCATTACCGCATTGTTCACAATAGAAATTTTCGTATCCATCTTCGTCAATTTGTTGCCTTTTCATTTCTTATCCCTTTATTTGTGTCGGGCACAACTTTTATTATAAACTAAATTATTCAACTTTCATTTATTTGTATTACACTGCGGCACAAGTCCTTCTCTTGCACCTAACTCATAAATATGCGTAACAATTATCAAAGTACGCAATGCTTAAAAGAATAGCTTCTTGAACAAAGCGGTTCTTATGATTTGCAAAAATAGCAATTATCTGTGACACAGACCCAAATTACTTCTTAAAACCTTTGTTTTTACCTACTTCCGGCTTTGCCGGAGGCTTGATGTGCGGTCTTATGGTTTGCTTTATTTCCTGATATTTCTGTTTGAACCAGTCGATAATATTTTGACCGTTGAGAGAAAGACGGAACTTGTCCGGATTGTTCTGCTCTTTGAACAGTTGCAGTTTGGCGTCTTGCACGTTGAAATCTTGGTCGTGTTCAGGCGAATGGAGTTTGCCTGTGAAAAGGACTGCCTCGCCTGTGAAAAGCTGTTTAATCGTGTCTATCCAACCCAACGCCTTTACACAACTGAGCTATCCGCAGATTCTCACCATGACCTCCGGAAATGCTCCTTGGCTCTATACTTGGACGGGCACATTGAAACCGGGTGATTTCAAGTTTATCACCCAGTGGGGTACCTGGAATTCGTTGGTTCCGGTTCCGGAATCACATCAACGGGTGGATCTCAAAACAAGCCATGGTATCACGAACGACTACCGGTTTACATTTCCTTTCCCGAGCGGTTCTTATACGGTAACACTCAACCTGAAAGACCATACGCTGATGGTAACCCAGGCCCTGAAATCGTCTACCGGATTGGATTCCCCCGGTTCGGAAGTTCCGTTTACGGTGACCACCCGCAGCGGTTCTGTAGAAGTGGTTCTGAATGGAAATGCGGCGGGTTCTGTTTCGCTGTACAGCTTTCAGGGTAGTTTACTCGACCGTGAGCAAGGTAGCGGCACTATGGTGCTGGGACGCGGCTTGGCTTCGGGCGCTTATGTGGTAACGGTACAGATCGACGATAAATTCTACAGCCAAAAGATAGTAGTGAGGTAATTATCAATTGATAATTAATAATTAAAAAGTGGAGGATGGAGAGTAAAAATTCTTCATCCTCCACTTTTTATTAAATTTATATTTATTTTAATTATATTTACTACATTTGCTCTGTAATTAACGGATAGTATAGTGTACTAATCCTGAATATTAATTAAAAAAATTTTTTATGAAGAAGATTTTTACAATCTTGTGCTTATTCCTGTTTTCAGGAGTTTTTAATCTGACGGCTCAACTTACATTTGAAAAGCCTTTTGGAACTTATAAGTTGACGAGTGGCTCTTCGACAGGAGCCTGTATTACCGAGAATGCCGGTCAGTTGACATCGCCGCTATTTTCGGATTTGCCTGGCCAGAGTTGGACCATTACCCAGGTGGATTCTCAAAATAGTCTTTATCGGGTTTCCATTGGCAATAGAGTATTGACTGCCAGTGGACGTAATGTGATATTGTCGGCTGCAAACGGTTCTAATTCGCAGATTTGGGAAATCCGGGGCGCTTATGATGGTCGTAGTCGGTATTATAAAATCCGGTTAAAAGCTACCAATTTATTTTTAGTATTTTCCGATTCTAAGCTTCAGTTGAAGGAGCAGGTTGATGGGGAATCTGATATTTGGGTTATCAACCATACTGCGTTATACCTGGTGGGCGGCGCTACCCCTGGAGGCTGGGATCAGAGTAAGGCTATTTCGATGAAATCCACAGAGAATTCTGAGATGACCGAATGGTTTGGCTGGCAAGGTTATCTGGTTCCCGGAGAATTCAAGATCAACCCTTTGAAGTCGTCCTGGGCTCAGGCGCTGAATGCCTGCGCTTTGTACCCGGATGAGGAGTATTCAATAGAAACAACAGGACCCAATTATCATTCTTACTGCCTGAATTTTAATTACGAAAACGACTATAAATTTAAAATTACGAAGGCTGGTTATTATGCTATTGGAATCAATTTGTCTGACTTCAAACCTGGAAAGGTGGTCAATATCCAGGAATGGCGTCCGGTTTACAATATTGTGGGTTCAGCTACACCCAAGGGCTGGGACAATATCAATGCCGAAGAAATGGCGTACAACCATGAAAACGGTCACTATATATGGAAGGGGTTCTTGAAAGCCGGTGAATTGAAGTTCTTGTCCCGCCTGAATACCTGGAATTATGGTATCTGGGCTACCTCCCCGAATGAATCCGTAGTTTCCGGACATCCTCACTCGATTTTTGTAGGCTCGAATGCACCGGACAATAAGTTTATAATTTCTACTGACGGCAATTACATCGTGGACCTCGATATAGAGACCAAAACGATGGTTGTGAAAAAAGAGGAGCCTATTTACCTGGTCGGAGATGCTACCCCAAAGGGTTGGAACAATATCAGTGCCGAAGCCATGGACTATAATGATTCGACTGGTTGTTATACCTGGACAGGCTATTTGAAACCTGGTGAGTTGAAATTCCTGTCTCGCCTCGGTAGTTGGGATCAGGGTGTCTGGGCTACCTTCCCGAACGAGCTGGTAGTTTGCGGCGGTTACCCTCATTCGATTTTTGTTGGATCGAACGCACCGGACAACAAGTTTAGAATTCCCTCTTCCGGAGTTTATACCATCGAACTCGATCTGAAAGCTAAAACGATGCTTGTGTGGAATATGAGTGCGGTACAATCGTTTTACCTGACCGGGGATGCTACTCCTAAAGGCTGGAATAACACCTCCAATGAGCAGGAGATGAATCAGGTCAAGGGCGCTCAGCTTTTCTGGTGGACTGGCGATCTGAAGCCGGGCCATTTCAAGTTCATCACCCAGTTGGGTGCCTGGAACTCATTAGTTCCTGCCCGGTCGTCGCACGAAACGGTGATTGACGGGTATTCTCATACCTTCTCGTCTCAATATCGTGGCGACTACCATTTTGTAATCAATAAAGCAGGTTGCTATAGCATTTGGTTGGATCTGGAAAAAGGAACGGTAATGGTTTCCAAATACGAATCGGAGCAGAGAGATCCTATTTATCTGATCGGAGATGCCACCCCGGCAGGCTGGAACAATACCGCTGCGATTGCTATGCTTAGGAATAATGAAGATACCAATTATACCTGGACTGGAACATTAAAACCGGGTCATTTCAAATTTATTACCCAGTTAGGTACTTGGAACTCATTGGTTCCGGTTCTGGCATCGAATCAACCGGTGGAGGTCGGAAAGACCTATGGCCTCACGAACGACTACCGGGGTGATTACCGGTTTGTGGTGTCTACTGCCGGTACTTACACGATTACAGTCAATTTGCAGTATCGCACACTGGTAATCAATCCGGTTTTGAAATCGGCTACCGGACTGGATTCCCCCGGTTCAGAAGTTCCGTTTACGGTGATCAGCCGTAGCGGTTCTGTAGAAGTGGTTCTGAATGGAAATGCGGCGGGTTCTGTTTCGCTGTATAGCCTTCAGGGTAGTTTACTCGACCGTGAGCAAGGCAGCGGCAGTATGGTGCTGGGACGCGGTTTGGCTTCGGGCGCTTATGTGGTAACGGTACAGATCGACGATAAATTCTACAGCCAAAAGATAGTAGTGAGGTAATTATCAATTGATAATTAATAATTAAAAATGGGGATGGAGGGTGAAAAAACTCTCTATCCTTATTTTATTAAATTTATTTTATTTTTAAAAATATTAACTATATTTGCTTTGTAATTGATTGACAGTATCGTGTGCTAATCCTAAGTATTAATTAAAAAAAAGATTTTATGAAGAAAATTTTTACAATCTTGTGTTTATTCCTGTTTTCAGGAATTTTTAATCTGACGGCTCAACTTAAACTTTTTGAAAAGCCTTTCGGTACGTATAAATTGAAGAATACCTCGACAGAAGCCTGTATTACGGAGAATGCCGGTCAGTTATCGTCAGCGCCGTTCTCGAATTTGCCTGGCCAGAGTTGGACCATTACTCTGGTAGATTCTGAAAATGATATTTATCGGATTTCCATTGGCAACAAGGTGTTGACTGCTGATGGCAGCAATGTAATGCTATCATCCCTGAATGGTTCTGATTCGCAACTTTGGAAAATCCGGAACGATGATGATTATTTTAGTCATTATTATAATATCCGTTTAAAATCTACTGGTGCATTTTTGATGCTTTCCGATTCAGGGTTCCGGTTGGAGGAGGAGGCACCTAAATATGAGTGCTGGTCTATCTCTCATTCTGCAATGTATTTAGTGGGTAGCGCTACTCCTGGAGGCTGGGATCTGAATAAAGCTATTTCAATGAAATTCGATGAATATGATAACACTAGATATGAACAGTTTTTCTGGAGCGGTTATCTGGTTCCCGGAGAATTCAAATTTAACCCTTTGAAGTCGTCTTGGGCTCAAGCCTTGAATTGGAATGGAGCAGGAGGAAGTGGAGGAGGATATGGAGGAGTGCCATTTGCAAGGTATTTTTATGATCTCAACTTTGACTACCAAAACGACAGAAAATTTAAAATTGACACAGCAGGCTACTATGGCATTGGACTTGGTTTGAATGTGACCAAGATGGTGAGGATTCATGAATCTCCTCCGGTTTATAACATTGTGGGTTCAGCTACACCCAAGGGTTGGGACAATATCAATGCCGAAGCCATGACCTATAACAAAGAGACTGGTCGCTATACCTGGACAGGCTCCTTGAAAGCAGGTGAGTTGAAATTCCTATCGCGCTTGGGTAGTTGGAATCATTGTATCTGGGCTACCTTTCCGAACGAACCGGTGATGTCCGGTCATCCTCAGTCGATTTTTATTGGCTCGAATGCCCGGGATAACAAATTTATATTTTCTACTGCCGGTAATTACACTATCGAACTCGATACGGAAGCTAAAACGATGATTGTGAGAAAAGAGGACGGGGTGCAACCAATTTATCTGATTGGAGATGCGACTCCTGCGGGTTGGAATAATACAGGCGCAATTGAAATGACCCAAGACGAATCAGGAACCTATACCTGGAGCGGTGATCTGAAAGCCGGCCATTTCAAGTTCATCACCCAATTGGGCACCTGGAACTCGTTGGTTCCTGCGCGGTCATCGAACGAACCGGTGATTAATGGGTATCGTCATCAGGTTTCGCCTCAATACCGGGGTGATTACCGTTTTGCGATCAGCAAAGCGGGCCACTATACCGTTTCGTTGAATACGGAAAGAGGTACGATGGAGGTTTCCGGTAGGTCGGGTGATCCTGTTTATCTGATCGGAGATGCCACTCCAGCGGGCTGGAATAACACCGGGGCGATTGCTATGACCCAGGATAACGAGGAGTCTTGGATTTACACCTGGACCGGAACATTGAAGCCGGGTCACTTCAAGTTTATCACCCAGTTAGGTACCTGGAACTCATTGGTACCGGTTCCGGCATCGAATCAGCCGGTGGAGGTTGGAAAGACCTATGGTCTCACGAATGATTATCGTGGCGATTACCGTTTTGTGGTGTCTACTGCCGGAACTTACACCATTACGGTCGATGTGAGGAATCATACGTTGATGGTTAACCCGGCTTTGAAGTCGGCTACCGGACTGGAATCTACGGGTTCGAAGGCTTCGTTTACGGTGACTACCCGTGGCGGTTCTGTGGAGGTGGTTCTGAATGGAAATGCGGCGGGTTCTGCTTCGCTGTACAGCCTTCAGGGCCGTTTACTCGACCGTCGGCAAGGCAGCGGCAGTATGGTGCTGGGACGCGATTTGGCTTCAGGCGCTTATATTGTGAAGATAGAGATAGATAATCAGGTTTACAGTCAAAAGGTAGTGGTGAGGTAGTTTGAAGTAAATACTGTAATCATAATCAGAAAAGGACTGCTCTTCCGGAATCGGATGAGTAGTCTTTTTTGTTAAAATAATTTAAAAAAATGTTTTTTTCAAAAACTTTTACATTTATATGGTGTTTAATTATAGTTAAAATGATATTTCTTATACTTAATTAACTTAAAACAAAAAATTATGACATTGAAAAGAACAATGGAGGAGGTAAAGAGTACAATTAAAAACTGGTGGTTGTTTCTTGTTTTGGGGATTCTTCTGATTGCAGGAGGAATTATGCTGGCAGGAGATCCTGTGGATGCGTATATCGGGTTGTCGATATTTGCGAGTGTCTGGATTTTTGTATCGGGTGTTTTTTCCATCACTTTTGCTGTGAGCAACAGTCAGGTTCTCCCGGGCTGGGGGTGGTACTTAGCCGGAGGTATTCTGGAATTTCTATTGGGAGTATTGCTGATGTGTTTTCCGGGAATCATGGCTGCATCGATTCCTTTCATTTTAGGTTTCTGGTTGATGTTCAGGGGAATTTCGATTATTGCATCGTCAATGGACCTGAGTTCGCTGAAGGTTCCTAACTGGGGATGGCTTTTAGTCCTCGGTATTCTGATCGTTCTTTTATCGTTTTTATTTTTTGCCAATCCTGCTGCTGCCGGAATGGGTATTTCTTTGCTGCTTGCAGCGACTGTGATCGTGTTGGGTATTGCATCGATCGTTTTTGCATTCCAACTGAAGTCGGCTAAATCGAGGATCGATGAAGTAGCGAAAAAGATAGAAGAAAGAATAGATTATCTGAAGGAAAATATCGAAAAAAATCAGTAATATTTTCTATTGGTCTGATTTTAGAAAACTGAGGGTGGAGAGTGCAAATTCTCTACCCTTAGTTTTTGATTCGTTTCAGGTAATCTGTGGGATTTTCTCCATAATATTCCTTGAAGCATTTCGTGAAATATGATGCAGATGTAAATCCTGTATCATAAGCTATTTCAGCAACTGTATGTTCGGAGGAAGTCAGTAATGCGAATGATTTTTTCAAACGAATGATTCTCAGAAGTTCATTGGGGGAATAGTTTGTCAATGATTTGATTTTTCGGTAGAGTTGTGTCCGGGACAGGCCCAGGCTTTTGCCTAAATCTTCTACACTCAGACTGGAATCGGCTATATTCTCTTCAATTTTTTTTCGGAATCGTTCCAGGAAGCTGTTATCGAGTTTATTCAGAGCGATATTGCTGTTTTCAAATGAGAGACTTTTTTCATATAATTCTTTTAGTCGCCTGCGGTTATCAATGAGTTTACGTATTCTGACTTCCAATAAATCCGGATTAAATGGTTTGGAAATATAAGCATCTGCCCCGCTCTCGAACCCGGCCACCCGCTGTTCATCCAAAGAGCAGGCTGTGAGCAGAATGATTGGAATATGGCTGGTAGACAGTTCTTTTTTTAGTTGATTACATAGTTCGATTCCATCTTTCTTTGGCATCATCACATCACTGATAATCATATCCGGCACATATTTGACGGCTTTTTTAAATCCGTCTTCTCCATCTTGCGCCTCAATAATTGCATATTGGTTTTCTAAGATAGAACGGATGTATACGCGGATACCAGGATTATCATCGACTATTAAGATCAGATTTTTATCTTTAGCGTATTTATTTTCGTCCGAAAACGGATCAGGTATACTTAAACGCGCTTCTTCCTGAAGTTGCTCCGGTTTTTCCGAAAGTTCTTCTTTCGAGCCATAGGAGTCTGGGTTTCTTTCCAGATGAGCCGGAATAATAAATGTAAAAATAGTCATTCCGTCGGGATTACATTTTATACCGATCTCTCCTTTATGTAATTCTACCAGTGATTTAACAAGAGCCAATCCGATACCGGAACCAGCCATCCGGGAGTCGATTTGATAAAAACGTTCAAAAATATTCCGGATATCATTTTCCGAGATACCTTTTCCCGAGTTAGATATGGAAATTTCAACCCAGTCTTTATCATTTTTAATGATCCGGTCCAGTGTAATATGAATCTTCCCTTTGTCCAAAGTGAATTTCAGAGCATTGGAAAGCAGGTTGAAATAGATCCGTTCCATTTTTTCCAGATCGAAATTCAATAAAAAATCAGAAGATGAAAGAATTTCGAATTTGAATTGAAGTTGTCTTTTTGCTGCAACCTCTGCAAATGATTCGTTCCATTCCATTAGTTGTTGCTTCAAATCGTTCCGGGAAAGATTAAGGGTTAATTTTCCGTTTTCATATTTTCTGAAGTCAATAATCTGATCTACTAATTTTAAGAGTATGGCAATATTTTTCTGAGCCAGTGAAAGTAATCGTTTCTGTTCCAGACTGATCTTTGGATCGACCAATATGGAATTGACAGGTACGGAAATTAAAGTCAACGGGGTTCTGAATTCATGTGATATATTGGTGAAAAATACCAGTTTGGCATGAGTCGCGTCTTCCAACTGTTTGGAAAGTGCAATCAACTGATCCCGTTGTTCTTCGAGTTTTTCTTTTTGAGCGTTTATAGCGAGAGTTTTCTTTTCGAGTTCTTTATTCAGTCTGTTTTTAGAACGGTAGGCTAAAAAAAGAATGATAAAAAAACCGATCAATAGGATCACAAAAGCAGATGCAATATACAACAGATAGCGTTGTGTGGTATACAAAGACATGAAATTATCGATCTTTTTATTGAGGTATTCCACTTTGGTCTGTTGTTCCAGAATTTCATCGGATTGGAGTTTCAGTATCCGGGCGTTATTTTGGTCGACTACAGCCGTGTACAAAACATTATTTTTTTTGTATTCCTTATTCTGCAGGATGTCCAGGGCCAACTGGATAATTTTGTCTCCTCCGGTAGGATAAATAAATGTTGCTTTTAATTTATTGTTTAAGACTTGCTCTATGCCTCCATTTTTACCGGGTAAAGCATCAATTCCTAAAAAATAAACTCCATTCGTTCGATTCTGTTCTTCTGCTGCAGTGTAAGCTCCCATTGCCATCCGGTCATTATGAGCAAATACCAGGTTTATGTTGGGATGGGAAGTGAGTGCGGTTTCCATCCTGACTTTTGCTGAGTCGCCCGACCAGGCGGCATCAGTATCGAAAATAAGTTTAATTTCCGGATATCTACAAATAATGCTATTGAATCCCTGATGCCGTTCTAAAGCAGGAGTGGAGCCATCCAATCCTTTCAATTCCACAATATTCCCCTTGCCTTTCAGAAGACTGGCGACATAATTGCCAACTTCTTTTCCGATCTGATAGTTGTCTGCACCTATGAATGAGGTATATTTATCGGAGAGGATTTTCCGATCGACCAATACTACGGGAATTCCCGACAAAAAGGCTTTTTCTACGACGGGAGTAATCGGGGCTGCCTTATTGGGAGCTACAATAATGAGATCGACTTTTTGCTTTATGAAAGATTCGATGTCTTTGATTTGTTGTTCTGTGTCATCCTCAACTGTTCTGAACACCAATTCTACTTCGTTGTGCAGGGAAGCTTCATGGACCATTTCCTGATTCATTTTGGCTCGCCAGCTATCATCACTACATTGAGATATTCCAATGATATAGAGCGGCCCTTTCTTTTGGCAGGAGCTCAATAGGAACAAAAATAGGAACAAACAACAATAATTGACACCTGATTTTTTCATAAATGAATCAGCAGTATTTCATGGTATGCTTAAAAATAAGGGATAAAATGATTTGAAAATTCAAAGATACAATAATTACTGTAATGATTTAAGGTATTTATCCGGCAATTCAGGCATGGCACCATGTTGGGTACAGACATATGCCGACACTTCCACGGCCAACTGATGTGCTGTGCCTATGTCTTTTCCGGATAGTATAGCTGCGACAAATGCTCCGGTAAATGAATCTCCTGCTCCGACTGTATCAGCAACCCGGACAACCGGAGTGGGGAAGAAGGAATCGGATTTTAAGGGAGTCATAACAAAACTGCCCTGTGTACCTTTTGTCAATATTAACATCTTCAGTGAATAGTCGTTCAACAGCTGTCGGCAAACGTCCCGCTCCGGCAAGGAATTCCAGTTGTATAGACCGGAAACCGCTTTCACTTCATCGTCGTTTATTTTCAGTACGTTACATTTCATAAGTGAGTTATGAATCAGTTTTTTGGAATAAAAATGTTGCCGAAGATTGATGTCGAATATTTTCAAAGCAGACTCCGGTACCAAATCTACAAATTGGTTGATCGTAGTTCGGGAAACTTCGCTGCGTTGAGCCAGCGAACCGAAGCAGACTGCTTCGGTTCGCTGGGCCAATTCACCTAGTTGCCTTGTCCATGGAATATTATCCCATGCTACATTTTCACAAATTTCATAACAGGGAACCCCCAGATCATCTAAGGTAACCTGAACTGTTCCGGTCGGATAATCAGTTGATTCCAGGATATAGTCTAATTGTTTATCCGCCATACTGCTTAGAATTTCCATACCTAAGGAATCATTCCCGATAGCGCTGATTGCATATCCTTTCAAGCCCAATTGGGAACCGTGATATGCAAAATTAGCAGGAGCGCCTCCTAAAACTTTTCTTTCGGGAAATACATCCCACAATATTTCTCCGATTCCTACGATCATTTTATCCATGTAGATTTATTTTAAAATTGGACTACTGTTTCTTTCTCCTTTATGAAAGGAGAAAGAAAGAATAAATATACAACCAGAACGGTTAAAACAACAATCGCACCGGCCTGACTTTTCAGTGCATCGGAACCTACCCCCATTAATAAGGGGAAGATAGCTCCTCCGGAAACCCCCATAATCATCAAACCCGAGATTTCATTGTCGCGCTCGGGCATTGACTGTAATGCTTTAGAGAATATCATGGGGAAAATATTTGAATTTCCGAATCCGACAAACGCGAAGGCGATGTAGAGTAGTGTCAGATTGGAAAATACAAATAGTCCGGCTACCGATAAGGCCATGCAGCAGACGCTGATTAAAAAGAATTTATGGATGGAAAACCGGGCTAAAATGAAAGTGCCCGAAAGACATCCCAGCAAACGGAAAAGAAAGTACAGGCTGGTAGCAAAACCGGCATCGGCTAAAGTCATTCCGGGAATGCGCTCCATCAGGATTTTAGGGGCAATGGTATTGATTCCGACATCGATTCCGACATGGGCCAGAATACCAATGAAAAACAGTAAAATCTGCAATTTCCCCAGTAAACGGAAACAGTTGGTAAAAGAAGATTTTTTGCCATCGTAAGCCGATTCTTTTATTTTTGTTACTCCCAACATAATGAATGAAAGTACGGTTGCTGCCGCATAAATCGGAAACAGTAATCTCCAATTGTCGAATTGGAGGGCTGCCCATCCGGCAATAATCGGGGCGGAAAAAGAGGCTATGGCTTTTACGAATTGACCGAAAGTGAGGCTGCTGGCCAGTTTATCACCGGCTACGACATTCGATATTAAAGGGTTGAGCGATACTTGCATGATTGTATTCCCGATTCCCAACAAAGAAAAAGAAATAAGCATAATTGCGAAACTGTAATCTACAATAGGGATTATAAGCGCAAATGCTGTAATAACCAAACTTAACAGCACTGTTTTTCTACGGCCTATTTTATTCATCAACAGGCTCGTTGGTATAGAAAAGATAAAAAACCAAAGAAAAACCATCGATGGAAGAAGACCGGCGGTTGCATCTTCAAGTCCGAAATCTTTTTGCACATAATTGGACGCTATTCCTACCATGTCTACTGCTCCCATGACAAAAAACGCCATCATGACCGGAATTATTTGTAATGCCGGATTTTTCTTTTTCATCATTTCCATATACTTTCAATTGTACTTACTTCCAGTTTTTTTACTTCGATGTTGTTTCCCCAGAAATGAAACCCTTCTTTGTTGTCGGAGTGAGGTTTCCGTTCCATGGAGTAGGAATAAGCGCCTCCATCAATAAATACTTCAATGGAAGTTTTATCGATAAATATATCAGCAGATATTTCCATACTCGTTCTATCTTCCGGTGAATAGAATACGCCATTGACCAGATTGAAGTTCAGATCGTAGCCTACGAGTCGCTGCCCGTACAAATTCAGTCCGGCATCGGTAGCATGCGACAATTTAATTGTTGTTTTGATCCGCAGGCAATCGGACGAATAAAATTGTTTCATTAATTCGTTTGCTTTTTCAGCAGTAAGCGAGTTCCACAGAGCCGGTGTTCCCATCAGGGTATTGACCTCCTTCACCGGGTTACTGAACAGCCGTAACCCGTCTTTTGTCGTTTTCAATGTCAGTTCGGTCGGTAAAAGCATCATTCCGTTGAAAGGCATATCGCCATGAGAAATCCTTCCCCAGCCGATCTGAATGCGCCGGCCATCTGATGCCGGAATATTCGTAAACGTCTGAGCAGCATAAATCGATCCTGTAGTATAATAATATTTCCCGGATTCGGGAGTAAATTTTTTACCGTCGAACCGCCCCAACATATATGTACTGGATGCACCGTACATGACCCATTTGGTGTTATTTTTGTTTCCATCGACCGGTAACTCAAACAATTCCGGACATTCCCAGAATCCGGTTACATGACTTTCGTATTTCCACTCTTTCAGGTTGGCCGAGGTGTAGATCGAATGTCCGTCGCGTTCGTTCAATACCAATACCCAATGATTTCCAGGGGTATACCAGAATACCTTCGGGTCGCGCGTGTCCTGGCTGTTCCATTTTTCCTTCGAATCGATGACCGGATTATGAGCGTATTTTGTCCACGTACGGCCTTTATCTAAACTGTAAGCGATGCATTGAGTCTGTTTTTCCGGACTGGCTGCCGTATAAATCGCCACCATAGCCGGTGTATTTCCTTTCCCGAATCCGGAGGTATTCTCGTAATCAATCACCGCTGATCCGGAGAACATGGTTCCTAATGGGTCGGGATACAAAGCTTCCTGGAGTTCTTCCCAATGCACCAGATCCTTACTGACAGCATGTCCCCAGTGCATATTTTCCCATTCCCGCTCGTAAGGATTGTGTTGATAAAAAAGATGATATTCCCCTTCATAAAAGATCAACCCGTTCGGGTCGTTATTCCATCCTCGACGTTGAGTGTAATGGAATTGCGGACGGAATTGTTCTTTGTACAGGCTGTCCTGTCCGGCAATAACATCATCCTGATAGATCTTACTTAATCCGGCTTCATTGCCTTCGTATGAAATTCGTACGGTTTTCCCCTTAAATGAAGTCATATCGCAAAATACCCAATAATCGGGCGTTTCCGAAGCTAAGCGGATCACAAACTCCCGTTCGGATTTTCCGTTCACTTCCAGTTTCATCCGGGCCCGGTCTTGTTGCTGGGACACCGGAAAGTTCAGGTACCGTTTGGTGATTTTCATAGAAATATCTCCGGAAAACAAGGAAACATGATTTGCCAATACAAGGCAAATTGTAAGAATACTTAATCTCTTCATGATGTATTTTTTATTTTGATGATTTATTGCCAACCATAATTCTGTTGATATAATTTTTTGCTAAAGTTAATCTGAGCCAATGGAATTGGAAAATATTCATCTCTGTTTTTTGTAAATACAGCATTACTCAGGTATGCTCTTTTTGTTTTTTCTACCTGAAAATACCCGTTCATATACTCAGCAGCAATGCCCCAACGAACGAGGTCGAATGCCCGGAAACCTTCCATCCCCAATTCCAGACGACGTTCCCATCTCAGCGCTTTGCGGGCAAATTCCTGAGTCCAGTTACAGTTCTCTCCATCTTTATAGATATCGACATGGAATGTTCCTGTTGGTTTATTTAAGGTGTCTACCAAAAAGAATGTGCTTTCCTGGGCTCTTTTTCTGATACTATTGATAATTGGTAATGCTTCTGCCTGACGACCTAACTCGATCAGAGCTTCTGCTTTCCACAACAATGCATCGTCATAACGGATAATATCTCTGTTTTTGGAACTGGACATAAACGGATTAACTTTCTCGAAGCAAGGACAATCATACAAAACGACTTCTTTCAACGACATAAAATTACCGTAAGTTTCCGGCTGACGGTTCCAGCTTTCTCCGAAAATAAAATCGGGTTTGTATTTATAAGGAAGGCCTGGGAACGCTACGGTATGCAGTAAACGGGGATCGATCGGATTGCTGATAAGGTCTTGGGTTTTCGATAGATCGGAATTATTGAACGTATCAAACATTGGTAATCCTTTTGCATCTGTTTTGAATGCATTTACAAAATTCTGTGATGGCTGGTGAAATCCGCAACAACCATATTCCGCATTCATCGGATAGCTGAGCATAGCGCCCCAATCCAAACGGCCATGTAAAGTTTCGTCGTTACGGGAACATTGCACTGCAAAGATAGATTCCGGGCCATTTTCATGTTCCCATAAGAAGTTGTACGCGTAATCGGGCGATAAGGAGTACTTCCCGGATAATTCGGTGACCAGACTAACGACTTCTCCCAGTTTTTCTTTGTTGATAGCCGTTACATTATTTTTTTCATCCTGCTCGTAAGCGGCATATAAAAGAACTTTTGCAAGATATGCTTTAGCGATGTATTTATTTGTGCGTCCGAGTTCTATATTATTTTCCGGAAGATTTTCCACGGCAAAGCGGAATTCGGAAATAATTTTATCCCACATTTCCGCACTGGTGAGTTCCACATTGGAAACTTTGACATAATCTTCTGCTGGAAGCGTTTCATCTACAAAAACAATATGCTTAAACAAAATTTTCAGTTCGAATAAGAAATGAGCCCGGAGAAATCTCATTTCAGCAATCCGGATGTTCCTTTTGGGGAACTCGGCTTCCGAAAGGTTGTTAAGGCGGGCCAAAGCATTGTTAGCTCTCGAGATAGACACATATTCCCGGTACCATTTCCTATCGATACCGCCGACATTTACACGCATGGGAGTGAAGGTTTCATATAAATTCCAGTCCTCCATATCACCGGTTCCGGCCCCTCCTTTATAAGCATCTCCACCGCGAAGGTCCCCATAAGGCCATGGACTGTTTATCCCATTATTAAACCAGTCATTACCCAGTACCGAATAGGTGGCAATGACCATTTTTTCAACATTTTCGGGAGTATTTAATTGCTCATCTCCCAATGTTCCTTTAGGATTAATATCCAGAAAAGACTCACAGGATGTCATGGATAATATAGAAATGACCAGAGCTATGATGATATTAAAGTTAAATGATTTCATTATTGATATGTTTTAATATGTTTATGCTTGAAATTAAAATGACACATTCAATCCAAATGTCATGGAAAATGGTATTGGATAACCTGTATTCGGAATCTCCGGGTCGACTCCTGTGTAACGATCGTCTCCCCATGACTTTTTGATTGTCAGTAAATTTTCTCCTAAGAAATAAACACGTGCACCTTGCATAAATAATTTTTTGCATATTTTTTCAGGAATACTATATCCCAGTTCGAGGCTTCGGAGTTTGAAGTAAGAGGAACTTTCAATGAAGTAAGTAGAATAACGGCGTTCCCAGTTCAGGTCGCCGGCAGACAAGGCCGGAATGTTGGAACCCGGATTTTGAGGCGTCCAGGCGTCCAATGTTCGTTTTCCATAATTTTCTCCTCCGAAAAATCCGATAAAATCAGTAAATTCTTTGGCGCTATTATACACTTTACCTCCATAAATTCCATTCCAGAACATGCTGAAGTCAAAATTTTTATACATAAGGCCTACATTCAATCCATAAACAAATTTCGGATCGGTAACTCCCAGCCAGGTACGGTCCATATCGTTGATGTTATTGACATCATCATCCGAGTTGTAAATATTCTGATACCGGAGGCGTCCTAATCCTTTTCCGGTTTGATTTGCATGGGCGTCTACTTCTTCTTGTGTACGGAAAAGACCGTCTGCAACATATCCGAACATCGAGTTGAGAGGTCTCCCCAGGATTGTCTGATCCACCCCGTTTCCAGCATATGAATTGATTACGTCTTCGGGCAATTTTACCACTTTATTCCGGTAGCCGGCTATATTTGCAGTAACATCCAGTTTCCAATCTCCGAATTTTTCATTGTATGAAAGAAGGAACTCAAAACCTTTATTATCCATTGAAGCCCCGTTTACCCAACGGTTTCCTCCTTCTCCCAATGTTGCAATATAAGGAGGTGAAATCAGAATATCTTCGGTTGTCTTTGTAAAGTAATCGAATGATCCTGATATTTTTTGGCTTAAAAATCCAAAATCAACCCCGATATTATTTTGAGTTGCAGTTTCCCAACGCAGGTTCGGGTTCGATTGCTGGATGCGGCGATAGCCGGATGGCAAGCTTCCGGATCCATTCCCTCCGATGTCATATGCAGTCCCATTGTCCGGGTCCCAGGTCGGATCAGAGCCGTATAGGGCCTCATACAGTCCGTAAGAAGCAAAATCACCAATTTCCTGGTTTCCGGTCTTACCCCAACCATAACGTAACTTCAAATCAGATAAAATATTTCTGGTGCTTTCCATAAAAGCTTCTTCACTCAAACGCCATCCAAGGGAAAATGCCGGAAAAGTACCAAATTTGTTGTTTGCTCCGAAGCGGGATGAACCGTCATAACGGATTGTAAAGGAGGCCAGATAGCGGTTGTTGTAGTTGTAATTGACTTTGCCGAAATAAGATAACAGACGGTAAGCCGTTGCCCAGCCTCTGTTGGTTTTGTTTTTCTCTCCGGCATCGAGGTACATATAATCCGGGTCTTCAGAGGCAAATACTTCTCTTCCTGCTTGTATCCATTCACCATAATAATCGATCATTTCCTGTCCTGCAAGTAAATCGAATTTGTGTTTTCCTAAATCGAAGTTGTAGTTCAGGGTATTACTCCAAATCCAATTCCCATAACGGTCTTCATAATTGTTAAGACGGGCAATCGATTCTGATAAGAACCCGGATTTATAAGTATGTTGCATATTTCGTTCCCATTCGAAGGTGTAGTCCATTCCCAGAACAGATCTGAAATGCAAATTCTTCAGTATTTCCAGATCAAGATTTACATCTCCGAATAAACGGAGCATTTTCCTGTTATTTTGTTCGTTATCATGGATAATCCGTGCCGGGTTCTGACGATCGCTCATTCCTGCTACAGGGCCTCCCCAACCAACTCCATCTACGGTATGTACCGGAACGATGGGTTGAATGGTACGGGTCTGATTCAATAAATCGGAAGCATTCAGCAGGCTTTTGTCGATTTTTGTCAACGAAAGATTTTCTCCGATTTTCAATCGGTTATTGATCATTGAGTAATCGGAGTTGATACGTGCCGTGATACGATCAAAATAGGTTCCTTTTACGGTTCCGTCGCTATTTAAATAATCCAGGGAAAATAAAGATCTCCCTTTTTCTCCTCCATTTGATACGGTTACATTATAGTTCTGCTCAATAGCTGTTCTCCCGATCTCATTTGCCCAATCCGTATCAGCAGCGCGCATCGTTTTCGCGTTATCTATGTACTCCGGCCAACGAACAGCATCTAAAACCCGGTTTCCGTTGGCATCGACATGATCTTCAAAACTATACACTCCAAAATTTGGATTCGTACCATCATTAACTGCAGCACGCCATTGGACAAATCCTCTTTCTTCCGTATTCAACCAATTTAATGATTTGGAATAATCTTTCACTCCCAACGATGCTTTCAGGTTCACTTTGGTTTCTCCTTTTTTCCCTTTCTTGGTGGTAACGATAATAACTCCATGGGCTGCTCGTGATCCGTAAATCGTTGCAGAGGAGGCGTCCTTTAAGACCTGTATGGATTCGATGTCCAGAGAAGACAATTCATTCATCGATTTTTTACTGGGTACTCCATCGATGATATAAAGAGGAGAGTTGTTTCCTAATGTACCGATACCCCGGATCAGTACATTCGCCGAATTATCGGGCGAACCGCTGGAGGTAATGAACATACCGGGAACTCTTCCCTGGAGGGCTTTCATAACATTGCCCGGAGTCTGGTCTTTTATTTCTCCGATTTTAACAACGGAAACCGCACCTGTTAAATCCGCTTTCTTTTGAGAAGAATAGCCTGTAACGACTATTTGATCCAGTAACTTTTCATCATTTACCAGAGAAATGATGATATTCTCTCCTGGTTTGACAATCTTTTCTTGGATACGCATTCCTACCGAGGAAAAAACCAAAGTGGCTCCGGATAAATTGACCGGGATACTGAAGTTGCCATCTACATCTGTAATTGTTCCATTTTTGCTCCCTTTTTCACTGATACTGACTCCGGGTATACCTTCTCCGTCATCTGTGCTGATAACTTTTCCGGTAACAACGCCCGACTGAGCATAAGAAAACAAAGGGATTAACCATAAAAAAAGTGCAGAAAGTGCACGATTTTTTGAAAAGAGTTTTTTCATAAAATAAACAAATTAATGAATAATATTAGATTGTATGAGGAGCAAAAGTAAGGCGCTTCTGGTTTTTAGATTATAAGAAATGTTGCATTTAAGAGTAAAAATGTTGCACTTAGATGAGGCTGTCCCAAAAGTATTTTTAACATTAATTTCTTCGGATACCTATCTGAGTTTGAATTCAAATATTCAACTCTCAAGGACGAATATGTGACTTTTGAGACCGCCACATAAATCGAGAATTGGTCAAGTAGCGAAGAGATAGAAGAAAGGATTTTTATTTTTTCTTAGTTGTTTTTTCCTGAGCTTTGATCCTTTTCTTCATTTGCTCTGTCAACGGCACCTTGTTGGCTTTGTTTCCGGCGTATTTCAGTACGGTAGTCCAGGCATAAGTGTCGATTGCCTGACGGTCATTTCCTTTTTCCGGGTTCTCAATGCAGAATTCAGACATGGCCGTGATGAAGAGATTCATCACGTTCCCTCCCGGGTCCAGGACTTCTGCTACACTTTTATCTATATGAAAAACGTAGTGGGGCGTTTTTGCGAACCATTTTTTCAAAGCGGCGATAGCGAGTGTCCGGGTTGCATTCGAAGTATCGACCGGGGTCGACAGGATATAATCGGCACAGACTAATATTTGCGGTTCTGCCAGCCGGCAGTCGATCTCGTTGTTTAGTTCGAGGGATTCTAATTGTATAAAATCCTTGGGTTGATAAACTCCCGGGATAAACTCGGAAGCTTCTTCCCTGAAAAGAGCGTCGCTTCCCGATTCTTTCATCAGAAAATAGATCTGGCGGAAATATTTTACCATTTCCCGGGCCCGGCAGGTATCGTTTTCGGGCAAAAGCGAATAAGCCTGCTTTAATAACCGGATAGCCCCCGGATAATCGGCGCTCGAAAAGCTGATCCGGGCCAGCCCGAAGTACCCTTCGGCATTTTTCTGGTAATATTTAACTAATTTGATGTAAGCGGCCAATGCTCCCTGGGAATCTTCCGACGCTAAACAAGTCTCTCCTATGTTAATCAATCCATAATAGCCTTCCGGGAAGATCTGAAGGGATTTTAAACTGTATTCGCGGGCTTTGTTCCAGTCGTTTAGTTTTCGGAACACGGCCCCTGCCTGGTCGAGGGTATTGACTGCCAGGCTGTCGTAGAGCAATGAGGTCTTGAACGCTTCGATCGCCCGTTCGAAATCCCCTTCTTTTTCGAGTTCCGTTCCCTGAAGATAGAAGCGGGTAGCCTCTTCCGAATCTGGCATTTTATAGTACCGGTTTTGTTTTTTCTGAACCAACAGGGAGGGAGCATAACAGATTTTGTAGAGCATTTCCTGATATTGCCCGAAAGTGACGCGGGTTCCCGCCTCTTCTTCTGTAAATGACTCCGGGAGTTTGTTCCCGGTTATAGTACCGTCCTTTTCAAGCGAGTAGAGTAACGACTTCATTAAACAGGAGTTGACGATAGAGTCGATAGAATCTCCGGGAGCGTTGTAGATGCAGTTACAGGCATTGGAGATCACTTCTTCGTCGAATATTTGTGTAAATCCGGATGGACTTAAAACAAAAAAAGTAAAAAACAGGAGTAGTTTTCTCATGGATTATCTTTTAGTCTTTATTTTAACGGACTTCTTCCTGTAAAAATTGCATTTACCGAACATTTTTGCAGGTCTGTGTGTGAAATAAGCGGTTTATCATGTATCTTTGACGTGACAAATAGATTTTATAGCATGAAAAAACAACTGTTTTTAGGAGATGAAGCAATTGCACAGGCCGCTATCGATGCGGGATTGTCGGGTGTTTATTCTTACCCCGGAACTCCTTCGACCGATATTACCGAGTACATTCAATCGTCTTCTGCGGCCCGTGAGCAGGGGATTCATTCGCGTTGGTGTGTGAACGAAAAAACGGCGTTAGAAACGGCATTAGGTATGTCGTATGCCGGAAAACGGGTCCTTTCGTGTATGAAACACGTGGGGCTGAATGTGGCTGCCGATGCATTTATGAATATTGCCATGTCGGGCATCAACGGTGGAATGATCATTGTTACGGCCGACGATCCGTCGATGCATTCTTCTCAGAATGAGCAGGATAACCGGGTATACGGCAACTTTGCCATGATTCCGGTGTTCGAGCCCTCGAACCAGCAGGAGGCTTATGACATGGTGTATGACGGATTCGATTTTTCCGAGAAAACGGGTTACCCCGTGCTGTTGCGTATTACGACCCGGATGGCGCATTCGCGCTCGGGAGTGTCGACGCGGGGAAAGAAGCCGGAAAACATCTTGAATGTTCCCGGAGATGCGCGCCAGCGGTTTGTTTTGTTGCCTGCAAACGCCCGCAAACGCTTCAAAGTCCTGATCGAAAAACAGGAGGAATTTGTAAAAGCTTCGGAAGAATCGATATACAACCGCTATTTTGACGGGCCTGATAAAAAGTTGGGAATTATTGCTTGCGGAATAGGGTTTAACTACTTACTGGAAAATTATCCCGACGGGTTTCGCCATCCGGTATTGAAGATCAACCAGTATCCGCTTCCTCAGAAACAGTTGGCCCGTTTGGTGGATGAATGCGATGAGATCCTGGTATTGGAAGATGGTTTTCCGGTGGTGGAAGAACAACTGAAAGGGATCCTGGGACTCGGAGTCCGGGTGCATGGTCGCTTAGACGGAACTATCCAGCGCGACGGTGAACTCAATCCCGATAAGGTGAAGAAAGCCTTAGGACTGGAAGTCCAGTCGTATTACTTTGTTCCGGAAGTGGTGGAAATGCGTCCTCCGGCGCTTTGTACCGGATGTGGTCACCGGGATGTGTACGAGGCTTTGAATGATGTTCTGAAAGAATACGAGGCCCCGAAGGTGTTCAGCGATATCGGTTGCTATACTTTAGGCGCTCTGCCGCCTTTCCGGGCGATCGATACCTGCATCGACATGGGGGCGTCTATTACTATGGCAAAAGGAGCTTCGGATGCCGGCGTATATCCGGCTGTTGCTGTAATCGGGGACTCCACCTTTACTCATTCGGGAATGACCGGGCTGTTGGACTGCGTAAATGAAAATTCCAATATCGTAATTATTATTTCTGATAATGAAACGACCGGAATGACCGGCGGACAGGACTCGGCAGGAACCGGACGGATTCATGATATCTGCAAAGGACTCGGAGTTCATCCCGATCATTTGAAAGAGATCGTTCCCCTGAAAAAGAACTATGAAGAGATGAAGGCGATGATCCGCCAGGAAATCGAATATCCGGGTCTCTCGGTGATCGTCCCTTGCAGGGAATGTATTCAGACCCATGCGAAAAAGGCAAAATCGGCTCGGAAATAGAAAATAAAAACGGACATATGAAAACAGATATTATATTGGCGGGAGTGGGAGGACAAGGGATTCTCTCGATTGCAGCCGTGATCGGACAAGCAGCAATTCAGGACGGATTGTATATGAAACAATCGGAAGTGCATGGCATGAGCCAGCGGGGAGGGGATGTGCAGTCGCATCTCCGCATCAGCGATAAACCGGTAGCCTCAGATCTGATCCCGTTGGGTTCGGCAGATATCATTATCTCTCTCGAACCGATGGAAGCTCTGCGCTACTTGCCTTACCTCAAGAAAGACGGTTGGGTGGCGACCCACTCCAAACCGTTCGAGAACATCCCGAATTATCCCGAGATGGAGGAAGTGCTGAAAACGTATGAAGCTTTACCTCATAAAATAATCATCGATGTGGAAAGGATTGCCAAAGATATGGGAGCCGCCCGTTCGAGTAATATCGTGATGCTCGGAGCGGCTTCTCCTTATATCGGGATCGGTTTCTCAAAGTTGGAAGAGGGTATCCGGGCTATTTTTGGCCGGAAAGGGGAAGAAATTGTAAATATGAACCTGAAAGCTTTGCAGGCCGGAAAAGAGGCCGAATAAAGTTTTAACGGAAGTTTAGAATGATCTATCCCGGTAATTTTGAGCATAAAATCGGTTTTGATAAAATAAGGCAATTGGTTTCGGCCAAGTGCCTTTGTACTTTAGGAGAAGAAAAAGTCGAAGAAATGGCTTTTTCTTCTGATTTTGAAGCGATTAACCGGAGCCTTCATCAGACAAACGAATTTGTCCGGATTCTTCAGGAGGAAGATGATTTTCCTGCGGGTTATTTCTTGGATGTACGCGATTCCTTAAAGAAGATCCGGATAGAAGGAACTTACCTTGTCGAATATGAGCTTTTTGATATTCGCCGTTCCTTGCAGACGATCAATGAGATCGTGCGTTTTTTCCAACTTAAACGGGAAGAAGAAAGTCATTCTTATCCTTATTTACAGGAGTTGGCTGCCGATGTAGGCTCATTTCCACATATTACGAAACAGATCGACTCGATTCTGGATAAATTCGGCCGGGTCAAAGACCATGCTTCTTCCGGATTGGCCGATATCAGAAGGGACTTAGCCAAAACGATAGGGGGTATTTCCAAGACTCTGCAGAGCATTTTACGTTCTGCTCAGTCGGAGGGTTTGGTCGATAAGGATGTTGCTCCTACCATGCGCGACGGACGGTTAGTGATCCCGATCGCTCCGGCGCTAAAGCGCAAATTGAAGGGGATTGTTCACGATGAGTCGGCCAGCGGAAAAACCGTTTTTATAGAACCGGCAGAAGTGGTGGAAGCCAATAACCGGGTAAGGGAGCTGGAAGCTGAAGAAAAACGCGAGATTGTACGCATACTCACCGCTTTTACAGACAAGATACGTCCGGAAATCCCGAAAATCGTGCATTCGTACGATTTTCTGGCTGAAATGGATTTTATAAGAGCCAAAGCGCTTTTTGCATTGGATATCCAGGCGATTTTTCCTCCTTTCGAAGATAAGCAACAATTGGATTGGATCCGGGCGGCACACCCTTTGCTATATTTATCCCATCGGAAACAGAACAAAACAGTGGTTCCTTTGGATATCGAGTTGACGCCGGAAAAAGGTCGTATTCTGTTGATATCCGGTCCCAATGCCGGCGGAAAATCGGTCTGCCTGAAAACGGTCGGATTACTACAGTACATGCTCCAATGCGGGATGTTGATTCCTTTATATGAGAACTCTCGGACCGGTGTTTTTAATGATAATTTTATCGATATTGGTGATGAACAATCCATTGAAAATGATCTGAGTACCTACAGTTCCCATCTGACGAACATGAAATTTTTTGTCAGGAATTGTGGTCCGAAGACTCTAACCCTGATCGATGAGTTCGGGAGCGGAACAGAGCCGCAGATCGGGGGCGCTATTGCCGAGGCATTGCTGGATCGTTTTAATAAAAAGCTAAGTTTTGGCGTTATCACCACTCATTATCAGAATCTGAAACATTATGCAGAAGAGCATGATGGCGTTATTAACGGAGCCATGCTCTACGACCGGCATGAGATGCAGCCGCTGTTCAAGCTTTCGATTGGTAATCCGGGTAGCTCGTTTGCGATCGAAATCGCCCGTAAAATCGGTTTACCCGAAGATGTGATCGCCGATGCCTCTGAAAAAGTAGGGAAAGACTACATCGATATGGACAAATACCTTCAGGATATTGTTCGTGATAAACGTTACTGGGAGTCGAAACGGCAGAATGTCCGTCAACAGGAAAAACGGTTGGAGGAACTGACGGAACGGTACCGGGAAGACCTGGAAAAGATTGAACGCCAGCGAAAGGAGATCGTTGCCAAGGCAAAAACCGATGCTGAGCATCTGTTGGCTGAAACCAATGCCCGGATTGAAAATACGATTAGGGAAATCCGTGAATCACAAGCCGAAAAGGAGAAAACAAAGAGTATCAGGAAGTCATTGGATGAGTTCCGTGGAAATTTATCAAAAGATCCTGAAAATGATACGATTACCCGTAAAATTTTGAAAATCAAGGAGCGGGAGAATCACAAGAAAAAGCAGCCCCAGGCGAAGCAACCGATATTTAATCCGGATGTTATCGAACCGGGCGATGCGGTTCGCCTTAAAGGCCAGCGCTCAGTTGGAGAAGTCCAGGAGATCAAGGGGAAGAATGCTGTAGTAGTATTCGGCTCCATCAAGTCGACAGTTAAGACAGAACAGTTGGAAAAGGTCAGCAAGAACCAGATCAAAAAAGAGACTCCTAAAAATACCTACCTCAGCGCTCAAACGACCGATTCGATGTCGGAAAAGAAGCTTCATTTCAAGATGGAGATCGATGTGCGGGGGATGCGTGCAGACGAAGCGCTTCAGGCAGTGACTTATTATATAGATGATGCTATCCAGTGCAATGTGGGCCGTGTCCGGATTCTGCATGGCACCGGTACCGGCGCATTACGCCAGATTATCCGCGACTACCTGAAGCACGTCCCCGGTATCAGGAGATACCAGGACGAGCATGTTCAGTTCGGGGGAGTAGGAATTACCGTAGTGGAATTCGAATAAAATCCCGTTAGTTTACCGCGTCCTTTTCCGGCCTCCTAATCCAGGGCCTTCACCGGTGCGTTGATAGTGCTGGAACTGTTGGGACTGCACTTGTCCGCGGTTGCGGGTTTGCGCCGACCGGTCCAGTTCGCGCGTGACCTGCGGAGAAGGGGTGTGGGTTGCAGTTGTTTGCTTGTGCGTTGTTGTTTGGCGTGTTGTTGTCGGATGAGTATTTGCTGTTTGCCTTGTTCCGCTGTTTCCGGCTCCCAAAGTATTGGTCTGATTCCAGGTACCGTTGGAATTTTTGCGGTATACATTGCCGTCATGTCCGGCGTAAACCCCGTTATCGGTATGGACCCTGGTCCCGTTCGCCCCATGCGTCACGACTCCTTCTTTACCTCCGGAGGTCTGGTATCCAAATGCCGTACCATGGGCTGTTGTGACATGTCCCGACCGGGCCCACTGAGAACCGTTGCTTACAGCCGAGTGTCCCCATTGTGCATAAGGATTGTGTGCTTGTGAAGTATGTCCGTATGTTCCGGTCCACGGATTGTAAGTATTTGCTGCAGTTCTTCCACCATACCAGCCCTGTACGCTGGCCGAACGTCCGTACCTTCCGGTTGCCGGGTTATACCAGGCTGCAGTGCCGGCGCTGGCGTATGGGCCATAGGCGCGGCGTCCGACCGCAAAGCCTCCGGTCCACGGATTATAGACTGCTGCCCTGCCGTAAGTGCATGGCCACGGCCTGTAAACCGGGTAGAACGCTCCCGGCCCCCAGTAAATATAAGGAGGATAATACCATCCGGTACCGTAAACGATGGCGGTGCTGACAATCGCTCCGATTGTCGCTCCCACGATGAAAGCGCCGAAATATCCTGCGGTAGTGCTGCATTCGACGGTTGTCGATGTCGGATTGGTCTGGGTTACATAAGTGACGTTATAAACCGGAGAGCTCGGTGGAATTTCATATATTTCAGCCGGAATGGAATCTGCCGTTTTCCACGGCCCCTGAGGGGATGTAGAAACAAACCAGACGGCTTGAAAGCAGAGATAGTAGAGATCTCCGACTTTAATGACTTTGTCCTGAGTGTTGGTTGCATAATTCATCGCAGTTCCGTCTATCGGTGCAAATTGAGGGTTGCCGTCGTAAGTGACATGAGCATTGGCTTCGGCTTCCGAGCGGTTTACCACCACAGTAGTCGGGATTTGCGCCAGCATAACGGCGTCAGATGCCTGTACGGTTCCCGGAACGGATGCCAGAACATGGCCTTTGGGCGAATTTTCCGGAATTTTGGAGAAATCTTCCGGGAGATTATTTCCTGCGTAGCTCCAGGGCCCGTTGAACGAGGATGCCCGGAACCACCTGCCGGAAAGCAATACATAATACTTGCTTTCGGCCTGGTCGACGAAAATATCATTTTCAGAATTATCAACATAGAGTAATTGTGTTCCGGCAATTTTTTCCAGGACGGGGCTGCCTTCTGTCAGGATCAGTTCGGCCGGTTTGTTGCTGTAAAAAACTTTCGGGACATTGGTCGACAGGCGAGGAGGAATCTCTTTCTTCACATCGTCGAAGTTTTGTCCGGTCGGAAGAGACGACATCTCTTTGGGCAGGGTTTGAGTTTGATTCCAGGGCCCGTTGAGATCTTTTGCAGTGAGCCACACATCGTTTTCCAGCAGAAAATACTGTTTGGATGATTTTTCATAGAACAAATCCCAGTTTGTATTGACGACAAATTGTATGTTTGTTTTTTCAACCGGGGAGTATACCGGATCCCCTTCTACAATAAGAAGGATGGCGGGAGCGGCGCTGTAAAAGATAACCGGCGGGTCGTTATTGAGCTGAACCGGATTTGCCTTGATACTGGAGGGTGAAAGGTCGGCCAGGATCCGGTCGGTAGAAAAACTCTCAGATTCTTCCGGCATCATACTGATGAACGTTTTTTTCATAGATGCGGCTTGTTTATCGTCGAGCGATTGAAATCGGACATCTTTATAATTCATATGGTGCATGTAGGTGGTCCGGGCTTCTTTGTCGGTCTTGGTATCGCATACGAATGACGCCACACCCACCACTTCCTGTCCTCCGCTCGGAGTCATCGAAAATGCAAAGCGACCACTTAGTTTTTTATAGTTCTCCCACTGATCGATCTGGGGTTGATAATAAATAATAACTGCATGTTCTCCGGATACTTTCCGGGGCCATCCGATGTCCTGGCTCAGATCATTTTGAGCATTTACGTTAAAATGTAACAGGAGTGTCAGAAATAACACCTGCAATGAAATACGTTTCATATGGATTTATTTTGATTTAGTTTTTAAACAAAAAACAGATTAAAATGTTTTATCTGTCATTCGTTCAGGAGTGATTCGAATAAATTCAGGAACTCTCCGATCTGGCGACCATCCATCAGGGCGTGGTTGACTTCTACAGAAACAGGCAGTAATAGCTTTCCGCGGTCTTCAAAATACTTTCCGAAACTGATTTTAGGACAACTACCCCGGGTTCCGGTATTGCAGGCATGCTTCATGGCGGTGAAGCGAATCCAGGGCAGGGTGGTGTAGTGGATGCAGTCGTTACGCTTCTGGTCGTCGTCGAATCCTAACCCGGAGTTGTTTTTTGAGTGGTTTACCTTCGGGACGGCTTCATTCAGGAAATCCGTGTAGTTTTCAAAATAATCTAAAAAAGCAAATCTGAATGTTTTATCGGCGTTATCGACGGTGGTTCCGGCATGGACGCGCTCATAGCAAACCACCTCGTTTCCCTCGATTCTGTACCTGAACTCTTCGGTCTGATTGGCTGCAGCTAAGGATTTATGAAGATAATAGAGCCAGAAAGAAGTCTGCATTTCGTTGGCTGTTTGCAATGCCCGGCTGCAATCGACATGAGCGACGACCCCGGTGAACGGATCGTTCATGGAATTGAAGAAATCAAAATGCTCTTTCCGGTACCAGGATGTTAAATCGAGTTTTCTTTTCATATATACCTATTTACTTTTTATAGACTAATTTTTTTCCTTCGAGGATACATTCTTTCTGAATGGCTTTCTGTTGTTGTAATGCCTTCTCTCCCGGCTGGCAACCTCCGATCGAAATGATTATTTTTCCGGGAAGGATGCTGCGTTGCGCTAAAGCGTCGATGACAGACATCTTTTCGGGAGTGAGCGTGAATTCGACCTTCCGGGTTTCTCCCGCTTTCAGAAAAATACGGCGAAAGCCCTGTAACGACCGGATGGGGGCCGTAGTTTTTATTTCCGGGTGAGAAAGATAAAGCTGAACCACTTCTTCTCCGTCTGTTTTTCCGGTGTTGGTTACCCGGACACTCACTTTGGCTTCTTCTCCGATTGTGATCCTGGAAGGTATTTCCGGATCACTGTAAGTAAACCGGGTATAACTCAATCCGTAACCGAACTCATACAGCGGTTTTCCGGTAAAATAACGATAAGTGCGGTTGTGCATGCTGTAGTCTTCATAGTCGGGCAGGTCGTCGTTACCGGCATAAAACGTAACAGGGAGTCGTCCGGCCGGGTTATAGTCTCCGAAAAGCACGTCTGCAAGCGCTGTTCCGGCATCCTGCCCTCCATACCAGGCATTGATGATGGCCTGCAGGTGTTCGTTTTCCCAGTTGACTGATAAAGCGCTGCCCGTGAGCATGACAAAAACAACCGGTTTTCCGGTGGATTGGAGTTCCTGCATCATGCGGGTCTGAACGGCAGGCAGTTCAATACTGGTCCGGTCTCCCTTATTAAATCCGGGAACAGAGACCGGCATTTCCTCGCCTTCCAGTGAAGGGGATATTCCTCCCACAAAAACGATGATGTCGGCATCCTTGATTTTATTCTTCAGGGCTTCCGGATCGCTCTTCCTCCGGTCGACCGTGGCCATGCTGACACCGCCTCCTTCATTTTCCTGGTGGAACTCAAGACGCAGACGGTATTCTTGTCCCGCCTTCACATCCAGTTTATATTGTTCGACCCGCGCTTCCTGATAACTGAACCGGTCCATGGCTTTTTCATCGTTTACAAACAACCGGAATCCACTGTCGTCACTGGTCATTTCGAAGGAAATGTCACCATCCTTATCCGGACTGTAAACGGTGCTCCAACGTACGGATAACCTTCCGGCTTTCAGTCCTTTGCTTTGCTCGTGCTGTTTGGCTCCGAAGAAGTCGATCTCCCGGGTGTAATTAGTCGATGCAGGTGTTCCTTCAAATTGATTGTTGTAGAAAAATTCCATTTTGTAACCGGCTTTTCCGTCTATCTTTAAATGACTCAGGATATCGACCGGAACGGAGATCGTATCGTTTGTTAATCCCACAGCCGGATCGTATAAAATTTTTATTTTGTTTCCTGCTCTTTTACGGATTCCTTCCAGAGGTGTTACAATGTACGAAGGAGAGCCATTATAATTAGCTAACAGACAAGTCGGATTATCGGCGTTGGGACCTACAACAGCGATGGTCCGGATACTTTTCTTTAGAGGCAGGGTTTCAGTTTCATTTTTTAGCAGTACGATGGATTTCCGGGCCATTTCGAGGGATTGTTTCCTGCTTTCCGGAGAGCAGACCGTGGAGTAGGGGATCCGGCTGTATGCCACCAGCTCGTCCGGATCGAACATGCCGAGTTTCATCCGGGCGACAAACAGCCTTTTAACAGCCATATCAATCTCATTTTCGGCGATATCTCCCCGTTTTACAGCTTCGAACAAGGCCCTGTAGCTGCCTCCGCATTCGAGGTCGGTTCCTGCAATGACCGCCTGGGCTGATCCTTCTGCAGCATCTTTCGCTGTTTTATGAGTCCGGTAAAAATTGTCGATTGCCCCGCAGTCCGAAACGACATATCCTTTGAATCCCCATTGGTTGCGCAGGATGTCGACCAATAATCCGTCGCTGCCACAGCAAGGTTCTCCTTCATAACGGTTGTAAGCACACATCACAGAATAAGCTTCTCCCGAACGGATCAGTTTTTCAAAAGCAGGCAGGTAGGTATCCCAGAGGTCGTACAGATCGGGCCGGACGTCGAAACGGTGGCGGTTGTATTCCGGTCCGCTGTGTACCGCATAATGTTTGGCCGTAGCCACTGTTTTCAGATACTTCGGATCATTCCCCTGCAATCCTTTCACGAAGGCGACGCCCAGTTCTCCGGTCAGAAAAGGATCTTCCCCGTAAGTTTCCTGTCCGCGGCCCCAGCGCGGGTCCCGGAAGATATTGATATTGGGTGTCCAGAAAGTCAGTCCATAATATTGCGGAATCGCTTTGCTGTTTAAAGAAACCGAATGATGATACTTGGCGCGTCCTTCGTCGGAGATAACGGTTGCTGTTCTGGACATGGCTTCTGTATCGAAAGTCGCCGCCAGACCGATGGCCTGCGGGAATACGGTTGCCAATCCGGCCCGGGCGACGCCATGAAGACATTCGTTCCACCAATTGTAAGCCGGGATGGCTAACCGCTCGATGGCCGGAGCGCTATTCATCATCTGTCCGATTTTTTCTTCCAGGGTCATCCGGCTTACCAGGTCTTCAGCCCGTTGTTCGAACGGAAGTCCGGTATTTTTATATGCGGGTGGCTGGGAATGGGCAATGGCAGAGAGCATACACAACAGGAATACGACCCGACGAATTGGTGTTTTCATATAAGTGTCCGGAATTTTAATGAAGCTTTAATTATCAAGATACAAAGTTAATATTATTCTTTTACTTGTCAACCTGTTAAAATGTAGCCTTGATTAAAAAACCATATTGTAACAATTATTTATCAAAAATAATTTGTTTCTATTGATATTTTGTATAAGTTAGAGGCCTGTATTGTGTATAAATTTATAACCCATTAAACACAAATAGCCATGAAGACAGTGACATTCAATGAACTACGCAGAATTAAAGACAATTTGCCTGACGGAAGTATCCACCAGATTGCCGAAGAGTTAGGCATTTCAGTTGAAACGGTACGTAACTATTTTGGTGGATACAATTATCAGGACGGCAAAAGTTGTGGGGTTCATATCGAACCAGGTCCGGATGGGGGCATTGTGATGCTCGACGATCCTACGATATTGGAAAAAGCTTTGATTATTTTGGGTGAAACCAGTCATAAAGTTTCATCGGTAAGCTAAAAACATCAGGGAAAAAGTCCTGAAAAACAAAGTACAGCCATGGAAGATAAACTTGTAACGCTTGCGATACATACATTCCAGAAAGCGCAGGTGTTGAAAACTATTCTGGAAAGTGAAGGCATTGAAGTGTATCTCCATAATGTAAATTTAATACAGCCGGTAGTTTCCTCCGGAGTGAGGGTGCGCATTAAAGAGAGCGATCTGCCGGCTGCATTAAAGATTATTGAGACAACGCATATTTTCAGCGATGAAAAAAGAACAGACCCAGACGAGCCTCAACAAAAAACCATCCTGATTCCCGTCGATTTTTCCGAATATTCCAGGCAGGCGTGCGAAATAGGGTTTAACTATGCTGCTCTGATTCATGCTGAGATTGTAATCATGCACGCTTATTTCACTCCATTTTTTCCTTCCTCTGTGGCCTTGAGCGAAACATTATTATATCAGACTCAGGATGAGGAAACAATCTTGAAACTGACCCAGAAAGCTGAAAAGGATTTTTCTGAGTTTCAAACTTTTGTGGAGCAGCAGATTGAATCCGGCGAATGGCCCAAGGTGAAGTATTCCTGCATCCTGAAAGACGGACTACCTGAAGAGGAAATCGCGGATTACAGTAAAAAATACAGGCCGCAATTGATTATTATGGGTACCCGGGGTAAAAACCAGAAAGACGCCGATTTCATTGGTAGCGTAACCGCCGAGGTGATCGAAATGTCGAAAGTGCCGGTGTTTGCTGTTCCTGAAAATACACCATTCCATAATTTTACCGAAATTAAAAAGATTGCTTTTGGAACCAGTTTCGACCAGAAAGACCTGATCGCCGTTGATACGTTATTTAAAATGTTTTCCGGTTTTGAAATCGAATATTACCTTTTTCACATCAGTAGCCGACAGGATGCCTGGAACGAAATTAAATTAGCAGGAATCAAGGAATATTTTGAAAAGCAATATCCGGAAATCGTGATCCGTTATGAGGTGATAGATGCCGGTGATTTTGTGCTGAGCCTCGAAAAGTTCATCCGTAACAATCTCATCGATGTTATTTCGCTGGCATCTCACCGGCGCAATCTGTTGGCCCGGATCATCAATCCCAGTATGGCCCGTAAAATGCTGTTTCACACCGATACACCTCTGCTTGTCTTAAGATATTAAGCCTGATTTTTTTATTTTGTAATTTATTTTTATACCTTTGCTGCGTTTTATATAATATTAACTTAATTTATAAAAATGAAGAAAAAT
>JAVBRK010000025.1:0-7002 GCA_031548005.1 Bacteroidales bacterium
TACATTCCAACGATGGAACGCCAACACCAAGCCGCAAGCGGTTTATAGAAATTTCTTCCTTTCGTGCCGAAAGAGTAAATTTCCATAAAGTGTTGTCTTATCTATCGTTTCCATGAATGAAATGTATATCAATTAAAAAAAAGAAAAAATAATGGTGTATCGCCTAAGGATGGTTTGCTAAAATAAAAATGACCCCACTTATCAGGATACTTGGGGGTCAAAATTAAATAATTTTCAGGGGTCAAACCTGTTTTGGATTTAGGGGGCAACACACATTGGATTTTCCATGCTGTACCCTCTGTCACTTTTCACAATCTGAATTATAAAAGTTAAGGGAGGTTTTCGCCTCCCTTAATTTTTTTTGTTACTTCCCGCATTTTGCCCATGTTACCTGATTTGTAACACGATTAACTTTCCAATTGACCAATGTTTTCTTTCACATCATGATGTAGATGATTTATATTTCATTCAAAATTACAAAACTGAATATGAAATTAAATGGAATACTCAATGGAAGAAAGAGATATTATCATGAATAGAGCGTATACCATCTGCCACTTTTTACAATCTGAATTATAAAAAATTAAGGGAGGTTTTCGCCACGAGTGGTCGGAAGAAATTCCGGCCACTCGTGCCCGCGGGCCTCTTTTTTATTGAATAAGCTGTTTAATATGATCGATATACCAGGCGGAGATGACGGCATTTCCGGCTTTAAAATCTGCCGGAGGCAGATGATTTTTCAGATATTCGAGCAATTCTCCGTAAGGATAAAATCCTGCGGAGAATTTCCGTTTCCGGAGTTTCGATACAAAAGGAAACAGCTCCCGGATCCGGATCAGCTGGTGCGCCCTCTGAATTGCTTTTGATGAGGCATTTACTTCGTCGTCGAGCTTGATCCCATATTCGGAAAACAGCTCCAGAAGAACCTCCTCGTGCAGATTCCGGTAGATCCGGTATTCGTTCGGCAGGGAAGCAAACAAATCATAATAATGCTTGTCGGATAATGGTTGGAGAAATTCATATCCGAAATAGTCGAACACCCGTGAGGAGTTCACCAGTTGCTTGGCGTGCGATTCCCGGTTTTGCCAGTCTTCATAAGCCAGAGAGCCGGTTTGCAATCGCTGGGGATCGACTCCTTCCCCGATCATATTCAGTATCAATTCTTTATTTCCCTTTTCCGGATATACTCCGTGTCCGTACATCCGGAAAATTTTTTCGGTTAATTCCTTTTCTGAATGAAAAGATTTCAGATCTTTACGAAAACTGCACCCGCCGATCGAATCACCTGAATGTCCTGGTATAAATACGGTGTTTTGAGGTAACTGTACAGTTTCTTTCAGGTATACAGTGGCAAAATATTCCTGGAAATAGGGGAATGAAATCGCATTGCCGGCATAATCGACGTAGTCTGTAAACTGTTTCGTGCGGGTAAAATCGGTTTGTGTATAGGGGGCGTAGTCGATGAACATCCAGGGATATCCTAAGCGCCGGGCTATTTCTTTCGAGTTGTGTGCTTCTTTACAATCCGGATATCCGAATGTGAAACAAAACACATTTTTATGTCCATTTATTTTCAGGAGCAGACCGATCAGACGGGAGTCGTATCCTCCGCTCAGGGGCAATGCTACAGGGCGTTTTCCGACAGATAATGAAAGCCGTTTTCCCATTTTGAGGAATGTTCCCCGGATCGCAGTTTTCCATTCGTCACGGCTTAGCTTTTTTGTAATGGAAGGCGTAATCCTCCACCAGGCAGTTGTTTTGAGTTCTTCAGATCTGTAACTCAGATACTCTCCGGCTTGTAGTTGAAACACATTCCGGAACAACGTGCGTTTACCCGGAACCCAAGTGATATGCCGCATGGCGGTCTCCGATTCCGGATCGATTTCGCAGGGATATTTCTTTATTAAAGTCCGGAAGTCGTCGGTAATGATCAGCCCTTCGTTGTTCCGGATATAGATCAATGGGAAGCTGCGGATCGGATCGGCGGCCGCAAATACCATATCTCCAGTAGAAATAACCACAGAGAAAAGTCCGTTCAGTGACCGGAGTCGATCCAGAAATACTGCTTCAGAGTCGACAGTATCGAAATACGCCAGTAAGTCGTTTTCTTTCAGCAAATGCTTTTCATGCAGCAACGCTGTACCTTTCACGGATACTTTCCCGTTGGAAAACCAGCGGTAACCTCCACTTTGAACCAAATTTATATCAATCATTTTTTAATCCTCCGTCGTATTTTTTGATCAGGCGGGTATACCATCCGAGGCATATCAGGGAGAACAGACAACCAACCAACGAATACAAGATAATTGCCAGCCTGAAATCATTCAGGTATATCCCGATGGAAATCACCAGACAACGCAGGATCATACAAAAGACTTCGATCCATAAAGCCTGGTTCTGTTTTTTAAATAAAGCCGGGATAAAGACCATCGGGTAGGAGAGTACCGACATAAATACCCACGGAAGCAGATAACGGAAATAAATGCCGGATTGTTCCCAGCCGTCCCCGAAAATCCAGCCGAATATAGGGGGTGCGATCCAGAATATGATGGCCGCCACGGGCAATGAGAACAAGGATACCTGCATCCAGTATTTTTTGATCACCGGAAAGATGACTTTTCCTTCCTGTTTGTAAGCGCTTGTCTTTTCAAATAATGTATTGAATAATGAATTGGATATCAGTGTTGTAGGTCGAAATCCCATCGTCATGGCTAAAGAAAAAAGTCCGAGGGTAGCTTCTCCGAAAACGCCTGTCAACAGGAGGAATGGAGTATCTCCGGAAAAAGAATTGACCATGTTCCGGGTCATGTTATACTGAGGGAAATCTCTGTATTTTAATCCGGATTCCTTTTGTTCGCTCCACGGGGTTGATAGCGAAAATTTTAATTCTTTCCATAGCTTTCTGAATGAAAAAAAAGCAACGATATAGGCCAAAAGATTAGATAGGATCAGTCCGGCTCCGGTAAAAGAACCATAACCCAATCCGAGTTTGAAGGCCGAACTGGAGGTGTTTTGTGCGATATTGGCCGATGCCAGGGTTTTGAACTGTTTCATTTTAACCGCCAGGTTGCTCATGATGGCATACATTCCTCCCCAGAATATCATGAATGGAATCAGATACCAGTGGGGGAGAAGGGAGTTCATATCGAACAGGGAAAAGATAGACTCCCGGAAAATTCCAAGCAGCAATCCTATAACGACCGAAACCGATAATACTAATTTCACGATGAAGCCCGTTAACCGGTGTCTTTCCCCGCTCGAAGCAGTTAGAATGATCGATTCTTCGTACTTTCCTGTAGCTAAGGTTGTTAAAATGTTCGATAGGCTCATGAACAGGGCGAATACCCCAAATTCTGCATTCGAGTAGATCCGGGTCAGGAAAGGGTAAGCCGCTAAGGCTACAACTTGTCCTGCAACATTCCCGCTGACCAGGATGGCGCTGTTGCGTATAAACTCCGATTTTAACTTGTTTCTTAGTCCGGACCTCATTTAGGAAACAAATATAGTAAAGAATCTCAAAAAAAATGTAATTTTGCAGGAATAGTACCTGAATATATAAACGTAAAACGCATGAAGAAGCTAATTATTATGATGAGTCTGGCAAGTACCTTTATGACCGGGTTTGCCCAGAACCCGTTTTTTCAGGAGTGGAATACTCCTTACGGGGCTCCTCCATTTGAAACACTAAACGCAAGCCATTACAAAGAGGTATTTATCCGCGGAATTCAGGAACAGGAAAGCGAGATCCTGGCTATTGTGGCCAATCCGCAGCCTGCCACTTTCGCCAATACGGTTGCCACCCTGGACAATTCCGGAACATTGTTGAGGAAAGTATCACCGGTATTCGGAGGTATTTGCAGTGCGCAAAGTACGCCGGAATTGCTGGCTCTCCAGATGGAGATCACTCCTTTGCTGACAAAGCATAATGATAATATGATGACCAATACTGATCTTTTTAACCGGATCAAAACGGTCTATGAGGGCCCTGAATACGAAAGTCTGACACAAGAGGAGCAACGCCTGACATTTGAAACGTACCGCGACTTCATGCGGGGAGGGGTGATGCTCGAAGAGACGATGAAAGAAAAACTAAAGCAGGTAAACGGGGAAATTTCCAGGTTGCAGACTCAATTTGGACAGAATCTGCTTACTGAAACAGGAGCCTACAAGTTAGTAATAGATAAGAATGAAGATCTGTCGGGACTACCCGTCGACCTGGTGGCTGCTGCGGCTAACCGGGCAACTAAAACCGGGTTGAGCGGTAAATGGGTATTCGGATTGGATAATCCAAGTATTATGCCTTTTCTGACTTATGCAGATAACCGGGAACTTCGCAGGCAGATGCTGACGGCCTACCTCGACCGTTGCAACAATAATAACGATAAAGACAACAAGGAGATTATTCAGAAATTAGTGACGCTCCGGGCTAATAAGGCCATGTTGTTGGGTTACAATACTTTCGCTGATTATGCCCTCGAAACGCGCATGGCCAAAAATCCAAAAACTGTTTTCGACCTGCTCAGCCAGATCTGGGAGCCTGCTTTGCAGGTGGCTAAACAGGAGCGCGACGAGATGCAGGCCCTGGCTGGAACTGATTTTGAATTGCAATCGTGGGATTGGAGGTATTACAGTGAAAAGATCCGTCGTCAGAAATATGATCTGAACGATGAGATGATTCGTCCGTACTTCAAATCGGAGAATGTTTGTAACGGTATTTTTTATGTCTGTAATCAGTTGTACGGTATTACATTCCGGAAACTGAACGATATCCCGAAGCCACACCCTGATGCGGAAGCTTATTTGTGTATCGATGCCGATGGAAAAACCGAGTTGGGTGTTTTATATATCGATCTTTTTGCCCGTCCGGGACAAAAACGTGGCGGCGCCTGGTGCGGATCGTATCGCACGGAATATTACGAAGGCAATCGTCGTGTTCTTCCGTTGGTAACGATCGTTTGTAATTTTACTCCTCCTCTTCATGAGGATCCGGCATTACTTACCGCCGATGAAACAGAAACATTCTTCCATGAATTCGGTCATGCATTGCACAACCTGTTTAAAAATGTCGTATATCATGGTACGGCAAGCGTTCCCCGGGATTTTGTGGAATTGCCTTCGCAAATCATGGAACATTGGGCATTTCAGCCGCAGGTATTGGAACAATATGCAAAACATTATAAAACAGGAGAAGTAATCCCGGGAGAGTTGATCGATAAAATCAATGCTTCTTCCAGGTTTGGACAAGGTTTCACGACGACCGAATACTTAGCTGCTTCTTACCTCGATATGGATTACCATGTAAATCCGGCTCCTCAAAATATCGATGTAATACCATTTGAAGCAACTACATTGGCTCAGAGAGGGCTGATCCCGCAAATTCCTCCGCGTTACCGGAGTACATATTTTCAGCATTCGATGACGGGAGGTTATACAGCCGGATACTACAGTTATATCTGGTCGGAAGTGCTGGATGCCGACGGCTTTAAAGCATTTGCGGAAACAGGAGACATTTTCAATAAAGAACTTGCCCGCCGTTTCCGCAAATTTGTCCTTGAACCGGGATGTATCAACGATCCTCAGGATATGTACTTTAATTTCCGCCAGAAGCAGCCGGTGATCGATGCTTTATTGGAAAACAGAGGGTTGAAATAACCCGGGTTTATTCCTGCCCGATTTTACCCATCCCGTTGATACTGGTATTCTTTGTTTCCGGGGTCCCTTTGTAGGTAATCTCGCCCATGCCGTTCACTTGTGCATCGATACTCTTGGTGGGGTCGCATTTGATTGATCCGATCCCATCAAGACGAGCATGTACATTTTCCGATTGCAGGTCCCTGGCCTGAATTTTTCCAGCTCCGGACACCCGGAGGTTGGTATTGACCGTTTTCCCGGATGCCTCGATTTTGCCGATCCCTTCCACATAGGCTTTGAAATTGTCGCAGTAAATGCTATCGGCTCTGAACTGTCCGGCTCCGTCGATTTCTACCGTGAGTTCGGGGGCCTGGATCTTTCCGGGGGCTGTAACGCTACCGATAGACTCAATTCTGATATTTTTTATTTCCGGGCAATAAACTTTGATCAATATGTCGGTATTCGGTCGTATATTGATATGGTCTTTAACAAACAACCGCAATTGATTGTCCTGGATTTCCCAGTCTACCTGGTCGATGATGTTGGATTCTCCGTTGATCAGTACCTTGGTGGTGTCTGCTCCGGTCTGATCTAATTGGATGTTTGCCAGGATGCCTTCGTTGACTTTTATCCTGTCGAAGAAAGGAATTACAATCGTTTTGTCGCTGAGCTCATTATTCCCTTCGATTCCCTTTCCATTATTGTTATTGTTCCAGGAAATATTCCATCTCTTTTGTCCATTACCATTCCAGTTGACGTGAAACCCGGAAAAGATCAAGGCGATCAGCGCTAATATCCAGACCGCTATACCCATGACTTTAACGCTTTTAGGAAGCGGGCTCAATTTAGCAAAATAAGCTACAATCCAGTATATCAGCAGTAGTACAGGGATTCCGGCCAATAGGATGGAAGCTACCAGAGCAAGTGTAGGATGATCTATGGTGAGATTTCCCAGTTCATGCCCTACAATTCCGAAAGGAAGAGCTACCAGTCCGGTGCCAACCCCGAATATGACTGCGAATATAACGATCAGGATAATCACGAGAGCGAAAAGAATCGGAAAGCCGAGCAAGATCCCGATACCTACTAAGAAAACTTTTACCAATGCAGCAAAAAAACCAAGTATGGAATTAATGAAGCTGTTATCGTTACTCTTTATAGTAGTCGTTGAAGTCTCTCCTGCAACGACTTTACCGATATTTTCGATGGAAACTTCTTCTCCCCGCATTTCTAGTTTTTCCTGAGCTGTTCTGGCAGGAGGAATGATGACCCACAAGATCATATAGATCCAGATTCCCCATCCCCAGATCATCGACAAGAGAATGATAAGCGCTACGGCAGCCAGACGTACCGGGGTGACATCCCTTCCAA
>JAVBRK010000041.1:0-6536 GCA_031548005.1 Bacteroidales bacterium
TTTATTTAGTATATAAGCACAACCATAATGTTTAACTTATGCCGTTTTTCTTATTCAAAATGAATATGAATTGCGTGTCTATCAACTGATTGATTGATCACAAAAGTATCGATATTATTTTAAAATAAAAAGAAATAACCTTAAAATATTAATAAAAACAGTATGATAAAATATTTATCTGTATTATTTGGGAGAGAATAGCGAAATGTAGCCCCTGTTTTTTATATTTTTTAGATGTTTTGAAGTATGGAAACTTAAAAAAGCGATCACTATTTCTCAGTAATCGCCTGGTAATCAATTTATTATCTTTGTGATCCGGTTGAGATTCGAACTCAAGACCCACAGCTTAGAAGGCTGTTGCTCTATCCAGCTGAGCTACCGGACCATCCTTTATTTTGCGAGTGCAAAGGTACAACTATTTGCCGAAAAAATAAAAAAATTGCTGCTTTTGTTTTTTCAGAATTCAAAATCTTAATTTTTAGGCTTATACAATGCTTTCAGGTCATCTGTAGCAAATGACAGCATTTTCTCTTTTCCGGCAGCATCCATATGGATAATCATATTGGAAAAATAGGTTTTACCCACAACATTGTTAATGTTAGCCTTAATAAAGTCCATCGTATAATCACCGAACTTTTCCGAAATTTCCTGGTAGTTCTTCAGGTACTCAGCCTTCATCTCCTCAGTGGCGGCGCTATCCGCTTCCTTGCTCTGATAGGCAGCAGAGAGGTCTGTCAAGGTAGTATACGCTTTTTTCTCTTCATCCAAGTAATTTTGCAATACATTATTCAACTCGCTTCCTCCGACAATCACATCGTTATTGTAAATATCGACGGTTGCATGACCATTTTCAAGTACGACCCTAAAAAAACGAACAGAGTCGGCCTGCAGGTAGGAGTTGACAACCTGAGGCTGTTCTGCAGAAACTTTCCATTCGAAAGAATTATTTTTAATCTGCACGGTATCGTACTGAATCGTTTCGCCCGATTTTTTACAAAATACGATCTCTTTTCCATCAAACGGGCCTTCATGCACAGTCCCTTTCAAGGTATACTGAGGTTTTTTGGAACAGGATGTTACCGTGAGAGCAATAAAAAATGCAGACAGAATAAGAGTACGATTTTTCATATGGGTCTTTTATTTAATTTTAACCGTTTATTAATAAAATACGCCGCAAATTTACATGATAAAATTAGATTTACCTCACAGTGTGATGAAAATATGCAGCATTTATCGATATTAAGTTCCCGGTACGGGATTATCTTTTCCAAAAACCGGGAGTAAACAGGATCAGGACTGTAAATATTTCCAACCGTCCCACGATCATCAGGAAAGACAAGTACCATTTGGCAAAATCAGATAATCCGGAAAACGAGCCGGTGGGACCATGGCTTCCGAGTCCTGGCCCTACATTCGATATCGAAGTGATGGAGGCGCCGATAGCCTCATCGAAAGTAACTCCACAGAAAAGTAAAACGAGGACACTAAGGATAATGATAGCAATGTAAAGAAATGCAAATGCCAGTAAACGCTGTACCACCTCCATCGAAATGGCATTACCGTTCAGCCGGACAGGTATAATTGCGCGGGGATGGACCAACCGTCCGAATTCATTCAGGGTATTCTTAACCAGTACAACCACCCGGACCACTTTCAATCCTCCGCTCGTTGATCCGGCACAACCACAGATAACCATCAATATCAGAATAATAACCCAGAAAAAAGGCCCCCAGGGGACATAATCCTTAGTATAAAATCCGGTAGTGGTGACCAATGAAACCACCTGAAACAAAGAGGAACGGAAAGAGTCGAAACTCCGGATTTCAGGATAACTTATCACCAGACCCAAAGCAATCACAGTCGTAGCAACAAGAATGATCCCTAAAAACCAATGCATTTCCTCATCTTTCAGTACTCGCTTATAGTCTTTTTTCAATAAAAAGTAATAGAGTGAAAAATTGATCGCCCCTAAAACCATAAAAATAATGACGACAGTCTCGATATAAGCCGAATCCCAGTAGGCAATACTGGCCTGTTTGGTGGAATACCCTCCGGTAGACATCGTAGACAAAGCGTGACACAGGGCGTCGTACAAGCTCATAGGCCCCAGATAGAGCAAAAGGAACAGTACCGATGTAAGTACTAAATAAATTCCCCAGATACGGATAGCCACCTTGGCCACCCGTGGACGAAATTTCTCATGTAGCAGGCCTGTAGTTTCGGCATCGTACAGTTGAGCGGCCCCACCTCCGACTAATGGTAAAAGCGCCAATGAGAATACAACGACTCCAAGACCTCCCAGCCATTGGGTTACGCAACGCCAGAAAAGTAATCCGTGAGGGATGCTTTCAACATCGTCCAGAATAGTTGCTCCGGTGGTCGTAAATCCTGAAACAGATTCGAAATAAGCGTCTGTAAAACTCGGAATAGCGCCGCTGATATAAAAAGGGATGGCGCCAAAAAAAGTACATAACAACCAAGTCATAGTCACTGTAAAAAAGCTTTCCCGTTTGCCGATATTCCAGCTTTTTTTCTTCAGATTCCCCGAAATGGCCAGCAAAGCGCCGGAAACGACACATAATCCGGTAGAGATCAGCAAATATCCGAAATCCCATCCTTCATAGGCCAGCGAGATTCCCGAAGCACAAAGCATGAATAAAGATTCAAGAATGAGCGACAGCCCAAGTACCTTCACAATAAATCTCCAATTCAAGCCGGGCCCTTTCATAAATATTTAACAGGTTGTTAGTTAAAAAAATTTTCTACTTTGCGCATGGCTGTATCAAGGCAGAAAACAACGACGTGATCTCCATCCTGAACCCAGGTGTTACCATCGACGATTTGCGGTTCTCCATTGCGGATCAATCCTCCCAATGTCATATCCCGGGGAAGATTCAGATCTTTCACCTGCTTCCGGGTAATCCGGGATCCGGTATGCGCAATAAGTTCGGCAACATCAGCGTTTGCAAAGGCAAGGCATTTGACATTGGACACATCGGCATCCAATAAAAACTGATAAATATGGCTGGCTGCAATCAGTTTTTTATTGATCACGGTACCGATATCGAGCTTTTCAGCCATCTGGATATAATCGATATTCTCGACTTTAGCGACTGTCTTTTTTACACCCTGGGTCTTCGCTGCAACACAGGCCAGAATATTGGTTTCGGAATTTTCCGTCAGCGCGACAAAAGCATCGCAGTTACTGATATTTTCCTGGGTGAGGAGATCGGTATCCCGCCCGTCCCCGTTAATAATCATAACATTATTGCCCACTTTTTCCGCCAGTTTATAACTTTTTTCTTTGTCTTTTTCCAGGATCTTGATGCGGATATTTCCCGGAAGGCTCTCTGCCACTTTCAGGGCAATCCGGCTTCCTCCCATGATAATGATCTTATTGATATCGAGATCTCCTTTCCCGGAGTGTTTTTTGACAACCTCAATGTGCTCCCGGGTCGTGGTGAAAAACAGAATATCCCCCGACCGGATCTGATCCCGTCCCTGAGGAATAATCGTTTCCTCCTCCCGTTTGATAGCTACTACGTGGTAAATCTTATTTTCTTTTGACAGATCGTACAAATACTTATTGACAATGGGAGCGTTTGCTCTTACTTTGACTCCGATCAGGATCAGCGATCCGCCGCAAAGTTCCCACCATTGCCTGCTCCAGGGCCTTTTCAAAGCGCTTACGATTTCACGGGCGGCGAGCACTTCCGGACAGATCAGGGAATCGACTCCCAGTTTTCTGAAAAACTCGAGATTTTCCGGCAAAAAATATTCATTGTTACTTACGCGTGCGATTGTCTTCACAGCCCCGAGATTTGTTGCAAGCATACAGGCAGTCATATTGGTCGATTCTTCGGGAGTTACCCCGATGAAAATATCAGCCTTCCCAATGCCCGACTTCCGGAGGTCATTGATGGATGTCGGATTTCCGACTACCGTCATAATCTCAAAATTACTGGAGAAATTCAGCCGTTCTTCATTCGGATCCATCAGAATGATGTCTTGTTTTTCCCGGGCAAGCATTTTCGACAGGTGAGTTCCCACTTCACCAGCCCCTCCTATGATGATTCTCATTGCATTTCGATCAAAGTTTTACAAATACTCGCGGCATCCATTCCACAAAGCCGGTACAGCTCGGGAATAGAACCATGTTCGATAAACTGATCGGGGATCCCGATTCTTTTCACTGCAGGAGAGTATCCGTTATCGGACATAAATTCAAGGACAGCGGAACCTAATCCTCCTTTAACGGTTCCGTTTTCCACCGTTACGATCCGGCGGTATTTTTTGCCGATTTCATGCAATAATTCTTCATCGACCGGTTTGAGGTAAATCATATCGTATAAAGCAGCATCGACCCCTTCTTTTTCAGCCATCCGGATAGCTTCTAAGGCAATATTCCCGATTGGCCCGATACTGATCACCGCCACGTCTTTTCCTTCTTTTATCTTCCGGCCTTTTCCTACGGGTAGAATTTCCATCGGTTGACGCCATTCTTTCAGTTCTCCTTTTCCGCGCGGATAACGGATTACAAAAACACCCTGTCCCGGTTGTGAAGCCGTATACATCAGATTCCGCAGATCGATTTCATTGAATGGCGAAGCAATGGTAACCTGAGGGATACAACGCAGATACGCCAGGTCGAAAGCCCCTTGGTGAGTCGCTCCGTCTTCGCCGACCAATCCGGCACGGTCGAGGCAAAGCACCATATCCAACTCCTGAAGTGCAGCGTCGTGGATCAACTGGTCGTAAGCGCGTTGCATAAACGAGGAGTAAATATTGCAGAACGGCACCATACTTTCCCTGGAGAGTCCAGCCGAGAAAGTAACCGCATGTCCTTCGGCAATTCCCACATCGAAAGCCCGTTCCGGCATCTCTTTCATCAGAAAGGACATTGAGCAGCCTGTAGGCATAGCCGGGGTAATTCCCACCACCTTATCATTCATTCTCGCTAATTCGAGCAACGTATGTCCGAAAACATCCTGATACAACTGAGGCTCATCGAGTGAGTGCACAACGATCCGCTCTCCGGTTTCCTTATTGAATTTTCCGGGAGCATGCCACAGGGTAGCCTCTTTTTCAGCGGGTTCAAACCCTTTCCCTTTAGTGGTCCGCACGTGCAGGAGTTTAGGTCCCTGCATATCTTTGATATCGTTCAACACTTTGACCAGGCCTTCCACATCATTCCCGTCGACCGGGCCGAAATAGCGGATATTAAACCCCTCGAACAAATTGTGCTGCTTCGTCAGAAGCGCTTTCAGGCTATTATTAAAGCGAAGGATCAAACCTTTACCTTCTTCCTTGATAAATCCGCTTTTCCGGAGAGAGCGGTATAATTTATACCGGATATTGTTGTACCACTTTGAAGTGGTGATATTGACCAGGTATTCGCTTAAACCGCCTACCGGCCTGTCGATGGCCATATTATTATCATTCAGGATGATCAACAGGTTATTCGGATCGGAAGAAGCATTGTTAAGCCCTTCAAAAGCCAAACCTCCGGTCATGGACCCATCTCCGATTACCGCCACGATTTTACGGTCTTTTTCTGTTTTGAGCGAAGAAGCGATCGCCATTCCCAGGGCTGCCGATATCGAGGTAGAGGCGTGGCCCGCTATGAACGGATCGTATTCACTTTCCTTCGGATTGGGAAAGCCACTGATTCCGTCTTTCTTCCGCAGCGTCCGGAAAGCATCCCGGCGTCCCGTCAGTATCTTATGAGCATAAGCCTGGTGTCCGACATCCCACACAATCCGGTCGTATGGAGTTTCCAGAACATAGTGAAGGGCGACAGCTAATTCCACAGCGCCGAGACTCGAAGCGAAATGACCGGGAGTATCGGCCAGCACTTCAATAATGTATTGACGAACCTCTTTGCATATCTGCAGAAGTTGGTTCGAGTTAAGCTTCCTTAAGTCAGAAGGATAATTTATTTCTTCTAATAATTTATATTCCATATTTTCAGCCATCGCTAAAAAATGTTTTGCAAAGCTACATAATTAACCACATATAAATGTATTTTTGCTCTAAAAAAAGATATATGGAATTCAGAACAAAAATAGCCATTCCCCGGTATAGCTTTTCGATCGGACACTCCGACCGAATTCTGATGATGGGTTCCTGTTTTGCAGAAAACATAGCCCGTTGCCTGGACAGCTCCGGCTTTGTTACAGATGTGAATCCATTCGGCATTGTTTATAACCCCCTATCTATTTCATCAGGTGTTCGTGAATTATTATCGAACAAAAAATATGCCGCTTCTGATCTGTTTTTCCACCAGGGAATGTATCACAGCTTTTCTCACCACAGCCGTTTCTCCAATCTGTTAGCCGAAGCCTCTGCCGAGCACATCAACAAGCGGATTCAGTCGTCATCCAGCTTTTTAAAAAACACAACAATTTTTATAATAACTTGGGGGACATCTCACGTTTATACCCTTAAAGCCAGTGGGGAAACGGTGTCGAACTGCCACAAATTACCCGATAGTTATTTTGTACGAAAACGTTTATCCATAAAAGATATTGTGGAAG
>JAVBRK010000069.1:0-52210 GCA_031548005.1 Bacteroidales bacterium
TATCCGTGGATATTAAGTCCTAAAATAAGAGATAAAAGCTATTTATAATTTAAACTAAAAATTAGAACAAATGGAAAATTTAGTAAACACAATCAAAGAGAACTATGAAGCTTTTGTTGCTGATGCAAATCTTCAGGTAGAAAAAGCAAACAAGGCAGCAGGAGCGCGTGCTCGCAAGGCTTCTTTGGAACTGGAAAAAATGTTGAAAGAGTTCAGAAAAAAATCTCTGGAACATTCTAAAAAATAATAAGAAACTGTTTCAATTTTTCAAGAAGAGATTTTGGGAAATGGAAACAGGACTTTTGCAGTTAAAATTTTCGATAATAGCGGGCCTATTTGAGAACAATTTTTAAACAGTTTCTGAATCTTTTGGCCTGTAAAGTCTTGGGATATAAAGATTAGTCCAAAAACTCCTTTGCCGGTTCCGGTAAGGGAGTTTTTATTAAAAATGCTTGTCTATATAGTTCTGAAAAGCTTCTTTGTAGATATTGCTATTCGATTCGATACAAATTTTTTTATATATTTGACTGATGAATGCCGGCTGTTTTCAATTCAGAACAATCATTTCCATGCCAAATCCGCAGTCGATTGCCTGCTGGTTACTGGTCTGGTCGTTGGTAGCTTGCGGACAGTCGGAAAAACGAACAACAACTGATCCTATGAATTACAATCCATTGACACCTGAAGAGGAACGTATTATTATTAATAAAGGGACTGAAGCTCCTTTCACAGGAGAATTATTGAACAACAAAGGAGTGGGAACTTATGTCTGTAAGCGTTGTGATACCCCATTGTACCGGTCGACCGATAAATTCGATTCGGGATGCGGATGGCCTTCTTTCGACGATGCTATTCCGGGAGCTGTAACACAATACCCTGACCCGGACGGACAGAGAACGGAGATTGTTTGCAATCGTTGTGGAGCCCATCTCGGACACGTTTTTTCCGGAGAAAATTTTACTCCGAAAGATACACGGCACTGTGTCAATTCCATTTCTATGAAGTTTCTGCCTCAGGTTGCAGATACGGCCTATTTTGCTTCGGGTTGTTTCTGGGGAACCGAATTTTATATGATGAAAGCTCCGGGGGCGATTTCGACGGCTGTCGGATTTATGGGCGGGCATGTGGATCATCCCACTTATGAGCAGGTTTGTACGAAGACAACCGGGCATATCGAGACTACCCGGGTGGTGTTCGATTCCAACCTGACGGATTATGAGCATCTGGTACGGTTGTTCTTTGAAACACACGATTTTACGCAAACAGACGGGCAGGGGCCCGATATTGGTCCGCAATACCGGTCGTTTATTTTTTATGCCGGCGATCGACAAAAAACGATTGCAGAGAAATATATCCGCATTCTGACCGAAAAAGGCTATTCTGTTGCAACGACCCTTCAAAAAGCTTCTGTATTCTGGAAAGCGGAAAATTACCACCAGCAGTATTATCAAAAAAAAGGATCCCGTCCTTACTGCCATAGTTACAAAAAAATATTCTGATGTCCGGTAGGTGAGATTCCCGATGGGTTGTGGGGAATAAAAAAAGGCAGACCTGTAATTATTGAGGCTGCCTTTCCATGTTTCTGGTATCCGGCTTATTTATGCAGAAAGAGATTCATCTTTCATATCCAATTCATTCTTGTCTGTGTCGTAAAAACGATATTCAAGAAAAGCCAGATTCTGGTTCGGAACAACTTTGATTCCCATGGAGTATTTGAATTTCCATTTCCATTTGAGGGAATAAATCCCCCGGTTAATAAATGCTGCAACGTATGGATGTACATGCAGACTGAATTTCTTCACATTTAGTTTTTCTACCAGATAAGAAATTTTACTTTCCATATTGTCTGTAAACAAGATGGATGGCTGGATTTCTCCTTTTCCAAAGCAGGTGGGGCAAGTTTCGTCGGTCTTAAAGTCCATGGCCGGACGAACCCTTTGCCTGGTGATTTGCATCAGGCCGAATTTACTCAATTGCAGGATGTTATGCTTTGCCCGGTCGTTTTCCATGATTTCACGCATGTGATCGAACAGTTTTTGTTTGTTTTCCTGCTCTTGCATGTCGATAAAATCGATTACGATGATACCCCCCATGTCGCGGAGACGTAGTTGACGGGCAATTTCACTGGCAGCAGCCAGATTCACATCAATAGCCGTATTTTCTTGTCCGGTACTGGATTTTGAGCGATTGCCGCTGTTGACGTCTATGACGTGCATCGCTTCTGTGTGCTCAATGATTAGGTAAGCTCCGCTTTTAAAGGTGACTGTTTTCCCAAATCCTGACTTAATTTGCTTTGTAACAGCATAATTGTCGAATATGGGCAATTCTCCGGAGTAAAGTTCTACGATGCCGGAACGTTCCGGGGCAATCAGGCTGACATACTCCTTTATTTCATTCATGGCATCAGTATTGTTTACATAGATGTGTTGAAATGAAAGATTGAAGATGTCGCGTAACAATGCGACCGTACGGCCTGTTTCTTCGTAAATCAAAGCAGGAGTTTTTGCTTTAACCAGTTTGGTCATGTTGTCGTCCCAGCGTTTTACCAAAGTTTTGAGCTCCATGTCGAGTTCGGCAACCCGTTTATTTTCTGATGAAGTTCGTACAATCACCCCAAAATTTTTGGGTTTAATGCTTTGGATCAACTGTTTCAAACGGGCTCGTTCCTCGTTTGACTTGATTTTCTGGGAAACGGAAACCTTGTCTCCGAAAGGAATCGCTACTAAATAACGACCTGCAAAGGATAATTCCGAAGTCAATCTCGGACCTTTGGTAGAAATCGGTTCTTTGGCGATCTGAACAAGTACTTCATCTCCCTGCTTCAGTACATCGACTACACTCCCTTCTTTACTGATATCCGGGAGGTGGTTGAATTTGGAAATAGCAGGAAGCTTTTTCCTGTCGGCTAAAGCGGCGCTCAGAAATTTCTGAAGGGAATTGAAATTTGGACCCAGGTCCTGATAGTGAAGAAATGCGTCTTTTTTGTATCCAACATCGACGAAAGCAGCATTTAGACCCGGCATAAGTTTTTTAACTTTACCCAGGTAAATGTCTCCCACCGCGAAAGAAATATTGCGTGCTTCTTTGTGTATTTCAACAAGTTTCTTGTCTTCTAATACAGCAATAGATACTTCCTTGGGTTGGACGTCGATTACTAATTCACTGATCACGATGTTGATTAATTAAGAGGGTTACTGAAGAATAAAATAGATAAAATTTTTAAGTTATTCTCTTTCTTTGTACTTTAAAGACTAAAGGTTAAATGTGTATTTTTATAACACGTTTAACCTTTAATTCGCTGATTTTCAAAAGAATAGTATTATTTTTTCTTTTTATGCCTATTCTTCCTTAGTCTTTTCTTGCGTTTATGAGTAGACATTTTATGTCTTTTCCTTTTTTTTCCGCTTGGCATTGTTTATAATTTTTTTGTTAATAAATCTCTTGTCCGGGAAATTATTTTTTCTTGTCCTGTAAATTCTTTCTCAGCTTTTCTGCAAAGTATTGAGAAGGCTTAAAAGTCGGGACATAGCGTTCTGGAATTATAATGGTCGTATCGTTTTGGATATCACGGGCAGCTTTAGCAGCTCTCTTTTTAACGACAAAAGAGCCAAAGCCTCTTAAATAGACATTTTCTCCGTTATTCATGGAATTCATAACTGCATCCATAAAACCTTCAACTGAAGCCAAAACCGAAGCTCTGTCAATACCGGTATTTTTGGCAATTTCATTTACAATATCTGCTTTTGTCATGATTATAAATTAATTAAGAATTTGTATTGTTTTTTTTGGACTGCAAATATAAGGCTTTTATTCCTGATTAAAAAAGTTTTGCGGATGATTTTTTAGAAAAAATAAAAGTTGAATTCCAACCGGAACTTCTTTCATCAAAAAAACGTACATTTGTAGAAAAATAATATTGTGAGTTTATGAAACATCTTTTATCTGTTCTTCTTATTTTGTTTTTGATAAGTTATTCTTCTGTTGCTCAGGACGTAGTGGCTGATAAACCCGAAGGATACCAGTTTAGTGTGGTGAAAGAAAATCCGATCACATCGGTTAAAAATCAATCCAGCTCGGGAACCTGCTGGTGCTTTTCCGGAATCGCCCTGATTGAAAGCGATCTGTTAAGAAGAAAAAAGGGAGATTACGATCTCTCGGAAATGTTTATAGTGCATAAAAATTACCAGGAGAAAGCGAAGAAATATGTCCGGATGCATGGCGAAACGGGCTTTTCCGGAGGTGGCGCTTTTGCCGATGTGATAGAAGGCATCCGTGATTTTGGAATTGTTCCGGAGTCGGTACAGGGAGGATTAAATTACGGAGATACTATTCACCGCCACGGAGAACTGGATGCTTTAACGAAAGTATATGTCGAAACGGTTGCCGGCAATAAGAACGGAAAATTATCATCCGCCTGGTTCGAGGGTTACAAGGGTATTCTGGACGCTTATTTGGGAAAATGTCCTGAAACATTTACCTATGAGGGTAAACAATATACTCCTCAAAGTTTTGCCAGCTCTTTAGGAATAAATACGGATGATTTTGTTTCCCTGACTTCATTTACTCATCATCCTTATTACCAGTCTTTCCCGATTGAAGTTCCCGATAACTGGCGTTGGGCTTTATCTTATAATCTGCCGTTGGAGGAGATGCTGCAGGTTATCCGGGATGCTGTCGATAAAGGGTATTGCGTGGCTTGGGCCAGTGATGTGAGCGAGAAGGGATTTTCCCGTAACGGAATTGCTGTGGCGCCCGACCTGGAAGCCAAAGAAGGTCCGGGTTCCGATCAGGCCCGTTGGTTAGGACTGAGTGTCCGTGAGCGTGAAAATATCGTTTCCGAATCCGGAATGCCGGTTCCCGAGAAAAATATCACCCCGGAAATGCGTCAACAGGAATTCGATAATTATCAGACCACCGATGATCACGGGATGTTGATATACGGGGTTGCCCGGGATCAGAACGGGAAATCTTATTTTATGGTTAAAAATTCCTGGGGAACCAAGAATAAGTACAATGGCACCTGGTATGCATCCGAGGCTTTTGTGAAATTTAAAACAACCAATATCGTTGTCCATAAAGATGTCCTTTCCGGTGAGGTGAAAAAGAAACTGAACATCAGATAATGATTTGTAATAATAAAGTAAAGGAATATGAAACAACAATTAATTGATGAATTAATAAAGCTGGCTTTTGCCGAAGACATCGGCGATGGAGACCATACAACCTTATGCAGTATCCCTGCTTCCGCGCAAGGTAAGGTCCAACTGATCGTTAAAGAGGACGGGGTACTGGCCGGAGTGGAGATTGCCAGGCAGATTTTTCATACATTTGATCCGGAATTGGAAATGAAAATCAGGATTAATGACGGAACTGAGGTGAAATACGGAGATATTGCGTTTACCGTATCAGGAAAGGTTCAATCCCTGTTGCAGACTGAAAGGCTTGTCCTGAATGTGATGCAACGTATGAGTGGAATAGCAACCGTTACCCGTAAATATGTTCACAAGCTCGAAGGTACGAAAACGAAGGTTTTAGATACCCGCAAAACGACTCCGGGAATGAGGATGCTGGAAAAAGAGGCGGTACGGATCGGTGGTGGAGAAAATCACCGGATCGGCTTATTCGATATGATTCTGCTGAAGGATAACCACGTCGATTTTGCAGGAGGAATTGAAAATGCCATCCGCCGGGCAAAAGAGTATTGCTGGGCCAATGGTAAAAACCTGAAAATTGAGATTGAAGTCCGGAACTTCGATGAATTGAATGAAGTCCTCCGGATAGGAGGGATCGACCGCATCATGCTCGATAATTTCAGTGTAGAAAAAACCCGGGAAGCTGTTCAGTTGGTCGATGGCCGGTATCCGGTAGAATCATCGGGCGGAATAACTTATGATACGATCCGGAATTATGCCGAGTGCGGTGTTGACTATATTTCTGTCGGAGCGCTGACGCACTCGGTCAAAAGTCTGGATATGAGTTTGAAAGCATTTTAATTTACCAGGAGAACAGGGGGTAGTTCTTCATTGTTGCATTGACTTTCTCCCTTACGGATTTGATGGTGGTGTCGTTTCCGGGATGGGACAGTACGGTGTCGATCAGTTCCACGATTTCTCCCATCAATGGTTCTTTGGCTCCACGGGTTGTAATAGCCGGGGTTCCGAACCGTAATCCTGAAGTCTGGAACGGACTGCGGCTATCGAAAGGAACCATGTTCTTGTTGGTCGTAATGTCTGCAGCAACCAGCGCTTTTTCCGCCTCTTTTCCGGTTAGTTCCGGGAATTTAGAGCGCAGGTCGATGAGCATCAGGTGGTTGTCCGTACCGTTGGAGATGATTTTGTAGCCTTTATTCATAAACGCGCGGGCCATGGCCTGGGCGTTTTTTTGTACCTGTACCTGATATTCTTTGTATGTTGGCTCGAGGGCTTCTCCGAAAGCAACGGCTTTAGCGGCGATAATGTGCTCCAGCGGGCCGCCTTGTACCCCGGGAAACACAGCTGAGTCGAGTAATGCCGACATCCTGCGGATCTCTCCCCTGGGAGTGGTCTTCCCCCATGGATTTTCAAAATCTTTTCCCATCAGGATGATACCGCCTCGGGTTCCGCGAAGGGTTTTGTGTGTGGTGGAAGTGACAATGTGGGCGTGAGGCAGCGGGTTCTCGAGCAGTCCGGCGGCAATTAATCCTGCCGGGTGAGCCATATCTACCAGGAAGATCGCCCCGATCTTATCTGCGATCCGTCGGATGCAGGCATAATCCCACTCCCGGGAATAGGCCGATGCTCCGGCAATGATCAACCGGGGTTTCTCAGCGAGGGCCACGGCTTCCAATTGAGCATAGTCTACGTAACCGGTATCTTCTTTTACATTATATTCCAAAGCCTGGTATACTAATCCGGAAAAATTGACAGGGGAGCCATGACTGAGGTGTCCTCCATGTGATAAATTGAGGCCCAGGAATTTATCTCCGGGATTGAGGCAGGCCAGGAATACCGCCATATTCGCCTGGGCTCCTGAGTGAGGCTGCACGTTAACCCATTCGGCGCCGAAAAGCTGTTTCAATCGATCGATTGCTATCTGCTCGCTTTGATCAACGACCTCACAACCTCCATAATAACGTTTTCCGGGGTAGCCTTCGGCATATTTATTGGTGAGACAGGATCCGGCAGCCTGCATTACTTGTTCGCTTACAAAGTTTTCAGAGGCAATCAGTTCGATGCCTTTCAATTGACGTTGATATTCTTTTTCGATGATATCAAAAATCAAATTATCACGTTTCATATGATATAGGGATTAAGTTATAATTATAATAAAGATTGACAACTACCTGCAAATGTACTATTTTTTCTGTTGAAAAAATAATTAAAACATCAATCCGATAGAAAAACTGAGAAGGTTTTCATTCTTCTCCACCGAAATCGGCTGCAGGGATTCCGGAGCATTACTTATGTCCCCAAAGTCAATATTGGCATCCGGAAAATTGAGTTCATACCTGAAATCGAAGTATAGACGGGAAATATTTACTGAAAATCCGGCGATCCCATTGACACTGTACTGGGGAGTTTTGTCGTTGAAAGAAGTACCACCTGATTTAAAATTGCGGGTATAGAGGTATTTGAAATTTGGTCCAAGGTATACATTAAATAGAAAAGGACCTTCTTTTACGATATTGTAGCCAGCCAGAACCGGAATGGTTAGCAGCTGGTAAGATGCATCGATCTGCCTATTGAGACTTCCGCTTTCGGATGGCTCGATGAAAGAAAATCGCTCTTTGAGGTAGGTATATTCTGCTTCGGGCTGCATGAAGAAATTACTGAGGTTAATCCGGAGGAAAGCTTTCCCCAGAAACCCGACCTCGTTCGTATACGATTTTTTTGATAATTCCTCCTCTCCTTTGTATACCTCGAAATGAGTTGATGTTTTAGCATTGAATCCGGCACTTATTCCCCAATTGACGGTTTTTGCCATCAATCTGCTTGAGGACTTCTGTGAGAATGCCGGTGAGAGTGTCATAAATCCCAGGATAATGATGCCCCATATTTGACAGATTCTGATCATTCAATTGGAATTTATTATTCTATAATTCTGGTCAGACTATTGCTGAATATTAAAATAAACATCAAAGATAGAAAATATCCTCCACAAATCCAATAGGTTTCGTTGGAGGTGTAGTGGGGGATGGTAGGATGTCTTCTGTTTTTAATGATGATTTTTTTACGGATATAGAGGTATAGACGATATACCAGAATCCCCGAAATAACGCCGATGAGCATTCCGGCCAGAATGTCGGAAATGAAATGGACACCCAGGTAAATTCGGGAATAGGAAGTGATCAGGGCGTGGGTAAATATCAGCAAGGTGAAAATCCGGTTTCTGAACAAGAGAGCACAGAAGGTTGCAAATCCGAAAACATTGGAAGCATGGCTTGATGCAAATCCGAATCGTCCACCTCGGTATCCGAGTACGGTGTCTACCTGATCCTTGAAGTCCGGATGGTGTGTTGGCCTGGGGCGTTCGAAGAGGGGTTTGAGAATTCCGGAAGCTACCTGGTCGCAAATAAGAATCAGCAGTGAAATAGAGGCCAGAATAAGTAACCATTCCCGCCAGTTATGCCTGTATTTATAAATGAAAAGGGCTAAAAAGAAAATGTAAAGAGGTAACCATGTCAGCTTATAGGAGTAAAGCCACATAAAATAATCGAGAAAAGTTGAATCACTGCCGTTGAGAAAAAAAAAGGCGGATCTTTCGTAGGGCAATAATTGTTCAAGCATGTGGAGTTTTGAATTAAGAACTAAGATCTCAGAACTAAAGATTAAGAAGTGAATAATCCACTCTTAATCTTTAGTTCTGAGATCTTAATTTATGGAGATTACGCTTTTCCGGCGCTTCCTAATACGTTTTCTACTTTGTGCATATACAGCTTTTTCAGGCTGTCGCGAGCCGGACCTAAATATTTTCTTGGGTCGAATTCGGCTGGTTGAGTAGCGAAGATCTCACGGATAGCAGCCGTCATAGCCAAACGGCCGTCGGAGTCGATATTGATCTTACATACAGCAGAAGATGCTGCCTTACGCAATTGTTCTTCCGGAATACCGATGGCGTCTTTCAAAGCGCCTCCGTATTTGTTGATGAGGGCCACCTGATCTTGTGGAACAGAAGATGCTCCATGCAACACGATCGGGAAGCCGGGAATTCTTTTTTCAATTTCTTCGAGAATATCGAATCGCAATGGAGGAGGAACCAGAATTCCGTTTGCATCGCGGGTACATTGTGCCGGAGTAAATTTATTTGCTCCATGGGAAGTTCCGATAGAAATTGCTAGGGAGTCTACACCGGTTTTAGTAACAAAGTCCTCTACCTGATCGGGTTCTGTATAGGTGTGATGTTCAGCAACGACATCGTCTTCGATTCCTGCTAAAACTCCCAGCTCACCTTCCACCGTGACATCATATTTGTGAGCGTATTCCACAACCTGTTTTGTCAGTTCGATATTTTTTTCGTAAGAATGGTGTGATCCGTCGATCATAACAGATGAGAATCCCATTTCAATACAACTTTTGCAAAGTTCGAATGTATCACCATGGTCCAGATGAAGGACGATAGGAATATTGTATCCTAATTCCTTAGCGTACTCCACGGCCCCTTGCGCCATGTAGCGGAGCAAAGTCTGGTTTGCGTATTTACGGGCGCCGCTGGAAACCTGGAGGATGACCGGTGATTTTTTTTCAACACAAGCCTGAACGATAGCCTGCATCTGTTCCATGTTGTTGAAGTTGAAAGCAGGAATAGCGTACTTGCCTTCAAATGCTTTTTTGAAGATTTCACGGCTGTTAACCAAGCCTAATTCTTTATAACTTACCATTTTCTTTATAATTTATAGGGTTTATAGACTAAATGCCATTATTGAACGCAAAGATAGCTATTTTTATTGAAAATGGGTTAGAAATTTAGCCAATTCTTCTAAATGATCGGTACCGATCAGATCGACTCCTTCTTTTATCATTGTTTTTTTGAATTCATCGGTGTTAGGAACTCCCCAAAAACGAAGTTTTTTCCCCTGTTGGTGTACTTCAGCAACAATCGACCGGAGTTTTTTCAGGTCTTCCGGAGCAAAGTCTGTTTTGGACACTGCTGAAAAAATGTCATAAAAATTATTGCTGACAACGGGCATGACAGATGACGGGTACTGCCTGAAATCTTTAATTCTTCCATCGATAAAGGCATACCTTATTTTTTCTTTAGGTAATGATTTGAATGGACGGTTGCCCGATAAGAACAGCAGGACTGCCCGCTCTTTGAGATTACCATCTTCTACCGAGCTCAAAATATCTTTGTACTTTTCCAGAACAGGCTTCAGCGCGGCATACGTTTTTTCTGCATCCGATTTGAAATCGACCATCAGGAATAACGGGCCCTTTTCGTTGATATAAACTTTTCCTTCGTTTCCGGCAATTCTCTGAGCCAGAGGTTTTAGGTATCCTTCTTCCAGGGTCATAACTCCTGTAGTGTCTTTGGGGGAGTCGTGAGAAACGAATAATTTTCCATCAATGAGGTGGATATCGGCTTCAATGTTGTTGTATCCGTAATTCAATGCATCGATGAGGGGATGTTTATTTTCGTAATCATTGTGTGAAAAAGCAGGATAGAGAATCGCTCTCTGTTTTTTATTCCAGTATGACGGGTTGACAACTTTTGTCCCTTCCTCCCGGATCCAGGTGGAGAATCCGTAATCGCCTTCTTTCAGTTCAATGATGCGGGAACCGTTAAGAGTATCGGTATAAGTTGTTTTCCCTCCGGAGAACCGTCCGTAACACAGGGTGATCCCGTACAAAGAGGCGGCGTAGTCATTGTTGTGGTCGTGCCCGACAAAAGTGCCCAGGACGTCTCCACATTCTAAAAACGAGGCGAACATACCGGTATTGATTCTCGGAGCGCATTCGTCTTCGAGCCGTTGCCCGACCTGGCGTCCCTTTTTGTTTTCAAACGCTTGTTTGTATTCGGGAAGCGGAATATGGAAAAATGCCAGGGCAGGGTAAGGTTTACCGCCATTTTGCTTTGTATATCCGGCGCTTGTTTTACGATAACGGCCGACCTGCTCGTTCGTGAACCATCCGTAACCTTTGACGGTGTCGATTGTCGAGTAGGCGTGAGAGTCCATGCAGTAGATCAACGCGGCTGTCTCTTTGGAGGAGGCTCCGTCGATAGTCAGCGCCAGATCGTCTAACTGGCCGTTTTTAAGCGTATTCAGGTTATTCGGGTAGGACGTGACGATCCGGGCGATCTCCTCCCGGGTAATATCCTGTTCGTCGTCGTGATTGCCCAATACTACACAGAACGGAATTCCGCTTTGTGCGATTGGTTTCATGACTATTTCCCAACCTTTTGCCGCCGGTTTTCCGGTGACTACATCTCCGGAAAAAACGATCAGATCTGGGCGCTCATTGGCTAAAGTTGCATTGATTGTTTGTATGCAAGCCTCCGATTCGGCCTTTTCCGCACAAATGTGGGTGTCGGTAAACTGAGCGATCTTGAAAGATCCGTCTTTTCTGAAAGACAGTTTCTGGGCGTGAGCATTCCAGGTACAAGCAGCAATGCTCAAAAGTAAAATAATCCGTTTTATCATGATTTTTTAAATGGTTTTTTCCCCGGGTTCCACATGGATTTTCTTTTGTTTATCGATCTTTTTATCATTCTCCTCTCCCCAGTAAATGGCTAAATCGACTGCTACCGGAGTTTTAATCGTAATCCGTGGCTCTTCAGATGCTGATTTTCTGGCATTTACTTTAATATCTATCAGGTTGTCTTTCCCATAAGGATAACGTTCGATCCCGTGTTCTTCCAATAAATTAACATCCAAAGTTATGGTTTTTTGTGGAATATCGGAGCGAATTCCTAATATTTGCTCGATGAAGACTGCAATAGGAGGAAGTCCGGTCCAGCCGACAAAGTCTTTCCTGGCCATAAATCCCGGTTCGGTGTGCTCGGGAGCATAATACTCCCAGAAAGTACCGGTTTTTTTATAGACTTCAAATACCTGATTGTAGTGGTTGACCGCAATGTCGTGCGCTAACTTACGATAACCTTTCTGAGTCAGCCCGTTGATAATCATGTAGTTGGTTCCGGGCCATACTCCTCCCTGCCAGTACCGGCCATTGTCTTTATATTTTTCATTATCAGCAGATAAGGATGGTACACGATGCAACCGGTTGAATGTTTTCGGGTTGTTCAGCTCTCCGACGAAGCGGTCCAGCTTGTCTTTTTCCAGAACATCGGTAAACAGGGCCCAATAAGCTCCGATTCCTTTGGTCGGGCAAAGCGATCCGTCGGCATACTGATCGTAGAGAAATCCTGTTTTTTCATCCCACATTTGGTCGTGAATGTACTTTTTCAACAATTTGGCATCGTCTTCAAAATCTTCGATTTCCTGCCAGCGTTCCAGATAGAGTCCCATTTCCAACAGCAGGTTAGCGACAAACAGTTGTTGCAGGCAGGCATCCAGCCAAACCATGTGCCCGTTGCTGTAAATCATATTGTATTGTGGTTGAACCCTGGGCATGTTGTCCATTCCCGTGCCCCAGCCACTCGACCAGTAAGTCCCGTTTTGCCAGGTCCGGTTAAGTTTCAGCCATTTGTAATAAGCGCATAATACCGGAAATACTTTATGAAGGCGGTCCAGGTCTCCATATTGTTTATAATAAACCATTTCACTCCAGGGGATGATATTCGGTCCCGTACTTACCGGATCGTACCGTTCGAAACAGTCGGCGCCGTCGGCTTTGATTTCCCGGCAGATAAATCCGTCGGGGTGCTGTTTGGCATAGAAATTGTCCAAAGTTCTCTGGAAAGGGAAGAAATGAAATCCGTAACGGGCAAACAATGTGATGAATGCCGAGTCCCACATGAAAATATTTCCGTTGTAGGCAGTATCGAGATAACTGGAAACGAATCCGGATCTCGGTTGTGGCGGCTTGATATTCCCGATGGCGATCTGCCAGGCAAACCAGTACATCTCGATTTCCTTTTCGTGTCCAACCCAGATCGGCCGGGGAAGAATCGTTTTTGCCGATTCAAAATCCCGGGCGGGAATTACATCGGGTTGGGCTATCCGGTACTCGTTTTCGGTTACCAAAGGTTCTTTCAGATACGTGTTTTTATAGGGAAGATTGTATTTTTCCGGTTCTGCTGAAGACTGGCCTTTCGCCGTTCCGGAGAATAGGCTGATCAATCCGCAAAGGCCAATCAACCGGCATGCTTGTTTTGAGATCATAATTTCAACAGTTTTTTTATTTTGTCAAATATAGCGGTATTTTCGTAAATTCCGGTAAAATTTTCCGATCCGGGGCCGAATGCATAGACCGGAACCATCACTCCGCTATGTCCTCCGGTAGAGAATTTACCTACAATTTCTCCTTTTTGCAGGTCTCCGTCCACTAAGGTTAATCCTCCGGTTTCGTGATCGGCTGTTACGATCACCAAGGTTTCCCCGTCTTTGGAAGCCCATTCGAATACTTGTCCGACGGTCCGGTCAAAATCGGCGACTTCCTGCATGAGCATATCCAGATCGTTGAAGTGTCCGTAATCGTCTAATTGAGAACCCTCTACCATCAGAAAAAAACCTTTTTTATTTTGAGAAAGAATATCCAGGGCTTTGAGGGATGCCCGGGCTAACAGATCTCCTCTTTCCTTCGGGATGGGGGTATCCAGGGTGTCTACAACCGCAAATACCTTTCCTTTGGCGATCGGTGCGACTTCATCCCAGCTCCGGGATATCTGGTATCCTTTCTGCTGCATTTCACGGAAAATATTCCTTCCATCCGGACGGTTTTCAAAGAATTTGGCTCCTCCCCCGAAGATAAAATCTACGTTACAGGTTGCATAATCGGCAGTGATGGCGTAATTGTTGTCCCGGTCGGTATTACTGCAGCAAAAATCAGCCGGAGTCGCATCGTTCAACCGGCAGGTCACCACAATTCCCGTTCCTTTATTTTTTGCATGCGCAAGATCGGTTAGCGATGGGATCGGGTTTCCGTTCACATCGACGCCTACGTAATGATATTTTGTTTTTTGTCCGGTGGCCATAGCTGTGCCTCCGGCTCCGGAGTCGGTGATTAACCGGTCTGAACAGTAAGTTCTAGATAGTCCTATAGTCTGGCAGTTATCCAGAAATAATTTTCCTTTGTTTGCCGTCCATGCAGAATAAACATGCATCAGACTCATCCCGTCGCCGATCATCAGAACAACATTTTTTACCTTTTTCCCTTCAGGAGCTTTTATCTTTGTTACTTCGTAGGTGTCGATCGTTACGGTCTGTTCCTGATCTCTCCGGCTGTTTCCCTGTGCTTTTATTAGGCTGGGAATAGTGATTATCAGGCAGATCAATAGTGTCAATTGTTTGAATGGATGTTTCATTTTTAAGGGATCTTAAATTAGGAAGATGTATTGACCATTGGTTAATACATCTTCCTATTCTTAATTTATTTTAGTTATTCAAAAGTCGAATATCCGGGAGCCGGGTTATTGATCAATATTCCATTACTGATATTGATTTCCTTTTGAGGAAGCATGAAATAATTATTTTTTGCCGGATCGAAAGTTCTGGGACCCCTCGGGTCTGTAGCAGTTGTTGCTGCTGCGTAAACTTCTTTAGCTAATCCCCAGCGAACAAGGTCCGGGTGGCGCTGTTCCTCAAATGCAAGTTCGCAACGGCGTTCGTTGACCAGATTCATGAATGTCGGAGCTGCAATGTATTTGGACATATTTTGCCTGAATGCACGCAAACGTACTTTATTGAACGACTCGGCGGCGGCGGCGACTTTCACATTGCGTTTGGCGGCATCCGGTCCTCCGCCGTTCAGCACGATGATTGCTTCGGCATGCAGTAGCAGGATATCCGAGTAACGCAGAATCGGAACATCCAATCCGGTTTCCCAGTCATAATTGGAGGCTGTCTGATAAGGTTGTGTATATTTCATACACATATAGCCGGTTTCCATGTCGCTGATGTTATCTTTTGTAAGAACCACATCATCATTTAACAGTTTTACGGTATCTCCGATGCCTGCAAGGGTTGAGTTGCGGCGGCTGTCTTCTGCGTCAAAAGCATTGTAAAGACTCTTGGTCGGAGTGAAATACTTCCAACCTCCTCCGTCTGTCAGTTTTTTGGAAAGACAAATGATGGCCGTGACGGTCGACTGGTGGCGGGCCGCCTTATTATTCACATAAAAAATATGCTCCGGAGATTTTTCATAACTTAAAGAGAAGACTTTCCAATATTCGTCCAATAAACCGAATTTACCGGAATTGATCACTTTCTCACAAGCCTCTTTCGATTTATCATATTTTCCCCAATAGGCGTACACTTTAGCCAGCATGCCCCAGGCGGCTCCCAGAGTGGCCCGACCTGCATCCTCACCGGTGTTGGCATTCCATTCGGTCAATAATTTTGTCGACTCCAGGAAGTAGGTTTCAATCCGGTTATAAGTTTCTGTTAACGTTTCGCGGGGCTTATTATAATCGGTCGGATCTTCTTTATCTCCGAAAGGTAGTCCTCCATGCCGGCGGGCTAATTGGAAGTAAGCATAGCCGAGCATGAAGTTGGCTTCTCCCAGAATCCGGTTTTTTAAGGTCGCATCCATGCTGATATTCGGAACATTACGCAAAACGTCGTTGGAGCGGCGTATGATCCGGTAGCAAAAATCCCAGTAAGTCTGAGAATATCCGTCGTCGTTACTGGTCGATTTGAATGTGGTCAGATTGATTGTCGATGTTTTTCCGGAGTTATTGATCGTCATGTCGTCGTCGGCCGATTCCAGCCAGAATTGTCCGCGACCATAAAATTCTTCTTCGTAAAACGGCTGGTAAGCCGAGTTGATACCATAGACGGCCTCTTCCGGGGTTGTCCAGAAAGAAGAGGTTCCATAAGGCTTTTTATCCAGAAAATCGTCTATGCAAGAGGTCAATAATCCCATCAGCAATACAGACGATAAAATTGTCAGCATATTATATTTTTTCATATGTATATGATTGTATGTACTCGTTTTCATACCTGTTACTTTTAGAAATTAAGAGTTAAACCAAAAAGAAAAGTCTTAGCTTGCGGGAAATTACCAAAATCGATACCGCTTTGACCCAATTCCGGATCGACTCCGGTATAGTTGGTTACCGTAAACAGATTCTGTGCTGTTACGTAAGTACGAAGACTTCCGATTCCGGTCTTTCTCAAAAGGTTGTTTTTGAAAGTGTATCCCAAAGTGATGGTTTTCAGCCGGAAATAACTTCCGTCTTCAATATAAAAGTCGGACATTCTTTTGTTTCCGTTCGAGTCGGCCGTGCTTAGCCGGGGAGCAGATCCGTTCGGATTGGAAGGGCTCCAACGGTCGAGGATTGCAGCAAACTGGTTATAGGCGGGATCGACAAAAAGTCCGGTGAATTTGGTCGCATTGAATGCTTCAACTCCTGTAACTCCCTGGAAAAACATGGACAGGTCGAAGTTTTTGTAATTACCGGTCATATTCAATCCATAGGTGAAATCCGGGAATCCTTTTCCACAATAAACACGATCTTTATCGTTGATTACTCCGTCGTTATTCTGATCGATAAACCGGATGTCGCCTGCTTTGGCATTGGGTTGAATGATGGTTCCGTCGGTGTTTTTATAATTTCTGGCCTCTTCGTCGGTTTGGAAGTAACCATTGGTTTTCAGTACCCACATATAGTCCATGGGGTTTCCGACTGCTGTCCGGGTAATTGTGTTGGCAGATCCGCGGAAACTCTGTCCGACGATCCCATCCTGTCCGTTTTCCAGTGACTCTACTTCATTTCTGATTGCCGCCATATTTCCGGTAATGCTGTAACTGAAGTCGCTGATATTTCCATGATAACCCACTAAGGCCTCTATCCCGGAGTTTCTTACTTCTCCCAGATTCTGATAGGGTAATGTGCTGACTCCGGCCAGAGCAGAGATCGGAACCTGAACGAGGATATCCGAAGTCAATTTGTCGAAGTAGTCTACAGTTACTTCCAGTTTATCGTTCAAAAAAGTCATATCGGCTCCGATATTCCATTGCGTAGTCACTTCCCACCGGATATTTTTATTGGGAATGTTGGATTCATATCTTCCGAATGTCGGGGATTCCCCTTTTCCGAAAACAACATAATAACCGTCGTTATCCGTTGTCGCCGAAATTTTTGCATATCCCGGATAGTTGTCGTAGATATTCTGGTTTCCTAACTGTCCCCAACTCCCACGGATCTTCAGATTACTGAAAGCCGGCTTTAATGAAGAGAAAAATGCTTCTTCGGAGATCCTCCACCCTGCAGAGAATGAGGGAAAATACCCCCAGCGGTTGTCTTTGCTGAATTTTGACGAAGCGTCCGCCCGAAGGTTGGCTGCAAGGATATATTTATTGTCGAAAGAATAGTCTAATCGTCCGAAGTAGGAGAATAGGCTCCATTCACTTCTTCCTCCCGATAAATTATAGATAAAGTTTCCGGCGTCCAAGTACCGGGAATGTTCCGACTCGGAAATAAAATCTTTTTTGTTGGCGGAAATTCCGTTCCAGTCGTCGGCCTCGAATGAAGTCCCTGCCAGTAACATCAGATTGTGTTTGTTGATTTTCTTTTCGTATTTCAAGGTGGTGGTGGAGGCCCAGTGGGTGAATTCTTCCGGATACTGGTTCAACTCGTTGTTGTCGCTTTTACGTCCTGCTTCGGGAATCCGGGGCACGAACCACTTCCTTTGTTTATAAGCCCAATCGTAGCCGATGTCGGTTTTAAATGTCAGTCCGTCCAGTATTCCCCATTCCAGATAGGCATTCCCCAATATACGGGTGCTTTTATTTTTATCATCAGAACGCTGAATGATGCCTACCGGATTCTGGAGGTCTGATCCCCAATCGCCGACACCACTTAAATCGCCGTTCTCATCATAAACCGGGATGTCGGGCATGTACATCAAGGCCGTATAATAGGCGCCTGTATAGGCGCTGGAGGTATTCAGATTGGATGTGTTGGTGCGGCTGAGCATCAGGTTTTCTCCTAATTTCAGGCTCTTGGTCAGATTAACATCCATATTGACGCGAATAGTCGTCCGGTTAAAATCGGCATTTTTCAGGGTTCCTTCGTTCGAAAAATATCCGGCCATAATTCCATAGCGGGCTTTATCGTTTCCTCCCAGTACCGAAAGATCATAATTTCCGACGTAAGCGTGTTCATTAAACACTTCGTCCTGCCAGTCGGTACGGGTAATTGCTTTGTCCGGATCGCTGTAGATAGCAGGAATCGCTTTTTTATCGTTTGTAAAAGCCTCAGAGTGTACCAGGTTCCTTTGCCCGGCATTCAACACTTTAACTCTGTTAATAGGATCCTGGAAGCCGGCATGAGCATTGAATGTAATGTTTACCTTATCCGAAGCTTTTCCTTTTTTTGTCTGGATGATTACGACCCCATTGGCGGCCCGTGAACCGTAAATGGCAGAAGATGCCGCATCTTTGAGTACGTCTATCCTTTCGATATCGTTCGGGTTAATATCGTTCATTCCTCCGGAAGGGATTCCGTCGATGATATACAATGGATCGTTGTTATTCAAAGTTCCCAATCCGCGGATCCGTACCTGAGCTCCGGCACCCGGCGCTCCTCCGTCCTGAACGATGGTTACCCCCGACATGCGTCCCTGGATAGCATGGTCCATACTGGTAAAGGCTGTATTTCTCATATCATCTAATTTGACACTGGAAACAGCTCCTGTCAGGTCCGCTTTTTTCTGGGTTGAATAACCCACGACTACTACCTCATCCAATATCTTCGTGTCGTCCAGCAAGCTGACATCGAAATTAGTCCGGTTCCCGATTGTAATTTCCTGGGGAATATACCCTAAATAGGAAAAAATCAATACGTTCTGTTCGCCCGGAACTTCGATTGTGAAACTTCCGTCGCTTTTGGTCACTGTTCCGGTACTTGTGCCTTTAACGACCACACTGACTCCGACCAGTGGATCTCCCAGTTGATCGGAGACAATCCCTTTAACAGACTTTTTAGCTTGTTGACTTGTTCCCGATCCTTCCGGGCCATTTGTATTTTTTTTGTAAAGAATAATGTGGCGGTCTTTAATCACATAATTGATAAACGGATCGTTTAATACTTGTTTCAGAACATCGTTGATTTTTCCGTTCTTTACATGAACACTGACCTTGTTCCCGGTATTAATTTCGTTTTCATCATAAAAAAATGAAAATTCAGATTGTTCTTCTATGGCTTTGAATATTTGTTCCACAGAAGCGTTGTTTATATCCAGACTGATATTTGTTTTTTGAGAATACGTATTAGCCCAAAGGGTTGTGAAATTGAATAAGGCTAACAAAAGAATAATTTTTTTTGCTAATGTTCTCATAATCAAATGATTTTTTGTTTTCTTAAAATAGATAATTAGGGTGGTTTCTGATTGGAAGTGTAGTCCGGACGGATCTTTATTATTCATATTCGTATTATTTAGGTTCATCGAATCAATATAAAGAAGCAATAAAAGTAAAGTATGCCTATATACAAGCCGGTAATTTTTTAATTCAAAGTGAAGGGTCGTTTATCCCGACAGAATCTCCTTCTTGCTGAGGTAATAAGTTGCTGATTCAATAGATGATTACTTTTTCTTTTTGTATTTAATATGAAAAAGATTCATTGACTTTAATAATATCCAGAATTTGCGGAAGGGTTTCGTTATTGGTAAACTTTCCGGTAAATATCTTGTTTTCGAGTCCTGTTCTCCGGATTTCAAATTGATAGCCGAACTTGCGTCCAAGCATGTTGCAGATCAGGGAAAAAGGAGATTTCTTAAATAATAAGTTCCCTTTGATCCATCCCGTAACATATTCAGAATCGATGGTGGCCAGCTTCATCTCTGAAGTTTCTGTATTGAAAGTCAGGCCTTCGTCGGGATGTAAAACCAATGAGCGCAGATTGAGCTTATCATTGACTTCTATGGATCCGGACAATAAGCTTACTATCAGTTCTTTGTCCCGGGGGTAAGCCGAAATGTTGAAGGTGGTTCCCAATACTTTGAAATTCATGGACTCGGTAGAGATAATAAAAGGATGAGACCGGTACTTTTTTACATCAAAAAACGCTTCACCTTCCAGACTCACCCGGCGGGATTTTTTGTTAAAACCGGCGGGATATTTTAGTGTACTGCCTGCATTTAATGTTACGGAAGAGCTATCCGGAAGGAGTATGGTCGATATTCCGGAAGGACAGGTAATCACTACGAGTTGTGAGTCTGATCCGGAGTTTTTCAATAGGAGAAACAGGGCTGTTATACCGGTGAGCAGGGCCATCCCGGCTGCAATGGACAGGAAAAACTTTCGACCGGGAATCCGGGTTGTTTTTGGTGCATTGGAAGAAAATATTTTATGGAATGTTTTTTTGAAAATATCTTCTTTTACCTGGATTGCTTCTTCAGCATCGTAACTTAATTTTATGCTTCCGATGATTTCAGATAGCCGGCGGTTTTCTGCTTCCAGCATCCATTCTCTTAATTGTATTTCTTCCTCCGGATGGTTTTCTCCAACCAGTTTTTTTGTAAATAAATCCCAATGATTCCCTTTTTCTTTCATTATTTCCTGATTTTTTTTTCAAACAGGTAGTTTTTTACTACTTCACTCAATCTTTTCACAGCAATACACATTTGGGCATGTACCGTACGGTCGGATATGGATAATACTTGCGCCACTTCTTTGTATTTCATACCTTCTTCACGTACCATGAAGAAAATTAGCCGGCACCGGTTGGGTAATTCGTTGATCGCCAGTTCTATTATATTTTTTAATTCATTGTTTGTCAATTCCAGTTCCGGATTTGTTCTGTCGGATATTTCTTCCGGATAAATCGTTTCCAGTTTTATTTTCTGGAAGCGATTGGATTCTCTGATATGATGCAATGCCTGGTTTCGTGCGCAAATAAACAGGTAGTTGTCGAGGTTCCGGACTTCCGGTAATTTTTCTCTGTTTTGCCACAAGTAAAAATATACATCGGAAACTACCTCTTTACATAATTCCTTGTCATCAATAAAATAACAGGCATATTTATAAGTCTTCGTATAAGTAAAATCGAAAAAAAGCTGAAATGCCCGTGGACTACTTCCGGCAATTTGTTCGAACAAAGATGGTATGTTCAATGCTTTTTCCAATGAGTATTATCTTAATCAGGATCTGTTTGGATTCAATGTACTCTGTCCGGTCTTGTTTATGGATTGAAATGACCGGTACAAAGATAGATTAAATTCATAATTACTGCCGATAGAATGAATGGCTAATTTTAAGAAGTCGTTTTTGAGTGATATGCCTAATGTTATATAAAAAAATAGGGGAAATGTTTTTTTATCTCATAACAAATTCCTACCTTTGCAAGCCCGATTTTTTGTATGTGGGGCTTTGTTTGATAAGCGAATAATAATAAATAAGATATAACAATGAAACAAGGACTTCATCCGGAAAACTATCGTCCGGTCGTATTCAAAGACATGTCGAACGATGATACTTTCATCACCCGTTCTACCATCAATGCCAGAGAAACCATCGAACTCGACGGTGTTACATATCCTTTGGTCAAGGTTGAAATTTCTAACACGTCTCACCCTTTTTATACCGGTAAACAAAAACTGGTTGATACCGCCGGTCGTGTGGATAAATTCATGAACCGTTATGGTAGCCGCGGAAAAAAATAAATGAAAGATTGATTCTGAAAAAATAAAAAACCGGAAGAGTTATTTTACTTTTCCGGTTTTTTTTATTTAGGGCTTTTGAAAGATTTTTTCTAAAGCGATTACGAGCAACTTATTTCAGGTGATATGGCGTTTCCTGAAATAAGTTGTTCGTAATCGCTTGCCGGGCGACCCGGAAAATGGGGGTGTTATTTAATATTTCCGGTGTGGAGCGGATTAATACGGTACATTATAAGTTAAGCCGGGATAGTTTGCAAATTCATCGATTGGCAATGGAATCACCCATAACCAGGAATCGGCTGGTAATGTATAGGTTTTTTGAGGAAATCCACAGCTTGGATCCGGATTGGCAGGAAATACACGGGTAAGAGTTCTGCTGAATTCGGGTTCGGTATTCAAGCGACGGAGATCCCAGAACCGATTAAAACCGCCGATAAATTCTTTTCTGCGTTCGTTGATTACAATATTAACCGCTTCCACCCAGTCCGATGGATTTTCTGTTTCCGGGGTATAGCCGATAATCCGTTTGGAACGAACTTCGTCCAAAAATTTTCTCATATTGCTAAAATCGCTTTTCCGGGCATAGCATTCCGCCATCATGAGGATGACGTCTGTTGTACGCAGTCCGGCGCCGTTATAGCAGAAGTATTTAGCTCCGTTTAATTTAGTGTCATATCCCGGAGCATACTCTGCATCTAATTTACCGCTCTGGCTGGGAAGAGAAGCATCTCCGGTCTTAGTAGTAGCGTAGGAAAGAAACTGGGAAAAGCGGGTGTCTTTCACTTGGGCTGTAGTATCAGTTGCGCCGAATAAACTTGCCAGATCCGGGGAAATGGCGTCGAAATCGAACGTTGAGATAGAGCCGGTCGATCCAAAATACAGGTTTTCCGGATTCTGATTGATCTTAATAATCCCGGTTGCTGTCGATAACGTTTTGAAATCATAGACGAAGTTATTCAGCTTATATGATTCCTGGGCATCGGACAGGGCCTTATCAAAATCTTTTTTGAAAAGGTGCATCTTAGCTCTGAGGGCGTACCCGGCAGCTTTTGAAAAGTGAAGGCAGTTGGCCGGATTATCCGACAGATCGGGAATGGCGGCATTCAGATCGTCTTCGATAAACTTGTAAAGCTGCGCCACTGTTGCTTGCGCCGGACGTTGTTCCAGTCCATAATGCTCAAATAACGGAACACAAATGTCTGTACTGGCCGTTTCCGGATTATAATGTCTGGCAAACAGGTTGACCAGTATAAAATAATTATAGGCCCTGAAAGCCCGGGCTTCAGCGATTGTTTGTTTCCTCAGGGCCTCATCGCCGGTTGCATCTCCGATATTATCCAGGATAATATTGCAAACTTTATTAATACGGCTATAGCAAAACTCGTAAGGCGCCACCGATTTGGTCGTATACCACCGGAGACGGTCGGATGTCTGTGGGTCCACGTAAAAAAACTCATCTGCTCCCAGTGAAGTTCCGATCTGATTAACTGTCTGTGGATTAGTCCAGTAGTCGTCCGTGAGGAACACAAAACTCATATTTGAATATACATGTGTATTGCCGGCGTCATTAAATAATTCGGCGTACTGCTCTACTTTGGTGAAGATGTCCCTTCCTTTCGGTACGATGTCCAGGTAGTCGCTGCATGAACTTAAAAATAAGCCTGTCAGTGCGATAGCCGGTATTAATTTATGAAAATATGGTTTCATTTTATTTTTTTATTTTTCAGTAAGATTATTAAAATGTAATTTCTAAACGTAGTAAATAGGACTTCATCGAAGGTAGACGCCAATCGATGGCAGTTGCAGTCCTTGCATTAGAAGTAGAGGCAAGTGTGGTTGCTGAAGACATCGGAGCCGATCCTCTGTAGACTTCCGGATCGATCCCGTTTCCTGCAGCGCTCCACATCCAGAGGTTATTTGCCTGAGCAGTCAGCCGTACCCGGTTTAGTTTTAGAGTATTGGCTGTCTTTTGAGGAAGTGAATAAGAGAGTGAAAGATTTCTCAGGCGAAGCATATCACCGTCGACTACATTGACATCGGAGTACCTCCAGTAATCAACAATATTTATTCCTGCTGCATTGACCTGAAGAGTATTGTAAACTCCACATTTGGGAAGACTACTGTCCGGATTTTCCGGAGTCCATCCGTCTTCGGCGTATTTCGACAGGTTTGCTGAAAGTCCCGGGTTGGAGATGAAATAGTCGTACGTGGGTTTACGTATCTTGTTTCCGCCATAGAAAGTGAACATTCCCGACAATTCGATCCCTTTATATTCGATACTCTGGGTGAACGATCCACTCCATTTCGGGTCGAATGTTCCCAGGTAAACGACGTCGTCTGTACTTACCGATCTCGGGTCGGATGGAAATTTGACCGACTTGCCATCGGGTGCGATTGTGTAAATAGGATTCCCTTCTTTATCAACAATGACAGGAATCCCGTTTTGAGCCTCGGTGCCATCGGTTTTGATCCCTTGATAGCGGTAGGCGTAAACGGCATTATATGGCTTGCCTTCTTCATAATAAGAACCTGAATTTGTAACCAGCTGATCGGCGTAAGTAGCTAACTGATTTACCCTTTCAACCTGATTTTTATTGTATGCAAAAACCAATGTGGATGCCAGTTTCAAGTTATTGTGATTATACCATGGAGAGTTGAGCGTTATTTCAATTCCCCGGTTGCTCATAGCTCCGTTATTGACGATGGAGGAAGAGTACCCTGTTGCTATCGGAAGAGTGGTAGATACCAACAGATCGTCGCTGTATTTATAATAACCTTCGATTTTTCCATTTAACTTTCTTTTCAGAATGCTGAAATCGAGTCCCAGGGCATACGATGATGTTTTTTCCCAACGTAAGGACGGATTGGGAGCAGACGCCAGTGTGGTCTGTTCCATAGGATCGAGTGTGATTGCAGTTGTATTTCTCACCAAAGCTGTAACATAAGGAGTGGATGTCTGGTCGACATTACCCGTTACTCCATAAGATCCCCGGATTGTAAGCATGTCGATCCAGGAACTGCTTTTCATGAAATCCTCATTTGAGATATTCCAGCCCGCGCCTAAAGACCAGAGTGGGCGGTAACGGTATTTGGGATCGGTGCCGAAAAAGTTGGTTTGATCCAGACGAACACTACCGGATACATTATACAGGTTGTTGTAGGTATATCCGCCGGCGCTGTAATAAGAAACATACCGGTTCAGTGTGGAGGTTAATGACGGAGCATTCAACAGGGTTGACTGAACAGTCTGGTTATTGCCGTAAAGGACGGAAGTGACTCCTGAAGCCAGGAGTGTCGGATTCAGTACCGTGGCTGTGGTCGACGATAACGTTTGAGGGTTATATCCGAATAATTTGCTTTGTATTCCGATTGGAGATGAAACTTCTCTCATCTCAAATCCAAGCAGAGCGGTTATGCTGTGTTTTTCTTCAATTGTCTTGTTGTAATCCAGTTGATTCCGGAATGTGTAATTGTTTTTGGAAGTTTTTGTTTGCTCCAGGTAGCCGCCAAGAGGGAAATTTTTAACGTAGGTGCCGGAAGTCGGATTTTTAGAAATCAAACGATTACGCATATTCCTTAATAAATAACTGTTTGCATCGTATTCCCGTTCTCTGTCGGTTTGCGAAATTTCGTAATCGAAACTGGTTGAGAATTTCAGATCTTTGGTAAGTTGAAGATTTAACTTGGCATAAGAGCGGAGAAACATATTATCGGTTCTTATCCGGTGTTTTTCCATTTCCTCTTTTGTATTATAATTCAAAGATTCGAATACTCCCAGAGCATTCATCCCGTTTACCCGGAGTGGTGAATATTGGGCGGTAGTGCTGGTTGCATACCAGGTTGAGGCTCCTGCAATATTATTGGCGTATGGCAGATAATACAATCCTCCGTTGTCGTCGTAAATCTGATTGTATGCGGCAAGGCTGAACATCTGACTTCCAAAACTGAAAAAATCGTCGGTTACATCTGATTTTCCGTATAAAGCGTCGATTCCTAAATCTACAGACAGCCATTTGAAAACTTTTTGTGTTGTTTTCAGATTGAGTCTCATGTCGTCGCTGTTGTCGGACTTTATTTGCTTGAGATCTCCGGTGTAGGTGACCGATGCATAAGTGTTCTGGCGATCGCTGGCATTGCTGACAGACAATGTGTAGTTCTGGCGGAGCGGTGTGCGCCACAAGGCATCCATGTAGCTTTGGCGGAAATCGTTTTGGGATAACCTTAAGGCTTCAGCATCGTATTGCTCCTGGGTTATTTCTCCGTTGGCCAAAGCAATGCGTTGAGATAAGAGCGGGGAAACATATGCTCCGGTTTTTCCGAAAGCAGTATTCTGGTTTTTAGCAAACTGGTCTACCGAAATATTGCTGTTTTTGGCGGATCTTTCCCAGAACATCTGTTCGAATTTGACGGAAGTGGCCGCCGAAGCAAAATTGTAATCTTCTAAAGATGGATTTTCCGTCCATTTCCAGTCGGCATTGAAATTGATTTGCATCTTTCCTTTTTCTGCTGTTTTGGTCGTGATTACCAAAACGCCGTTGGCGGCGCGTGACCCGTAAATGGAAGTGGCGGCAGCATCTTTCAGGATCGTCATACTTTCAACATCGTTGATATTGATGTCTTCTATGTTTCGTTCGGTTGGCAGGCCGTCAATAACCAACAGAGGCTTTGTCCCGACATTCGGAGATATTGTAGAACGGCCCCGGATCACTACATCTCCGCCATAAGTGGTAACACCGGCTACTTGTCCTTCCAGAGCCTGGGTCAGATCGATGTTGATTTTCTTTTCAATGGCTTCGTTGTTCACGATGGCGAAAGCGCCGGTGGCCCGTTCTTTACTGATGGTTTGGTAACCGGTAACGACCACTTCATTGAGCAGGTTCTCATCTTCTGATAAGACCACATCAATTACATTCTGTCCGGTATATTTGATCGAGTGACCTACATATCCGATGTAAGAAATCAGAATCGCGGTGGGAGGCGTTTTAAACAATAAAGAATAGTTTCCGTCAACATCAGTTACTGTTCCTATGTTTTGATCTTTTAATCTTACGGAAGCTCCGGCGATGGGGATTCCGTTAACATCAGAGACTTTTCCGGTAACCGTTTTGCCGTAATTGCCCTGCTGCAGCTCTTTACCGTCTGTTCCGGTTTCGATTGGGGCGACGCCTGCATATACATCGAGCCGGAATGCACACAAAAAACATATACTTACAGTTAGTAATCGTTTTTTAATTTTTTTTGTTTTCATGTCATATTAGGGATTTATTAAGCGCAAAAATACAATTATTCGGATTAAAAATGAAAAAAATATATTAAATTTTCTTATTTTGGAGTATAATTCAAGATTTGGAAGTTCATTTAGTTTGAATTTCAGAAAATAAATTTTTTTTGTCTGTTTTCGTATTTATTAGAGTATTTTCTTACTTTTGTTGCAAAAATAAACAGAATAAGTATGGTTACGAAAAAGATTTTTTTATTTGTACTCTTTTTGACAGGCCTGACTACAATGCAGGCTTCAGAGCTATCTTTGGCATTAGGAACGTGGGATCGGGGAAAAGACAGGAATCTGTATTTGTACAAGGTTGTTTGTGGAAGGATTGAACCGGTAGCCAGTTATGAAATGCAGAAAGATAACAGGTTCAGTTTTGCATTTTATCCGGAGAAAGAAGATTTTTATGTTATTGGTAACGGAGGGACTCTTTCCAATCAGGATAAATATATTTTTTATTTCAAACCGGGTGACAAACTTCAGTTGGAAGTGAACGATTCTACCTACCGCTTAACCGGGGAAAATACCCCTGAAAATAAAGCGTTGGCCCGTTGGCACGATAATGTGTTGCCGTTGGAATGGAGATCGGTTTACTTTTCCAGTAAGTTTTCCAGGGTAAACAACATGGGATCTACTTATGTGGACTTCTTTCCTTTGCTGGAAGAAAAAGCGACAGAAGCCCAGAGCCTGAATTTTACAACCGGAAATAAAAGATTTGATACTGAATTTGCTCAGTTTCGCACTTACGATTTACTCCGTTATGCCTGGTTGTTAATTCTGACCCCCCGGACAGCTCATCCGGATCCGGATGATTATCCGGACTTTTACCGGAATAACCTGATGGAAAAATATGCAAAAACGGCTGATCTTTTAAACTACCCTTTTGGAGCCAAAATGATTGTCAGTGGTTATTATGTCCAGGATAAACTGGTGCCCCGGAAAGATAAAGTATCGGAGGAGGACCTGGCTAAAATGACATTGCCGGAGCAACTGTCTTACAGGAATAAAGAACGTGACAATACGATCGCCCGGATAGCCAATGATACGCTGAAAGGGGAATATGCCCTTATATTTGCAGGTCTTATCAAAACGTATGATCAGTATGAACCTTTTATTGACGAGTATGGGAAATACATGCTTCTGGAAGATCAGAAAGCACGGGAATCGGATATTAAGACTAGATTACTGAAAGTAAAACCGGTACAGAAAGCTGTTAATTTTTCCGGAACCGATCTGAATGATAAAACAGTGTCGCTGTCTGATTTCAAGGGTAAAGTCGTTGTGGTCGATATCTGGGCAACCTGGTGCGGACCCTGTAAGAAAGAAATTCCATTTCTGAAGGCGATGGAGAAAGAATATCATGGAAAAGACGTGGTCTTTTTGAGTATTTCAGTTGATGAATTGAAGAATAAGCAGGTATGGAAGAGCTTTGTGGAAAAAAGTGAGTTGACCGGGGTACAGCTTTTCGGAGGAAAAGGACTTCAAAGTGATGTTGCAAAATTCTATAATGTTGTGGCTATTCCTCGTTTTCTGGTATTCGACAAACGGGGAGAGTTAGCTTCCGGAGATGCTCCCCGCCCTTCTGACCCGGAGTTAGCCAAATTGGTGGATAGCTTATTGAAGAAGTAATAAAATTGAACGATCCGGCTGAGAGGAGGGTGCTTACTCGAAATTGAGCGTGACTACAATCATCCGGGAAGTTCCTTTTTCGATAGCCTGAACATATTTCAGCATACTCTTATCTGTTAGGTCCGGCCGGTTTTTTTCGATGAGATCGGCCAGTCCGAAACAGAATTTGATTTCCGGGCACACTTTTACAATCGGAAGATAAAAATCACACCCGAACCCGATTTCAAAACCGTAATCGAAAGGCTTCAGTAAAACTGCCTGATCCGTTTTTCTTCCCAGATCCATGGAAGCATATAGTCCTGCAAGAAAATAAGGGCGGTAATTATTGAGCCTTCTTGCGGCAAATTTAACGTCAATAGGAAAGCTGAGGTAAGTAGACCGGATATTGGCTTTATAAGTTTCACCGGAAGTTTCCTCGATGAATAAAAAATTCCGGTCGCCGAAATGTAAGGTCGGATTAGCCCTCAGGCTCATGTATGGATTCAGGTACATATCGCCGATAATCCCGACAGAAAATCCCGGAGAATAGCCGGGTATCTGTGCGTACCAGGTTTTCCCTTCCTCGTTTGTATGTCCCGAGTTGGTGATGATCATGTCCTGATAATTCATTCCTACGGTCAAACCGAAGTGATACAGGCGTTGATCGCCATAGGGCTGGTTCTGTACCTTTTGCTTTTGGGCAAAGAGAGCATAACAGCATATCAGCAGGATTCCGATGAAACAGATTCTTTTATTCATGGGTAAATGTACTCAAGTAAAATAACGAAAAATGTTCCGGGATATTGTAAATCCATTTTCATTTCTGAATATTATCCTGTATATTTGCAGTGCGAGCAATAATTAACTTATGGAAGAAAACGACAAATTTCCGGAGAACACAGAAAATGAGCATATGGAGGATGTTGGTTCGACGGGGAACGAGCATTCGGACTATAAGGTACCTGCACAATCAGACAATATCAGTAAACATCAGCTTTCGGGAATGTACCAGAACTGGTTTCTGGACTATGCTTCCTATGTTATCCTCGAACGGGCTGTACCACATATTAACGATGGATTGAAACCTGTACAACGCCGTATTTTGCATACTATGCGCCGGCTGGAAGACGGGAGGTACAACAAGGTTGCCAATGTGGTCGGAGATACGATGAAGTTTCACCCGCATGGGGATGCTTCTATCGGTGATGCCTTGGTGCAGTTAGGGCAAAAAGATTTACTGATCGACTGCCAGGGAAACTGGGGAAATATTCTGACGGGAGATGGTGCGGCAGCTTCCCGTTATATCGAGGCCCGGCTTTCCAAATTTGCTCTTGAAGTCGTTTTTAATCCGAAGACTACAGACTGGAAGCTTTCGTACGACGGCCGGAACAAGGAGCCCGTTACACTACCGGTAAAATTCCCGCTGTTACTGGCGCAGGGGGTGGAAGGGATCGCTGTCGGACTTTCATCGAAAGTCCTTCCGCATAATTTCAATGAATTACTCGATGCCTCGGTGGCCTACCTTAAAGGGGAAAACTTCAAACTTTATCCCGATTTTCAAACCGGAGGGTTTATTGATGTCGGTAAATACAACGACGGGGAACGGGGTGGCTCTGTGAAAGTCCGGGCCAAAATTAATAAAATTGACAATAAAACATTGGTTATAAATGAAATACCTTTCGGAAAGACAACAGCAACCCTGACCGAATCGATTCTGAAGGCCAATGAAAAAGGAAAAATAAAGATCCGTAAAGTGGATGATATGACTGCTAAAAATGTGGAAATTATTATCCATCTGGCTCCGGGAGTGTCGTCTGATAAAACCATCGATGCACTTTATGCTTTCACCGATTGCGAAGTGAGTATTTCTCCCAATTGCTGTGTGATCCAGGATAACAAACCTCACTTTTTACGTGTTTCGGATGTCCTGAAGCATTGTACAGACAATACCCTGGAGTTGCTGAAACTGGAGTTGGAAATACAGAAAGGCGAGCTGGAAGAAAGTCTTTTATTCGCTTCCTTAGAGAAAATATTTATTGAAGAAAGGATCTATAAGGATAAGGAATTTGAGAATGCCAAAAATATAGATGATGCCGTTGCCCATATCGATCAGCGTCTTGAGCCTTTCAAGCCTCAGTTTATCCGGGAGATTGTCCGCGAAGATATCATCCGGCTACTCGAGATTAAAATGGGTCGCATCCTGAAGTTCAATAAAGATAAAGCGGAAGAGCAGATTGCAGGTTACAAGGATCAGATTGAAAAAATAATCCATCACCTCGGGCATATTGTTGATTTTACAATATCCTGGTTCACGACGCTCAAAGAGAAATACGGAAAGGAATATCCCCGGAAAACCGAACTGAGGAGTTTCGATACGATCGAAGCGGCCAAAGTGGTGGAGGCTAATGAAAAGCTGTATATCAACCGGGAAGAAGGATTTATCGGTTACGGATTGAAGAAAGACGAATATATTTGTAACTGTTCGGATATCGACGATATTATTATCTTCTTCAAGGATGGTAAATATAAAGTGGTAAAAATCAGTGAAAAAATGTTTGTGGGTAAAAATGTGCTCTACCTTAATGTTTTCAAACGAAATGATAACCGGACGATTTACAATGTGGTGTACCGCGATGGAAAGGTCAGTCCGTATTATATCAAGCGTTTTGCTGTGACAGGGGTTACCCGCGATAAAGAGTATGATCTGACTCAGGGAACAGCGGGTAGCCGGATCGTTTATTTCTCTGCCAATCCTAACGGAGAGGCGGAAACTATTAAAGTTATCCTCAAGCCGAAACCCCGGCAGAAACTGCTTGTTTTTGATAAGGACTTCAGCGAAATCGCCATTAAAGGCCGTCAGTCGATGGGAAATATTCTGACGAAAGCTGAAATTCATAAAATATCCCTGAAACAGAAAGGAGGCTCTACTCTTGGAGGCCGCCAGGTTTGGTTCGATCGGGATGTTTTGCGTGTAAATTATGATGGCAGAGGGGATTATTTGGGAGAGTTTCATGCTGATGACAGGATTCTGGTGATTTCCCGGAATGGTGATTTCTATACGACGAATTTTGATTCCGGTAATCATTATGAAGACCATATTCTGATGATAGAAAAGTTCAGTCCGGATAAAGTCTGGTCGGCTGCCTTGTTTGATGCAGAGCAGCAAGGATTGCCTTACCTGAAGCGGTTTACGCTTGAAAATAACAGCAAGAAACAGAACTTCCTGGGAGATAACCATGATTCCCGGTTGATATTTCTTACAGATACGTTTTTTCCCCGGATCGAGGTTGTTTTTGGTGGTAACGATCATTTCCGCGAGCCTCAGATACTCGATGTGGAAGAATTCATTGCGGTAAAAAGTTTCAAAGCGAAAGGGAAACGGATTACTACTTATGGAATTGAAACGATCAACGAGCTCGAGCCTGTACGTTTTCCGGAACCACAGGAGATTCCGGAAGTCCCGCAGGAAATTGAAATTGAACCGGAAGAAGAGAAAAGCTCATCGGACATACTGGACGAAATTACCGGCCAGATGAAATTATTTTAGAGCAATTGCTATGAAAAACGTTTTGCTGCTTCTATTTCTGCTATTTTCTTCTTATCCGTGTATGGCACAGAAAGATGAGACCGGACCGTCTCCGGTTGGACTGGTTTATCAGTCCACTTCGTTAGGGCTTGGAAGAATCTCTGTTTACGATACCTATCTTTCTCCGCTGGAATATAAGGGAACAACCTTTGGATTACAGTACGAACAGATCAAAATGACCGGGATGATGAATGGGCGTATTTCGGCGCAGCATCTTTTTAACCTGGACTTCGGTTATGCCCGCAACGAGGCGGAAACAGCTTCTGATTATACCGGATTGATAGACTATGCTTACGGGCTGCACTATCGTTTCAATCCTCTGATTCCCCGCTTGCAACTGTTTGCCGGATGCCAGGCCGACGGGATGCTCGGATTTGTCTATAATTCCCGTAATGGAAATAATCCGGCCACCGGTAAATTTCATCTCAATCTGAATTTATCCGGTATTGCGGCTTATTCTTTTTCGATCGGATCCCAACCGGTCAGATTGCGCTACCAGGTCAATCTTCCGCTGGCAGGAGTGATGTTTTCTCCTCACTTCGGACAATCTTATTATGAAATCGGATTGGGTGATGATGAAAACCTGTTTCATCTGGTCTCATTCGGTAACCAGACATCCATGCGTAATGTGTTTTCAGTTGAAATCCCTTTCAGCTCGGTCATGTTGAGGTTGAGTTATATGAATACCGTTTACGAAACCGATATCAATAACCTTCAGACCCGGATTCACAGTAATTCGTTTTATATCGGGTTCTCTAAAGAATTTATCAGTATCCCGGGTAAGAATAGACCCCTAAATAAATACAACAGTGTCTTTGAATAAATATATACTTATTTCTCTCTTTACCTGTATCCTGTGTGGAGCTTGTGTGGAGCCTGAGCGGTTTGAAAATGATCCGAAAGGAAATTTCGATGCGCTCTGGAAAATTATGGACGAGCATTACTGCTTTTTTGAATATAAAAATGTGGATTGGAATCAGATTTATTCCGACTATTCTAAACGGGTAAGCGACGATATGAGCGATGAATCCCTGTTCTACCTGATGAACGAGATGTTGCAGGAGCTGAAAGACGGCCATGTTAATCTGTATTCCTCATTCGATATGGGCCGCTATTGGAAATGGTTTGAAGATTATAAACCGAACTTTTACCAACAGTTGCTGGACGACTACCTGAAACCGGATTATTCGATTGCCGGGGGGATAAAATATAAGGTACTGGACGATCATATCGGTTATATGTATTATGGTGATTTTTCTTCCGGACTGGGAGAATCGAATCTGGATCATATCATTGATAAACTGGCTATCAGCGACGGTATTATCATCGATGTAAGAAATAACGGCGGAGGATTACTGACCAATGCCGATAAACTGGCTGCCCGGTTTTTCAATGAAAAAACTTTAGTGGGTTATATTCAGCATAAAACGGGTAAAGGCCATCAGGATTTTTCCAAACCGTTTTCTAAATATGTCGAACCTTCCGGACGTTTGCGCTACCAGAAGCCGGTGGTTATATTAATTAATCGAGGTTGTTTCAGTGCAACAAACGATTTTGTCAACTCCATGCGTTATGCTCCGAATGTTACGATTATGGGAGACCGGACAGGGGGAGGAGGCGGGCTTCCGTTTTCATCGGAACTCCCGAATGGATGGTCGGTCCGGTTTTCCGCATCTCCTAATTTCGATGCCGGGATGCAGCAAATCGAATCCGGGATTCAGCCGGAGATTCTTTTGGAACTCGATGAATCACAGGTGATTAAAGGAAAAGATTCCATGATCGAATTTGCCCGCTCCTATTTGAAGAGCCTGGCAGGGGAGACTTCGAAACCGATTTGATTTTTTAATTTTTATTCTCATGGAAGAGCTAAAACATGAGTGTGGCGTTGTATTAATCCGGTTATTGAAACCAGTCGAGTACTATATTGAAAAGTATGGAACCTGGAGGTACGGATTGAATAAGTTGTATCTTCTGATGGAAAAACAGCATAACCGTGGACAGGAAGGCGCCGGGATCGGTTGTGTCAGTTTTGCTTCAAAGCCTGGAAATGAGTATATTTTCAGAGAACGCGCCCAGGGAAGTGGGGCTATTCAGGAAATATTTGATACGATCAACCACGCATGCAAAGACATTCCGGATGGGGTTGCCGGAGAAAATATTCCTTATTGCGGAGAAGCCTATATGGGTCACCTTCGCTACAGTACTACCGGAAAGTCCGGAATTTCGTATGTTCATCCTTTCTTACGACGGAATAATTGGCGTTCCCGGAATTTGATGCTCTGTGGGAATTTTAACCTGACTAATGTCAGCGAGGTATACGACCAGCTTGTATCTCAGGGACAACACCCCCGGTTGTATTCCGATACGTTTCTGATGCTGGAAATGCTTGGCTATAATCTGGACCGGGAAATTCAACGTTTGTACGATAAATACGAATCGGAAGGTGAAACCGGGTCGGATATTAATCGGAAAATAGCGGAAAACATGGACTTACCCGGGATTTTGAGAAGATCGAGTAAATCCTGGGATGGAGGCTTTGTGATCTGTGGTATTACCGGTAATGCGGATGCATTTGCTTTTCGCGATCCCTGGGGAATTCGTACGGCATTTTACTATCACGACGAAGAAATTGCGGTGCTGACATCAGAACGCCCTGTTATTCAGACAGTTTTGAATATTCCGGCGGAACAGGTAAAGGAATTGCTACCCGGGCAGGCGTTGGTTGTCAGTCAAAACAACCAAGTGAGCCTGCATCAGATTCATCAACCCCGAAACATCAGTCCTTGCTCTTTCGAACGAATTTACTTTTCACGGGGAAGCGATATCGATATTTACCAGGAAAGAAAAATGCTGGGTAAATTATTGGTAGATCCGATTTTAGAGGCGATCGATTATGATTTGGAGAATACGGTTTTTTCATTTATTCCCAATACTGCAGAAGTGGCTTTTTTCGGAATGATGGAAGGGTTTGAGGATCATCTTTCCAAACAAAAAAAATTACTGATCGAGAAAAATCCGGAAAAAATCGAACAGATTCTTTCTCTGAAAATAAGGCAGGAGAAAGTGGCCATTAAAGATATCAAATTACGGACTTTTATATCGGAAAGTAAAGACCGGGATGATCTGGCTACCCACGTTTACGATATTACTTACGGTTCGATCCGTCCGGGAAAAGATAACCTGGTGGTGATCGACGACAGTATTGTCCGGGGAACGACGTTGAAGCAAAGCATCATTAAAATATTAGATCGTCTGGGACCTGAAAAAATAATTATTGTATCTTCTTCTCCTCAAATTCGTTACCCGGATTGCTATGGCATCGATATGAATAAGATGAACGAATTTATCGCTTTTCGTGCGGCTGTTGCTCTGTTGAAAGCAAGGGGCATGGAAGATACCTTGGATGCTGTTTATCGTGCTTGTAAGGAACAGGAAGACAATCCCAAAGAACAAATAATAAACCAGGTGAAACGGGTTTACGAACCATTTACGGCTGAAGAGGTGTCGGAAAGGATGGTTCAACTGCTGACTCCTGAAGGAACTAAAGCAGAAGTGAAAATCGTATTTCAGTCCATTGAAAGGCTGCACCGATCCTGTCCTAACCACCGGGGCGACTGGTATTTTTCCGGAGATTATCCGACTCCGGGTGGAAATTGGATTGTCAATAAAGCATTCATCCGCTATATGGAAGAAGAGGCTGAGAAATAGATAGAAAGATAGTTACTGAACGGGTTTAATCAGATCCCTCAGACGGGCTTCTTTATCGGCCGACCAGTAGCCGCAGTCTAATTCAATGAAAACGGAAGTATACGGCATGACCTGCTCGGTTTTCAGTACTACCACATTGAATAATTTTGATGCCGCGTCCAAACGCTGGAAGATATCATTGTGGTTCAACGGCTGGGTGGTATTCCCGGATAAGGTTTCCTGTAAATTTTTTCTGAAATCGCCGATCCCGGCAACTAATTCTTCATTCAGATAGTTCAATTCGGTATCCGTGTAATAAATACCCTGCACATGAGAAGCTCCTTTTATTTTGGATACCACTGTTTCTAAAACTTCCGGCAGATTTCTCCGGGTATCGATGTAAGTCATTCCTGCTGCACTCTGCAGAGGAAAAGCTTTGTCTACGACTAATATCCAGTTCCGATGTCCGAGTAACGGAAGAATATCGTCGAATTGTTGTTCCCAGTTCTTTTTGATTTCAGTGTTCATAACCATATTAGATTTATCTTCTCTTTTACAATCGTTGCAGCATCCCGACAATAAAGAACATAAAATCAGGATTGTAATTAAATTCCGGGGTGTTTTCATAATGCTGTTTTTCTAATGTTACAAATATACAAAAAGGAATCGTAAAAACGGCAATACAAGGAGAAATAGAGACAAGTATTTGGTAGTTAGGTTGGTTTAGCGGTATTTCGCCGTATTCTTCTCGGGAGTAAAATGGAAGAATAAAGCGTAGTTAAGCGGGAGTTCCGCCACTTATCCGTTGCCTTTTCCGGTTGCCGGACGGTAGCAAAACAATCCGCCGGACAACACACCGAACATTATCAATACCAACAAAGAACGCTTGTTTTTCTCCCAAAGATACCGTTTTTTTCACGCCGATGTGGAAATACGGAATTTCAGGATGAAAAACGGATTTTCTTTCTTCGTTCCGCTATGTTTTTCATGGCTTCAAATAACTCTGTATCAATTAATTTTGTAATTGAAATACGGAGTAATGAAACAAGAAGTAAAGGTGTCGTTCTACCTGAAAAAGAACGAAATGAAAGAGGACGGGACGTGTCCCGTCATGGCGCGGTTTACCGTCGGTAAATCCGAAACCAAGTTCGGTGCTAAAATGACCGTGCCCATATCGCTATGGGCTTCGGGTCGCGCCGCGGGAAAAAGCAAAGCGGCAAGCGAAATCAATCGCCGGTTGGACGAGATGAGAGCCTCCGCCCTGTCCCATTACCGCGAACTGTCCGCCGTCAGGGATAAAGTTACCGCCGAAGACGTGAAAGTCGTCCTGCTAGGCATGGCCTGCGGGCAGGAAGCCCTGCTGGCTTATTTCCGCACGCATAACGAAAATTTCGACCTGCGTGTCGGAGTGAACCGCTCGGAAAGGTCGGCAAAAGCCTACCGGTATGCTTTCAATCATCTTGCAAAGTTTATAAACGAAAACTATAAACTGTCGGACATTCCGTTTACGGCATTGGACAGGTCGTTCATCGACAAATACGACCTCTGGTTACGGGTTGATTGCGGACTTGCGGCGGGCACCATTGTTTTGCTCGTCACGCAGTTGGGCACCATCATCAATAATGCTTTAACGGACGGGATAATAACCGCAGACCCTTTTGCGGGTTACGAGCCTGAACGCCCCGAACGGAAGCCGAAATACCTTACCCGCAAAGAACTGAACAAGTTGACGACTACGCCGCTTACCTGTTCCAACCATTATCTCATCCGTGATTTGTTCCTCTTTTCCTGCTACACGGGAATGCCTTACGGCGATATGTGCAAATTGACGGACGAGGATATTTCAATCGCCGAAGACGATGTCGTTTGGATTAAATCTTCGCGCGGTAAAACGGGGGTCGATTTTGAAATTCCCCTGCTCGACCTCCCGTTGCGGATACTTGAAAAGTATCGCGGGATTGAACCGGACGGACGTTTACTGCCGATGTACGAAAACGGGGAATTGAACAGGCAGCTTAAACGGATTGCCGCCGCCTGCGGCATCAAGCGTAACCTCAACTGGCACATGGGGCGGCACACGTACGCCACGGAAATCACTCTTTCACAGGGTGTTCCCATCGAAACGGTAAGCCGTATGCTCGGACACACCCGTATTTCAACCACGCAGATTTATGCGAAGGTCACGGACGACAAGGTGGACAGGGAAATGAAAGCGATGGAAAAGCGCATCAATGGACGATTCGAATTTGCCGTTTAACATTAAAAATATCATTTATGAAAACAAATACTATTCAAAGCGAGAAAAGCAAAGGGCGAGAAAAGCGCCGAAGCACCTTTGCCGTCCTGTTTTACATCAACCGCACTAAAATCCGTAAGGACGGCATGTGTCAATTATTGTGCAAAATAAGCATCGATGCGGAATCGGAACAGGTCGGTACGAAAGTGTCCGTCAATCCGTCCCTTTGGGATTCGGAAACGGGTCGGGCAGCGGGAAAGAGCCACAACGCCATAGAAGTAAACAAGGCGATAGACCTGCTTACCGGAAAAATTAACGGTCATTACGAACGGATACGGGGCAACTTGGGCTTCGTCACCGCCGAACTTGTCAAGAACGCTTTGAAAGGCATCGCCCAAAAACCGCTGACACTGATGAAACTCTTTGAGGAACATAACGACGAGTTTAAAAAACGGGTGGGCGTTGACCGTAAAAAAGAGGCGTACAATGCTTATCTGACCTCGTACAAGCACCTGTCGACATTCCTTGAAACAAAATATGAAACCGCCGATGTAACGCTTCGCAGCATCAACCTTGACTTTTACAACGCTTACGACCTCTTTTTAAGGACGGATAAAGGTCTGCAACAAAAAACGGTACACCAGCATTTGTACACCCTTAAGAAAATCACCCGTCGGGCTTTCAATCAGGGCACCATACGGCGCGACCCGTACAAGAAACTTTATCCCGAATTGCCGCCGTTAAAGAGCCGTCATTTAAAATTGGAAGACTTGGAGCGGCTTATGCAACTGAAGATAGACAGGGAGAATTTGCGCCGTGTCCGCGACTGGTTCGTCTTTTCGACCTTCACGGGTTTGGCTTATGCCGACCTTAAAAGGTTGTCGGGGGAAGATATCGTAAAAACGGAAGACGGCGGTTTGTGTATCGATTTCGACAGGCAAAAAACGGGAACGGACTTCCGTGTCCCTCTGTTGGAGATTCCCCTGAAAATTATTGAAAAATACAAGCCGGAGAGAAAGGACGGACACATTTTCAATATTTATTCCCGTGTGTACTTCTGCAAACTCGTAAGAGAATTGGGTAAATTATGCGGCATCCGCGTTACTTTTCATCTTGCAAGACATAGTATTTTGTCTTTTAGACTGAAAAACAGCGAGTTGCAAGAGCGAAACTCTTGATAGGTAACGATTTGGAAACGAGCGAAGTTCGCTTTTTTACCTCATTTTGCTTCTGCATAAATACAAAGAACAACTTACAAATACAAAGATATGAAAGATTACTTATTTGGGGAAATTATTGAAACTTTTTCTCAATACTTCTTGATTGATTTCTTTCAGGATAATTCACTCTCCTACATTTGTTGATCCATAAAAACAATTGACAAGCCCTCTTACTTTTACTGGCAAGAGGGCTTGTCAATTTTAATTTTATTATTCGAAGCGTATTTAAGTTATTTGCTTTTAAAAAAGCGTATTATTTCACCTATCCACAAAACGAATGAAGTAGAACCGATAATTAATCCCCAATCTTTGAATGAAAGCGGAACAGTACGGAATACATCACCGCCAAATTCTACGATTAAAATCTGACCTATTAGAATAACTACTGCAACAATGAGGAATCCAATGCTATTCATCATATTAGAGAATGCTGATTTGCCTGTCAAAAACGCTTTAGCATTGAACATATTCCAAAATTGCAACATAACAAATATCGTGAAGAAACGAGATAAGTCATAGCGGCTAACCTCTCCATTTTGAGTAAACATAAATAATAATCCCAACAATATTGCCACAAATGTAAATCCGACAAATAAAATATTGAATCTCATGGCAGGCGTAATAATGAATGCATCATTCTTTCGCGGCTTATTATTCATCACTTTTTCATTGGGGGGCAGTGATGCTAATGCTCCAGCAGCGAAAGTATCCATTATCAAATTGACCCAAAGCATCTGAGTTACCGTCAGTGGTAACTCATGACCAAAAATAGAACCTAAAAGCACAATGACCAATGCAGCCACATTGATGGTTAATTGGAAGAGAATAAAACGCTGTATGTTTTGATAAAGTGACCGTCCCCACATAACAGCAGATGCAATACTATTGAATGAATCGTCTAATAATGTAATATCACTGGCTTCTTTAGCTACAGATGTTCCACTACCCATTGACAAACCAACTTGCGCATAATTCAAGGCAGGTGCATCATTAGTACCATCGCCTGTAACGGCAACAATATCTCCTTTTTGCTGTAAAAGTTGAACTAATCGCTGCTTATCTGTTGGGCGAGCACGGCACATTATTTTTAGATATTCTACTCGTTTAAGCGCATCCTCATCCGAAAGATTTTCAAAATCAGTTCCAGTAATGATATTATGTAGATTATCACTTTCGTTCCATATCCCAATTTGGCGACCAATTTCTTTGGCTGTTCCGGGAGTATCACCAGTTACAATTTTCACATTGATTCCGGCATTAAGGCAGACACCTACGGCAGCAGGAACATCTTTACGAACAGGATCGGAAATAGCAGTAATTCCTAAATAAGTTAGATTCGTGTTGGCAATGTTTCCATTTTCAAACCGAGGTTTATCATCTTCTATGATTTCATAGGCAAAACCAAGGGTACGCATAGCCTGATTTTGGTATTGCAATAGAAGTTCCTCTATTTGATTTACCGAATCAGCAACAGGGTTCTTTTCCGACATAAAAAGCACATTACTGCACTTTGAAAGCACAATCTCAGGTGCACCTTTTACATACAATATTTTTTTCTTTAGTAAAGGAGAATAGACCAAAGTTGCCATAAACTTACGCTCTGTGCTAAAGGTTAATTGATTTATAACCTCTGCACTCTCCCTAATATCCAAATAATTGATTTGTTGACTGTGTAGCCATAATAACAATGCGGCTTCAGTTGGATTACCCAATGATTTGATTTTTTGAGGGTCGGAATAATCAAGATAAGCGGTTGAATTGACAGCAATACTTTCTTTTATCAAATTACTTAATTCATCATCTTTCAAAGTTTGATTATTAAGAGCAAAAAACTTCGTTTCATGCACTTGCATCTGATTTTGGGTAAGCGTTCCAGTTTTATCGGTACAGATAACAGTTGTTGCACCCATTGTTTCACAGGCGTGCATTTTCCGAACCAAATTATTATTTTGAAGCATTCTTCGCATGCTTAATGCCAAGCTTAAAGTTACACTCATTGGCAAACCTTCAGGAACAGCCACCACAATCAAAGTAACAGCTACCATGAAGTATTGCAAAATTCGGCCTGCGATATCTAAACTTATCCATGCCTCTTTATTAAGCGGGTTTATTCCGAATACAAAACCTAAACCGGTTAACACCACAAATGTCAATATTCCGAAACCAATCCATTTTAGCCAACTTCCATCCTCAATGCTTTTAGGAACTTCTTTCTCCTTTCCAAGTAATTCAAAAGCATCATAAATAATAGGAACCCATACTTTAGCCAACACAACCATTGCCGATGTGATTACAATACCAATTGATCCAAGTTGAACAATAGAAAAAGAGGTTGTTCCTAAAAATAAATCTTTAATAAATAAGGCGAGAAATGTAAGTACAGCAAGAATAAAACCGACCACCCCGATAAATTTAGCCAATTTATCAAGTTGTAGATTAAGCGGAGTTTCTTCGCCTGTCATTTCAGTTGCCTTTTCAGCTACTTTTCCGTATTCTGTTGAGTCACCCACAGTTCTTATTTCCATGATACCATGCCCATCCATCACTTTGGTTCCTCGCATAGCCCAATTGGAAGGATAGGTTGCATCCGAGTGAAAATCAGCAAAATTTATTGTTTTATCTATGATTGGTTCTCCGGTCAAACAAGATTCGTCAATCTGCATGGAAACTGTTTCCAGTAATTCCCCATCGGCAGGGACTTCTTCTCCGGTATTGAGAATAACAATATCGCCCACTACTACATCTTTTTTGGGAATTTCGCATACATTTCCGTTACGGATCACTTTTATAAGTGTATCGTCATTGACTTGATTTAATACATCGAATTTTTTGTTAGCGTCCATTTCAAACCAAAAAGCGACTCCAATGGATAAAAGGATGGCACAAAAAATTCCGATGGTTTCAGCATAATGTCCTACGCCTTTGGTAATATGTTCTGCTATTGCTATTCCTAATGAAAGAAAAGCAGCAATAAGTAAAATTCGAATGATGGGGTCTTCAAACTTTTCTAAAAAGAGTTTCCATAAAGACTCTCTCTCAGGAGGCGTTAATATGTTGTGACCGTGTTCTTTTCTGCTTTTAAGAACTTGATCATCCGTTAAGCCTGTAAAATGATGTTTCTGTTCCATGATTATGATATTTGTTTTATATGTTTGCAATAGATACGATGGCCACTCGTCCGCCTTCTTCCTTTGAAAGCAGAAACTTTTTTCCGTTAGTAATTTCCACCATTGAGCCTATCGGAACTTCTTTATCATCCGAAACATCTTTCAACGAGGGTAATTTTTCGTTGACGAAAACCCATTTGTTGTTGTGGTACGAAAAATAACCAACTCTGACCTTTTGGGCATCTGTCAATTTTTCATTTCGTATCACATTCCGGTTTGAATGCCATTGGTGTAAGGTAGAGTTATTATAAATCACCAAGCGTTGATTTTCAGGCTTCCAAACAGAGGGTTTAAACTGATAAAAGAAATCAACTACAGGGATTGAATGACTATATTTTGTTCCGCAAAACGGACAATGAGTATCTTTGGTATTGTTGTATATGAACCATTTTTGCTCACATTTTGGGTTAGAGCATTGTAATTTTAAATCATTTGTTTTGATAAGGGCTTGTTCCCAAGCATCAGCAGGAGGTCTTAAATTGGGATTGTGTAAACCGTTGATGAAGGCTTGGTCAAATAGTTCCTTCAAATATGGCCCCGTTATGGTATAAGGTGTTTTTTTAAAATCCGTCCAAGGATAGAATTTTGCAAGATTATCTCCATATTCTCGCTTGAAATTTCTATTACTTGCATCTGTAGGATGCTCAATAAATAGAGCTTTGGAACCCATCAATAAATCCTCTTCCTTTTCGGATTCCATAGCACCAAAATAATTACCGCCACGAAGAGGATGCCGATAAAGCAAGTACATGTAAATGAGCACTGCTAAAGCATGTAAGTCTGTTAACCTATTGGGCAATTTCCGGTTTGGGTCATTTTTGCTTAGATGCTTTGTAGCCAAAACCTCGGGGGCTATAAAATCAGCCGTTCCGATAACATCTGGCGGAAATAAGCCCGGGACTACAAGCCCGTCAATATCAATAATTGCAGCTGATTTACTTACAGGATCTATCAGTACATTTTTATACGATAAGTCTGAATGAGCTAATCCTGCTGCATGTAACCTTTTAACTCCTCTTGCAATATTTACACAAACCTGAAAGTAACTTAACCAATTTCCTAATTCCGAATCATCTAATTTAGATTTGGATTGAATTGCCCTGAATTTTGCACTGGCAAACCATTTCCCTTCTTTTTCTTTTCCCTTTAACAGATCATTGTTTGCATATCCCTTTTTGAAGAAAAAGTTGCGATTATAGCATGGAACAATTATTCCAACTTTTTTGTCAAACTCAACAATATCGGTTGGCCAAGTATATAAATCCTTGTAGTAAGCTCCACCTTCCTTATTAAAAAAATTGTCGAAATATTGGGTAACTATTTTCTTTAATCTTTCCTTGGAATTAAAGTCCTGTGCATCCCTATAGAATGCTACAACGTAGGATTTATCAGGGCTAAAGAAGACATCTTTCATTCCTCCCCGCATTGGATCTCCATTATCAACATATTGATAAATCTTACCTGCGTTGATAATTGATGACACTGTTTTTATATTCATTTCCTTATGCTGTTAAGTTAAAAAATAACGGCTAAAGTTCTGTCATCATGATTGCCGGAACTCCAAAAATCCATCCATAACAAAAGTTGATTTTCAATCTCCTTGTTTTCTGAAGCAAACTCAACTTTGGCATTATCTTCATTTTCTCCCTCTAAATCATTTAAAAATTCCATCCATTTCTCATGCTTTTCTAGGTTGGCTTCTACTACAAACTTTGGGTCATAAATTCCATCAGTCATTAAAAATAAATAAGAAAAATCCGTAATAACTCTGAAATTAAAGCGAGTAGCCATCGGATGTTCTTTTGAATCAAAAATGTCAAGTTGTGTGACGAAACGTGTTCCACCGCCAAATTCACCAACATCAAGCCAATTAAGCAATGAGGTTTCTGTTTGAGCCTTATTCATTACGGCAATAGGACAATCTCCTACACTAAATGAAAGAATCAAATATCCGAAATCGTATTTTTTGAATAAAGCAAATATGAGTGTAGAGTGGAAATAATCTAATGGTGTTTTGGCTTTTGGATTATCGAATAATTCAGGATTACTCTTATAAGTTTCTACAGCAGTTTCCCTGATTTTATTATGTGCAAATATTGTTGCTTTATATAAAATTTGCTTGGATAGAATCTCTGCTTCTTTCAAAAGGTCTTCATCCTTTGTTTGAATAAATCCCTGAATTTTTTGTTCAAAATCTTTGCCTTTACCCAGGTCTTCCGTTTCTCTAAAATACTCTGTCACCGCATTGCAGGCTATTTTTGAGCCTTGCCGTGATAGGGCATAACTTCCTGCCCCATCAGCAACAGCAACTACCGACCATCCATTTTTTTTATAATATTCAAATGCAAAGTCATCATCCCGAAACGAACCGACATTTTTATGTGAACGCCCCCTTTTTGATGCAACAACAATATGTTTTTCGCCCAATTGCTTGAAATCGCTGTCATCGTCTTTCTTCCAAAAGATAGCACCTTGATCACTTGGTATATCTTTCCACAACGTTTTAGGATCAGGGTTAATAACTAATGAAATCAATTTTTCATGTGCAGGATCGTTTTCCAGCTCTCCATCGACTTTAAAAAACAGTTTAATTTTGAAATCTCCACCGAGAATGGGTTTTCCTTCAATTGTATTGGTTGAATTATTAAAAGCCAATCCAAATTCGGACAGGTCTTCAAATTCTAAATGAATACAATCTGACAAATTTAATCGTTGAAAGTCTATACATACCTGAAAATCTTTTCCAACAGTTGCATTTGGTATGATGATTTGTTGACTAATAATGTCTGCTATTCTGTTTTTTAATTTCCATTTGTCCATCAGCATATTTTGATTTTCAATAATTTGTTTTACTGTTTCAATGTTTGATTCACTTTCTGTGAACTCTTCAAATAGATTGAGCCTACTTTGAGAAATGGATATTCCCTTTCCCTTAAATAAGGAATGAATGTATGACTTTGCCTTCTCCATATTGTCAACCTTGTGTTCGGGTTACATTGAAATTACCATCACCTGCACCATAAGTCCCTTTATTTCCACACCAAGGGCAAGTGCTGATTTCTTCGGCACCAATGCAGTGTAGTTTTCCACAACTACACATCGCAAAAGCAAATTGGTTTCCACAACAGGGGCAGGTTGGTGCACCAATTAATTTATCAGTATTGACTTGATTGCTAAGGCTTGATTCTCCCGATAATTCAAAATAAGTATTATCTACTTTAAATGCTCCAATCAACCTATAATCAAATCCGACATCTCCATATTTATTTATAAAAACATTTTTCCTGTATTTCATGAGATATGGGCGCTTTGTGTTTTGACATTTTGCAGCTAAAACGACAAAGTTGTCATCAACCATTGGTTTTACAACTTCCTTTGACAAATCAATTTTAGAAATAGTTTCTCCATCTATCTTTGCCAATTCAAATCCGATTGAATTATTTTCAACACTAACACTGCTTGTTTTGATGGAGTCTGTAACCCATTTGAAGAATTGTTTATAAGCGGCAGTATCAGCATTTTCAAAATGTAGTACATTTTCAGTTAATTCACCAAGCAGGTGGTTGTCTGTTTCATCTCCGAAGGAAACTGCAACTAAGTTGGCCGTTTTTTGCCAATTCCTTTTCCACTCAGTAATTGCAGTTCTGGTGTCATCAGTGGGAACACCATCTGTAAATAAAAATACTATCGGCTTCCAATCTCCCTTTTGCTCGGCAGTTGTTTTTACTAAATTCCTTCTCAACTCAAACATCAAATGTCCCAATCCATTGCTCAACGAGGTGCCACTCCCTATTGGAAATTTAGGGGGATAAAAGCTGATTATCTCCTGCAACGGAACAAGTGTTTTAGGTTGACCTGCAAAAACAATAATTGAAACCCATACTGTTTCAATAGCATTGGGGTCTGTTTTTAACGCCTGAATAATAGTTGATAGTCCTTCTTCAACCTGCTGAATGGGTTCTCCGACCATTGATTCGGAGACATCTATCAAAAAATAAATGGGAAGTCGTCTCATAATCTGTATTGTGTCTATGTTTATCAAATAACCAAATGAACTTCCGATGGTGGGGTAGGTAAAGAAACTGTATCAACGGTTCCCATACTTTTATTTCCCTGCTCAATAGTATCCGAAACCCATTTGAAAAATTGTTTTAATGTTGAACTATCTGTTGTATCTAAATGAACAACTGTATCTGTTAACTCTTTAAGTTTTGAGTCATCAGCTAAATGTCCGGCAGCACAGCCAATGATAGTTCCAAAATTCAGTGATTTAATTTTTGGAATCATCTCCGAATATAGCTGTAAATCAGATGGTTTTCCGTCTGTAAAAATGAAAAGTAGAGGGCGCCAATCTCCTTTTTGGGTTGGAGTTCCTTTTTTTATATCAGTCTTGACTTTTTGATACAATAATTCCAGCGCTTTCCCCGTAAATGTAGGCCCACTTTGGGGACAAATTACCTCAGGGAGTTGGAATGATTGTAATTCCGTTAATGGCACTACTTCATTTATTTCTCTGTCGAAAGTGATAATACTCACCCAGAGCGTTTCAGATGCCTGCGCATCTGAACGCAATGAGTTTATCATACCGCTTAAAGCATTGTTTAGCGCCTGAATGGGTTCGCCATTCATTGATCCCGAAGTATCCAATAAAAAATAGACTGGTAATCTTCGCATTACACTACAATATTTAATTCTGACGGAGGTGGTGGTAATTCATTCAATCCCACAACTTCTTTTCCCGAATCCTCTACTTTGGTTGATGATACACCAATAGAAGCCGTAACCCAAGCAAAAAACTTGGAAATGCTCTGACTGTCGGCAGTATCCAAGCTAACAACATTGTCGGTAATTTGCTTTAAGATATTTGTATCTGCACCGCTACCGGCGGCACAGGCTACAGTAAAAGCTATTTTTCTTTTCTTAAATTCAGATAACCCACTCTGCCAATCATCCGTAGGACATCCATCAGTCATAATAAATACTAAGGGCTTCCAATCTCCTTTGGTTTCAGCTGTGGTTTTTGCAACCTCGTTGTCAATACAGCTACTCACTACTTTTAAGCATTCTCCTAATACCGTTGTTCCACTGGCTTTAATGTCCACCATTTGGAATGAGCCTAAATCAGTTAAAGGGATTATTTGTTTGGCAGAACTGTCAAAAGTAATTACACTTAAAAAAGCCGTTTCTTGTGCTTGTGGATTTTGTCGCAAAGAACTAATCATGACTTGCACTCCATTCTTTACTGCTTCAATAGGCTCTCCAGACATGGACCCGGAAGTATCCAATAATAGGTATACAGGTAGTCTTCTCATGTTATTTTTTGTATTATTGGTAAATGTATTTTTTCAGAATATCAACAAAATTGTCGGTTTGATTTGGTTCCCCGATAGCCCTGAACTTCCATCCGCCATCCTTACGGTAGGCTTCTGCAAAAACCATTGAACACATTCCATTCATAGAAGAATCCCCCGATAGATTATATTTGGTAATTTCTTTCCCCTTAGCATCCACCGCCCTGATGAAGGCATTTTCAACCATTCCAAAATGCTGGTTGTTTTGTTTACCTTGGTAAATGGAAACTACAAAAAGAATTTTCTGAAACTTCTCATCCAGTGAATTCAGCTTTACAATGATTTGTTCGTCGTCACCATCACCGGCGCCAGTTCTATTATCTCCCGTTAACCAAATTTGTCCTGATGGGTGCTTCATCGAATTAAAGAAAATAACATCACCTTCATATAGTCCAACTTGTCGACCATTGCTTTGTATGGTTCTTCCAAGATTCGCTACTTTACCATTACTGTCTAACAAAAAAGCAATAGCATCAAGGTCGTATTCCTCTTCTTTCCCACCAAAAAGTTTCCCAAGAAGTCCGCTTTCTTTTTTACGCACATCCCAACCTAAACCGATTGTTACAGACGAGAGGTCATAAATATCTTCTCCTTTGTCATTTTTGCGCAGGTCAATTGTTTGACCTTTTTGTAAGTTTATAGCCATAGTATTAGTTATTTTATGATTTGCCCTTTGTAATATTTAGCGAGGAAAAATGCTAAGTCTTCTTTATAACCAATGCCAGACGCTTCAAATTTCCATTTGCCATCTTTTTTGTAAAGTCTGCCAAATTCAACAGCCGTTTCAATTGAAAAATCTTCTCCTAACTCGTATTTGGCAACTTCCTGCCCTGTTGAATCATCAACAATACGAATGTAAGAGTTGCGAACTTGTCCATAATTTTGCTTACGTTGGGTTGCATCGTGGATAGTCACAACAAATAGTATTTCATTTATTCGGCTATCGACTTTTGACAAATCCACTTCAATGGTTTCATCGTCACCTTCTTCACTGTTACCTCCTGTCGGGTCATCTCCAGTGTGGTGTAACGCTCCATCGGGAGAATCTGTATTCCCATAAAAAACAAAGTAAGGTTCCGAAGGAATCTGTCGGTTTGAATCAATCATAAATGCCGAAGCATCCAAATCAAAATCGTACCCTGTTCCCTCATTTGGAGTCCATCCTAATCCAACACTCATTCTCGTTAGACCAATGTCTATTTTTTGGCCTTTCTGTAAATTAATTGCCATAATTATTGTTTTACGTCCGCTCCTTATTCGGACATTGATTTATATTTCTATATTTTACTCATCAATCATGCAGCTTCATTATTTTTCTATATTCTGCACAAATACCACCTCTTGCTTAGAGGTGGTACGAAGCTAAAGTTCACAATTTTGCAAAGTTACAAAAGAATTTCTATTAAGGAAATATTAACATCCTATATTTTACCATATAGTACATAAAAATTCTCTTAGAGATAAAACGCCACTGTATATCAGCTTGTTTGTATGGATGTTCGAAAAACTTATCATCAAGATCACTTGATAATGAAAAAATAATCTGATTATAAGATAGTTACCTAATCGTCTGATTTGCTTTCCAGATTATGTTTCACAATGTTGTTAGAAAAATTTCTGCCACATATGAATAGTGAAATGTAAGTCACTTAAATATAGAATAATACTTGTTTCGTAATGCTTCGTACCACCTCTAAGCAAGAGGTGGTATTTTTATTTTAAGGCTATGACTGCTTTTTATAATGCTATTATTTGGGCATTTGCATTGTCGATGACGGACTGATCCATAGAAGCCAGATATATCCGGGTTGTTTTCTCGTTTTCATGTCCCATCCCTTCGCTAATGACTTGTACGGAAATTCCTTTATGTAAGGCTATAGTCGCCCATGAATGCCTTGAAACATAGGAACTCAACGGCTTTTCTAATTCCATCATTTCAGATAATCGTTTGAGCCGTTTGTTATATGTACGCAAATAGCTGATATAATCACGATTCTGTTCGTTGTATATGGGCAGTATGTAATTGCCTAAGATTAAGTCCTTGTATCGTGCTATAATATCCTCGATACATTTCTCAATCTTGATAGTCAGGATTTGCTTGGTTTTACTCCGGGAATAAACGATATAACCGTTTTTGAGGTTACTTCGTTTGAGGTTGGCCATGTCGATGAAAGACATTCCCCTTGTATAAAAGCTAAACATGAAAAGGTCTCGTGCTATCTGTAAATTAGCTTGCCCGGAAAGGTCAAGTCTGCATAACTTCACAATGATATCTTCATTTACCGCCCTCTTGGACGTTTTATCAATACCCGTATAAACATCCCTGAACGGATTCTTTGAAACCGTCAACCCCTTTAGTACAGCCTGATTATAGATTGACCTTAAAGCCCTCATATAACAGGAAATGCTATTAATACACACATTGTTGTTTTTCAAGTAAGTTTCATACCGCCCAATTAACAGGTTGTCTATTTTTTCTATCCTGATATCTTCCCCATACCGGAATCGAGAAAAACTCCGCTGTGCCGTTTCACATATTGAGGCGGTTTTAGTGCGGTTTTCAGACTTTAGTTTTTTTACTTGATGTTTTATGAAAGGGAAGAAATAACCGTTGAAAGAATTATTCACATAGTATTCTACTAATTCCTCTGTTGTATATTCGCCTCGCTTTTCAAGTATGGAAATTAGCTCATAAATCTGCTGAACCTCATTTTCCAAGCCATCTTTAAGGTTTTGCAAGTAAACACTTCTTTCATTAGATGTATTTTCTATGATTACAGATTCCAAACGGGTATCCCATTCGAAAGGAAATAAATGGAAACGAGTTGTCAATAGTTTAGCCTTACGATTATGAATTAATTGAAGATAGAGTACGCCTTCCTTATTCTTAATGGTCGATTGCCTGAATTTTATTTTTACCGATGTCATTTCTTTTTTTGTTCTTTCAATTGTTTCTTATCAAGCACCTTTATCTCTTTATCCAATTCCTGTATCGTAATACTCTGTCTGTAATACTCATCCATCAGAAGCGAATAATCGTTCTGCTGTTTCATACAAAACATCGTGAGGATAAGCACCAGCAAGGATAGTACGGCAATAACAAAAGACGTTTTCCTGACCTTGAAAAGCCAAAAATTAAAGTAGGCATCTTTGCCTTTCTGCGATTCTACGACATCAAAAACCTTTAAAATATTCCCATTTAATATTCCAATATCTTGCTTTCTGGATTTAAAATTGTCATCATAATGCCGTTCCAGCGAACCCAATTCTTTCTTAATCTCAATAATAATTTCTCTTTTTTCCCTTTCAAAATCGTATTTATCTCCTACCGATTCTTGGGCTGGAACCGGTGATTTTTGCTTAACTGAAAGCTCGTCCAGCTTCTTGTCCATTTCCGACAGCTTTACCCATAGAGCATCGTTTGATACTGATTGTGCCATATTTATTCGAATTTAATTTGTTAAACACTCTTGTTACCGCCTAAAACCTCTACGCTTTTGGGGCTTCTTTTTCTTTTTCAATGTCTGTTGGTTCAGGTCTTCCGCATCGTTGTTTGACGGCTGGATATCGAATAGCCCACCTATACCGGAAACTATATCGGCTGCACCCGATACTATATTCTCCAATGGGTTGCTGCTTATCTCTTTCGGAACGGATACCTGCTGCTGTTCCTGGTGGTGGCTGTTTTCGGTCAGGATTGTATCCAGTTTGGAATAACTGAAATGCCTATCCACCTCCGAGCCTTTAAAAGAATGTTCGCCCTTCTTGAGCGAAATCCCTTGTACCTCATTGGTTTGTCCCTTTCGCTTGTATTCTATGGATATTCCCTGACGGTTTAGGGCATCTTCAAATTGTTTCCAGTCCTTCACTTTAGGAAGAATATCTTTAACAGCATGGTAAATTTCATACTTGGTTTTCTCTGCTCCCCGAAGTTTCTGTATATTGACATTCTCTTTGCCTGTTCCATAAGTCAGTCCATATTTATCTTTGAGTTGCTTGCAAACTTTCTCGTTCCGGTAGCGGTCGTTTTTGTCGGATATAGTTTTGCCATCGTTATCCACGCGGTTGAATACGATGTGGCAATGCGGATGGGCGGTATTATGATGCCGTACAACGATATATTGTGTATTCTCTATACCCATTGCCTTCATGTACTCCTTTGCCAACCGCTCCATAAACAAGTCCGTCATTCTCGGACTGTCTTCCGGCGAGAATGCCAGCGGGATATGGCCGACACATTTCGACAGGTTCGGATTCAGCAGGCTTTGCATATAAAAGCTGTTGATAATAGAAGCGGTATCCGTTTCCAATACGCCTTCCGAACACAAAAGCTTTGCATCCTTGTCGCCCAGAACGTATGAAATACAGCCTTTAAAACTTCTT
>JAVBRK010000081.1:0-14994 GCA_031548005.1 Bacteroidales bacterium
AGGACTTAATATCCACGGATAGCCTTGATCCCCGGCAATTCTTTACCTTCAATAAACTCAAGCAGAGCGCCTCCTCCTGTAGAAACATAGGACATCTCATCGGCAATTCCGAATTTATTAACACAGGCTACGGAATCTCCACCTCCGACCAACGAAAAAGCGCCATTCTTAGTCGCTTCAACAATCGCATTTCCGACTGAGCGCGAACCTTGTGCAAAATTATCAAATTCAAAAACTCCGGTAGGTCCGTTCCAAAGGATGGTTTTTGATTTTTTAATCACATCGGCAAATATTTTTTCAGTTTCGGATCCGATATCCATACCTTCCCATCCATCGGGAATTTCATTGACTTTACAGAAACCGGTATTGGCGTCATTACTAAAAGTATCTGCTATTTTCGCATCGACCGCCAGCACCATATTTACATTATTTTTCTTTGCTTTTTCAAGTAATTCCAAAGCCAGATCCAATTTATCGTCTTCACAGATCGAGATTCCGATCTTCCCCCCCATTGCTTTAGCAAAAGTATAGGTCATTCCTCCGGCTATAATCAGATTATCGACTTTAGTCAGCAAATTCTCTATAATTTCAATTTTGGAAGATACTTTAGAACCACCCATGATTGCAGTAAACGGACGAGCCGTGTTTTTCATCACTTTCTCTACTGCATCGATTTCATTCTGCATCAGATAGCCGAATAATTTATGATCGACATCGAAATAATCGGCAATCAACGCTGTAGAAGCGTGAGCGCGGTGAGCTGTACCAAAAGCATCATTAACATAAACAGTCGCATAAGAAGCCAATGTTTTGGTAAAAGATTTCTGGCTTTCTTTCACAGTTTTTTTTGCAGCAGCTTTTTCCTCATCCGAAGCATCTTCTGCCAAGCCGCGGGGCTTACCTTCTTCTTCTGGATAAAAGCGAAGATTTTCAAGCATCAAAGCCTGACCCGGTTTAAGAGCAGCCGCTTTTTCTTTAGCCTGAACTCCAATGCAATCATCTGCAAATTGGATTTCTGTTCCCAACAATTCAGAAACATGAGTCAGAATATGTTTCAGCGAGTATTTATCAGACGGACCTTTCGGGCGTCCCAGGTGGGAACCGATAACGAGGCTGCCTCCATCACTCAATATTTTCTTCAGAGTCGGAAGCGCTGCACGAATACGGGTATCGTCCGTAATGTTGAAGCTTTCATCCAAAGGGACATTGAAATCCACCCGAACAAAAGCCTTTTGGCCGGCAAAATTGAATTTGTCAATTGTTTGCATAACTAAATTTATGTTTTTATAATAATACCTGATTATAAATGAGACTGCAAATGTATAAAAAATTAATGTTTCTTCTCAAAATCTTTCATACAATTAACCAAAGCTATAACACTTTCTTGCGGAAGCGCGTTGTAAGTCGAGGCCCGGAATCCTCCTACCGAACGGTGCCCTTTAATTCCAATCATGCCGTTTTCAGACGCGAATTTGGCAAATTCCTCTTCCAGATCCTGGTATTCCGGATTCATTACAAAACAGATATTCATTAACGAACGGTCTTCCGGAGCGGCAGGTCCTCTGAAAAGACGGTTCCGGTCAATTTCAGCATACAACATACCGGCCTTTTCTATATTCATTTTTTCCATCGTTCCGACACCTCCTAATCCTTTCATCCATTTCAATGTCTGTAAAGCGGCATAAATAGGGACAACAGGAGGTGTATTGAACATCGAACCTTCTTTAATATGTGTCCGGTAATCCAACATGGTCGGAACCATACGGCTGACTTTCCCCAGAATTTCATCCTTTACAATGACAAAAGTCACTCCGGCAGGGGCCAGATTTTTCTGAGCGCCTCCATAGATCAATCCGTATTTGGAAATATCCACCGGACGGGAAAAGATATCGGAAGACATATCAGCAACTAAAGGGATTGGAGAATCGGGGTCTTTCCTGATTTCCGTTCCGTAAATGGTATTATTAGTCGTAATATGAAAATAATCGGCATCTGCAGGTATAACATAATTTTTAGGAATATAGGTATAGTTATCGGCTTTAGAAGATGCCACTTCAACAACCTCCCCGAATAATTTCGCCTCTTTCAATGCTTTACCTGCCCACACTCCGGTATTCAGATAGGCTGCTTTCTTTTCCATCAGATTGTAGGGAACCATACAAAATTGTAAACTGGCGCCGCCGCCCAGAAATAAGACAGAATATCCTGCAGGAATATCCAGTAAATCTTTGAACAGGGAAACCGCCTCATCCATTACCGCCTGAAAATCCTTAGACCGGTGACTGACTTCCATAATAGACATTCCATTAAAATCGAGAATGGCCTTTGCTGTCTGCTGAATCGTTTCCTGTGGCAACACAGAAGGTCCTGCATTAAAATTATGCTTTTTCATACCTTTAATTATTTATGATTAATAATTATTTATGATTAAAACCGATATTAATACCGGAACAAAAATACGAAGTTAGCGTTTTTCACCAGATTTTCCTACTTTTTCCAGAGATTTTTCATTTGTTCTCTCAAACGAAGTTCAGCCGGATTATCCTGCGCTTCCCAAAACCGGCGATTTGTTATTTCTTCCGGCAAAAAATCTTGTTTCACGAAGTTATTCTCATAATTATGGGCATATTTATAACCTTTTCCATAATTAAGATCTTTCATCAATTTGGTCGGAGCATTCCGTAAATGAAGCGGAACCGGAAGATTTCCGGTTTCCCCGACAGCCGCCAAAGCGCTATCAATAGCTAAATAAGCCGAATTACTCTTCGGGCTGGTTGCTAAATAAATAGTCGTTTCGGCAAGAATTATCCGGCCCTCAGGCCAGCCGATTTTTGTCAAAGCATCAAAGCAGGCGTTAGCCAATAGCAGAGCATTAGGATTGGCAAGGCCAATGTCTTCGGCAGCAGAAATCACCAAACGCCGGGCAATGAATTTCGGGTCTTCCCCCCCGGCCACCATACGGGCCAGCCAGTAAACAGCTCCATCGGGATCACTTCCACGAATGGACTTGATAAACGCCGAAATAATATCATAATGTAATTCTCCTCCTTTATCATAGGCAGCCGGATTTTCCTGCAACCGGTCTATGACCTTCTCATCGGTAATAACCACTTCTTCGCTATCGTCGGCATCAATTATCAATTCCAGTATGTTCAGCAATTTACGGGCATCACCTCCTGCGAATCTCAGTAGAGCGTTATATTCCTGTATGTTAATTTTTCTACTTTTCAATTCAGGGTCTTCCGCCAGAGCCTTATTGATCAGATTCAACAAATCTCTTTCTTCCAGACTTTTCAATACATAAACCTGACAGCGGGATAACAACGGGCGGATAACTTCAAATGAAGGATTCTCGGTCGTTGCTCCTATCAGGGTGATTATTCCCGTTTCCACTGCCGATAAAAGCGAGTCCTGCTGTGACTTACTGAACCGGTGAATTTCGTCGATAAAAAGAATCGGGCGTTTTGTATTAAAGATTTTGTTGGCGTTGACCTGATCTATTACATCCCGGACATCTTTTACGCCCGAGTTAACAGCACTAAGCGTAAAAAACGGAATATCCAACTGCCTGGAAATAATCCTGGCCAGCGTTGTTTTTCCAACACCCGGAGGCCCCCAAAGGATAAACGAAGGGACATGACCTGAATCCAGAACTCTCCGGAGCACACTCCCTTTTCCCACCAGATGCTCCTGCCCTACATAATCGTCGAGCGATTCCGGGCGCATACGTTCGGCCAATGGCCGGTTTGAATGATTCATTTTATTTAAATGGATTGCAGAACAAAGTTAATAAATATTTTGATTCATTGTTATTACAGATATTAACTATAAAATTTTCTCATTTTCAAAAATTAATTTATACCTTTGCAGCGTATTTAAACACGTGGATAGATTTGTATGCTTGCAACCACAGAAAAAAATGCTAAAAAAACCGCTTATTTTCTTTTCTGACAAAGCCATTCATACAAATCGTCATTTTTAATTTTTTAATTTTTTAAATTCATATTTGTATGAGTTACTTATTCACCTCCGAATCGGTGTCTGAAGGACACCCCGACAAAGTAGCGGATCAAATATCCGATGCTTTACTTGACGAGTTTCTGGCTTACGACCCAAACTCTAAAGTAGCATGCGAAACGCTGGTGACTACCGGACAGGTAGTTCTGGCAGGAGAAGTTAAATCTACCGCTTATGTAGATGTGCCTGAAGTGGCCCGCCGGGTGATTGAAAACATCGGCTATACGAAAAGCGAATATCAATTCGAAGCAAAATCTTGCGGTGTTTTCAGCGCCATTCACGAACAATCGGGCGATATCAACCGCGGCGTGGAACGCCAGGATCCTCTCAATCAGGGAGCCGGCGACCAGGGAATGATGTTCGGTTATGCAACCAACGAGACCGAAAATTACATGCCATTGGCTTTGGATTTGTCGCATAGCCTGCTACTCGAACTGGCAAAGATCCGTAAACAAGAAATCGGATTAATGCCTTATCTGCGTCCCGATGCCAAATCTCAGGTAACCATCCGGTATAACGAAGATGGGACTCCGGAAAGCATCGATACAATCGTTATTTCTACTCAACACGACGAATTCGTCAAACCTTCGGGAAACAACGATAAAGCACAATTGGCCGCCGATAAAGCCATGCAGGATAAAATTGCCAAAGATGTCAAAGAAATCCTGATCCCGAGAGTAAAAGCGCAGTACCCCAAACAGGTACAAAGCCTGTTCGGAAAAAACATCAAATATCATGTGAATCCAACAGGTAAGTTTGTGATTGGAGGGCCGCACGGAGACACCGGACTTACCGGCCGCAAAATTATTGTCGATACTTATGGCGGTAAAGGAGCTCACGGAGGAGGCGCATTTTCCGGAAAAGACCCTTCTAAAGTCGACCGGTCAGCCGCCTACGCCGCCCGCCACATCGCTAAAAATCTGGTGGCCGCAGGTGTATGCGACGAAGTCCTGGTACAGGTAGCCTACGCTATCGGGGTCGCCGAACCGATGAATATCTTCATCAACACGTATGGCCGCAGCAATATTAAAGTCAGCGATAGTGAAATTGCAGAAAAAGTGGCGAAAATTTTTGATATGCGCCCGAAGGCCATTGAGAACCGGCTGAAGCTTCGCCACCCGATCTATCTCGAAACAGCGGCTTATGGGCACATGGGCCGTAAACCCGAAACGGTATCGAAAGTTTTCAATTCTCGTTATAATCCAGAGCCCCTGAAAGTAAAGGTGGAACTTTTCACCTGGGAAAAATTAGATTACGTCAAGGAAATCAAGAAAGCATTCGGATTAAAGTAAAATAAGGATCTGATAAAACAGATCAAAAAGGGAAACCTTACGTAAAAATGGGAAACAGATATTGAAAAATACACTGTTTCCCATTTTCATTATGTAAACCCTGATGTAAACCCTGTTTTTTACAAAAAAATAATTACTTTTGTTCATATTCAATTATTTAAATCAAACGTATTTTATGAAATCACCTTTCTTGCCATTTCTGGCCGGACTATTAGTCCTGGTAAGTTCCTGTAAAAATGAAGCCCCTTCCCCTCCCGGAGCGATTCTTCCGGTCCCCAACGAATACCAGTTGGCCTGGCATGATCTGGAACAATATGCTTTCGTTCATTTCACTACCAATACTTTCACGGGAAAAGAATGGGGATACGGTGATGAAAGTCCCTCCATATTCAATCCTACAGAATTCAATGCAGAACAATGGGCCGTAAGCCTGAAAGAAGCCGGAATGAAAGGATTGGTACTGACCTGTAAGCACCACGACGGCTTTTGCCTTTGGCCCAGCAAATACACGGAACATTCAGTAAAAAACAGTCCGTACAAAAACGGACAGGGAGACATTGTCCGGGAGGTATCGGATGCCTGCCGCAAGCATGGATTACAATTTGGGATTTACCTTTCTCCCTGGGACCGGAACTTTCCAGATTACGGCAAGCCGGAGTATATTACCTACTACCGGAACCAATTACGGGAATTGATCGAAAACTACGGCCCTGTTTTCGAGGTCTGGTTCGACGGAGCCAATGGAGGTGACGGATATTACGGGGGCGCACGGGAAATGCGGAAAATCGACAATACCACTTACTACGATTGGAAAAACACCCATGCCATTGTGCGGGAATTGGCTCCACAAGCGATGATGTTCAGCGATGCCGGACCGGACATCCGCTGGTGCGGAAATGAAAAAGGGTATGTTGGCGATCCGAACTGGAACACTATTTCCAATTATACTTTATATCCGGGGAAAGCAGCAATCGGAGATCTTTTAAATCACGGTTCGGAAAACGGGACTTCCTGGGTTCCGGCCGAAGTAGACGTTTCCATTCGTCCCGGGTGGTTTTACCATGCAGAAGAGGACAATATGGTAAGAACCCCGGAAAACCTGTTTAAAATATACCTTGAATCTGTGGGAAGAGGCTCCTGCCTGATTCTCAATATCCCTCCCGACCAACGGGGAGTCTTCCACGAAAAAGATGTAGAAGCATTGAAAGGATGGAAAGCGCTACGGGATAAGGCTTTTTCGACTAATTTAGCCGGCAATGCCACAGTAAAGGTCAGTTCCTATCGGGGAAAACACAAAACCTATGCAGCAACCAACGTAACAGACCGTGATATGGAAACTTACTGGACTACCGACGACGGAATTACCGACGGATGGATTGAGTTCGACCTGAACGCTCCACAGAAAATAAGTTACGTTACAATAAAAGAATACATCCGGTCAGGGCAAAGAATAAAGTCCTTCTCCATCGAAGCTTTTATCGACGGAGCATGGAAACAAATTGCAGAAGGCTCCACTATCGGTCATAAGCGGATTATTCCCATAGATCCGGTCTCGACACAAAAAATCCGCCTGAACATCCTGAAATCCAAAGCCTGTCCTATTATCTCTGATATCGAAATATTCTGAACCCGGATTACTTTAAACTGACGTTTTGAAATGTCGCACTGGTCAACCTGCTGTTATCATGTGAGGTAACTGCCATGCCTACATATAAAGTTTCCGGCAGATTCATCGACAAGGTAGTTCCAACCTGTACCCAGTTGATTGAATTGTAGGAATAGTAAGCCGTAATGTGGTTTCCTGAACGAACCAATTTCAACCAAACCGGGAGATCTACTATCCCGGTCTGAAAAGAGGAAGTCCCTCCTCCGTTAATCAACCTGCTCTGAAATGTAAGCCCATGGCCCGGAGTCAGTGCAATCATTGCGTTATTTACATTGTCCGACAATTCGGAACGTACCATGAGTCCGGCTTTTGCCCACGAATTGGTATTATTTAAATTCATTACCTGCGATACAAATGTAAAATTACCTGAAAGCCGACGATAAGTAAAGCTAAAAGCATCCCGGACACCCTCAATATCGGCTCCCGAAGCACTGATTGTATACCGGTTCGAATAATCGTCGGATTGCAAGGATCCTTTAATGCCAACATTACCGATTTCCAGGTTTCTGAAGATCGGAGATGGTAGTTTTTTTATGGAAACATGCTGAAATACAGCTTTTGTCACTTTATTGGCATCATGCGAGGTAACCGCCATTCCGGCATATACTTTCTCAGCCATTGAAACCGTAATGGAGTTTCCAATCTGAGTCCAGTTTTGATTGTCTTTCGAATAATAAGCCGTAATAGAATTATCCTGACGACAGATCTTCAGCCAGACCTCGGCATGGATTCCATTGATGACGTTAGCCGAAGTTCCTTGTCCATTCACTAACCGGGACTGAAATGAAACACCATTTGCAGGAGTAATTGCTATCAAAGCATTATTAGAATTATCTGTCAGCCCGGAACGAATCATAAACCCGGCCTTTGACCATCCGTTTATAGCATCCAGACTGATTACCCGGCCGGATATTTCCATATCATTTTCGACCTCCTGATAAACGAAAGTAAATTCATCGTTGCCTCCTTCTATATCCTTGCCAGATGCCTCAATATTGAATTTTCCGGCAGACCGGTCATACAGCACAGTTCCCGGAAAAAAGACAGGGCCGATATTTTTATCTTTCCAGTATGAAATCAAACTGTCCAAAGGGGTTTCCGTAGGATTCAACCTCAGAACAACCGATCCGTGAGGAGGCAGATTAACACTGTAAGATGCCATTTCCCCCAGATCCTTATGTTCCCACAGATCCCGAACCTCAGCAACATTCTTCATGCCGATTGACGAAAAATGCACCGTCCTGTTTTGCAAAGAATCTTCCCGGTTAAACAATGCCAGAATATAGTCGCCATTACTCATTTGTCCATACCAGATCTGACTCTCCACTTTTTTTGGATCTCCAGACAAGGGTTTGCCAACGAAACCATCTTTATTCAATGCAAGCATTTCTTCGTTCCGGTATAACCACAAATCATTTCCGATCGTCGTTTTTCTGTCGGCTATACTGACAGGTCCTCCGGCAATTAAATGCATCGAAATCACGGTTTTTTTTTCGGTATCGTTTTCATAAGTATTGATGCGGATAAAATCGCCATCAAGAATCACTTTATCCCGTCCTGAGATTTTTGAGAAATAGGTAAAACCATCCATCGGATTGCGATATTGCGACCAACTACTGTATTTTATCCCCCGGTCCATACCGGAAAATCGCTGCCATTGTCCGGTTGCACAGTCTTCATTGACCCGGATCATATCTCCGTATTTTGCCTCGAATTCTCCGTCATTAGTAAGGTTTGGCATGACCAGACTGAGAAAGATACCATGCCTGTCACATTCTTCACGCATCCAACGCAATGCGGTTTCATAATGAGCACGGGGGCGGTTTGTCACACCGACTATCGTAGTGTCTTTATCCATCCCGGTTTCGTACCAGGAAAGGAAATCGACCCGGAGATACTTCACTCCTATTTGCGCATGATGCTCAATACAACCTTTAACATATTGCTCCGCCCCGGGACGATCTATTTGTACCCAGGTGAAAGTTTTCGCATTCTCACTTGTATTGATCAGACTCGATATTGGGATATTGGTTCCTTTGACCCGGAGACCGGCCTCGGCTGCCGCACAATTAACCCATAAAGGATTATCATACATTCCCAGAGTCATGCCTTTTTTCTTCAGGTAATCCGACCACCAGGCATAATCATTTTTCCATTCTTTGGAATGAGACATCCTATAACCGTTTTCATTGAAACGATCCACATCACCCCATCCGTCAATACAAATGATATTATATCCGTAATCGCAAAGATTTTCTGCAACCCAATCGATATTTTCTTTCCATTCTTCCTCCGGAATATAACTATCTCTTATATAAGAAGATTCGTAAGCGCTCCAGTATAAAGGAGCCCGACGTACAGCCACCGCAGAAGCCCTAAGTTCAGTGGTATTGGAATCCACTCCTTCCTTGTCTTCAACAAGAGAATCAGTACACGAATAAATCAGTAAACAAATAAATCCGGCAAATAATATTTTGAGTTTAGTCATAGATTATCAGTATCATTTAAAAGAATAAATCTGAACTTCAGAAAGGTTCAGATTTATTCTACAATCCTAATTGTTTAAATATGGTCGTAATTATTTAATATAAAATAACGCAGGTAGAATTCATTTTACTTTATCTACAAGTGCTTTGAATGCTTCAGGATGATTCATTGCCAGGTCTGCCAAAACTTTACGGTTTATTTCAATTCCGTTTTTGTGCAAGGCTCCCATCAGGCGAGAATAAGACATTCCTTCGAGACGTGCTGCAGCATTGATACGTTGAATCCACAAGGCACGGAAATTACGTTTTTTAGCTCGACGATCACGGAATGCATAAGTTAAACCTTTTTCCCAAGTATTTTTGGCGACTGTCCATACGTTTTTTCTTGCGCCATAATATCCTCTTGTCAGTTTGAGGATTCTTTTTCTCTTAGCTCTTGAAGCTACATGATTTACCGATCTAGGCATATTAATAAAATGTTTTGAATGTTAGCGCCATCTTGTCTATAGATGGTCTTTAGATGCTAAAATTCTGTTAATAAATCTTTTAGAAATCACTCAATAAAATTCACTTCAACCCCAAAAGTCTTTTGACTTGCCCTTCATCTGAAGAGTTCACAAGACCGGTATGAGTCAGCCTTCTTTTTTGCTTTGTAGTCTTCTTTGTCAGAATGTGACTTTTAAAAGCGTGTTTTCTCTTGATTTTTCCTGTTCCGGTAAGAGTAAATCTTTTTTTGGCACCGGAATTAGTCTTCATTTTCGGCATTGTACTTATTTATTTATTGTTTATACTTAGCAGGCCTAAGGGCCATTTATTCTACTTCTTTCGGCTGTTTACTCTCGTCGGAAGGCTTTGTAACCGGCTTAGTAACAGCGGCGGCGGCAACCTTCTTGGGAGCAAGCATAATAATCATTTTTTTACCTTCCAGAGCCGGCATCTGTTCGACCTTGGCATAATCTTCTAGATCATTAGCAAAGCGGAGCAGCAACACTTCCCCCTGCTCTTTGAAAAGGATAGAGCGTCCCCTGAAGAACACGTAAGCTTTCACTTTGGCCCCATCTTCCAGGAAACTTTTAGCATGCTTCAGCTTAAAATTATAATCATGATCGTCGGTCTGAGGCCCAAAACGGATCTCTTTTACCACAATTTTTACAGACTTAGCCTTCTGCTCTTTCTGACGCTTCTTTTGTTGGTAGATAAACTTCTGATAATCAACAACTCTACAAACAGGAGGAACTGCATTAGGGGAAATCTCAACCAGATCTGCACCCTGATCACCTGCAATCTTTAAAGCCTCTGCAAGGGGATAAACGCCTTGTTCCACATTATCTCCTACTAACCGGACTTCTCTAACGCGAATCTTTTCATTTACACGATATTGGTCCTTAAGATTGTCTTTCTTCATTCAATAAAATTAATCTCCTTTTTTTGATTTATAAAGTCTTTCTAATGGATGTTTGTAGTTTTATTCAGGAGTTCTTCTCACTCCATTGATTCATTTGTTTTTCAACCTCTCCGTTCAAAATTTCGGCAAAGGTAGTAATTTTCATTAAACCACCATCACCTTCACCTTGTTTTCTTACCGAAATTCCATTATTTTCCACTTCTTTCTCCCCAACAATGAGCAAATAAGGGATTTTTTTCAATTCATTATCCCGAATTTTTCGTCCGATTTTTTCATTCCGGTCGTCGACAAGCACCCGGATATCCTGTTCGTTCAATTGTTTTGCCACTTCATAGGCATAGTCATTGAATTTCTCACTGATCGGTAAAATCACAGCCTGATCGGGAGTTAACCAGATCGGAAATTTTCCGGCGGTGTGTTCGATCAAAACAGCGACAAAGCGCTCCATCGAACCAAAAGGAGCCCGGTGAATCATTACCGGCCGGTGTTTTTTATTATCGGCGCCGACATACTCCAGTTCAAAACGGTCGGGCAGATTATAGTCGACCTGGATCGTCCCCAACTGCCAGCGACGCCCCAAGGCATCCTTCACCATGAAGTCGAGCTTAGGCCCATAAAAAGCAGCCTCTCCCAACTCCACGCGAGCTTTAATTCCCGACTCCTGACACACTTCAATAATCGCAGATTCTGCTTTATCCCAGTTTTCTTCACTTCCAATGTACTTTTCCTTATTATCCGGATCTCGGAGAGAAATCTGAGCCTCATAGTCTTTGAAGTCCAAGGCATTGAAAATAATATTAATAAGTTCCATCACCTTTTTGAATTCATCCTTCACCTGGTCGGGAGTACAAAAGATGTGCGCATCATCCTGAGTGAAACCTCTCACCCGCGTTAAGCCATGCAGCTCCCCGCTTTGCTCGTAACGGTACACTGTACCGAACTCTGCCAGGCGCAGGGGCAGATCCTTATAAGAATGAGGAAACGCTTTATAAATTTCACAGTGATGCGGGCAATTCATCGGCTTCAGCAGAAATTCTTCTCCTTCTTCGGGCGTATGAATCGGCTGGAACGAATCTTTCCCGTATTTAGCATAATGCCCCGATGTCACATACAGGATTTTATTCCCGATGTGTGGCGTCATGACCTGTTGGTAACCATATTTGCGTTGGATGCGCTTTAGGAATTCTTCCAGTTTCAGCCGCAACTGAGTCCCTTTTGGCAGCCACAGAGGCAAACCTTGTCCCACATTCTGAGAGAATGTGAACAATTCCAATTCTTTTCCGATTTTACGGTGGTCCCGTTTCTTGGCTTCTTCGAGCAACACGAGGTACTCATCCAGCATTTTCTTTTTCGGGAAAGTGATTCCGTATATACGCGTCAACTGAGGACGCTTTTCATCTCCACGCCAATAAGCTCCGGCAACTGACATCAATTTCAGGGCTTTGATGTAAGAAGTGTCCGGAAGGTGAGGGCCACGGCACAAATCAGTAAAACAACCTTGGGAATAAGTCGTAATCGTTCCGTCGGCCAATTCGTCAATCAACTCGGTTTTATAATTTTCACCGCGATCACCGAACATCTTCAATGCTTCGGTCTTACTGATACTCTGACGCACGATCGATTCTTTCTTAGCGACTAATTCAGCCATTTTAGCTTCGATCATCTGAAAGTCGCCCTCTTTGATGACTACTCCTTCACCCGGATCTACATCATAGTAAAATCCATTCTCAATCGCCGGACCGATCCCGAATTTGATCCCGGGATACAATTCCTGCAACGCTTCAGCCATCAGGTGGGCGGACGAATGCCAGAAAGCATGTTTACCTTCTTCGTCTTCCCATTTATAAAGTTTCACGGATGCATCTTCACCGATCGGCCGCATCAAATCCCAGGTCTCGCCGTTTACACCGGCGGCAATAACATCCTGGGCTAAGCGGGAACTGATACTTTCGGCAATCTGCATGGAAGTGGTTCCTTTCGGATACTCGCGAACGGAACCGTCTGGAAATGTTATTTTTATCATATTGAGATTTTCTTCCTCCTTTATTTTTACAATTTTCCAAAAATCAAGGTACAAAGATAGCATTCTTTTTTTATTTAGAAAACAGTTTCCGATTCCGAATTTCCGTTTCAAATAAATTCTTTATATTTGTGGTGAAATTTATGATATAATCAATTAAACATAGTATCCGTATGAAATTTGTAGTTTCGTGTAATTCATTGTTAAGCCATCTCCAGACAATTGGCCGGGTGATCGCTTCCAAAAACTCCATTCCTGTCCTGGATTGTTTTTTATTTGACCTGAACGGAAACCGGCTGACCGTTACTGCAGCCGATACGGAAACCAGGATGTCGACTTCCATCGAGGTCGGCAGCACGGATGGGTCGGGCCTATTTGCCGTTCCGTCCAAAAACCTGCTCGACGCATTGAAAGAACTGCCGGAGCAACCCATTACATTCGAGATCAATAACGATAGCATGGAAATATTCATCTATTATGAAAACGGAAAATATAATTTCGTCGGAATGAAAGGAGATGAATACCCTCACCCCAAACCGTTGAAAGAAGATACTGTAAATCTTCAGATAGCTGCATCGGTGCTTCTTTCCGGAATCAGCCGTACGCTTTTCGCCACTGCCGACGATGAATTGAGACCGGTGATGAACGGTTTGTATTTCGACATCACAACAGAAGATATCACTTTTGTGGGATCCGACGGGCACAAACTGGTACGCTGCAAAACGATGGCGACTAAAGGAAGCGAGCGTTCGTCGTTCATTCTTCCTAAAAAGCCGGCGAACCTCCTCAGAACCATCCTTCCAAAAGAATCCGGAGACGTGACGATTGGCTTTGACGATAGCAATGCGTATTTCACGATGGAAAATTTCATCCTGGTTTGCCGTCTGATAGAAGGTCGTTACCCCAATTATAACGGAGTCATTCCGACAGGAAATCCCTACAAGGTAGCCATCGACCGCCTGATGTTATTCAATGCTCTGAAACGTGTGGCTGTATTTTCCAACCCGGCCAGCAGCCTGGTGAAATTAGGAATTTCAAAAGACAGTATCCTGGTTTCGGCTCAGGATATCGATTTTTCAACTTCCGCGGAAGAGACCATTTCCTGCACCTACGACGGAGAGCCGATGAACATCGGATTCAAAGGAACCTATCTGATCGAAATTTTGAATAATATTCCTTCCCAGGAAGCCATTATGGAATTGGCCGACCCTTCCAGAGCGGGTCTGATCCTCCCTTCCGAAAATGAGGAGGGCGAAGAATTGCTGATGCTGCTGATGCCCATGATGCTGAATGAATAAAACAGAGGCTATGCAATTAAATCTAAAGAACCCTCTGATTTTTTTTGACCTGGAAACAACCGGGATCAGCATCATTAATGACCGTATCGTTGAAATTTCTTATTTGAAGGTATATCCGAACGGCGATGAAGAATCCAAGACCCGGCGGATCAATCCGGAAATTCCGATACCACCGCAGGCCACAGCCATCCATGGAATAACCGATGAGGATGTCAGAAACTGTCCGACTTTCAAAGCTGTCGCCAAATCTCTGGCCGCCCAGATGGAAGGCTCTGACCTGGCCGGATATAATTCCAACCGGTTTGACATTCCACTGCTGGCGGAAGAATTTCTGCGTGCAGGAGTGGACCTGGATCTGATGAAACGTAAATTCATCGACGTGCAGACCATTTTTCACAAAAAGGAACAACGGACTTTATCAGCTGCTTATAAATTTTATTGTGACAAGGAACTGGAAGACGCCCACAGCGCCGAGGCGGATACAAAGGCAACTTACGAAGTTCTGAAATCGCAATTGGATCGCTATCCCGACCTGGAAAATAACATCCATTTCCTATCTGAATATTCCTGCTTCACCAACAATGTAGATTTTGCAGGACGCCTGGTATACGACGAAAACATGCGGGAAGTGATTAATTTCGGGAGATATAAGGGGCAGATTGCTTCAGAAGTCCTCAAAAACGATCCGGGCTATTATGGATGGATCATGCAGGGAGATTTTCCGTTGCATACCAAGCGGGCATTCACCAATATTAAGCTAAAAGATTTCAATAACAAACTATAAATCACAAAAAATTTCCATTAACGAGT
>JAVBRK010000055.1:0-12314 GCA_031548005.1 Bacteroidales bacterium
CCATGAAAAAGGAAGTGATTGCTTGGAAAAGAGACAGAAACAACAGGAATGCTAAAATAAATTGGAGGTTCACGAACGATAGCGCCAGAATTAAACTAAAGAAGCTTTATCCGACAATTTCAAATTGACGTGACACTAGTAAAGATAATAAAATTTTTATTAAAAAAATAAAAAATGTATTTTTGAATAAATTGAGATTAAAAAGAAGATGATCTTGAAGGTGAGTTGAATAAGTTTTCTCAGAAGCTTAAATTGACTTGCAGGCCTAAAGCTTCCGGCTGAATGACCGGGGTAACGATAAAATATTTTCCGAACAGCTTGTTGAATTCTCCGGCTACCAGGTTCCGGAGTGGAAAATAGGCCAGGTAGGCCAGTTCCGTTCCCAATATTCCCATTCCGGCTCCGGCGATTATATCACAGACCCAGTGCCGGTTATTCACAACACGCAAGGCTCCTACAGTTCCTGCCAATACGTAACCGGAGTATGCGATCCAGGAATTGGAATCCCTGAATTCTTTATAAATCATATGTGCTCCCATGAATGCTGAAGCGGTATGCCCTGATGGAAAAGAATAGATTCCTCCGTCCGGACGCTCTGTCCGAAAGTATTCTTTGAGCGGGCGCACTTCCAGCGCTGTGATGCCCGAAGCCAGAATCAACAGAAAAAACTGGTCGACAGGATCGTGCTTTTCTTTGCCGAAGATATCGAAAATAAAAACACTGGGGGCAATGGCATATTCCATAATATCGTCGATACTTGTAACAGTATGGCGTCCATCCGGCCGGTCGAGGTGGATAATATCCCGGTAATCTTCGGTTTGGGAGAAAATGGCCCCGACTGCAATCAATCCGGCTGGGAGAATGTAATTTTTGATATCAGAATGGTATTCGACTTTAGGTATGTATAATCGTTTGATTATCTGTAGTTTATTCTTATTTTCGACTGCCAGTTCCTTCATTTCGATGCTGATTACATCCGGATCCGGTTTTTCCTCCGGCAAATCGATTGGGGTTATCCGGGCAGGCAAAGTTTCCGGTTTTTCCGGATGCTGGGGTTTTATCATGCCGCTACTTGGTCTTTGTTTCGCAATCTGATGCCGGCTGGAGGAGATTTTTTCCGTCAATTCCGGTATTTCCGGCGCCGGACCGGAGATATCGGAAATCTCTTTTTCCTGTTGGGGAGGAATCTGAAAACCCGGCCGGTTGAATTGTTTGTTCAACGGAAATGCAATCAATAGCAGCAATGCGAATATGATGCCTGTGCGCTTGAGCAACCAACAGAAGTTCATTTGTGAATTATTCTGCTTTTTCGGAGTACAATGCTTCCCACCATTCGGGTTGGTCTTTTAACCACTTGGCAAACCAGGCATGAATGGTTTTATTCCATTCGATCCGTTTTTTATGTCCGTAAATAGCGTGGTTTTCCCCTTCTACGCTGATGAATTCGACTGTTTTTCCCAGTAATTTCAGAGCATTGTACATCTGGATACTTTCTCCGATCGGGACGTTGGTATCGATGCTGCCATGTAGTAACAGAAGCGGGGTCTTGATTTTGTCGGCATGGAATAACGGACTTTGCTCGACATACAGTTCCGGGTTGTTCCAGGGATAGCTGCCTGCACTGGCTACAGCGCTGTAGGCATACCCCCAGTATCCTTCTCCCCAGTAGCTCGAGAGGGCGCTGATCCCGGCATGGGAAACGGCAGCTGCAAAAATATCGGTCCGGGTTTGCAGGTATTGGGTCATGAATCCTCCATAAGATGCACCGATACAGCCGATCTTGGTTTTGTCCACAAACAGGTGTTCTGCGCAGAATTTTTGGGTACCTTCGATGATTTCGTCTGCAGTTACTTTACCCCAGGCATTGACGTGGCGGGCGGCGAATTCCTGTCCGAAACCCGTAGTTCCGCTGGGTTGAAGCGTATAAACCACATACCCTAAAGCCGAGTAGGTTTGTAATGGATAGGTGCTTTCAAATACCCGTGGAGTGGGGGAGGTTCCTCCATAATAATACACGATCATCGGATATTTCTTATTCGGATCGAATCCGACCGGGAGGTAATAACGTCCTTTGATCTCGGTTCCGTCGGAGGCTCTGAAACTCCAGTCTTTTATTTCGCTTAACTCCAGTTTGGAAAGGGACTCGGCAAACGGATCCGATAGTAACCGGGATTTCCGGGATTTCAGATCATAAGAGTAAAGACGGTAAGCATTGGATCCGCTTTCGCCACGATAGAGCGCTATGGGAGATGTTTCTGCTACCTGGAAATTTGCAATGATGTCTTCACTGAGTTCCAGGCGTTCATACCGGCTGCTTTTCGGATCATAGGTGTAGATCGAACGACGGTCTTCGTCTTCTGCAGAGCAATAAATACGGTTGTCTGCACCTGACCATTGTGCTGATTCGATATTCGGATTGAAGTTTTTGGAAATAGCTTCGGCTTTCCTGGTTTTCAGATCCATAATAAATTGCTGTCCATCGTATGAATTGGCTGTTTGTCCAGGCTTGATGTTCAGGCCGATCCCTCCGAAAGCTTCACCGCTTCCCGAGATAACGATCTTTTGATAATCGGGAGAATAAGAAGCGCTGGAAATGAATGGGTCCCGGGTGATGGTGTCCATTTTAAGAGATTGTAAGTCCATCTCATAGAGGCTGAACTCCCGGAACAGGCGTTCTGTAAAATCTTCTTTGGAGGTCATAACCAGTATCTTTTTGCTATCGGGCCGGATATCGGTAACATAAGTATTTGTACTCCCGAAGGATAACCGTTGTGTACTCTGATCTGCGAAATTGTAGATATAGATGGAATTCCGTCCCCGGAATGATCCGGCCCGATCGCTGGGCGATAGCAATCGTTTCAAATCTCCTTTATCGGCAGGGATTTCTTCCCGGATGTTAAGGATTAGAAAACTACGGTTGGGAGCGACCTGATAGGAGTCGAATTTCATTCCCTGGGCAATACATTTTTCTGTGAGTGTTTCCGGATCGATGATGTAAAAATCCTTTTCTTTCACACCGTCTATCGTGTAAATGAGCTGATCTATTCCCGGCATCCAGCGTGGAGAAGAATTCCCGGGAAAACGGGTGATGAGGCGATTGGATTTCAATTCCCTTAGTTCGCTGTAGGGATTACTTTTACCGCCGGGAAAGACGATATTATAGTTTGCTAAAAAATATTTTCCGGAGGAGGATAAGCTACTTCCGGTAAGACGGTGGCCTTCCATTATATCCACAATGTTGACCCGCCTTTTATTATTCAGGGTTATTCCGATATTGGCCTGCTTATCGTCTTTTTCGGACTTGATGATGGTTTTCAGTTCCGGAACGATCGAATCGGAACCTCTCACTAAGCATTTGATCACGATCTCATAACGGGTATAAGGCTCCATTGCCAGTTCTACTTCCGTATTTTTAGCTTTCGAAAGGCTGTCTTCAAAGGATTCCTTGGATTTTTCTTTTTTATCATTTACATAAACTTCCAGCATTTCTGTGGAAGAGATGATTAGTTTTGCTTTTGTATAACGATCTGATTCGGTTCCGAAAGCCAGTAGCCGGAGCGCTTTTCCTGTCTCCTGCTTTTTAGTTCCCGGCCGCACACCTCTCAATGAAATGACTCCTGCAGTATCGGTAGATTGTATTCCTGCATTTTCCAGTACTGGTTTTGTATTGACGGAATATTGCAGAAAAGCTTTCTCCTCGAATTTCTTTTTGTTAACATCGGTACTGTCGATCATGACCGGTTGATGAACCGGTATCGTTTCGGATACTTTGTATTGCAGTACTTTGATTTCTTTTTGAGCGAATAAACCTGTACTGATCAGAAAGAAAATCAGAGTCGTCATTTTTCGGATACTCGGTTTCATAATGTATCTTGTTTGAATTTAAATTTAAGTTCTGAGATTGGCTGGATTATGGATCAGGAGTATCTCCCAGATTGAAAATACAATACCCGCAACAGCAAGGACGATAATGGTGATTCCCACCACCCGGTTCATAATCCACAAGCCTCTTAGGTTGAAGTTTTTACGTAATTTTCCAATCAGGAAGGTGATCAGGAACCACCAGGTCAGAGCGCCGGTTGCAATGGCGCAAAGACCGACGATCATGGAAAACGTCTTTTCGTCGGGGGAGATAAAATTAAAGCGGGCAAATAAAGCGATAAACAGGAAAATAATAAAAGGATTGGACAGCGTAAGCAGGAATGCCGTAAATGTATCCTGGGAATATTTATTGATGTTTTCGTTCGGTTTACGAAGGCTTTTGGATGGATTGGAACGGTAAGTATAATATCCGAAAACCAGTAGAAGTAAACTTCCGATAATTTGCAGGATGTTCTGGTTTTCTTTAATAAAGTCGATAATAATCCCCATTCCCAGACAGGTCATGGCGGCATATACTACATCGGAGAGAGCTGCTCCTATTCCCGAAAAAAAACCATGCCAGCGGCCTTTATTCAAAGTCCGCTGGATACATAGTAGTCCTATCGGGCCCATAGGGGCGGAAACTAATACTCCGATAATAAAACCTTTATAGAAAATATCGATCAAAGCGCCTTGATTTCTTTCAATACATCATTGGTTTTGCGAACAGCCTCCGCACTTTTTTCAAATAAAGCTTTTTCTTCATCGTTCAGTTTGAGATCCACAATTTTCTCCACTCCATTTCTTCCGAGGATGGCCGGAACGCCGATACAGATATCTTTTTGTCCGTATTCTCCTTCTAAGTACACGCAGCAGGGGATCAAACGCTTGTAGTCGCGGATAATCGATTCGGCAACGAATGCACCAGCAGCACCGGGGGCATACCAGGCTGAAGTACCGAGCAGACCGGTCAATGTAGCGCCGCCAACCATGGTGTCGGCAACCACTTTATCTAAAGCAGCAGCAGCCAGTAGTTGAGAAGCGGGAACTCCATTGTAAGTTGCCAGACGTTTCAGTGGGATCATGGTCGTGTCTCCGTGTCCTCCGATAACGGTTCCTTCTACTTGTGAAGGATTTACGCCCAGAGCCTGGCTCAGGTAGTATTGGAAGCGGGAACTATCGAGTGTACCACCCATTCCGATCACGCGGTTCTTGGGTAAACCTGTAGCTTTTAAAGTCAGGTAAGTCATCGTATCCATCGGATTGGAGATGATGATAAAGATTGCATTCGGAGAGTGTTTCAGACAGCTTTCGGCAACACTTTTTACGATATTTGCATTCACTCCGATCAATTCTTCGCGGGTCATTCCCGGTTTACGTGGAATACCGGAAGTAATGATAACAACATCCGAATTTGCTGTTTTGGAATAATCGTTTGTTACACCGACTACCTCGGTTTCGAAACCGAGGGTTTGGGCTGTTTGCATCATGTCCATCGCTTTTCCTTCTGCAACGCCTTCTTTTACATCGAGCATAACCACTTCGTCTGCAATTTTATTGAATGCAAGAACGTTGGCACAGGTTGCACCTACATTACCGGCACCTACAACAGTTATTTTAGCCATAATTTAAAATTTATAGAATGAATAATAATGATCTTTTAATAAGGATTTGCAAAATTACGATTTCGTACGGAATAAATAAATTTTTCTGTAATAAATTTGGTTAATTTTAGAGAAAGAAAAGCCCAACCGGAAATGTTAAATATATCCCATCGATCTCAGGGCAAAAATGAAGAAGAAAATGGTGATGCAGGAGCAGGTCGTAGTCAGTACCACGATCTGCGCCGATAATTGTCCGTCACATCCCATGTTCTTCGACATGATATAGCTTGCCATCGCCGTAGGGGTTGCAAATATACTGAGTAAAACGCTGAGTTCTACCTGGCGGAATCCCATCATCACATAGATACTCAGGGCGCACAACGGAACGATAACCAGTCTGACAACTGTAACTGAAATTACTTTGACAATATTTCCTCCCAGGTGCCTGAATTTGAATTCTCCCCCCATGACAAACAAAGCCAGAGGAGTTCCTATTGCTGCGAATTGGGATAGAGGAGACCGGATGAATTCCGGAAGTTTCAGATGGAACAGTCCGGCCATTAACCCCAAAAAGCAACCTTGAATCAGCGGGTTGGTAACAATATCTTTGACGATGCTCCTGAAAGTTACCTGGTGAGCCCCGGTTTCGGAATAGATCGAAAGGATAATTACTGCCGATACGTTATAGAGAGGAATCATGATTCCCATTAGCATGGAGATGGTCGTTACAGCTTCCTGTCCGTACATGCCGGTGGCGAGGGGTAATCCGTAGATGATGAAATTGCTGCGGTAGATCCCCTGGATAATGCTTCCCCGTTGACCTTTTCGTTTGATGATCAGAGGAACAATACAGAATGAAAGAAGTATGACGATCAGGATCCCTGCAACAGCGCTGAAAATAAGTTTCGTATTCGAGAAGTCTCCTTTGTAGGAGCTCCAGATGTCGTAAAAAAGCATGGCCGGCAGGCAGAATTTGAATACAAACCGGTTTAATTCTGCCAAAAACGGTTCTGAAACAAATTTGATCTTCCTGGAGATATATCCCGTAGACATCAATATAAAGAGCGGAGCTACAACATTGACCGAAAATAACAGGTTATTCATGTGTTTTTAGTATTCTGTGCGGAATGTTTCCGTGTCCGATGATGTCGAATGGACAACCGAAATGTTCTTCCAGCCACCCTTCTTTGATATCCGATCCCGGATGGTAGTGGAGCTGCTCGTTTACGCAGGCAATATTTTTCACTGTGGAAAGCACTGTGCCTATATCGTGGGATACCAGGACAATGGCTGTATTTTTATTGATTTCCTGCAGGAGACTATAAAAATGGGTCTCGAACCGCTTGTCGACATAAGAATTGGGTTCATCCAGTATCAGCAACTCCGGATTATTGACAATCGCTCTTGCAAGTAATGTACGTTGTAATTGGCCTCCGGAAAGCTCTCCGATGGGTTTTCGGGCAATCGGTCCGATGCCCATCTGATCCATCACTTCTGCAATCCGTGTATGCTGTTCCTTTTTAGATGCTTTTTCTTTTGTAATGAGTCCCGATTCGATGACTTCCGAAACCAGTATCGGGAATTTTTTATCGATCGAATTGGTTTGAGGCATATATCCGATCCGGTGCTTTATTTCGGGGCGAAGAAAGATAATTTCTCCTTTGAGGGGTTTAAGAAGGCCCAGAATAACTTTCAGCAATGTTGTTTTTCCGCCTCCGTTCGGTCCGATAACTCCCAGAAAATCCTGCTCGAAAATATCGAGGCAGACATCTTGCAGCACTGCCTGACGGTCGTAGCCGGCATAAACATGCTCTATTTTAATCAAACGGTCATTCATCTGCCAGAGCTTTTGCAATTTTGATCAGTTCGTCCTCCCAGTTGTATGACAATGTATTGATAACTACAAGTTTGCATCCGGTTTCCTTTGCCAGAACCTCTGCATTTTTTTTATCGAACTCCTGCTGTACAAATACCGTTTTAACCTGTTTGGAGCGGCATTCTTCGATCAGGTGTTTCAGTTGCTCAGGAGACGGCTCTTTCCCGTCGATTTCAATACACAGCTGGTTGAGTTGGTAATCCTCGGCTAAGTAAGTCAGCGCCGGATGGTAGATAATGAACGACCGGGAAGTTGCTTTCGATAATATTTCCGATACCTGCTGATCGGTACGGACCATTTCTGCTTTTAAACTTTCCAGGTTTTTCCGGTATGAAACGGTATTGGCGCTATCTAACCGGCAGAAAGCTTCGAACATATTTTCGACAATGAGCAGGGCCGCTTTGGGCGAACTCCAGGTGTGTGGATCGACTCCTCCGGGATGGGAGTGTGCATGGTCATGCCCATGCCCTTGTTCTTCATGCTCGCAGGCATGCCCTGTAATGTAATTTATTCCATTTCCATTATTGAAGACCTGCAATCCAGGATTGTTTTCTTTTATTTTTTCCATCCAAACCTGTTCGAAGCCGATTTCTCCAATTTGAAAGTAGGCAGTGCTTTTAGCTAATCCGGCCATTTGAACCGGAGACGGATCGTATGTTTCCGGACTGGTTCCAGGGGGAACCATTGTGATGATTTTAAAGTGATCTCCAGCTAATTTCTCAGCAAAGTAACGCTGAGGCTCGATTGTTACCGTAATCACACGTTCTTTTTCTACATGGCCGGTACAAGAGGGCAGAAATAAAGAAATAGTAGAAAGGTAGAAAATGATTCTTTTCATCCGAATGGTCTTAAGTGAATACAAAGGTACGTATTATTTGAATTCGAGATATGTCGAAACCGGATAATGATCGGAATTTTTGATGCTGTTATCGACCGAACAGTTATAAGCTTTGATATTTTTACTGTGAAAAATATAATCAATCCGGAACAGGAAACGGTGACGGTTGTAGCTGATTCCAAGTCCGCTTCCGGTACTGACAAAAGCGTCTTTCAGATCACCTTTGATTTGATGACGTGAGTAAGAAATCGGGGTGTCGTTGAAATCACCGCAAACAATGATGTATGGATTCTCATTTTCTTTGATGTATTTTGAAACGATATCGGCCTGCTTGGCCCGGATTTTGAAAGCGGGTGTCAGCCGTTTCGTGACTCTGGAGGTTACAACTTCAAGTTTATCGGAATCGAATTCTTTGGTCAGATCGTAATATTCGGTACGTTCGTCTAATGACAGTTTGTTTGATTCTAAGTGGTTGTTGATCAGGGTTGTCCGCTTTCCTTTAATATCCAGTTCAGCAATAAAAGAGCCGTTGTAATGGCTTTCAAAAGGAATTTCTTTGAAAGAGAGAATCGGAAATTTGGAATAGATGGCCAATCCGAAAAATTCATTGCCGTAACCATTGGACAGTTTCAAGGTTCGGGAGTAACGATACCCTTTCAATGCATTTTTGATATCCTGATCTTTCAGTCGCTCACCGGATTCGATGAATGCGTATTCCTGCAGACATACAACATCGGCTTTACTGTCGATGATGTATTGAAGTATCCTGTTCGGATTATTTTTTTTATGAGCTTTTTCATGCTCAAATTTCATCACGTTGTATGTTAGTAATTTGATGCAATCCTGGGGCAATTCTTTCGTTTTTACATGAACCGGGAAATAGGTGGAAGCGGCTCCCCAGCACACGATGATCCCCACAGCCAGAATCAGTGCATATTTCCATTGGCGGAATGCCAGCCAAATAACCGTCAGTGTAAGACAGGCGATGAAGATAAACGGGAAAATCATCCCCATATAAGAGAAAAATACCGACTTTTCCGAGGAAACCCGGTCGGAATAAGCAGATATGATCAGGAGGATCAATACAACAAGATTGATTCCGAGAATAAAATATTTTCCAATATTTTTTAATTGATCCATGTACAATGATATCGGGATTTATTTTTTGCTGGCGTCAAATAATCTTCGCTTTTCTTCTTCGCTCAGGCTTGAGTAACCTGATTTTTTTACTTTGTCGAGAATTTTATCGATTTCTTCGTCTGATGCATTCTTTCGGGCATTGTATTCATAATCCGACTCAAAGCGTTTATATTTGACATGCATTTTTCTTTCAGGCCTCTTTCTGAACAAATTAACAACTCTATCAATTAATTTGTTTAGCCAGGCTGTAATATCGATACCTTTTTTCATATTTTCTGCAAATAAAACTCCGCATAAAGCTCCGCCGATATGTGCGATATGCCCCCCTGCATTCATGGATGTAACCGATAACAGATCGATTATCAGAGAAGCAAGAGCTACATAGATAATCTTTATATTTCCAAGAAACAGCAATCCGATCTCAAAGTCTTTCCGGTAAAAAGCAACTCCGAATACAATGGCCATTACGGCAGCAGACGCCCCTACCAAGTAACTGGAATAGGCCATTCCGGAAAAAAACGGCAGGAAATTGTAAGATAACAGGAAAAGGATCCCTCCGGCCAGCCCTCCGAGAATGTATAATCCGCTCATTTGCTTTGAAGAGAAAAATAATTCGAAGATCTTTCCGAACCAGTACAACCAAAGCATATTGAATAAAATATGCCAGAATCCGAAGTGAGTAAACATATAAGTTACGAGAGTCCATACCCGGAACACCAATATTTTCAAATCTGCCGGTAGTTCGAAAAAACTGTAAATGATGTCCGGATCGATCTGGAAAAGAGTACAGAATACGCCTGTCAGCTTCAGAGCCAGGAAGACGATGATATTACATAAGATCAGCTTGGCTAAGATGGACTTACTTTTAAAAAAAGACTCTGTCTGGTTAATAAAACTGGTCATTTCAATTATATTTTTTTCTCCAGTATAATATGAGAATAATACCGAACAGCATCCCTCCTAAGTGAGCAAAATGAGCGACATTATCACCACTGTGGTTCGCAAATCCTAAGTAAAGCTCGACCAATCCGTATCCTAGAACAAAATACTTCGCTTTGATGGGTATAGGTATGAACATCAGATATAGAGGAGCGTTGGGGAACAGCATTCCAAAAGCGAGCAGAATCCCGAAAACCGCTCCGGAGGCTCCGATGGTTACGGAATTGTACAGCAGATTCAGGTCGCCCGTCGCCGGGTCGGAATAATTCATGTTGTTCGATAATATACTGAAACCTTCGTTTTGTACCATGGAGATGGTTTCCGGAGATAGTCCGGCGCTCAGAAAATGGATCCTCAGGTAGCATACAAGCAGGTTGACCAGTCCGGCTCCGATTCCGGTGATCATGTAGTAAGTCAGAAACCTTTTTCCTCCCCAGGTATGTTCCAGACTGGCCCCGAACATGAATACGGCAAACATATTGAAAAATAAATGGGAGAATGCTACATGAGTAAACATATAGGTGACGAACTGGAATAAGTAAAATCCGTGGGCTGTTGGAAGATGTAATCCAAGGATATTGGCCAGGTCGATATTCGACCTGCTCAGGGCGAAACAAGCCAGCCAGATAATAAAATTAATGATCAGGATGTTTCTTGTTACAGGAGGAATAGACTCCAGAAAACCACTATTTCGATTGTCCGACATGCTCATTTTATTGGATTTTTAAGATACAAACTTACGTAAAAAAATCTCAATTCAAAAAAATGTATGGCGGAACTTTTTTAAAACCTGATGTCGATCCCTCCCATAGCGATGATTCCAGGCATAGGGAATCCTTTATATATTTCGTAGTGGGTATCCGTCAGGTTATCGCCGTTGACAAAAAGTGAAATCCATTTTACTGGCTGATAGGAAACCCTGGCATTGAGTAGTCCGTAAGTTTCTGTATCTGAATCCGCTGTCTGGGTGTATAATCCGCTAATGTACTGGTATCCGGCCGAAAAAATAAACTTCCCTGTTTTCCAGTTGGCATTCATAAACGACTGGTGTTTAGGGGCTCCAGTGATCCGGATATCCGAATCCAGAAAACTGTAATTTCCGTGTAGTTTTAAAGCCGGAAGTATTTCATACGATAACGAAAAATCGAATCCTTTATTGATAAACTCTCCTGAATTGATATTTTTTGGTTTGCCGTCGATCATGGTTGTCGTAATCATATCTCTTCCCTGGGCAAAATAGGCTGTCAGTTCCAATTCCATTTTGTTATCGAACAGTTTCTGGATGTAAGAAACGTCGTAATTGTTCATATATTCCGGCTTCAGATCCGGATTGGCCGGAGCAAACATATACAATTCCCGGATATTTGGACTTCGGAAGCCTCTCGATGCTGTTGCCTTAAACGAGGTCCGGTCGGTGGCATGATAAGCCAGTCCTCCCTGAGGAACCCATTCCGACCCATAAGTTTCGTTGTCTTCAAGCCTGATCCCCCCGTTAACGGTTAGCTTGCCAAACGACTGTTGAGCCAGGGCATAAACAGCGTATTCGTTTACATTCCGGTCGATGAGATCTTTGTCCGAACCATCGTTGAGGTGATTCCAGGCATGCCCTCCCCATTGTTTGAAATCAAATCCGGCTGTGATCAGACTTCCGCGGAATAAACGGAATGATTCATAAACAGCAACCCCTGCATTGTAATCGTCCGAGTTGAAAAGATAGTTACGGGGCGTGCTTCCGGAAGTATAGCCGTCGTTGATCTCGTGGTGTCCGAAGTTGTAATATCCCTGGACGGCTCCACTCATTTTATCATACTGGTTGTTAATAGCCAATGAATAGGTTCCCCGCAGGGCGTCGACCCAATTATCAAGTACCGGTTGATCTGTTCTGCCGGGATTATTGGAATTAAACTGCGACAGGATGATGTTTCCCGAAGCATTCCAATTTTGAGAAAAATCGTATCCGATTTTAGCATATCCGTTGGTAATATAAAATTCAGAATTATCGCGCTGTCCGTCGGTGCGGTCGTGATTGAGCGACAGGTAGGCGTTGAATTTTTCT
>JAVBRK010000016.1:0-34383 GCA_031548005.1 Bacteroidales bacterium
TGAAATAAATAAAAAAATAAGATAAAGGCGTTACATTTTGTAAAAAGATTGTTAGTTTAAAAGTGATACAAAGTTATCATAAAAGAATCATTTGCCAAATTTATGCTTTAAAACATATTATTTTAGGAGTATTAAAAAAAAACAATTATCTTTGCAATGAATTTATTTACAGCGATATACTGTAAAACTCGTTGTTCAACACAAAAAACAATTCAAATGAAAGAGAAAATTGGGAATAATGCGGGTATTGTTTGGGTCGCTTTGGAAGGCCAGCCTGCTAAAAGCCTGAAAGAAGTCAAAAAAGTGACAAAACTTACAGAAAAAGATTTGTATGCTGCATTGGGTTGGTTAGCCCGTGAAGAAAAGGTAGCTTTTACCGAAGATGCAGATGGCGAAATTATGGTTGCGATTGCCTGATAAAATAGATTTTCTATTCAGGTAATAGTACAAAGACATTAATAAGAAACCGCTTCCCGGGCTATTGCCTCCGAAGCGGTTTCTTTTCTTTTGTGATGCAGGGATCAGGGAGTTTCTTCAGGTTCGGCTTCCAATACTTTTTTCCCTTCTTCTACCTCGTTGCGTTTTTCATCGGTTAGCTGCGGATATTTCAATCCCAGCTTCTGTAAACGCTCCAGGATAATCTTTCCAACGGCATAGCGCATGAACCATTTGTAATCGGCAGGAATGACATACCACGGAGCATATTCGGTCGAGGTGTTGGTTAAAATATCGCCATACGCATCCATGTATTGGTCCCAATATTTCCTCTCTTTCAGGTCTCCGAGCGAGAACTTCCAGTTTTTATGCTCGTCGTTCAATCGTTCCAGGAAGCGTTTCTTTTGCTCTTTCTTCGAGACATTGAGAAAAAATTTAAGAATAATGGTGCCGTTTTCCGTCAGATAGCGTTCGATATCATTGATCTGGCGGTAACGCTTTTTCCAGAATTTATTTTTGATATCCTCTTCTGCATCGATACCCGGCAATTGTTGGTTGAGTAGTATTTCGGGGTGAACTTTGGCAATCAGGACTTCCTCATAATGGGAACGGTTGAAAATACCGAAGCGTCCGCGCTCGGGGCAGGATTTAAGAATCCGCCACATATAGTCGTGATCCAATTCTTCTGCAGAGGGTTGTTTGAATGAAAATACCTGGCTTCCCTGGGGATTCAGTCCCGACATCACGTGTTTGATCGTTCCGTCTTTTCCGGCGGCATCCATGGCCTGAAACACCAGTAACACGGAGTATTTGTTGTAGGCATACAACTTATCCTGAATTTCATCTAACTTTTCGATGCTCTCTTTCAATAAACCTTCGCTTTCTTCTTTGGTAAATCCTCCTGTAACATCGGTATCGAAATCTTTTACTTTGTGCTTTTTACCGGGCTTTGCCTCAAAGCTTTTCATGTAATTCTTTTTCATATATACATCAGTTGTTTTTATGGTTGTATATTATTTTTATCTTTAAAATAGTTGTATGTTGCAAATTGCGACCGGATATCCGGTTCTTCATCGTTTTGTTTTTTTCTGAAATTGTTGGATAGCTTTTCGTCCAATATCCGGGCTTTTATATTGTCTTTCCATTGTATGTCGATCATATCCCGTATGGTCTGCCTGCTTTCTTCGTCTGTAACAGGAAAGGTGACCTCCACCCGGTTATCGATATTGCGAGGCATAATATCAGCCGAAGAAAGAAAAATCTGTTCTTTTCCTCCGTTGGAGAAAATATAAACACGTGCATGCTCCAGGAACTTATCGACGATACTGATGGCGGTAATGTTTTCGCTTAGTTTCTCCTTTCCGGCAATCAGCCGGCACATGCCGCGGACAATGAGCCTGATTTTAACTCCGGCTTTTCCCGCCTCGTATAATTTCAGGATTATTTCTTCATCCGTCAGGCTGTTCATTTTCATGGTGATATATGACGGGATATTCTTTTTTGCGTTTGATATCTCTTTATCAATCAAGGATATCATTTTTTTTCTGAAATTAAGAGGAGAGACCAGGATATTCCGGAAATTCCCGGTCAGGCAATTTTTTTCCAACTGGGAGAAAAGTTCGGCCAGCTCCCCTGTAATCTGCCGGGAGGATGTGAAATAATGATAATCTCCGTATAGTTTTCCTGTATTTTCATTGTAATTTCCTGTTCCGAGCATGGCATACCGTTTTTCCTGCCCGTTTTTTGCTTTCCGGGTTACTAAACAGATCTTGGAATGTACCTTGAACGATTGAATTCCGTTCAGCACTCTGACCCCGGCTTCTTCCAGCTCGTAAGTCCAGCGGATATTACTTGCTTCATCGAACCGGGCTTTTAGCTCGACCAGGACGGTCACCTTTTTTCCGTTTCTGGCGGCGTTTTTCAGTGCGTTGATGACCCGAGATCTGTCTGCCAGACGGTACAATGTCATTTTGATCGTTGTTACATGCGGGTCGATTGCTGCTTCCCGCAGGAAATAGAGGAGGTGGTCGAACGATTGGTAAGGTACGCTGATCAGGTAATCTTTCCGGTCTATCAGATCAAAATAACTTTTAGACAGGTTACAGTCGGCCCTGTGTATGGGAGGAGTGGGAGCATATTCCAGTTCAGGACCTCCTACATTGGGAAATTTCATAAAATCCCGTAGATTATGATAGCGGCCTCCGGGAATGATATTCGGAGGGGTGTACCGGAGCTTTTTTAGAATAAAAGCAAGGATTTTATCCGGCATTTCCTTGTCGTATGTAAATCGTACCGGTTCTCCCTTTTTCCGCTCTTTCAGACTGTTGGAAATACTTTCGATCAGGCTCACAGAAAGTCCTGTATCGAGATTCAGCTCAGCATCGCGGGTTATTTTGATGGTATGCGCCTGGTATTGATCGTATCCGAACATGAAAAACAGGTCGTTCAGGCAATACCGGATGATATCGTCGAGCAGGATAATATACTTGTCTACTCCGTTTCCGGGAAGCGATACGAATCGTGAATGGTTTCGGGGGATTTCCAGGATAGCATGCGCTTTATTTTTCTTATCGTTTGCTTTCGACATGCTGATCACAAAATAAATAGCGGTATCTTTCAATTGCAGAGGTACCTCCAATTTGTCTATGAGCACCGGGGAGAGGTCGTACTGGATATTGTCTTTAAAATATTGCCGGATAAAAATTCCCTGTTCTTCATTGATTTCCTGTTGGTTTACAATGTGGATGTGATTTTGAGCCAGCCGGGGGAGTAGTTCGTTGTAAAATGTATTTTCAATGTCTGTCTGGTAACGTTTCGCTAACTTGTTGATTTCCGACAGGACTTTTTTGGGCTTTTCGTCGTGGTAAAGCAGATCCGATTTTGAATAACGTGTCAGGGCGGCCACGCGGACTCTGAAAAATTCATCCATGTTCGACGAGTAGATCGATAGGAAGCGGATCCGCTCTATGAGTGGGGTCGTTTCATCATAAGCCTCTTGCAGCACCCGGTCGTTAAAAGAAAGCCAACTGATCTCTCCGTTAATGAATTTTGATTTGGACATGGAGATAATGCTAAGGGAATATCATAATAATAACGTTTTATCAGGGATTTTGTTTATAATGCTTACTTGATTTTTATCAGCCAATTGTTCAGGCTGTCGAGCAGTACCGGAGAAGTGTGTCTTACAGCCCAGGCCTGGAATTGAGTAAAGCTGATTTCTGTTTTACAATCGATTTGGGGCAGATCTTTTTTATTTGCCAGCGCCACATCGAGATCAACAACGGCAAAATCGATTTCTTTATAGGCCACCATATGAATGAGTTGTTCCGAGTTGCAGCTTGCTTCTTCCTTTATGTAGATCGTGTCTCCGATCTCTTCGGCCAGATTCCGGATTCTTAATATTGCCGGTGAATTTTCAGAAACATGGACGGTTTTACCAGCCAACTCCAGATGATTTCTCAAAGGCTCGATGCTATCGTTATGTTCGGCCGTACGTTGTATCAGAACCTGCTTACTTTTACGGATCGGCTCTGTAAATGTCAGTTGTTTTTTTGTGTCGGAAGTGATCGGGATGTAGCGTGCGATAGCGTCGTATTGATTATTCTCTAATCCTTCGATACAATCTTTGAGATTCTTTACAAAATGGATTTCTACTGTCAATCCGGAAATTTTTTCAATGGATTTGCAGAGTTCGTACTGGCTTCCAGCGATGGTGTCGCTGTTCGGATTACCTCCCATGGAATCGTAGTCGGTCACGATCCGTAATATCCCTTCGTTTTTGATTTCAGGGTAATCTCTTACTTCAGGTTTTCGTGACTGGCTCCACAGCATCGCCATGGTGATCATTGCCAGGGTTAATAATGCCAGGTATAACGGAAGCAGTTTTTTTGTATTCATATTTTCAATTATGAAAATCCCAGGAGAAACCGAATTTGAATATCTGTGGATTCAATGGATAATGAGCCATTGAAAAGTATTCAGGCGGGTAAATGAACGATGAACTCAGGTTGTAGAATTCGATAAAGAATCGCGTATATTTCAAATGACAATTGATATAAGCGTTGACTATCGGGTAATCTCCGACCTTGACTTCGTCCTGTAACCGGAATTGTTGGGTTACCGGTTCGTAGGTCGGAGAAGAATACCTGGAAAAATAATTTGCATTGGCGCCTATTTGAATGGTGAGTACTTTTGCGGCGACAAACTGCAGGTAAAGATTGGAATATATGCTAAAATCAGGTAGGGGAAGAACATCCTCATTGCCGCTGTGCTGGTAGGCGATCTGGTTGTCCCAATGCAGAATGCCTAATTTCATATTTTGTATCAGGGTTGCTGTCAGTACCCGGATGTTTCCCGAATTTCCGGACTCTGTCTTAGAATGTTGCATGGCAACCCCTGTCTTGTCGAAGTAGATGTAGTCGGTGATATTCTCGGCATCGACACTGATATTGGTTTTTGATTGGGGAAAATCGATGCTTCCGCCTAACCGGACTTTTTTGACGTTATCGAATTTTTTATTATCCCACCAGATATATTTGCTGTGAAAATTATTTTCATAATACGTCGGTGATAAACTTTTGAAGGAAGCTCGTCCGATAACGGATGCGGTTTTTTTCAGAAACGGGATCCGGGTCTCTATTTTTCCACTCACATCGAAGTCTCCGGCGTTGTCTCCGGTCACCCCCAGCCGTCCCTGAGCCTCGTACCGGAGAGTTTTCCCGGTTCGCTTGCTTAATTCCCCTCCGATATACAATGAATTCTGGTTTTCAGTATTCCACTTCACCGAATCCTGCTGCATTGTAAACTGACGGGTTTCGTAGTCGAGGAAAGCTGTCAGGTCGAATTTGGCCCATTCGCTGAATCCTTCCCGAAGGGAAAGTCCGAAAATATTATTTATTTCCCGGTACTTCGTGGAGTAGTTGGGCGCACGTTCGGTTTTCCAGTAGTCCTGGTTATTATAATATGCGTTAATTATAGCTGTGTCTTTAGCATTGAACCACCTTTCCTTATCAATGTAGTTGAACGTATAAATGAGACTCGACACCGGAATAAACTCTTTGATTACACCCCCATCTTCGTCTTTTTTTTCTGTGTCGCGCTCAAAGCCAAGGTTGTAACGATAGTTCAGATAATATTCCGCGCCTTTTTGTCTGTTCCAGGTTTGTTGTGACGACGAGGCCCGTTGGTAATTGACTTCAAAGTCCTTAGTTTGTCCGTCCGGAGCATTGGTAAGTTCCGGATTTACAATATAATTATCATCGTTTAATCCTCCGTTTTCTCCGTTCGTGTAGTCCGTGGGGTTGACGACTAAGTGCAACCGGTGGCGGTCGGTAATGTAGCTGCCATAGAAGTTCCAGTCCAGCCGTTTGGCCGACTGGGACATATAGAATCCCCGGGCGTAGAGGTAGTCGACATTAAATCCGACATTGATGTGCTTCCCGAAATTAATGGATAAGGCTCCCAGCAACCGTTCTTCCTTGTTCTGCCTGCTGCCTGCGCTCTGGTAGGTGAGATTTGAATAGGGAATCTTCGTATTGATGAAATTGAGCTTTTCCGGCGTCAGGGCATAGTTGTAGTAGGGATCGGCAAACATAAAACGGGAGCGGTCGGGACGATCGAAGTACACTCTCGATTCCATGGGCAGTCCCAGGTTTCCAGGATAAGCCATCGAAATTCCGTATCCTTCCACATGCGTACGACGCACAAAATCAGTGAGCAATGTATCCGGGTTTCCCGGGATCATTTCTCCCGTGCGTTTTGTGATCCTCCAGAAATTAATGCGTTTGGTCGTATCGGGCTCCTGGGCGCCGGTATAATGTTCCGTTGCTTTAATTGTGTCCGTTGTTTCAGGTAGTGAATGATCATGATCGTGATCATGATCCTGGGCTTTGACTTTCTGAACTCCAGCCAGCAAAAAAAACAAAAGCAGCCCGGTTGATATGGTCGAAATGTACTTCAAATTTCTTTGATTGTTTCCATTCCTTTCAGGATTGCCTTTTCATTCATCGGCAGCAGCTTGTGGTGACGCTCCGGTAATGATTTCTTCAATCCGTTCATGATACTTTCGAGTGTGACCATCGGGGCTACCCGGAGCATTCCTCCCAGTATGACCATATTGAATGCTTTTTCATACCCTTCGGCTACGGCGGTATTCATGGCATCGATTTCATAGATCCGGATGTCTTTTCTCGTGGGCGGGTGTACAATACCATAACCATCAAAAATCAGGATACCGCCTGGTTTTACCCGGCTCTCGAATTTGGAGAGCGAAGGCTGGTTCAGAATAATGGCAATGTCGTATTGGTTCAGGATAGGAGAAGATATTTTTTCATCGCTTAATATCACGGTTACATTGGCGGTTCCTCCCCGCTGTTCCGGTCCGTATGAAGGAAACCAGCTCACTTCCTTGTTTTCCATCAATCCTGAATAAGCCAGAATCTTACCCATGGAAAGCACTCCTTGTCCGCCGAATCCGGCAATGATAATTTCGTAAGTCATGGATTTTATATTGTCAACTTTCAATTGATTAATAGTCTTTTAGTTCTCCTAAAGGATATACAGGCAGCATATGCTCTACCATCCATTTATTGGAGGCATCCGGCGTCATTTTCCATCCGGAGGAGCAGGTGGATACAAATTCTACGACCGAGGTTCCTTTTCCTGCCATGGAGTTTTCAAAAGCTTTCCGGAGCATTTTCTTGGCTTTCTTTATGGCCGGAGCAGAGTGTACCGTTTGCCGGGTCACTAAGCAGGTTCCTTCGAGTTGGGCCAACAGGTCGGATATTTTCAACGGGTATCCGTTCAACTGCTCATTCCGTCCGTACGGACAGGTTGCCGTTGCCATATTCATCAGTGTCGTAGGGGCCATCTGGCCTCCTGTCATACCATAAATGGCATTGTTGATAAAAATGATTACGATATTCTCTCCCCGGTTACAGGCATGAATGGTTTCTGCGGTTCCGATGGCTGCCAGGTCGCCGTCGCCCTGGTAAGTGAATACCATTTTGTCGGGATTGAGCCTTTTAACGGCAGTAGCAAGCGCCGGAGCGCGCCCGTGAGCGGCTTCCTGCCAGTCGATATCGATATAGTTATAAGCGAATACGGCACAGCCGACCGGCGCTATTCCGATTGTTTTTTCTTCCATTCCCATGTCGTCGACCACTTCCGCCACGAGTTTATGTACTACTCCATGGCTGCATCCGGGGCAGTAGTGCATCGGATTGTCGTTCATCAGACGGGGTTTGGCATATACCAGGTTTTCTGGTTTTATGATATCTGCAACTTCCATAATACTTTGATTTTCTTCACGCTTTGATTTTCTTTAATGCTTCCAGTACCTCATCGGGCGCCGGTACGATTCCTCCGAGACGTCCGAAATGCTCCACGGGAATTTGGCATTCTACTGCTAACTTCACATCTTCCACCATCTGTCCGGCATTTAATTCGACAGTCAGAATACCTTTTACTTTGCCTGTATAAGAATTTAGCTGTTTGGATGGAAACGGCCAGAGGGTGATCGGGCGGAAAAGGCCGACTTTTATTCCTTCTTCACGGGCCAGTTCTATTGTTTTCTGGCTGATGCGTGCGGCCGATCCGAATGCAACGATCAGATAATCGGCGTCATCACACATGATTTCCTCGTATAGGATTTCGTTTTCTTCGATTTTTTTGTATTTCGCCTGGAAACGCAGGTTGTTTTTTTCCATGATGGAAGAATCCAGTTCGAGGGATGTGATGATATTGGGCTTACGGTCTTTCGTCTTGCCTAAAGTAGCCCAGGGTTGCTCCCTGCGGATCTCCTCTTCTGTTTTCCGGGGACGTTGGGGTGGCAATACGACCTTCTCCATCATTTGTCCGATAACACCATCGGTCAGCATCATCACCGGGTTGTTGTATTTAAACGCCAGGTCGAATCCCAATGCGACATGGTCGGCCATTTCCTGTACCGATGCCGGCGCCAGGGTAATCAAGCGGTAGTCGCCATGTCCTCCTCCTTTTACTGTTTGGAAGTAATCGGCCTGGCTGGGCTGAATGGTGCCTAATCCCGGTCCTCCACGCATAACATTCACAATCAATCCCGGAAGTTCTGCTCCTGCCATGTACGAAATACCTTCCTGCTTGAGGCTGATACCCGGACTGGAAGAGGAGGTCATGACTCGCTTTCCGCAGCCAGCTCCACCATAAACCATGTTAATGGCTGCGACCTCACTTTCTGCCTGAAGTACGACCATTCCTGTCGTATCCCAGGGTTTCTCGTCCATCAATGTTTCCATTATTTCCGATTGGGGGGTGATCGGGTACCCAAAATATCCATCAGCTCCGTAGCGTATTGCAGCATGGGCAATCGCTTCGTTTCCTTTCATCAATTTGATTTCTTCTGCCATAGCCTGTTAGATTTTTACCTTGTAAATAGTGATACAACCATCGGGACAAACATATCCGCAACTGGCGCATCCGATACAATTGTCGGGATTTTTCATGTGGGAGTAGTGGTATCCTTTATTATTGACCTCTTTCCCGAGTTCAAGAACGTCTGCGGGACACGCAACCACACAAAGATCGCATCCTTTACATCTTTCAGTATCGACAACTATTGTTCCTTTTACTTTTGCCATAGTATATGATTTAGTGAAGCCTTAACCTCTTGCCCGTGCAGTCGGCGCCTGGCATAGATCTGATTCCGGTCACGAAATTGATCGACAAAGTTACAACTTATTTTGAGGAAAAAAGGTTAAAGAGTCTTATTTTTAAATGGAGGAAAATACTTCCGGCTCTGTATTAAAGATCTGGGTACTGCTTGCGCAGTTTTTTCAGTTGTTTATCTAAGTTCCCCTGCGGATCGTTTGTTTTTTTGATTCCTTCCTCCAGTGCGGCAATGGCTTTTTTATATTCACCCAGCCGGTTCAGGAAGTCGGCCTGGTATAGATAAAGGGAGTCCATTGTAGGAAGTAAGGCGATGGCTTTATTAATGTAAGCAAGCGCTTTTTCCCAATTCTGTATCTGGGAGCAGAAGTTCGATGCCATGAGCATCACCACGTAACTGTCTGGTTTCAAAAGCAGATATTCGTCTACTTTTTCGATGGCTTTTGTCAGGTTTCCGTTTTTTTCATAAGCATAAATAAGGTCCATCAGGTCGTTGGTATCGGTACTCCCTAAGGATTGTGCAAACTCGAAAGCTTCAATTGCCCGTTCGGTTTCGTTGATGTCTTTGTACGCATTTCCTAATCTGCTCCAGGTTTCCGGGTCGAGCGGTTTTAACTTTTGTATTTTAGATGCAGCATCAACCGCGCTTTCTTTGTCTTCTAATGCAATATAATTCTGAAGTAGGAGCCAGAAAAAATCGATATCCTCTCCAATCAGGTCGACTGCTTCTTTTAAGACATCGATGGAGGCATCGAACAGGTCTACTTCGTGCAATGCTTCGGCCATAGCCTGATAAACAACCGAGCGGTTTTCGGGATCACCGGTGTATTTTTTTTTCAGTTTACGAAAGAAGAGAAAGGCGTCTTCTTCCATTCCCAGGTGAAGTAAAGCGCTGAGTTTGTGTCCGTCCGGCCATACCTGGGGCGTATTTTTGAATCGCTCGGAATAGATCAGTAAATCGTTCCACATTTCATAATCATTGAGAAGAAGCAGGACTTCATAAATCAGTTCTTCGTTTTCAGGATAAAGCCTGAAAGCATATTCAATGCTCTGCCTCGCTTTGTCGATCAGATCGTCGGAAATGTAAATATCAATGATGTCACAAAGTTCATCTACTTCGTAATACCCTGGATTTAAACCCTTGTTTAAGGCTTCATCCCAGGCGTTGAAATAATCCGGAGTGTCGTTTTCCTGTTCTTCAGACATGATTTATTTATTAGCAATCTTGCTCCAGGAGTCTTTCAACGGGACAGTCCGGTTAAAAACCAGATTTTCCGGAGTGGAATCCGGGTCTACGTTGAAATATCCCAGGCGTTGAAACTGAAAATTCTCCAGTGTTCCGGCGCCTTTTAATTCCATTTCTACACGGCAATTCCGGAGAACTTTGAGTGAGTCCGGATTCAGCAGCTCGCGGAAATCCTTGTCTTTTTCTTCTCCCGGGTTTTCCACCATAAACAGGCGGTCGTACAGCCGTACTTCGGCCGGTATGCTGTGTTCAATGGATACCCAATGTAAAGTACCCTTGACTTTCCGGTCGCTCTCGGGCATTCCGCTGCGGGTGGCCGGATCGTATTCGGCGTAGATTTCAATGACCTGGCCGTCTTCGTTCTTTTTACAACCGGTGCATTTTATGATGTAGGCATTTTTTAACCGGACTTCCTGTCCGGGAGTCATGCGGAAATATTTTTTTGGAGCGTCTTCCATAAAATCTTCCTGCTCGATGTACAACTCCCGGGAAAATGCAATCTGATGGCTGCCCATGCCGGCATCTTCCGGATTATTTACGGCCTCCATCATTTCTACTTTTCCTTCCGGATAATTGGTCAGGATGAGTTTAACAGGATCGAGTACGGCCGAAACGCGCTTGGCTTTGGCGTTCAGATCTTCCCGGATGGAGTGTTCCAACAGGGCGACGTCGATGGTTCCGTCGTATTTGGTATACCCGATCCGATCAATGAAATTGTGTATGGCGGCTGGAGTATAGCCCCGGCGGCGGTATCCGCAGATGGTCGGCATCCGGGGATCGTCCCAGCCGCTTACGAACCCTTCCTGTACTAATTGCAGCAGTTTACGCTTGCTCATAACAGTATAGGTCAGACCCAGCCGGTTGAATTCATATTGGCGCGGACGGTAATCTCCATCTTCAGGACGCTCTGTTTTCAGTTCATCGATGAACCAGTCGTACAGCGGGCGGTGTACCACAAACTCAAGTGTACAGATGGAGTGGGTAACTCCTTCGAAATAATCACTCTCCCCGTGGGCAAAGTCATACATCGGATAAGCTTTCCATTGAGTTCCGGTCCGGTGATGCGGATGATGAATTACCCGGTAGATGATCGGATCGCGGAAGTGCATATTGGATGAGGCCATATCGATTTTAGCCCGCAATACCATGGCTCCTTCTGTAATTTCGCCGGTATTCATTTTTTGGAAAAGGGCTAAGCTCTCTTCTACCGGCCGGTTGCGATAAGGGCTTTCTTTACCGGCTTCGGTGGGAGTTCCTTTTTGCCGGGCGATTTCTTCTGCCGGTTGTTCGTCGATATAGGCTTTTCCGTTTTTGATCAGTTGTATGGCAAAGTCCCAGAGTTGTTGGAAATAATCGGATGCATAATATACATTGCCCCACTGATAACCGAGCCATTGGATATCTTCCATGATCGAGTCGACATATTCCACGTCTTCTTTCACCGGGTTGGTATCGTCGAAACGCAGGTTGCAAACGCCTCCGTATTTTTGAGCGATTCCGAAGTCCATGCAAATCGCTTTAGCATGTCCGATGTGCAGGTAGCCGTTGGGTTCCGGCGGGAAACGTGTTTGGATTTTTCCGTTATTTTTGCTTTCAGACAAGTCTTTTTCTACGATTACCTCGATGAAATTCAGGCTTTTCTTCGCCTCTTCATTCGGTTGATTATTTCCTTCTGTCATAACGTAATTTGTAACTTAAAAACAAATGAGGTGCAAAGGTAATGAATGTTTTGAAAAAGGGAATAAAAAAAAGGTGGAAAACATAGTTCTCCACCTTTTGAGTATTTCGTTGGATTAAATCAAACGTTTTTAGTTCCAGGCATTAGAAGAAGAATCCTAATGAAAACATCACGTTGTTCGATTTAATATTGGTGTCGTCGTAGTTTGAAGTGTTCAGCATCCCGAACTGGTCGCTGATAGTCAATGAAAAACGGCTGATTTCCACTCCGATACCGATACCTACCCCTAAATCGAATCTTTTCATGGCTGCATCTTCATCTCCGATTTTATCAAAAAGATCCACACCTTCAATATCTCCGCTCAAAGCATAAGACAGGTAAGGGCCCGCCAAAGCGAATAACTTAAGATGCTCCAATCCGAATGAATATTTCAGGTTGATGGGAAGTTGCAATTGATTAAATGTAATACTGGCGTCTGCTGTCCGAATATCTTCTAAAGAAGTGACTTCTGTTGACGAATTAGCCTGCATGTAGAGCAATTCAGGTTGGATGGCGAATCCGGAAGTTCCGAAAGCATGTTCCAACATTAGACCTCCATGGAATCCCCAGCCTAATTTCTCTCCCTCGATATCTCCGGTCAGTTTCGACATATTAGCTCCGGCTTTAACACCCCAGCGGGTTTGTGCATTCACGGCTGTAACCAGTACAAGACTTAAACAAATTAATAAAATCTTTTTCATTCTTTCAATTAGATTAGTTTTGCCTACTCTTAAGATTTTTGGCGTCCTCTTTTTTTAGTTAAAATAAAGCGCAAAGATATACAGATAATTTAATACGAAAAGCAGAATCGAAAAAATATTTTACATTTTATTTTTTAATTCGTTATATAAATAATACTTACCTTTGCCATCAGTTAACAGATCCGTTATTTTCAGTAAAATTAAAGTAGAGTATGAATCGATTTTTATTTGCAACAATGATTGCCGGAATTATTTTATCTTCGTGTTCTCCCAAAAAGAGAAATCAGGAATCCAACGCGGGAGCGAATCCCTTTTTTTCTGAGTGTACCACTCCCTATGGCGTTCCCCCTTTCGATAACATTAAAACAGAGCATTACAAGCCGGCTTTCGATCAGGGTTTGGCCGATCATAAGAAAGAGATTGAAGCGATTGTAAACAATCAGGAAAAGCCCACATTCGAAAATACCATTCTGGCGTTGGATAACTCCGGATTATTGCTGGGCCGGGTATCCAAAGTATTCTTTAACTTAGTTTCGGCTGATGGAACCGAGGAAATGCACCAGATCGAGGAAGAATATGCTCCCATTCTGACCAAGCATGAGGATGAGATTTGTATGAACGAAAAGTTATTTACACGGGTAAAAGCCGTGTATGACGAACGGGCGAACCTGGGTCTGGGAACCGAAGAGAATCGTTTGATTGAAAAATATTACAGGAATTTTGTACGCGGAGGGACCAGCCTTTCGTCCGAAGATAAAGCCAGAGTAATGAAACTCAATGAGGAAATTGTGGGGCTAACCACCAAATTTGCTAAGAATCTTTTGTCGGAGAACAACCGCTTCCAGTTGGTCGTTACCGATGAAAAAGAGTTGGCCGGATTGCCTGAATCCAGCGTCAGCGCTGCTGCTGCATCGGCTAAGGATAAAGGAAAAGAAGGATCGTGGATCTTTACATTAGATAAACCCAGTTGGATTCCGTTCATGCAATTTGCCGATAACCGGACACTCCGGGAAAAGATGTATAAAGCGTACATTAATAAAGGAAACAATAACGACGATCTGGACAATAAGGTTATATTGGAGAAAATTGTTCAGCTTCGTGCTGAAAAAGCCCGGATTATGGGATACAAGAACTGGGCGGAGTTCATTATCAGTGATAATATGGCCAAAACACCCGAAGCGGCCAATGCTTTAATCGGACAGGTAGCGGGGGCTACTATTCCTTACGTAAAAAAAGAAGCGACTGAGCTGCAAAAGATCATCAATCAGTCGAGAGCCGGATTCAAACTCGAGCCGTGGGACTGGTGGTACTACACCGAAAAACTGAGAAAAGAACGTTACAGCTTAGACGAGGCTGCTTTACGTCCGTATTTCAGTCTTGAAAGCACACAAGAAGGCATGTTTCAGCTTTGTAATAAGCTCTGGGATCTGCAATTCGAAAAACTGACCGGTCTTCCGGTTTACAATCAGGAAGCCATTACTTATGCCGTAAAAGATGGCGACGGCTCTTTGCTGGGAATCATGTATTTCGATTTTCATCCGCGTGCAACGAAACGGGGAGGCGCCTGGATGGATAATATCCGGGAGGAATGCTATGTTGATGGTAAACGCCAGGTACCCGTTATTGTCAATATTTGTAATTTTACCCGTCCTGTGGGAGATACTCCGGCTCTGCTCAGCATCGACGAAGCGGAAACCATGTTTCACGAGTTCGGTCATGCTTTACACGGATTACTCACCCAATGTAAATACCGGGGAACTTCGGGTACCAGCGTGCCTTCTGATTTTGTGGAATTGCCTTCCCAGATCATGGAAAACTGGGTTTTAGAGCCGGAAATGCTGAAATTGTATGCAAAGCATTACCAGACAGGGGAGATCATTCCGGACAGCCTCGTTCAAAAAATCCAGGCTACCAGAGCATTTAATCAGGGATTCATCACGATGGAACTGATCGCATCTTCGGCCTTGGATATGGATTGGCATATGGTTTCGGGAAGTGAAAAAAGAGAGGCTGTATCGTTTGAAAAAGAATCCATGAAAAAACTGGGGCTAACGAAGGAAATAGAACCTCGTTACAGCAGTTGGTATTTTAATCATATTTTCGGAAGTGATCCGGGTTATTCGGCTGGTTACTATGCTTATACCTGGTCGGCTGTACTGGATGCCGATGCCTATCAGGCGTTTGTCGAATCGAAGAATATTTTTGATAAAGGAGTTGCTGCAAAATTTAGAAAATACGTATTAGAAAAAGGGGACTCGGACGATCCTGCCAAACTGTACCGGGAATTCCGTGGAAAAAATGCGCTGCCCGACGCTTACTTGAAACGCAAGGGGTTTGTGCATTCAGAAGCACAATAATTCCGACTCGAGATTCGTACCCGGGAATGATAAAGATAGAGCATTTTTTGATATAAAATAAACAAATATTAATTTAAATTGTTTTCAGAATAGATATCACTAAGACGTTTGGAATCGGAGTAAATAAGAATTGTTTGCATTTCAATTTACGATGTTTCCAGAAGTGAAAAATTCCGAATAGTTTATTAATAAAAAACTTAAAGATTATGATTAAAAAATTCTTATTTCCGGCGAATAAATACAATACGATAACTTCGGTTGCCTTACTGATTCTCCGCATCGCTTTTGCAGGGATGTTGATAACTCATGGATGGGGTAAATTGACCAACTTTGAAGCTACAGCCCAGGGCTTTTCTGAAATGGGAGGCGCTCCTGCTGCGGCTTTAGTGGTGTTTGCCGAGTTTTTTTGTGCTTTGGGTGTTGTGGTCGGTTTGCTCTACAGGCTCGCTCTGATCCCTATGATTATCAATATGTCTGTTGCATTTTTTGTAGCCCACCAGGCTAAGTTGGTAGGAGAGGGTAACGGAGAAATGGCATTCCTTTATCTGGTAGTTTTTGTAGTCCTGATATTAACGGGTCCCGGAAAATATGCATTGGATAATTTTTTCAGCTCACGTCCCGGATCGGGAAAATGATAATTATCTGTCACAAGTATACAAAAAAACCTGCAGTCAAATGCAGGTTTTTTTATTACCGGAGATAGAGCCCCATCCCTAATCACTTTCCCGATGGCTGTATGAGTTAGTCGTGGTATTTCATCCGGTATTCTTTCGGGGTGATTTCCATTTCGGCCCGGAACGCTTTTGAAAAATGAAAAGGGTCGTAATATCCTAAACGAAAGGCGATTTCTTTTATTTTTAGATCGGAAAACTGGAGATAGGCGCAAGCCCGTTGTATTTTCAATTGATTATAATACTCCATGGGTGAATAGGATGTTTTTTCAGAAAACAGGCTACCGAAGTGGGAGGTTGAATAACCTGCATGCCGGGAGATATCTTCCAAGTCGATTCTGTTTTCCAGATTTTCTTTCATAAACAGGATACTTTTTTGAATAATATCGAGTTCTTTTACATTTTTTATCTCCCGGTATTGATTGATATATTTCAGAGAGGCTAAAAAATGCATCAGACAAAAACTGACATATTCCAGATTTTCAGGATTATAGCCCATTTCCAGATTCTGATACATTTCTTCAAAAAGGAGAAACCGGTCGCCGTACCGGCTTTTATCCGACTCCTCAACATCGATCAGTTTCCCGATGATAGAAGAGAACATGAGACTGTTTTCTCCCTGAAAATGAAGCCAATAGATGCTCCACGGACTGGAATTGTCGGATCCGTAGGCATGAACTTCACGTGGTGGGAGAATAAATGCTTTGTTTTTACTTAGATTGTAGATCTGATTTCCATATTTTATCCATCCTTTGCCCTCTTCGCAATAGATGAAGACATATTCGTTAGCTCCCTCTTTCCGTTCCCGGAAATGGTATTTCGCTTTCGGGTAATAACCGATGTGTGTAATGTATAACTGTTTTGTAATGATGTTTTTAGATTGATAGTTCCGAATATTGTACGGAGTAATAATCGCTTTTTCCCCTTTGAAGCCTTCTGCTATTTTTTCTGTGTTCATGGTCGATAGGTTTTATACATTTTTTCCGTGTTTATTTCCATGTTTTCTATTAACAATTAAAACCGGGCTCTGTTTTTTGCAAAAATAGTGATTTTTTACATGGTTTTCAAAGTCAAGTGCATTTTTAGATAGGGAAGCCGGAAGTATATTTGCACTTTCAAAAAATACCGAATTAATTTAATCATGAAAAATGCACATCGTTCATCTTACCTGCTCCTGATCTCTTTGGTTTCTGCTATGGGTGGACTCCTTTTCGGATACGATTGGGTCGTTATCGGCGGAGCAAAGCCTTTTTACGAAGTTTTCTTCGGGATCGAAAATTCTCCTGCCATGCAGGGCTGGGTGATGGGAAGCGCTATTCTGGGTTGTTTACTTGGGGTCACAGTTTCGGGAAGTTTGTCCGATAAATATGGCCGCAAACCTTTAATGATCGTATCTTCGCTTATTTTTATTCTGGCTGCGGTCGGAACCGGAATGGTGAATTCCATCGGCTGGTTTATTTTCTACCGGATAGTCGGCGGGGTAGGGATCGGAATCGCCTCGAATCTTTCACCCATGTATATTGCCGAAGTTTCTCCTTCCAATGTCCGGGGACGGTTTGTTTCCATCAACCAACTGACCATTGTAATCGGTATCCTTGCCGCACAGATAGTCAATTGGTTGATTGCCGAACCGATTTTGCCGGGAGAGGATATTCTGGCATCGTGGAACGGACAAATGGGCTGGCGCTGGATGTTCTGGGCCGGAGGAATTCCTGCGGTATTTTTCTTTATCATGATCTTCATTGTTCCCGAAAGTCCTCGTTGGTTGGCCGCCCGGAGGAAATACGAGCATGCCGGCCGGATTTTATCGCGTATCGGTGGAGAATCGTATGCTAAGCAGGAAATCGATACCATCAGAGCTACTGCCGGAGAAATGGAAGAACGGGTGAATTACAAACTTTTGCTTCAGGGCAAAATGCCTAAAATATTACTGATCGGGATTGTTATAGCAGTATTTCAGCAATGGTGCGGTATCAATGTAATCTTCAATTATGCACAGGAAATATTCTCTGCTGCAGGTTATGGAGTATCCGATATTCTGTTCAATATTGTGGTGACAGGAGTTACGAACCTCGTATTTACGTTTGTAGGTATGTATACGGTAGATAAACTGGGCCGGCGGGCTTTATTGCTTTTCGGGTCTATTGGCTTAGCCTGTATTTATGCCGTTCTGGGAACTTGTTATTATTTTCAGATTACCGGAATGCTGGTATTAATCATGGTCGTTGCCGCTATCGCATGCTATGCGATGACACTGGCTCCCATCGCCTGGGTAGTGATTTCCGAGATATTTCCGACCCGGATCCGGGGAATGGCGATGGCTGTCGCTACGTTTTCCCTCTGGACTGCCTGTTTTGTCCTGACTTATACTTTTCCCTTATTAAATAAAAGCTTAGGCTCTTACGGAACATTTTGGTTGTATGGATTGATCTGCATACTCGGATTTGTCTTTATAAAAATGAAACTACCCGAAACAAAAGGAAAATCGTTGGAAGAAATCGAAAAACAATTAACAACAGACAATTAAGAATATGGAAAAAATAACATCTTATTTGATTCAATCTACTGTTACGGAAAGTGGAGTCGTTCGCGCCTGGGAAGAAACAATCCTGCTTCCCACCTATCCGATCGGAGAAGAGGAAAAAAATCCTATTTTTCTGGAAAAACGGGTATATCAGGGCAGTAGCGGGTCTGTATATCCCTATCCGGTGGTCGAAAAGATATCAGATGAAAAAGTGGATAAGCCGTATAAAGCTGTTTTTTTAGAAAATGAATACCTGAAAATTATGATATTGCCGGAATTAGGCGGACGGGTACACATGGCTTATGATAAAGTGAAGAAACGTCATTTCGTTTATTATAACCAGGTAGTGAAACCGGCTTTGGTCGGTCTGACCGGTCCGTGGATCTCGGGAGGAATCGAGTTCAACTGGCCGCAACACCATCGTCCGAGTACCTTCCTGCCAACCGGTTGCTCGATTGAAGAAAACGCAGACGGAAGTAAAACCGTTTGGTGTAATGAGGTAGAGCGTATGTTCCGGACCAAGGGGATGCAGGGATTTACTTTGCATCCGGACAAAGCTTATTTAGAGATCAAGGTGCAAATCTATAACCGGACGCCATTTCCTCAGACTTTTCTCTGGTGGGCCAATCCGGCCGTAGTGGTACATGACGATTATCATTCGGTTTTTCCGCCGGATGTGCATGCTGTTTTTGATCATGGAAAACGCGATGTTTCCAATTTCCCGATGGCGACCGGAGTTTACTACAAACAGGATTATTCTGCCGGAGTCGATATATCCAAATACAAAAATATTCCTGTGCCGACGTCCTACATGGCTATCCAGTCCAAATTCGATTTTGTGGGCGGATATGAAGAAAATGTAGGGGGAGGCCTGTTGCACGTGGCCAATCATCATGTATCTCCCGGTAAAAAACAATGGACCTGGGGAAATGGTGATTTTGGTATTGCATGGGATCGAAACCTGACTGATGAGGATGGTCCTTACATCGAGTTGATGACCGGAGTACATACCGACAATCAGCCGGATTTTACCTGGTTGCAGCCTTACGAGGAAAAATCCTGGGTACAGTATTTTATGCCGTATTCTGAAGTGGGTTATGTAAAAAATGCCACCAAAGAAGCGATTGTCAATATCGATATAAAAGAGGATACTACCCATATCATTCTTTATACTACCAGTGTTTATAAAAATCTGAGAGTGGTATTGAAAAATACCGGAAGTAAGATCTTTTTAGACCAGCATATCAATACATCTCCTGCTGAACCGTATAAAGCAACGGTGAAAACGGGAAATGTACTTCCGGAGGATTTGATTTTTGAACTATACAACGAAAAAGGAGAGTCGATACTCGGTTATCAGGCCGATAAACCCGAAATCAAACAGACTCCGGATCCGGCTAAAGCGGCTAAAAATCCGAAAGAGATCGCTTCGATGGAGCAGCTTTACCTGACCGGATTGCACCTGGAACAGTACCGCCATGCCACTTATAATCCGTTGGATTATTATCTGGAGGCCTTGTCCCGTGAACCGGGCGATATCCGCTGCAATAATGCTGTCGGTTTGTTCTACATGCGCCGGGGGCAATTCGTTAAGGCCGAACCTTATTTCCGGAAAGCGATAGAAACATGGACGGAACGCAATCCGAACCCTTACGATGGCGAGCCTTATTATAACCTCGGCTGGTCTCTGAAAATGCAGGGCAGATTGGATGAGGCGTACGATGCATTTTTTAAATCGGCCTGGAATGCAGCCTGGCAGGATGCAGCTTATTTAGCTTTGGCACAGATCGATGTCGTATTTTCTCGTTGGGAAGATGCACTGGACCGGGTCGAAAGGTGTTTGATCCGCAACTGGCATAATCATAAAGCCAGGCAATTAAAGGCATCCATTTTGAGAAAATCAGGAAGGAAAGAGGAGGCTTTGCGGTGGATCGAAGACTCATTGACTATCGACCGGTTCAATATAGGCTGTCGTTTTGAAAAGTATTTGTTGACGGATGATCAATCTGTTTTGCAGGAAATGAATTCCCTGATGTATCATTCGGTACATGCTTATATCGAGTATGCATTGGACTTTGCTGCTGCCGGATTGTATGATGAAGCCGAACAATTCCTGAACGGATATATTCCGGAAAATTCTCAATTCTCAGTTTACCCCATGGTATATTATGCTTTGGGTTATTTTGCCTCGCAAAGCGGAAAGCCGGAAAAAGCTAAAGAATATTATCAAAAAGCATCGGAAATGAGTCCGGAAAAATGCTTTCCGAACCGCATCGAAGAAGTGAACATCCTGCAGGATGCCATCAAAGTAAATCCTGCAGATGCTAAGGCGCCTTATTATCTGGGAAATTTCTGGTATGCTTTCCGCCAATATCCCGAGGCGATTGCCTGCTGGGAAAAATCGTTGAAGTTAGACGACCGCTTCCCAACTGTACTCCGTAATTTGTCTTTGGCTTATTATAATAAGTTGGACAACAAGAGAAAAGCTCAGGACTTATTGGAAAAGGCATTTGCTCTGGACCCGGCTGATTCCCGGATCCTGATGGAGTTAGATCAGTTGTACAAAAAAATGGGCCGGTCTTACAAAGAACGGTTGTCGTTTTTAGAAAAGTATCTGCCCTTAGTGGAACAACGGGACGACCTGTGCATCGAGCGGATTACGCTTTACAATCAATTGGGAGAGTATGAGAAAGCCCGCCAGTTGATCGCTTCCCGGAAATTTCATCCCTGGGAGGGAGGAGAAGGAAAGGTTACCGGACAATATATGCTTTGTCATATTCAATTAGCGAAAAAAGCGTTGGAAGAAAGACGTTTTTCTGAAGCTCTCGGATTGTTGAACGAAACAGATCACTATCCTCATAACTTAGGAGAAGGTAAACTGATCAATGCAGAAGAGAATGATGTCAATTATTATAAAGGGTTGGCTTACAGAGGACTCGAAGATGAAAAGAATGCTTGTCGTTTCCTGAATCAGGCGACACAAGGCTCTTCCGAACCCCAACAGGCCTTTTTCTACAATGATCCGCAACCCGATAAAATATTTTATCAGGGGTTGGCCTGGCGTACACTGGGAGAAGAAGATAAAGCGCGCAGCCGTTTTAACAAACTGATTGCTCATGGAGAGAAACACCTGTTCGACGAATGTAAAATCGATTATTTTGCAGTTTCCCTGCCGGATCTGGCCATCTGGGAAGACGATTTGGATAAACGGAATCGCATCCATTGTAACTATGTTATGGGGTTGGGCCACCTGGGACTGGGAGAAAAGGACAAAGCCTGCCGGTTTTTACAGGAAGCGCTCGATCTGGATGTTAACCATCTGGGAGCGCAGGTGCATCAGAATATGATCCGGTCTTGTCAATAAATGAAAGATTTGTCGCAAAATGCCGGCAATCTACATCTGTATCATTTATTGGTGAGTTTATGGATGCCAGGATGTGGCGATGATTGATATTTTTGTCTTGTAATAATTATTATAATACCATGAAATTGAAAACACAGTTTGTGATTTTTTTCCTGTTATTTTCAGGAATTACATTTTCAACTTATGCGGATGAATATATCCGGGTGACTACCAATAACACTTGTCTGGTACTGAAAGTAAATGATAAAAAACGATTGGAGCAAACTTATTTCGGAGAAAAAATTAAGAATACCGACGAAATGAGCCTGGCAGACCTGGATAAGTTCAGCGCGTATTCCACTTTTGGAACGAATCATGTTTTTGAAGCGGCTTTGCGGGCTATTCAGGCCGATGGTAATACCTCCACTGAGTTGGTATACCGTTCTTCTTCGGTGGAGAATAAGAGCAATGATTTGGTTCACACGGTCGTTTCCCTGAAAGATGAATATTACGATCTTTTTGTCGATATCCATTATAATGCCTATCAAAAAGACGATATTCTGGAGCAATGGGTGGAGATCAGGAACGGACAGAAAAAATCGGTTCGCCTGACTAATTTTGCTTCGTCCGATCTGTCTTTCAACGCCTCCCAATATTATGTAAGTAATTTTTATGGGGATTGGTCGAATGAAATGAATATGTCGGAACAGCTTCTGACCGAAGGAATTAAAATCATTGATTCCAAGCTGGGAGTCCGGACGAACCAGTTTACGCATCCCTGTTTTATCCTTTCTTTAGATCAGCCTGCCCAGGAAGACCAGGGCGCTGTGATCGGCGGAACATTAGCTTGGCCGGGAAATTTCCAGTTTTGCTTCGAGGTGGATAACAGCAAGAAACTGCGTGTATTGTCGGGAGCCAATCCGTATGCTTCGGACTATGTCATGGAGAAAGGAGAAACTTTCAAAACGCCGGCATTATTGTATACTTACAGCGATGAAGGTACCGGAAAAATGACCCGTAATTTTCATCATTGGGCCAGAAAGTACGGTATTAAAAACGGCAATAAAGAACGGGCGGTTTTGCTCAACAACTGGGAAGCGACCTATTTCGATTTTGATGAGGCCAAGTTGACAAAAATCATCGACGATGCTTCAAAAATGGGATTTGAACTCTTTTTGCTCGACGACGGATGGTTTGGAACAAAATATCCACGCAATGCCGACAATGCCGGATTGGGCGATTGGGAAACAAACAAGGCCAAACTGCCGAATGGAATTCCTTACTTAATTAATGAATGTAAGAAAAGAAATATCAAGTTCGGAATCTGGGTAGAGCCTGAGATGGTGAATCCGAAAAGCGAATTGTACGAAAAACACCCGGACTGGGTGATCGCACAACCGCACCGTGAACGGACAGAGCAACGCCAGCAGTTGATTCTGGATTTAAGCAATCCGAAAGTACAGGAGTTTGTTTTCAATACAGTCGACCGGATTCTTCAGGAAAATCCGGGGATCGATTATGTGAAATGGGATTGTAACCGCTATGTATTTAATTCAGGATCTTCCTATTTGAGTCCGGAAAAACAATCTCACCTGTTTTATGATTACAGTAAAGCCATTCTGGAGGTAATGAATAAGGTCAGTGCGAAATATCCGAATGTTACTTTTATGGCTTGTTCCGGCGGCGGTGGACGTATCGATTACGGTACATTGAAAAACTTCGATGAATACTGGATCAGCGACAATAACGATCCTTTGCAACGGCTTTTTACCCAGTGGGGCGCTCAGTATTTCTTCCCTACCATCGGACTGGCAAGTCACGTATCGGCTTCACCCAACCACATTACCCGGAGGGAATTTTCTTTGAAAACCCGCTTCGATGTTGCGATGGCCGGAAAATTGGGAATGGATCTGCAACCTTCTCAGATGACGGAAAAAGAATACAGCTTTTCTAAAGCAGCCATTCAGACTTATAAAGAAATCCGTCCGATCATTATTTTCGGCGATTTATACCGGTTACTTTCTCCGTATAAAACCAACCGGACTGCTTATATGTATGTGAATGAGAATAAAGACCAGGCCATACTTTTTAATTTCCTGATCCGGAAAGAAATTTATCCGACTCCTTTGACCGTAAAACTGAAGGGATTGGATCCTGATAAGCAATATACGATGAAAGAAATCAATAAAGACCCGGATAACTGGTCCCGTTTCTCTAAGTATGAAGGAAAAACCTTCAGTGGAGACTATTTGATGAAGGTAGGGCTGAATTTTGCAATGTATGACGAATACGAAACGGTGGTTATTCAGTTGAAGGCTCAATAACGGTGAATTTAATAGATACTCTTATCACTAATAAATTTTAATGTATGTATTATGAAAAAAGCAAGACTTTTTAATCTTATCTTTTTATTGTTTTTCTGCATGCAGGTGTTTTCCCAGAACATTACAGTCAGCGGAACAGTAATCGATGCCTCCAATGAGGAAACCTTAATTGGAGCCAGTGTTGTTTTAAAAGGAACAGGACAAGGAACAATTACCGATATTGACGGAAATTACAGCTTGTCTGCCCCTGCCAACGGAACATTGCTGATTACCTATATTGGTTATGATCCTCAGGAAATTGCCATCAATAACCGGAAAGTGATCAATGTTTCATTGTTCAGTAATGCACAGGGATTGGATGAAGTGGTGATTGTCGGTGCGTCTCTGAAGAAAAGCGATCTGACCGGAGCGGTCACCAGCGTGACTTCAAAAGTCCTGGAGCAAAAACCGGTAACAAACATCAATCAGGCTTTGCAGGGACAGGCTGCCGGGGTTTTTGTTTCCGGAGCAGCCAAGCCGGGAGATGATGCAACGATTAAAATCCGTGGAACGAACACGATCAATATGTCGACAGACCCGATTTATGTGGTCGACGGACTGGTAATGGATAATTTCGGCGGTGGATTCAACTCCATCAACCTGAATGACGTGGCTTCTATTGAAGTGTTGAAGGATGCTTCGGCCACAGCGCTATACGGTTCCCGCGCTTCTAACGGGGTTGTAGTGGTTACAACGAAAAAAGGACAAAAAGGAGTTGGAAAAGTAAGCTATGACGGTTGGTTCGGATTTCAGTCGTGGGCTAAAACTCCGGAAACAATGGATACCAAACAGTTATTCGAATTGCGTAAGGATGCAGCAATGAACTCATTCTATGCCCGTTATCCGAATGCAACTGCTGCTGATGCTCAGAATTATATGAACAAAAGGGTAATGACTCCCTATTCAAAAGATGATCCCAATGCCGGATTTGTATTTGCCCAATATGAGTTGGATGCTTATGCCAATAACTTCAATTCCGACTGGTTGGATGAAGTAACCCGTACCGGAACCCAGCAAAATCACATCCTGAGCTTTTCGGGAGCGGACGATAAAAGTTCTTATTATTTAAGTTTCGGATATTCCGATCAGAAAGGAATGGTTAAAAATATCGGCGATACTAAATACACCGGTCGTATCAATGCAGATCGTTTGATCAAGCCCTGGTTGAAAGTCGGAACCAATACTTCTTATACCCGTACCGAATCGGAAATTGTACAAAACGATGGAGTTTTTGACAAAGCTCGTGGGGCCAACCCAATGCTGGCAGTCGATCCGGATGTCATGGTGCTGAATTATGGGGGCCTTTATGATCAAAATTATTTCAACCCGCTTCGTACCCTGAGTATCGATAACGATCGTTTCCGCGACCGTTTGATCAGTTCTAACTTTATCAATATCAATCCGATCAAAGGATTGAATATCCGGACTTCTTTTTCTGTCGATGTTTGGAACGAATCGCGTTTCAGATATACTCCCAACAATATTCAGGAAGCGATCCGTTACGGACATAATGGTGAAACAGCGCACGACCGCGATCATCTGTTCGTTTGGCAATGGGATAACTCTGTGACTTACGATAAATTATTTGGTAAGCATGCGATCAACCTTTTGCTTGGAACGAGTATGACCAGTACGAGCCGTGATTATACCAGCGCTTCTTCACAAGGATTTGAAGATAACTATTTTTCGTATTACAACATCGGAGCTGATTATAAAACCGATTTACGGGGTGTTTCGTCGGATTTCACAACCTCTACATTGGAATCGTATCTCTTGCGTGCAAACTACAATTATGACAACCGGTATATCCTGACCGGTACGCTTCGTTATGACGGTTCTTCTAAGTTTGCAAAAGGAAACCAGTGGGGACTTTTCCCTTCTTTCTCCGGAGCCTGGAATGTTACGGAAGAAGATTTTATGGAAAATAATGGTATTTTCGACCACTTAAAGTTGCGTTTGGGCTATGGGCTGGTAGGAAATCAGAATATCGATAATTATTCATTTCTTACTTTGTATTATGCTAAGAAAGATGGAAACGGTAGCAGTTATGTACCCGGCGGACGTCGCGGATCTCCCGATATCACCTGGGAAAAACAACACCAGTTCAATCTGGGAGTGGATATGGCATTCCTCAATAACCGCCTTCGTGCTTCTGTCGATGTTTTCCACATCAATAATAAAGACCTCTTGCTACTTCGCTCATTACCGTTGACATCTGGTTTCAGCGAGGCTGTTGAAAATATCGGAACTATTGAAAATAAAGGGATTGAATTTTCTGTCAATGCCAATATTATTGATACCAAGGACTTTAAATGGAATCTGGGTGCTAATATCTCGGCCGACAGAAATAAAGTAACACAACTGTTTGCCGGATTTGATGCGATCTACAATGTAGATGGAGATCGCAACGTTCAGAAAGAAGGCAACCTGTTTATCGGAGAATCCCGGAATACCATTTATATCTGGAAAACGGGCGGTATCGCTCAATATGCCGATATGGACCGCTTAAACCTGATTCGGTATACACGCAGTGTCAATCCCGGCGATTTATATCCGCAGGATGTGGACGGAAACATGCAGATCGACCAGAATGATAAAGTGATTGTCGGTTCTCCGGATCCGAAATTCTACGGAGGTTTTTCTACGGATCTTGCTTATAAAGGAGTTTCTCTGAACGCTGTATTTACTTATTCTTACGGAGCTAAAAAACTGAGTCCATATTACGAATCGTTAATTACCAGCTCCGGAAAAAGTATTGCATCGGTCGATCTGATCGATCGTTGGTCGGAAGATAATCAGGATGCTAAATTCCCACGTCCGATCTACAATGATCCTAAAAAAACGGAAGGAGATGATACTCCACCTTCTTACAATGTATATTCAGCAAGTGATATGGACCACTCGGTACAGGATGCTTCTTATCTGAAGTTGTCGGCATTGACTCTGGCGTATACTTTCCCTCAGAAAGTATTGAATAATTTGAAGTTAGGAAGCTTACGGGTTTACACGACAGGATCCAACTTGTTCTGTGCCACTCCATACAAAGGATACGATCCGGAATTAGGCGACTGGTATCCTCCCACAAGGATGTTTGTATTTGGATTGAATGTTTCTTTCTAAACAAATGATTTGTTAAACTAAAATATAGAATTCAGTTATGAAAAATATAAAAATAAGCAGATTCATAGCAGCTTTTACAGTTGCATGTGCATCGATACTGCCATCCTGTTCCGATTTTTTAGATCAGATGCCTAAAACCGCATTAACGGAAGAACAGGTTTTTTCCGATTTGAAAAATGTCGAGCCGATGGTAACGGGCTTGTATACAAGCTATCGTGGTGTAAAAGAAGGACGTGCGGGATTGACTTTCCTGATGCTCGGATTGGACGAGTCGAAACAAGGGGTTGTTCAAATGACAGACGCCAATCAGGCAGGTCTGGATTTATATAATACAGCGCTGAACTCAATGTCTACCCAGGTGGATGCTATGTGGACGAGAAGATGGCCGGCAGTCGTGTCTGCTGCCAAGGCGATTTATGCATTAGATGCATTTATAGAGGGAGCAACCGATGAAACACTGCTGACAACAGCCCGGATATTGAAGGGAGAAGCTTGTTTTATGCGTGCGATGGTGATGCTGGAACTGACCATGTATTGGGGAGAAGTACCTGTTATAGATAATGCAACGATGGTGAATACCGCCCGTCAGCCTTTGGATGTGGTATGGGGACAGATTTTCTCGGATTTTAAATATGCGTCGGAAAACCTTCCGGAAGTACAATCGGATAAAAAAAGGGCTACTTCCGGAGCAGCTTTGTCGATGTTGGGTAAGGCTTATATGTCTGTTCCGGCAGCAACCGGATTGCGTGATTTTGAAAAAGCCCGGGAATGTTTTGCTACTGTAATCAGTAGAGGGCGTTACCAATTGGATACGAAATATTCTAACCTGTTTGAAGAATCGATGGAGTTCACCTCTCCGGAATCGGTATTCGAATTGGATTTTGAAAACCCATGGCCTTACCAGAACTATTGGGAGTTCGATCTGGGATCGCGTACCGTCGATGCTGCTTTTGGTAACGGATGCTATTTCTCAGGTTATGATGTGGCGCTTCCTACGGAGTACTGTTACAAAATGAAAGATCAGGGTGGAATCTGGGAAACAGGCGACCAACGCAAAAATGAAGCTATCCGTTATGATTTTACTTACATGGGCATCACTCTGACTGTTCCTTCCTGGGGTTCTGACGAATTGGATCCGCACATTAAAAAATACGAAGATGAACGGACGGATATGATGAATGGCCCGTACGGAAATATGTGGAATTCCGGAAAGAATTTTATCGTATTGCGTTATGCCGACGTGCTTTTATGCTATGCTGAATGTTTGAACGAACTGGGACAAACAAACGATGCGATCGGGGTGGTGAATCAGGTACGTTCCCGCGCCTGGGGAGGAAGCCTTCCTGCAGACAAGCAATGGTCGGGACTTTCTCAAACGGATTTCCGTACACAGATCATGGACGAGCGTATGCGGGAGCTTTGTTTTGAAGGATGGCGCCGGATGGACCTGATCCGTACCGGAAATTTCGTGAACCTGGTCAAGGCCCGCAACCCGTGGACAAAACAGTCTGGAACAATCCAGGAATATCATAATCTTTGGCCTATTCCTGATACCGAAATCAAAAATAACCCGGATATCTCGGAAGAGGATCAAAATCCAGGGTATAATTAAATAATGAACCCATAGATCGTGGATCTTCTTTATCAGCTTTTAAGAAAAATAGAGATCCACGATCTTATACTTATCAAAAATATCATAAATGTTTATAATATTCACAAAATAAGCAATTTGGGTCTGGAAATTGAATAAATCAAGAGGGATATTAATGAAAAAAATATGGTTTATAAATACTACAGGATATGAATAAAAAAATTACCTTACTTTTATTATTCTTAGCTTTTACTCTTTACCAGATAAAAGCAGCCGATTATGAAGTTCTTTCTCCCAACAAGCAATTGAAAATGAAATTGCATGTAGAGGGAGGAACAACCTACGAACTCTGGTCGGGAGAAACACAATTGATCGCTCCTTCGTCCATCGGACTGAACCTTAGCAATGGAACAGTGATTGGTGGCGGAACTGTGAAGAAAACACAAACCCGTACTGTGGATAATCAGTTATCCGTACTGATTGGAAAAAATAAAACATTGGATGAAAATTACAACGAATTGACTATCCAGTTCAATGAAGACTATGATCTGATTGTAAGAGCTTATAACGAGGGATTGGCTTACCGCTTCATTACCCGGTTGTCGGGGGATATCATTATCAATAGCGAGGATGCCGTATTCAATTTTACATCGACTCCCAAAATTTATTTTCCAGAATGCGATGCCTCGGTGGTGGGCGAAAAGGATCTTCAGAAAATTATTCGTCCGATTCATCAGGGATACCGCAACTTTGAGCGGACTTATAACATCTATAATTCTCCGACAGACATCCCAAAAGCAAGGTTCTCGGTAACTCCGGTTTTGTACGAATATCCCGAAACTTCCTGTAAAATAGTAGTTACGGAAGCCGATACCTACGATTATCCCGGTATGTATATGGAAGCCAACGGAGAAAACTCCATGCGGGGGATGTGGGCCAAATATCCGAAATCGGTGATGGATCCGGTTGGGTCTCCAGAAGATGATGGCCTTAATTATTATTCCAACCATTTGGTGTATGAACGGGAAGAGTATATCGCCAAGACGACCGGAACCCGGACGTTTCCCTGGAGGGTGATTATCGCCACCAATGATGACAAATCGTTATTGAACAACAACCTGGTGTATCTGCTGGCCGAGCCTTGCCGTTTAACGGATACTTCCTGGATCAAGCCCGGAAAATCGGCCTGGGAATGGTGGCATAAGGCTGTACTGGAAGGTATGACTTTTACAGGGGTGGATGAAAAAACTAATCTCAGTTTTGATAAATATAAATATTATATCGATTGGGCGGCTGCCAATGGCTTAGAATACATGACCTTTGACGCCGGATATAAAGAAGAGTGGGTACAAGCACTTTGTCTCTATGCAAAATCAAAAGGTGTGAAAATCATTCTTTGGACCTGGGCCAGTTGTGCGCTGGAAGCGCCGGACGATTGGATTGAAAAAATGAAGAAACAAGGAGCCGCCGGAGCAAAACTCGACTTTTTTGAACGTAGCGACCAGGTGGCGATGACCTGGGGACACCAATTAGCTCAAAAATTGGCCGATAACCAGATGGTCGGAGTATTCCACGGATGTCCCGTTCCGACAGGATTAAACCGGACTTACCCCAACATCCTGAATTTTGAGGCGGTACGCGGGGCGGAAGATAATTTCTGGAGAAGTCTGGAGACTCCGGATTATCATACACTATTCCCGTTTATCCGTTCATTGGCAGGACCGGAAGATTATACTCCGGGTTCTATGCGGAACGTAACAGCAGAAGAGTTTGTACCGAGAGATCTGCCGAAAACGGTACCTATGAGTATGGGAACCCGGGCACACGAACTGTCGATGTATGTAATTTTCGATCAATGGCTGGGTTATTTGTGTGATTCTCCAACCGAGTACAATAAATTTCCGGATATTTTGAGCTTCCTTTCTTCTGTTCCTGCAGTTTGGGATAAGACCGTTCCTTTGGATGCGCAGTTAGGCAAGTACATCCTGATGGCGAAACAAACGGGTAAAAACTGGTATGTAGGTGGTATGTCGAACTGGGATGCCCGGGATGTTCAGGTCGATTTCAGCTTCCTGTCGCCCGGAGTGGGCTACCAGGCGCTTATAATCAAAGATGATCCGGCTTCCGGAGTAGAACCTAAGAAATATATTTCTGAAACAGTCACCATTACCAGCGACACCAAGCTGACATTTAAATTGGCTAAAGGAGGAGGTTTTGTTGTCCGCCTGATCGATCAGAGTATGTCTGGAACAGACGATCTGAAAGCGAACTCCGGGGTGTCGATCGCAGTAGACCGGTCCAACTCGCTGTTGACTGTCAATTCGGAAAAAAATATTGAATCCGTTAGTATTTACAATGTTGCCGGACAATGTTTGTTAACTAAGAGCCTGAAGGATCAGGCTCTTATCCAACAGATCGGGTTGTCGTCCCTGAGCAAGGGAAATTATATTGTTAAAGTACAAACAGGAAAAACATTTTCATCACAGAAGTTTACTTATTAATTTATTTAAATTGATTTATTATGAAGACACATTACTTTTTGAAAAGTGCATTCACCCTATTTATTCTGGGTCTGTTTTCGTTTCAGACAAAAGCCGATCCGGTGGTGATCGGAGGGATTGCTTACAATCTGGTCGATTCTACTTTAACCGCAGAAACGGCGAAATTACCGGACGATGCAAAATACACCGGTAGCCTGGTTATTCCTGCCAGCGTTTCGAGTGGAGATAAGACGTATGCCGTTGTTAAAATTGGCGACGGATCGCTGCGGGATGCTCCCGATCTGACTTCAGTTACCCTTCCCAAGGGATTGAAAACCATCGGAAACAGTTCGTTTGCAAGTTGTACAGGATTGACTTCATTGACTCTTCCTGAAACTGTCAACTCAATTGAAGACTGGTCGTTTTATGAATGTACAAACCTGGCTTCTATTAATATTCCCGATGGAGTTACCAAAATCGGGGAGCATGTGTTCCAATTATCGGGATTGACTTCCATTACCCTTCCCGCCAGTGTGACCAGCTTGAAAACCTGTGCTTTTCAGAATGCTTCTAAATTGGCGTCCATCAACATGGAGAATGTAACGGAAATTGCAAACTGGGCTTTGTTTGGAACGGCTATCACTTCTGTTACCATTGGAAATGTATTTAAAATTGGTAGTGAGGCATTTAAAGAATGTTTTGAATTGGAAACGATCCATTTTTCGGGATCGGTTGTTACCATCGAGGACTGGGCTTTTCAAAATACAGCTGTAAAATCTCTTACTCTTCCGTCTACTTTGGTTAATCTTGGGGGAGGAGCTTTTGCTGATTGTGCCGCTTTAGAGTCGGTGACCATTCCTAAAACGGTTAAGTCACTGAAAGATTGGACTTTCAGTAGTGGGCCGATGAAAGCAATGTATGTTTCCTGGGATAATCTTTCTGGCATTGTTATTTCTGAAAATGCTTTTGGCAACTCGATCGGAACTCCTACCTGGCATGTTCCGTCCAGTCTGGCAAGCCTTTACGGAACAACCTGGAATAGTTATCCGGTGGTAGTCGGAATTCCTGCCGGAACCGAATCGGTACAAAATGACCAGATGAAAGTGAGCTATATCAATGGAGTGCTTTATTGTGTGGGAATGGAAGGATACAATGCATCGATCCTGACTATGGTAGGAAGTAAAGTAACCGGTTTCCATATTAACAGTGCAAATGAGCAAGTTTCTGTTACATTACCTGCAGGAATTTACTTATTGAGAGTTGCAAACGGAAATAACAAAACAGCCGTTAAGTTTATAGTGAGATAAATTACAACGTAGAAAGTTGAAAACAGAAAATCAATATATCATTTCTGTTTTCAACTTTCTGTTTTTTTACTTGTTGAAAAAATGACCACATTCATACCTCATTCTTCCAAACCGAGGTAAAATAAACATACTTATGAAAAAAACAACTTTACTTATTTTTGCCGGAATATACTCCCTCAATATCTTATCTCAGAACCCTACATCATTTCAACGATTAGGAAGCCAAAATCAAACAGAACAGGATTTATTCCCAGGATCTCACCGGGCTCGTCCGGTGATGGCCGATTTTACAAACAGCGGGCACATGGGTCTGTTTTATGCCGGGCAGGACCTGGGTGCGTCGGGAGGAAAATTTTACCTGAAAGAAATCAATCCGGATACCCGTTGGGGAGACCAGGGTAATGGTACTTATGTCAATCCGGTATTGCATGCGGATTATTCGGATCCGGATGTGATACGTGTAGGTGAAAAATATTATATGGTAGCTTCCGATTTTCATTTCATGGGAATGCAGATTTTAGAATCGGAAGATATGGTTAACTGGAAGTTGATCAGTCAGGTATACGACCGGATCGATTTCCCAAAATACAATACGAACGAACGTTATGGAGGTGGTTCCTGGGCTCCTTCCATCCGGTATCATGACGGTAAATTCTGGGTGTATTTCTGTACTCCCGATGAAGGATTGTTCATGTCGAATGCAACGAATCCGGCAGGACCGTGGTCGCCCTTATTAAACGTGAAAAATATCAGCGGATGGGAAGATCCTTGTCCGTTGTGGGACGATAATGGGAATACTTATTTAGGTCGGAGCCAATTGGGGGGAGGACCGATTATTATTCATAAAATGAGCGCTGACGGTAAGCAATTGCTCGATGAAGGCGTGAAAGTATACGAAGGTCCCACTGCCGAAGGAACCAAACTGTTCAAAAAAGACGATTATTATTATATCAGTATTCCGGAAGGAGGAGTGTCTACCGGATGGCAAACCGCGTTACGCTCGAAAAATATTTACGGACCTTACGAAAAGAAAGTGGTACTGGAACAAGGAGAAACCAAGGTAAACGGACCTCATCAGGGGGCGTTTGTTGATACTCCTGAAGGCGAATGGTGGTTTTATCATTTTCAATCTAGGGATCCACAGGGTAGAGTCGTTCATTTACAGCCGGTTAAGTGGGAAGATGGTTTTCCTGAAATCGGAGTCGATCTCGATGGAAATGGGATTGGTGAACCTGTAAAGGAATGGAAAAAACCACAAACGGGAAAAACACCCGGAATTTTTGCTCCGCAAACCAACGACGAATTTTCGTCTGTTCAAAAAAGTTTGCAATGGCAATTCAATCACAATCCTGTAAATGAATACTGGTCGCTTACCGAACGTCCGGGATATCTTGTTCTGAAAGCGCAAAAAGCAGACAAACTAAGAGATGCCAGGAATATGTTTACTCAAAAAATAATGGGATATTATGGGGAAGCTTCCACGGAATTAGATTGCAGCAAAATGACCAATGGCCAATGCGCCGGATTATTTTGCCTGGGTAATCAATACAATGCGGTAGGAATCCGGAAAGAAGACGGTAAGACATATATTTATACAGAAACAAATGGAACTTCGACCACAATAAAAGAAGTAACAACTCATGTGGTTTACTTTAAGGCGTTCTTAAATGGAAATATCAATGAGCATCAACTCTATTATAGTTTAGATAACGTGGAATATATCGCTTGTGGCGAACCATATTCTCTGAATTCCGGAGATTGGAAAGGATCCCGTGTAGGTGTATTTACTTATAATACAAAAGAAAATTCGGGACAGGCCGATTTTAACTGGTTCCATTATGAATATGATGGCCCCGGAAAATTTGTTTATGGCATGGAAGATCCT
>JAVBRK010000007.1:0-45699 GCA_031548005.1 Bacteroidales bacterium
TTTGGTGGCTTTGCAATACAACATCCTTTCGGTGGTAAAGAGGTTTACAGCATACGAAACGATGGGAAAACTCTTTGAAGACATTACCAAAGATTCTTTGGAACTCTCGGTTACTGACAGAATATGGGGAGCCCTTCAGGAAATCGTAATAGCCATAGCCAACCTCTTCGGTTTGGTCGATGAGGAAATATATGATGCCATTATCAACAGGTCTGAGGAGCTGGGGCATATATGTGATATTTACAAATTAAAACTGGCAAGTTAAACTTGCGAAACATAAATTAATAATTTAATCAAAAAGGATACAAAGGTAATTTATTTTTTCTAAATAAGAATCATATATTGCTACACTCTAAAACTCTACTTGTGTATTATCAGTTTTTTCTGGAATACTTTTCCGGATATTGTTTTTCCACTCAGGATATAAATTCCGGTATGGATATTTCCCGGAATAAGAAAATCCGGTTGACTGGTTTGCAATACTGTTTTTCCGTTTATATCAATGAGTTGGATACTGTGTATTTCTTCATCTCCGGGAATACTGACGGTTATTCTGTCTTTCACCGGATTGGGATAAATTCCGGGGTTGAGTACCGAAACCGGATCGATTCCGGTGATGACTTCGGGAGTCCAGGTTTGAGGTAGCGCCTGTATAACGGCTTGCGGCAAGTCGCTGCTGTAAATGCGAACTTCGTCGATTGTTCCGCCGAGAGCGTATTCTTTTGTTGTATTGTCCTTTTTTGAATAGGTGATGTTTTTACTGGTCTGACCGATGGGGCCGGACTGTTTAGTGAAGGCTTTCAGAGCGCCGCTCCGGTATATTTCCATTGAAAATCCAGTATAGATTACTGTGAAATAGTAAAACTGACCGGGAACCAGCGGTTCGGGATCATCTACATCGACAACGGCTTTGTTTGTTTTGAGTGTCCAGCGAAGTTTCATTTCCGGAGTGAGGGAAACTTTATAGCGTTCCTCCCAGCTGCCATGCGATACGATAAACTGTTCGTAGCCGGGCGGGTTGTCGGCTTTTACCCAGAAACACAGGCTGATCTGGTCTGTGAAACCGAGCACTGCATCGTTAGGCGTATAAATCATATCGTTAACAGTAGGAAACCGGTAGGCGTTTCCTGCAATGCCTTGGGCGTCGGTAGCGGGTACGGCTCCCGATATGATTCCGTTATAAGCGTTTTGTATCTGGTTGTTCGCATTCCCGTTGAATGAATAATAGATAAGCGGTGACGGATTTGCCGGATTGTTTTCCTTGACTAAAACGTTACGGGAGAGTGTAGCCGTACCGTAGTCGTTTGTTACGGTAAGCGTAGCGGTATAGATTCCTTCTGATGCAGGCAATGTCCACATGGGAGAGGCTGTAGCCGGATCGTCTATAACCCCCTGATCGGCAGACCAATGGTATTTCAGGTTCTTTTCCGTTCCCGATACGCTGGCCTGTAATACCGTATTATCTGAAGGAGCCAGAGGTTGTGTTCCGGAAATCGTTATTTCATTGATTACAGGGGGAGTTTCCGACTCGTTTTTTACGTCGAATGTAATCGATGCCTGTGCGTTCAGGTTACCCGCTGTCGCTTTTACTGTGATCGTGTATGTGCCGGATTGTTCGGGAGCAGTCCAACGAAAGGAGCTGTCTTGTTGTCCGGGAACCGGTTGATCGCCGGAATACCAGGAGTAGGCGACCGTGCTGCCGGATGGAATATTTTCTGCAAGAGAATAGAGCATGATACTTTCTCCGGTTCCGAGTATTGTTTGGCTGGCGGAAAGTGATTTTATCCGGAACAACGGATCGAAGTCGTATCCGGCATGGTAATCGATGACTTTTCCTTCGACGGATTTGACTCTTCCGTTCGTCTGCATTGCTTTTCCGGTGGAATAGACAATCAGAATACGGGCGCTGTCGGCTGGAATTGTGAATGTGGTGGAATCGGTGACATGATTCCGGATTATGGTTTCTGTTATAGCGTCGTAGATGTCGTATGATCCTCCTGTCTGCAGAGGAAGCGTCACTTCTTTTTCTGTTTCGAAGGGATTATAATAGAGATAAGCGGGGTGATTGTCCCGGGAGAAGAAATCTGTTGCGTTGAGGTCGAGCCGGAGAATTTTCTCTACGTTGGTGGTACAGATCAGTGCGGCCATGTAACCGACGCTCGAACCGCTGTAAAGAGACAGGTCGGTTGACGCCCATTTGTTGCGTACGGCATCGCCCATAATATACGGCGATTGGGAGTTCCAGACCTGTTTCATGGCTTCGTACGGGATGCAGGCATTGGGGTCGTTTGCTATAGACCAGGCATAACTCGAAGGTTCCTGGTTTTCCTGAGGGAGTCCGTTGCGGTACATCAGGCGGCTGGCGTTACTCAGGTTGAGCATCCATTTTCCGATAGCACGTGCGAACCGTTTGTCGTATTTAACCATCGGAACCAGTGCCGCAGCATGTTGGAATCCGTTCATGATGAATGCATGATCAGAACCGTTGTCGTTGGCCTCACCGATCAATCCGGATACATCATAATCTCCCCATTTTCCAACGATTGCCCCCCAGCCGCGGAGTTGGCCGCGATTGAAACTCCAGTTGATAAATTTCTGGATATCGTAGTTGGCGCCTTCGAGCGCATTCATTTTGGCTGCGATCAGGATGCCATAGGGCAATTGCAGTTCGTAAGAAGGGTTTGTCGACCAGTTTTGCAGGAATTCGAGCGATTGCTGCGCTGTTTCGATGTATTTCCGGTTACCGGTCTGCAGATAAGCATGGTAAAGCAGCCAGGCGATGCTTCCGGCCGATTCGGGTTCCGGAACCCCTGTCCGGAGCGGCATTCCGGTTTCCAGGTTAAAAGCCCGGTAGTTCATATTGGGTATTGCCCAGGGGTGGCTTTTGCCGCCCAGTTGATTGATGGCGGCCGACCAGCGGTCGGCTACGGAAATGAATTGCTTATTGAAATCGGCATCGATACCGGGGTATAAATTGTAGAGCTGGTAAAAGTAAACGTTGGGCATCACATCGTACCACCAGTCATTGCCTGATTTGACGCTGAAATTGTTCAGGTAAACGTTTTGTCCGTTTTTGCTGTTGAAAAAATCTTTACTTCCGGTCACCCAGTTCCGGTTGTTCCGGTTGCTTTTATCGATCCCGTTGAGCGAAGCGCCCACAATGGCAGGAAGGATGTTGATCGCTTCGGCTTGTTGTCCGTGGCTTTTAGTCCCGACGTAAGTATCCATAAAAAACGGAGTGTTGTCCGGATAATTGAATTGCCCCTGCGATCCGGAACGTACAAACGGGAGGTATGTCCCTTGTTTTTCCTGGTCGAATACAAATTGATCATAGTCGGCGGTTACTTTTTTCCAGTCCCTCATTTGGTAAGGCGCCGGTATATCGGGCATTTGTTCGATTCTGGGAATCGTTATTTGTTGTGCGTCGGTTGTATTGACCGACAGGCAAACAGCAAGCAGGGAAAGAATATATTGTTTCATGGTGTCGGGTAATTACTTGAATTATAATAACAAAGGTACGAATGGCTTCGTACCCTTGTCATTTTTGATAACCTAAAAAAGGATTTAAATTATTGAGCTTTTTCGTCGTTATAGAGTTTGGAAACCTGACCGTCTGATAATGCAATGTTGTAAATTCTCAGGTTATCCATCGATCCGGCAAAGTAAGACCAGCCGCCAATGCTTTTCCAGCTGGCCCAGTCCCATTTGGCGTTAGCTTCTGTATAAGTGGTAGCTGCTCCGATCATGAACGGAAGTTTTCCGACAGCATCCGAGTTGTAGAATGCTGCCATAGGAGCTTTCAGGGTGCCTTTTCCGGTTTGATCCCACTCTTTGGTCAATGTTCCGTTTACGTAGAACCGCAGTTTGCTGTTTGTCAGATCCATTGCAACAACCAGGTGTGTCCATTTTCCGTTTGGAGCTGAATTGTCAGACTCGTTGTCTGCATCGACATAACCGGTAGAAGTTTGAACGGTGAAGAATGGTTTGCTTTGCTCCTGCAGTTGGAATTTCCAGTTGTTCCAGTAATTCAAAGAGGCAATGTAATTACCTGATCTGACAGAATCCGGTTTTACCCATACTGAGATAGATAATGTGTTGGCCATGAAATCGGAGGAAGTATATTCTGGGATTTCGAGGTGGCTACCCAATGCGAAGTGCATTGCTTTTCCTCCGTTTACTCCATCGACAAATGTCGGTTTTGCAGTGTTGCTTCCGAAAATTTCACCCGGTCCAGCCGTCAATTTGGCTTTCAACTGACGAAGTCCGGTAGTTGTTAACTCCGTTTCGTTCGGTACGTTGAAATCAAGGCCGATGATCATGGCTGTGCCGGGAATTGCGTTGTAAGCGCTTTCCAGGAATGTGTTTTCAGCCTGTGTTAATTGTTCAGTCAGGATGTTGACTTTCTCCTGAGTGATCGATGAAGAAGCGGCGGCTTGTTTTACGGCGTTAAGTACGGTACTGAATGCATCGATCGCTGTTTGAGGATAGTCATTCGGAGATGCGTTCTGCACGAGAGTTTCGCAAGTTGAGATCAGGGCATTGAGCTGTGTTTTATCTGCCGGAGGAGTGGAATCTCCGTCGTCGTCTCCGCAGGAGACAAAATTCAATGAGAAAAGACTCACCATCATCATTAAGATAAATGAATTTTTGAAAAAAGTTTTCATGATTTACTTTGAATTAATAGTTAATAATTAATGAATTTATAAGTTTAATTGTTTGCAATCGAAGCTATTTGATTGCGGTATTTGCATCCAGTTCGGCTTGTGGCAGCGGGAAATAATAGCGGGGTTCCGTCCATTTGAAATTCGGTCCCAGCGCATCTGTTGCAACCTCTTTTCCCCACCTCATCAGGTCGAAAAAGCGATGGAATTCGAACCCGAGTTCGCGGCGGCGTTCTTTTTGTATGGCGATCCGCATTCCTCCCTGTCCGGTGGCGTTGACTGTTCCCAGTTGCGCTCTCGAGCGAACCTGATTGATTGCGGAGGCAGCCCCCTCCAGATTGCCGGATTCGTTCATGGCTTCGGCTTTCATCAACAGGATGTCGGCATAACGGAGATAGATATAGGCCAGGTAGCCGTCTCCTTTTCTTCCGGCAGCGACTTCCGACAGCGGCTGGTCGTGTTTTTTTACCAGGTAGCCTGTCGGAGACCAGGATGCAGAGAATGTTTCTCCGTTGAGCCAGGGCTTTCCGTCGCGTCCGATAGAAGCATCGAGTCGCGGATCATCCTGTCCTGTTGTTGTTTTTTCATCGAAAGCCGACACATAGCCGCCGGTAGGAGCGTTGAAATAATATCCTCCTTCTTCGGCTGTAGCCGGAGCGAACCATACGTTCAGGATATTTCCCAATCCCGGATTTTGGTCGTTCAGGTGGCGGATGGCGAAGAGAACTTCCGGGCTATTTTCATTTCCGGATTGAAATAATGTACTGTAATCAGAAGCCAGGCTGTAGAGTCCGGTTTTCTCCAGCTCATTGATGGATCCGAGGCAGTCAGACCATTTGCGTTGGTATAGCTGCGCTTTTGCGAGCAGGGCATAGGCGGCGCCCCGGGTGGCCCGTCCCTTGTCTTCGGCGTTATAAGATACCGGTAGTACGGCGATTGCATCGTTCAGGTCTTTTTCAATCTGTGTATAAATATCCGTCACTTCGCTCAACGGAACATAGATCGCCGTCTGGTTATTCTGCGGCTGGAGCTTCAGGGGTACTTTCCCCCAGACATTGGTCAGGTTAAAATAGGTTAAAGCGCGGATGAATTTGGCTTCCCCTACGATCCTGTTTTTCAGATTACTGTCCATATATATTCCTGGTACATAGGAGATTACGTTGTTTGTACGGGAAACAGTTTCGTAGGCGAATTGCCAGTAGGTGTTAATCACCCCGTTGTCCGGACTGACATTAAATTCGTCGATCAGACGGATATCTGCCTGGTCGCCGGGGTTTCCGCCTTTTTCCGAATCGTCGGAGGCTACATCGCCGAATACCCAGATCATATTATTGGATGTCGTGAAACTGAGAGAGTTATAAACTCCGTCGATCGCTTTCATTGCGGATTCCTGGTTGGTATAAAAGGATTCCGTGTTGTAAGCGCCTTTCAGTTCTTCTGTCAGGAAGTCATTACAAGAGGAGAATGATACAGCTCCCAGTAATAGGCATGCATATATAAATTGTCGTTTCATACGTGATAAATTTTAGAAGGTTAAGTTGACTCCGAAAGTGAATGATTTTGCTACAGGATAAGTTCCCCAGTCGATACCCAGCGCTTTATCGCCTTCGGAAAAGGAATTGGCGCTGACCGTCATTTCCGGATCCATTCCCGAATATCTGGTGAATGTGAGCAGATTGGTTCCGGAGGTGAAGACCCGTAGGCGTTCGATTCCGATTTTTTCTGTTTTTGGAATGGTGTACCCGATTTGCAGGTTTTTCAGGCGGAGGTATGATCCGTCTTCCAGGAACCGGGTGGAAACTTTGACGTTGTTGGACTTGGCATTCCAGGAGGCCCTGGGCTGGGTATTGGAAGTGCCCTCTCCGGTCCAGTGTTCGTCGAAATACCGTTGTGTGACGGGAAATCCGCGGTAAAATCCTTCGATATCCTGTTGGATTTGTGCGTAAATGTCCTGTCCGAATGCACCCTGAAAAAAACAGGAGACATCGAAGTTTTTCCAGTAACCCGAAAGGTTGAGTCCGGTGGTGAAAGTGGGGATGGGAGAACCGACGTGCACACGGTCGTTTGCGTCGATTTTACCGTCTTTATTCTGATCTACATACTTCACATCTCCGGGTTGGATTCCATTGCCCTGGAAAGCGGAAGTGAACACTTCCGTCTGATTCTGGAATATCCCGGCCATTTCGAGCATGTAAAACGATCCGATAGGATAACCGGCTTCCGTACGTGTTGCGAATAGTCCCTGATCTACCCGGCCTGCGATGATCGGAGCATCTGTTTTAAGCACTTCGTTTTTTAAGTATCCGCCATTGAATGTAATGTTGAATCCGGCGTCTTTGTAATTTTTCCGGTAGAAAATTTCCAGATCGATTCCCTGGTTCAATACTTCTCCGTTATTGATCCAGAATGGCTGTGCATATCCGATAGAAGGGGGTAATGAAGCCAATACCAGCATGTCTTTACTTATTTTATTGAAATAGTCGACCGAAAAACCCAGTGAATTTTCAAGAAAAGCCATATCGACCCCGATGTTGAATTGCTGGCTGGTTTCCCATTTCAGATTCTGGTTTCCCAGCATCGTTTGGGCATAACCTTCCTCAGCAATACCTCCGAACGGATAGTTGAAATTCTTCCCGTACTGGTCGGAGTAGGCGTACAACCGGATGTTCTGATTTCCTACCGCTCCCCAGCCTGCACGGAGCTTGAGCTTTTCGATCGCCTGGATATCTTTCATGAAACTTTCCGATTCGATATTCCATCCGGCCGATGCAGAATAGAAAGTACCCCATTTATTCCCTTCGGAAAACCGGGAAGATCCGTCGCGGCGAATCGTTCCGGACAGATAGTATTTTTGCATGTAGTTATAGTTGACCGAGCCGAAAAATGAAGCCAGGCTGTAATTCTGATAGTTTTCCGACTGTGTTTTTTTACCCAGTCCGTATCCGAGGTAGATGTTGCTGTCTGCAAAATCCTGATCCGAATTGCTGATGGTGTGCAATGAGTTGTGGATGGCTTCTGTTCCGGCCATGGCTGAAATTGTATGCACTTCATTGATTACTGTATTGTAATTCAGTACGCTATTGATTGTCCAACCCAATTGCGAATAGCTGTCGACAGCAAGACTGTTCGGATTGTTGATCCGGTTGTTGGTACCCCAGGTTTGGTTGAACTGGCGGTATTCGCCGTTTTTATAGTCTGCTCCGAACACTGTTTTCAGGCTGAAGTTTTTAGGGAACCGGATCAAAAAATTTCCAGATCCGATGAATGTTTTGTCTTGTCTTTTCCGGTCTGTCAGGTTCGCCCATCCCACAGGATTATATCCGTCGCCGAAAAAGCTGTCGTAAGCGGAATTTCCGTAGTATTCGCTGGGTTTGTCGACGTAGTTGCCGTTGTTATCATAAACCGGTATGGCCGGGTTCCTGAAAAATGCATAGCGTACCACGCTGCCTCCTTCACTGTTCTGGTATCCGTCGCCGGAGCTTGGAACGGAGGTCGTATTGGCTAAGCCGGCAGTAACATTCATTCCAACAGTCAGCCAGCTTTTTACGTCCGAGTTGATGTTGGTCCGGATATTCGCTTTGTTATATCCGCTGTTGATGATAATACCATTCTGGTTGAAGTACGAGCCGGACACGAGATAAGTTGTTTTGTCGTTACCGCCGCTTACCGACAGTTCGTGCGATTGAATCGGGGCTGTCTGGAAAATTTCTTCCAGATGGTCGGTATTTGCAAAGTCTTGCAGGTAATCCCCTTCGATCAGAGGGCGTTTTACAGCTGCCGACGATAGGTTGTCGATCGTTGCAGCTTCGTTGTAAATAGAAATGTAGTTCTGAGTATTGACCATCGGAGTCAGCCGGCCGTGTACCTGATAACCATACTGACCGTTGTAAGAGACTTTTGCACTTCCTTTCTTCCCGCTTTTGGTTGTAATAAGCACAATTCCGTTATTGGCGCGTGATCCGTAGATTGCAGCAGAAGAAGCATCTTTCAATACCGAAATGTTGTCGATGTCGTTGGGAGATATCGTGTTTAATCCCCCTTCCACGGGGATCCCGTCGATGATATACAGAGGCTCGTTACTGGCATTGATGGAACTGGTACCCCGTACCCGCACCGAAGTCCCGGCTCCGGGAGCTCCCGTAACGTTAGAGACCTGTACGCCTGCAATACGTCCCTGGAGGGCCTGTTCGGCGGTCGCCACCGGTAATTTGGTCAGGTTTTCCCCCTGTAGCTTACCTACGGCTCCAAGTACATCCCGTCTTTTTTGTGTTGTATATCCTACCACTACCACTTCTTCCAGAAGTTCGGCTGAAGGTTTCAGGGCAATATCGACGGCTGTCCGTCCGTTCAATGCCACTGTTTGTGTTTCATATCCGAGATAAGAAACAATGAGAGATGCATTGGATATGACATTACTCAACGAGAAATTTCCGTCTATATCCGTAATGCTTCCGGTGTTGCTTCCGGATACGGCAACTGTAACCCCGACCAGAGTTTCTCCGGTCTCGGCATCTTTCACATTGCCCTTCACCGAGATGCTGGTTTGGGCGCCAGCTTTCGGGCATATCAGGAGCAATGCAGTCATTAATAGTATTAATCGCTGTTTCATAGGTGTATTATATATTGAAGTTTTTAATTATATGAAATTATTTCTCCTTTGTCTGTAATTAGTTTTCCACTGCTGGCCGAGATTTTTGTACTTTCCGGAAGAACTGTGATTACCATTGCCTGGCCGGCAGGAATGCGAATGCCGATCCGGCCTCTTGTCTTCCGGGCGACATATTTTTTCGAAACGATATCGAACAGGTCGACGGATGAAGTTGTTTCGTAGCCGACATTTTTATCTTCTTTGTGAGGATTGTAATACAAATAAACCGGATAGGGTTTATGGGCATAAAAATCGGTTGTATTACAATTCAGGCGCAGAATACCTGGTACGTCGGTCGTGTCGATCATTGCTCCGAATATCCCCACCGGCGATGTGCTGTACAAGCTGAACATGCTTTCCGGCGGATTTTTTTCGTTCCATCTCGGACCGTCGCCCAGCGCTACCGGACTGACGCCTTTCAGGCTTTCTTTACCATACCCATCTGCTTTCCGTAATCCTTCGTAGGCGACAATCCCATTGGATATATCTTTCATTCCGGGCAGCCATTGATGGGTGTCGTCTATCTCTGCCGGGAAAAACAGACGGCAGGAGTTGACGTTATTCAGCATCCATTTTCCAATGGCACGGGCGTACTGCGGCTCGTATTTGACCATTGGAACCAGAGGCCACGACATTTTGATACTGTTCATCAGAAAAGCGAAACCGCCTCCGTCGATCAGGCTTCCCTGCAGCCCGGCAACATCATAGTCGCCCCAGCGGTCGGCAATAATCCCCCATCCGTTTCTTCCGTCCGGATTTTTACAGCCTTCAAATGCCCAGTCGATCATCTTTTTCGTGTCATAATGGGTTCCTTCTTCTGCATTCAGGCGGGCTGCAGTATAAATGCCCAGCGGCAGCAGGATTTCGTAAAACCGGCTTTCCTTTTGTTTGTCCAATGCAGCAATGGCCGATTTCGCCCCTTCGAGATAGCGCAGATCGTTGAATTTCCGGTAAGCTGAGTACAACACATAACCGTGTCCTCCGGCAGCATCTTGCTGCAACGGAATGTGGTTGACCATCCCTTTCATTTGTGCATAATCGAAATACGAATAGTCGTAATTGCCGTTCAGTACCTGGTCGGCCTTATAGAATTGCTCTGCGATGATATGCTGGATACTATCAGCGTTTTCCACGTTTGGAAATACATCGCAAACAGCATAATAAAGGGCATTCGGAAATACGTCGTACCACCAATCCCGGCCGTATCCGCCTCCCAGTAAGGCCACTTCGGGACAGGTGTTATTCATCATGATGTTCCAGCCATTGGCGCTGTTGAAGTAGTTTTGAACCATTTTGACGTAGTTATACCCGTCCTGGTTGGTTTTGTCGATACCGATCAGCCCGGCACCGAGGATCGCCGCCAGCGAGTTGAGGCTTTCGTGAAATTCTCCGTTGTTGTGTTGCGGCCCCTGACGAACGTCATGAATGGCGGTATACAACCCGAATGTGATTTGAGGAATATTCCGCTGGTTGTTGTCGATCCAGATTACCGGTCCGCAAGGCAGCTTGGAGTTGTAGTCGAATGCGAATTGATCGAAATCGGCTGCTTTCTGTCTCCAGTCGATGATCTTGTAGGGAGACGGCATGGCCGGCATTTTTTCAATTTGCCGGATCGCTGTTTGTTCGACAGGTTCTCCGTAATTAATATTTTCCTGCTTGCAGGAAATGAGGACTGCAAGCGTTGCACCGAATAAGGCGATATTTAAATTCAGTTTATTCATTTTGTTTCGTTTGTGATATTCTTTGCCAATGGAATAGATAACAACTGGATCAATGCTACGATTACCAGTGCATATTTGAGTGCGAAATCTTCGGAAATATATTGTGCCAGTACGATAAAGAGGATCAGTCCTGCTGCACGTCCTGCAAACAGCCCGATTTCATGGCTCATGATGTAGGCATATTCATTCCGGGATTCTTTTTTTGAAACGACATCGATTGTCCGCATCATGATCGGGAAATAGGCCAGATCGTGCAAAGGTTGGAAAAAAACCTTGCAGAGCACAAAAATAATCACGCCGGAGGCCGAAAACAGGATTGCATTGACTAATGTTCCTGCAAAAAATACAACGATCCCGAGCGCAAATATGATGATCCGGTGTTTGGGCTTTGCTATGCGTCCCAGAACGTAAACAATGATTGCCGTGAGCGCTCCTCCGATCCCCTGGATCAGTCCCAGGGTGCTTTCGTCCCCGACTAACCTCATAACCAGAATAGCCGGAGCAGTCACTAAAAAGCCCTGTACCAATCCTTTCAGAGAGGATAAAGACAGCATTTTATTCCATAATCTGTCGAATTTAAAATATAAATATTCTTTTTGCTCCGGATTCTGAAAATTTCCCCGGGAAAGAATGATGCAGGCGATGATTGTAATAATGAATACCACCCCTGTAACAATCTGGTAGGCCGTGTTGATCCCGATATTGACTCCGAACAGTCCGCTTGCAGATACTTTTCCGAGAAAAGCCCCTACCAGCAGAGGAACAACGATCGACCACACGGAGAAGAAGAACGATTCCAGTCCGAAGAAATAATTCCGGTTGTTATCACTCGTCGAGTTGAGTGCCAGCAGGTAACGGTTCGTCCAGAAAAATCCGGCTGCTGTTCCCATTGCCAGCCCGGCGACGGAGAGTCCCAGAGGTCCCGTAGCGTGTACAGACATCATGATCAGCATGGATAATCCACTGATCAGGATTCCGAAGCTATACAGGATTTTGACGTTAATCCGTTTCAATAATTCTCCGTTGACGACGGATGCAAATACGATACCAATATACATGGCCAATTGGTACATGGCTACATAGCTCGGGTTGTTGGTGTTGCGCATGATGTATGCCCCCACGAAAATCTCCACGATCGGGAGCACCAATGCAAAAAGCATGTTGGTGAGCAACAGGATGCGCATATTGTGAGGTTGCTGCCTGAAAAACGCAAATTCACTTGTGAATTTCTTAACCATGAGTTCTTACTTCTTAAGGGTTTTTAATATTTCTGCGATGGAGAGGGTTGCTCCGCAAATAACTTCATCGCTGGCTCCGTAATACAAATGTATCGTGTCTCCGTCTACATAATGGCCGTTGGTAAATACTACGTTTCCGAAAAATCCGGTTTGTTCGTAGGGAGCGATGGGTTCCATGATCGGTTCTTCGCTCCGGGCAATAACTTTCGAGGGGTCATTCAGGTCGAGCAGCAATGCGCCGAGGCAATACCGGTGCTCTTTTGTAGCTCCGTGATAAATTTCCAGCCAGCCTTCGGGAGTTCTGACCGGTGCGGCTCCGGCGCCTACACGGGCTTCATCCCATTTCCTTTCGCGGGTCACAGCAATACACCGGTGGTTTCCCCAGTGTATTCTGTCGGGCGATTCTGCCAGCCAGATGTAATTTCCTCCGAGTTCCGGGCTGCTTGGACGGTGTAAAGCATAATATTTTCCATTGATTTTTTCTTCGAAAAAAGCGCAATCCTTATTGTGGGGAGGAAAAATCATCCCTTTCCGGTCGAATGATTTGAAATCCCGGGTTTCGATCAAGCCGACTCCCACCGCCACCGGAGAAACTTCCGTAAACGTCAGGAAAAAACCATCGTTCATGGTCGCAATCCGGCAATCCTCGATACCGAAAGATTCCAGCGCTCCCTGTCCGAAAATGGGAGGATAAGCCGGATCTTCATAAAAATCGGTACCGTTGTCGCTGAATACGAACCGGAGGTAAGAAAGCGTAGTGAGGTAGTTCTGTCCTTTATATTGAATTACGCGCGGATCGCTTGCATCCAATTGCGGGTCGTCTTTGTCGAACGAAAGCACCCGGATCTTTCCGTCGTTATCATATACCGGAAAGCTGATTTTTCCTTCGATTTGTTTCGGCCGTTCGGCTACACGAAGCAACAGACCGGTTTTATTGTTCAGCCGGAATACTCCCGGATTCAATAAGCAGGTTATTTCCATTCCCTCGATACCCGGTTCGAGATCGGAGGGTCTGATCAAAGGGTTTGCTCCCAGACGTTTTGCGATATCCATGATATTAAAATTTAATTTTTGTGATTTTGGGTCAAAGATGGGGATAGAGTGCACAAAATGAGGTATACTATTTTTGCAAATAGGTATCGTTTTTTATCAATGTACTCATTTGAAAGATTTGTATACTCTTGCGGGGGTTATTCAATCGAAAAGAGTCATACGGATTGTTTTGTTTCCGACTGTCGTTTCCGACTTATATAAACCGGTTCCGGTATTCTTTCGGCGTCTGATTATATACTTTCGAAAACTCCCGGTAAAAATAAGCTTTGTTATTGAAACCACAACTATACATGATTTCCTGTACCGTTTTGTTGGTGGTTTTAAGTAGTTTTTCTGCTTGTTTCAACCGGATTTTGCGGATAAATTCGGTAGGAGTCTCTCCTTTGATGTCTTTCAGTTTGCGGTACAGCTGGATTTTGCTGACACCGATTTCGTTGGAAAGCGTGTCGAGCGAAAGTTTTTCATTGTCGATGTTTTCTGTAACGATTTTGGTCAGCCGGATAATGAATTCCTTTTCCTCTTTGTGTACAGGCCGTCCTTCCATGTTTTCGATAGAAGAAATCGGCGACCTGAAATACTCCTTCATATTTTGCTGTCTGTTGAGCAACTGTTCGATCGCAGCTTCCAGGTGGCGGGTATGGAACGGTTTGGTCAGATAAGCATCGGCGCCGACGCGGAGTCCTTCGATCTGACTTTCGACCGAACCTTCGGACGAGAGGAAAATGATTGGAATATGGGCTGTTACTTCTTGCTGTTTGAGTTGTTTTACTACTTCGATTCCGTTGATTCCGGGCATGATAACATCGCATAGGATAAGGTCGGGGGTGCTGTCTTGTAACAACTCGAAAGCCTCTTTCCCGGCTGAAGCCGTCATGATTTCATAATGGGCCTGCAGGATATCCGTCAGTAACATTCGTATTTCCGGATCGTCTTCGATAATCAGGATGCAGGGCTTTTCCCGCTCGGAAGAGAGATATTTTTCGCTTTGAAGAATAGCATACGTTTTCTGTTTTTCCGGGTGAGCAATAGCAGAAGAAATCGGAAACTCTTCTTTTCGTTCTTTCTTATCGTTGATGATCAGCGGTTTCAGAGAGACGGTAAACGTCGTATCTTTATTCGGTTCGCTATGCAGAGTAATTTCTCCCTGAAGCAGGTTAACCAGAGTTTTGCAAAGTGCCAGTCCGATTCCCGTTCGGGTTTCATATCCTTTCAGCACCTGATTTTCCAGTTGGTCGAGGATTGTGAAACGGTTGAAAAGCTGCTTTTGATCATCTTCCTTAATGCCTGGTCCAGTATTGGAAACGCTCATTTGCAGGGTTTTATCTTTCATAGTGATTTGGAGCAGGATATTTCCCTGTTCCGGAGTATATTTGAATGCGTTGGAAAGCAAATTGAACAGGATCTTCTCAAAACAACTCCGGTCGGTCGGCCAATGATCTACGGCCGGATCAATATGGACGGTAAAATTAATTTTTTTCTGCTCGGCCATTTCGATGAAATGATCGGTAGTGTACTTGATCAGTTCGGGAATATCGACCGATTCGACATGAATTTCGAGGTATCCCGTCTCTGCTTTTCTGAATTCCATTAATTGTTGTATCAGGCCCTGCATCCGTTCGGCATTCGATTTGATGATGTTGAGATACTTCCGGGAAGAACTGTCGTTGTCTGTGAAACGCAGCAGTTGTTCGGAAGGTCCGTAAATTAATGTCAGTGAGTTGCAAAATTCATGTGCGATGTTGGTGAAAAAACGCAGTTTAGCCTGATGGATTTCTTCTGCCTGCTGGTTTTCCAGTTTTGTCAATTCTAACCGGTGTCTCATTTCGATCCGGTTCCTGGAAATCCGGTGTAAGAAATAGACCAGTGCGGCGATCAGAACAAAATAAATCAAATAGGCATACCAGCTGAGCCACCAGGGCGGAAAAATTCTGATCGGCAAAGAAAATACATGCTCGCTCCATTCTTTATCTGCATTGCTGCACCGGACATGTAAAACGTAGTTTCCGGCAGGGAGATTACTGAAAACGATTGTTCTGGATGTTCCCAGATCGATCCATTCTTTGTTGTAGTTCTGCAACCGGTACGATAACTTGCACTTTATGGCATCCAGGTAGTCCAGCGGAATAAATTTGAAGCTGAAAAATTTTTGCTGGTAAGTAATCTTTAATTTGCCGGAATTATTTTCTTTTATCATGTAATCGGCCAGGTCGACCTCTTCATTGTTGATAAAGAAGGCATCGAGATAGAGAGGCGGCATATAACTATCTTTGGAGATTTTTAACGGATCAAATTGATTGTACCCGTTTATTCCACCGAAGTAAAGCATGGAAGACTGAGGGGATGAATAGAATGCTCCATCCGAAAATTCGTTGTTTTGCAGTCCGTCGCTTTGAAAATAAGCGATGACTTTATCTTTGTCCGGATTTAATTTGGATAAACCTTTGTTCGAACTGAGCCATAGATTTCCTTCTGCATCCGACAATATCCCATGAATGGTGTTGTTGGGAATTCCGTCTTTTTCCGAATAACGGCGGAACGAAGCGGTTTTGTCCGAAAGTTTTTCCAGTTTGTTTAGTCCGTTACTGGTCCCGACCCACAAAGTATTTTGTTTGTCTTTGTACAGGCACAGGATATCGTCGTTGCTGATCGACTGGTCGTTGGATGGATCGTAACGGTAGTTTTCAAATGTCTGTGAACCGATATCCAGCCTGTTGAGCCCGCCCCCCCGGGTTCCGATCCACAAGTATCCGGAGTTGTCCGGAATGATGGAGTAAACGACGTTGTTTGTCAGGCTGTTTCCATGATTCCGGTAGATATACTGGGTCTGTTCCTTGATGCTGTACGGATGGGTTTTCCGGTCGATGCGAAGCCGGTATAAGCCGTACCCGCTGGTTCCGATCCAGAGGGTGGTGTCGTCTTGCCGGTAGATGGAATAAATAGAAACGAGATTAATCGGAGAGCCGGTTTTCAGGGTGAACAGTTTCTTCGTACTGAAATCGTAGTAGTTCAATCCGTTACCTTCTGTTCCAATCCAGAGTTCTTTTCCCGGTTCTCCGGCAAGAGCGTATACCGAATTGCTCAAAAGACCATTTTCCGGGGTAAACCGGCGGTTTTCCATTGTCCCGTTCCTGTTTTCACTGATCAGGTGTAAACCGTTGCCTTTGGTTCCTACCCACAGAGCTCCTCCGGCATCTTCGAAAAATGCCCTTACAGGAGAAGTTCCCAAATCCGGGACATTACCGGAAGAGAAATGCAGAAATTTTTCTTTGGGACGAGTGAGCATCAATACCCCCTGTGCATCGGTTCCTACCCACAGAGTTCCCTGGCTATCTTTCAGAATGGATAAGACGGAAATGTTTTTCCATCGAAGATGTATTTGTCCGGAGGTTTCATCGGCTTCATAAAGGGAAGAAGTAGTTCCGATCCAACTTTGCCCGTGAAGAAAAAGAACAGACGCTAACGGCTCCCTGACCTGCAAGTCGCTCTCTTTGACTTTACCGTTTGAAGGGTCGACGAAAAAGATCAGGTTCGATTTGTCCTGAATCCAGATTTGATCCCGGATGTGGTTATAAAAAACAGATTCGATGTTTTTTCCGGTTTCTGCTTTCCGGGTAGAAGCAATCGACGGAAATTGATCGTTGCCGGAATAGTTCAGGTTGATCCGGTGAAGTTCATTTTTATAAGTAAATACCCACAATTGATCGTGGTTGTCGAAAAATATTTTTTTTGCGTCTTTGATGCCTTCAGCATCCAACCGGATAAAGTCGTTTTTCTTTTTGCTGAAAAAGAAAATGCCGGATTCGTATACCGAGGCAAATAACTGATCTCTGGAATTTTTACAGATCAGATAAGAATGTTCCTTGAAAATGCTGGCGTTTGAGATCAGAAAATGATCGAACGACTTATTGCCGGGATGATAACGGTTGATTCCGTTGTCGGTTTCGATCCACAGAGTTCCATTCTGTTCCTGCACGATGTCCCGGATGATGTTGTTACTAATACTCCCGGGAACGGCTGGGTTCGGCTTGAATATCCTCAGGTTACTTCCGGTATACAGGTTTAATCCGTCCCATGTGCCGAACCAGATCAGCTTGGAAGAATCTTGCAGGATGCAGTTGACCGAACTGTTGGAAAGTCCGTCGTTATTGGTCAGAAAACGTGCTGATAGAGGCATGTCTGCCCATAGATGTGAGAATAGGAATAAGAAACAAACGCTTGATATTATTTTCTTCATTCTCATGAATGTAACTTGCTTTTTCCGGATCAATGAATTCATCGGTTTTGTTTACTTAGATAACAAACAAGGCCGACAAAAGTATATAAAACAATGCAATAAATAATGATGCTATTTTACAATTTTAATTCCTCCTTAACCGGTAGTCTTTAATTCCCAGGTTCTTGTAAGTTTCAATCAACGCATCCTCGTCATTGGTGATTACCAGTAGTTTATCTCCCGGTTGCAGTTCTGTATTCCCTTTCGGAATAAAATACTGATCTCCTCGTTTCACCATAACCGCAAGGGTTTGGTCGGGTAAAGGCATATTCATTAGTTTGCAGCCGCCGGAGAGAATCTGGTCGGTCAGGGCTATTTCCGTCATAGTCGACTTGATGTCGTCCGAAAACTCCACTTCAAAATCCTGGAACGAGCTCTTGTCTTCCCCTTGTTTAGACAACCCCAGCCAGTCGGCAACCTGGGTGAGGGTGGTTCCCTGAACAATCAGGGAAATGAGGGTAATAAAAAATACGATGTTAAACATCTGGTGAGAATTGTGTACATCGGCGGCTAAAGGGTAAATGGCAAAGATAATTGGTACGGCTCCACGCAGGCCGACCCAGGAAACAAACAGTTTTCCTTTGAAGTCCATTTTCCGGAAGGGCAGCAGGGAAATAAATACGGTGAACGGCCGGGCTCCGATAATCATGAAAATTCCGATTACAAAACTGGCTAAAGCCACCGGCCACAGATCACGGGGATTGATTAACAGCCCGAGCGTCAAGAACATAATCATCTGACTGATCCAGGCCAAACCCTCGAAAAACTTCATCGAGGAGCGTTTATGAACGAATTTGGAGTTTCCGATAACTAATCCACCGATGTAAACGGCTAAAAAGCCGTTCCCTTTCATGAAGTAAGTCGCCGAAAAAATAAAGATACCACAGGTAAACAAGAGGATCGGGTACAAGGAGTCGTTATCCAGATTGATTTTATTGATCACCCAAACGGCGGTTTTTCCCAGAATGAATCCGGCTAACCCACCGATTATAAACTGCATACAAAAATCCAGAGCCGCTTTTGCATAATCCGGATTTCCTTCTCCGGAGGTGATTAATTGGATCAGGATAATGGTCAGCATATAGGCCATGGGATCATTGCTTCCGCTTTCGAACTCCAATAGGGGACGTAATTTTTTCTTTAGCCTGATTCCTTTTCCCCGTAAGATGGAGAAAACGGAGGCCGAGTCGGTCGATGACATAACCGACGCCAGCAGAAATGATTCCAGCAGGGACAAATTAACATTGTCGAACCACGAGTTTGCGACATAGTAAATAAACAGCCCTGTAATAAAGGCCATGAGTAGTACTCCGAAGGTGGCCAGAATGGCTCCCTGGGCTGCAATGGGCCTGATATCTTTGAATTTGGTGTCTAATCCGCCTGAAAAGAGAATGATACACAGTGCGATTGTTCCAATGGTCTGGGCAACCTTATAGTTATGGAATTCAAATCCCAATCCGTCAGTTCCGAATAACATCCCGATAGCTAAGAATAATAAAAGGACAGGAACTCCGAACCGGGAGCCAGCCTTCGTTGCTAAAAGGCTGATTATGAATAAAACAGATAAAAATAAAAGTAGAAATTCTATAGAAAACATCATGGCTCACTGGGTTTGGTAAATCCGGAGGTTAATCTCATAAGCTCCAGATCTGAAAAAAGTATTTCAGGCAAAAATAAGAAAAAAAGTCGAAAATCAAAGCAACCAGGTAAGTTTATCCGGTTGCTTTAGGATGTTTTCTTGAAAATATTCGGTAAATAAACTAATCTGTTACAGGGAGTTGGCGGAAAAAGTATCTCCCTGCGTAATATCTCCGGTTTCATATCCTTTTTTGAACCAACGATAGCGTTGCGCAGAACTTCCATGAGTGAACGAATCCGGAACGACCATTCCCTGCGATTGTTGTTGCAGGCGGTCGTCTCCGACAGCCGAAGCAGCATTGAGGGCTTCTTCGATGTCTCCGTCTTCCAGACTGCCGAATTTAGCTTCTGCATGCCTTGCCCACACTCCGGCATAAAAGTCGGCCTGTAGCTCCAGTCTCACATTCAGGGCGTTTCGTTCTCTTTCGGAAAGCCGGGACTGCATGGCATTGACCTGATCGAGCGTTCCCAATAGCTTTTGCACATGGTGTCCCACTTCGTGAGCGATCACATAGGCCAACGCGAAATCACCTCCTGCTTTCAATCGGCCTTGCATCTGATTATAAAAGGAGAGATCGATGTAAACTTTCTGATCTCCAGGACAATAAAACGGACCTGTCGCGTCGCTGGCTGAGCCGCAAGCCGAAGATACCGACCGGTGAAAAATCACCAGACCGGGTTCGGAGTAAGTTCGTCCCATGCTTTGGAATATGCTGGTCCAGACCTCTTCCGTATCGGCTAATGTAACGGAGACAAATTGCGCCAGAGCATCCTCTTCGGCCGAAGACTTGTATTCGGCGCCGGTATTGGTGATACCGCCTCCCGAATTCAACATTCCCAGATATTCCATAGGATTACCTCCCATCATCCAGATCAAACCCAGTATGATAATTCCGGAGACACCTCCCCCGAGAATTGTTTTCCCTCCTCCGCTCATCCTGCGGCGGTCTTCGACATTATCGCTGCCTCTGCGTCCTTGCCATTTCATAATGTATCTATTTTTACATCCTCAATTATACAAAAAGAGGATGAAATTACCGTGCCAAAATTAATGATATTATCACTCAAAAGTATAACTTTGTAAAAAAAATTTACTTATGAGACACTTGTTGACCTTGCTATTCTTATTTGCCGGTGTTGCCGCTTATTCTCAAACATTACCGGTATGGAACCCGGAAAACGATAATCGATTGATAAGTCAGGATTGGCTGGTGGAGCCGGTTTCTCAGAAGGCCGGGATCTACTCCGGTTCGGAAGGAAAAGACATTGTTTTATATAACGGATTGGTAAAACGCACCTTTCGTATTGCACCCGATGTGGCCTGTGTCGATTATAAAAATATGTCGAATGGAGTACAAATACTACGTGCGATCAAGCCTGAAGCGAAGATCAACCTGAATGGAAAGGATTATCTTGTCGGAGGACTTTACGGACAGCCGGAACAGGCTTACCTCCTCAAAGAATGGGTCGATACCCTGAAAAAAGGGAATGGATTTCATTTTGATAGATTCGAGGTGTCCGGTATACAGCCTTTTATGAAGACTAAATTTAACTATTGGGCTGCTAACACCCGGCAGGCTACCGGAAAAATGATTTCTTTTTATTATTCAGCAGAAGAGTTGAAGGGTATCGAAGTTTGCATAAATTATGAGATTTACGATGGTATTCCGGTGATATGTAAATGGCTTTCGATTAAAAATGCTTCAACTAACTCTTTGAATATCGATCGGGTAGTGAATGAGATCCTGGCTGTGGTCGAAGAGCAAAGTGCGGTGGTCGGGGCTCCTGATAGGATGGCTAAACCCGCATCGATTTATGTCGAAACCAATTATGCCTACAACAATGCCATGCGCTACGATCTGAGCGATCAGACCACCCACTGGAAAATAGACAGTACTTATACTTCCCAGGTGAATTACGACTTCAATACTCCTTGTTTGCTGGAAATATATCCCGAAAAAGCGCCCAATATAGCCCTTGCTCCGGGAGAAACTTTTAATTCCGTACGCTCATATGAATTGCTGATGGATAGCTACGACCGGGAACGCCGGGGGTTAGCTGTGCGGAGGATGTATCGCACGGTGGCCCCGTGGACTACTGGTAATCCGGTTTTCATGCACTTGGTCAGCAAAAGCGACGAACAGGTCTATACGGCCATAGATCAGTGTGCTGCTACGGGCTATGAAGCATTGATCCTTAGTTTTGGAAGTCATCTGAACATGGAGTTGAATACCGTCGAAAATCATGGAAAATGGGAGAAAATAGCAAATTATGCTCACAGTAAAGGCGTGAAAATAGGAGGGTATACACTCTTCAGTTCCCGTAAAATCGGACCCGAAACCGATGTGATCGATCCGAAAACCGGTCAGCCCGGAGGTGCTTTTTTTGGAAATGCACCCTGTTTTGCCAGTCAATGGGGATTGGATTATCACCAGGCGATTATTGATTTTTTCAAAAATACCGGTTTCGATATCCTGGAAATGGATGGTCCGTATCCGGGCGATGTGTGCGCTTCGACTTCCCATCCCGGACATGAGGGACTGGAAGATTCGCAGTGGAAACAGATGGAATTACAGAAGAGTCTGTTCCATTGGATGGCAGCCAATGGAGTGTACATCAATGCTCCCGATTGGTATTTCCTGGATGGTACGAATAAGATCGGTTTAGGATATCGTGAAGTCAACTTTGCCTTACCCAGAAGTCGGCAGAAAATTCTGAACCGTCAGAATATTTATGATGGAACGTGGGAGAAAACACCTTCCATGGGATGGGGCTTTGTTCCGTTGACAGCTTACCATGGAGGTGGGCCGGATGCGGTGTTGGAACCCCTCAGTGAGCACCTTGAAGATTACAAACAACTGATGATGCAGTATTATGGAGCCGGAATCCAGGCTTGTTACCGGGGGCCCCGGCTGTACGATACCGAAAATACTAAAAACATGGTTGTTGAAGTGATCAAATGGTATAAAAAATACCGGAATATTCTGAATTCGGACATTATTCACCTGCGACGGGCCGACGGACGCGATTGGGATGGCATCCTGCATGTCGATCCAACTCTGAAAGAAAAAGGGATGCTGATGTTGTATAATCCGCTCCGGGAAAGGATTACCAGAACGATTGAACTGCCGTTATACTATACCGGTCTGAAAGAAACAGCCAGAATTTCGGAACAGGATAAATCTTCTAAAACTTACAAGTTGAACCGGGATTTCACTCTCGATTTTACGGTGGTGCTGGAACCGGAATCCTATTCGTGGTTTGTGATCGAATAAGATTATCTCAGGCGTAACACATCGCCTTCTTCTGGAATATATTCAGAATCTTTCTTATTCATTTTGTACAGTTTGGACAATTGAATTCCATATTTCTGGGAGATACTATGCATTGATTCCCCGATTTGGATGGTGTGTTCATAGTAGGGTTTATCTGCTTTTTTCTTCTTTTTCTGTAGGTAAATGATATCTCCTTTACTCAATGGAAAATCTTCAGGAACCTCGTTATATTTGATCAGATCCTTAATCTTGAATCCCAAATCGTAGGAAATCGCATCGAAGCTGTCTCCTTCACCGGCAATTATATAAATTAAATTGTGAGTTTTGTAGATATCCCGTTCACGACGCGGAGGAAGATTTCCTTTTGATGTTTTTTTATCGACCTGGGAAGATGTTTTTTTGGAACCGCTGCTTTTCTTGGAGTCGTAGCGGTATAATTCATAATCTTCAATTAGTTTGATCAGTTTATTGGCATAGGCTTTGTCTGTGGCATAACCGCACTGTTGCAAGCCTTTGGCCCAACCCCGGTAATCTTTGGTGTCGAGATCGAACAGGCGGGAATAGCGGTTTCTTAACAAAAACTGAGAGTGATCTTCGTATGAATCGTCTACCTTTTTATATTTCCGGAAACAATCGTTCGGGTTGTCGTCGTTGTGGTAAACACGTTCTCCTTTCCAATCGGAATGGCATTTGATGCCGAAATGATTATTGGATTTTTTGGCCAATTGGCTCAATCCTCCTCCCGACTCCAGCATGCCTTGCGCTAATGTGATACTTGCAGGAATTTTGTACTTTCCCATATGGTAGATAGCCAGATCACCATAATCCTGGGCATAGTTGACATAAGCTGTTAGCTTTCGCTGTCCATGAATACTCCCTACTGGTAAAAGTAAAGTAATAACCAACAGAATCAGAGTATGTTGTATTTTCATTCGATCTATAAATTTGTCTTTTATTCAACCGGAACTTTCCATATCAGGAAAGAATCATTATTTTTGTGAGGATTTTGAAAAGTTTATCTATTGCACCTCACAAACCGCAGGCAAAGATAATAGATATTGAATGGATTATAAAGAAATAGCAAATAATTATGCACCAGTTGGAAATCACGTCAAAGATTACGGTTTGCAGTTATGAAGAATTGAACCGGGAGGATCGGATCCTTATCGATGCCGCTAAGGAAGCCACAACCCGGGCATATGCCGTATATTCTCAGTTTCGGGTCGGAGCCGCTGTTTTATTGGAAAACGGTGAGATAATCACCGGAAACAATCAGGAAAATGCTGCTTTCCCGTCCAGTCTTTGTGCAGAAAGGACTACCTTGTTTTATGCCAATTCGCGTTATCCCGATCAAAAACCTTTGACTCTGGCAATCGCTGCTTATACCGGAAAAGATTTTACAGGGGAAGTGATTACTCCCTGCGGCGCTTGCCGTCAGGTGTTGTTAGAAGCGGAAAAGCGCTATAAACAGCCTTTACGGATCCTGTTTTATGGTAAAAAAGAAATTTATATTTCAGAAAATATCCGGGATCTGTTGCCGCTTTCATTCGACGGATCACAACTGGATATACCCGTCTAACATCTGGATGGTACGGTCGGTGATGGAAGCCAGATGCTCGTCGTGAGTCACGATGACGAAAGTCTGGTTGAATTCCTTTCTCAAATCGAAAAACAGTTTATGAAGCTCTTCTTTGTTTTGTGTATCGAGGCTTCCGGAAGGCTCATCGGCAAAAATAACATCCGGATTGTTCGCTAAAGCCCGGGCTACGGCAACCCGCTGTTTCTCCCCTCCAGAAAGTTGAGCCGGCTTGTGCTCCAACCGGTCGCTGAGTTTCATAAAGTCGAGTATTTCTTTGGCGCGTTTTTCTGCGTTGGAAGGCTTTTCCCGGCCGATCAGCAATGGGATCATCACATTTTCCATGGCTGTGAATTCGGGGAGTAGTTGGTGAAACTGAAAAACAAATCCGATATTTTTATTCCTGAAAGATGCTAATTCTTTATCTGTCATGTTGTTGACATTGGTTTTCTCATAAGAAACAGTCCCCTGATCGGGTTTGTCGAGTGTTCCGAGTATCTGCAATAAAGTCGTCTTTCCTGCTCCGCTGGGACCTACAATCGATACGATTTCCCCTCTTCCGATCAAGAGATCGATACCCTTAAGTACCTGGAGATTGCCAAAACTTTTCGTAATTCCTGCCGCTTTAATCATTTGGATTGCATTTTAGAAACAAAGGTAATTAAATTCAGGGATGTTCGGTGATGGAGCGGTAAATAATTTTTGCTGCATGATCTGATGCCCCGGGGGCTCCAAGCGCTTCGATTACTTCGTCGTAACCCTGCAGCATGTGGTTCCGGTATTCCGTATCGTTGAGTAGCCGGTCGAGCTCATTGCGGATATTTCCGACAGAAAAAAAGGCTGCAAAGAGCTCTTGTACAATGGTCCTGTTGGCGATCAGGTTGACTAAAGAAATATATTTTGTATGGAAAAAATGCCGGAAAACAAAAGAAACAAAATGTTTTACCGGAGTTTTATAGCAAACGGTTTGCGGCACCCGGAACAGCCCGGTTTCGAGGGTGGCTGTACCGGATGTAACCAAGGCTGCCGTAGCTTGCTGCAGTAACCGGTAAGTTTGCCCGAAAACAATACCCGGATGGTGATTTCCCTTGTATGCTTTATAGTAATCCGGATCGATACCCGGAGCACCTGCAATGACCGGCTGATAACCGGGGAAAGCGGCAACCGCTTCCAGCATGGCGGGGAGATTATCCTTGATTTCCTGCTTTCTGCTTCCTGCCAATAAGGCAATAATAGGCTTGTTACCCAGCTGGTTGATAGAAATGAAAGACTCAAAGCTTTCATCGGTGTGGCTTCTGGAAGCTACCGCATCGACCGTTGGATTACCGACGTAGTTTACTTCATAGTTGTTTTTCTTGTAAAACTCCACCTCGAACGGTAGAATGCAGAGCATTTTGTCTACATATTTCCGGATATCCTTGATTCGGTATTTTTTCCAGGCCCAGATTTTGGGAGAAATGTAGTAATGAACCGGAATGGTGAGACTCTTCTTTACGAATTCGGCGATCTTCAGGTTAAATCCGGGATAATCGACTAAGATCACGACATCCGGATTGTAAATCCGGATATCTTCCTTACAGATATTCATATTTTTGAAAATCGTGCGCAGATTCAGCAACACCGGAATAAAACCCATAAAAGCCATTTCCCGGTAGTGTTTTATTAAAACTCCGCCGACAGCAGCCATCAGGTCGCCTCCGAAGAAACGAAACTCCGCTTCCGGATCGATTGCTTTCAGAGACTTCATCAGATTGGATGCATGCAAATCTCCCGAAGCTTCCCCGACTATCAGATAATACTTCATTAAAATTTGGAGTTGGAAGCTACCCTTTTTTCGTTTGATATGAATGGATTAAGCTCGATTTTATGATTTTCAATGCTTAATTCCGCATGATTGGATTTCCGGTTTTCCCAGTGCTTGAGCCGGTCGATCATCTCATACGATGTCATATCGATTTGCGTCGGAACGATGGATACATATCCATTTGCCAACGCCCATTCATCGGATCCGGTATTGTCCGGTTCGTAGTTTTCGAACTCCCCGGTCAGCCAGTAAATTGTTTTTCCGTCTTTGTCTGTTTTTTTATTGAATTCTTTGATCCATCTTCCTTTTGTTTGCGAGCAGATTTTCATTCCCCGGATGTCATTCGTATGAGGAACATTGACATTCAGGCAGATTCCCTGGGGCAGACTTTCATCCAGTACCTTTTTTGCGATCAGCGAGGCGTAATGGGCCGCTTGTGTAAAATCGGCGTCCGGCCGGTGATCGGTCAGCGAAACACCAATGGAAGGGACTCCGAATATACAACCTTCGAGGGCAACTCCCATGGTTCCCGAGTAAAGAACACAGATAGCAGCATTCGAACCGTGATTGATCCCGGAGATGACCAGATCGGGTTTTCGGTCTAAGATTTCATTAATACCCAGTTTGATACAGTCGACCGGGGTTCCGGAGCACCGGTAAATCTTCAGATCGGGTTCTTCTTCCTGCAGTTCGATTAATATCGGTTGAACGGATGTGATAGCGCCCGACATTCCCGAGCGGGGCCCGTCCGGAGCAATGACCACTACTTCGCCTAACGGCCGGACCGATTTGATCAGTTCCCGGATCCCTTTGGCATCCACGCCGTCGTCATTACTGATCAGAATCAGTGGTTTGTATTTTTCTTTATTCATAGCTTGATACCTCATTTTCAAAAACTTCCTGCAAAGGTACACATTTTCGCATCAAAGTTATCAACAATAAACCCTACTTATCAACACCCAAACCACAGTTTAACCAAAATAAACAAAACATTTCAGTGATAAACATTACTTTTGCGCTCGAATTATTAAAACAAACATGGGTAAAATTATAGCATTAGCAAATCAGAAGGGAGGGGTTGGAAAAACAACCACTACGATTAATCTGGCGGCTTCACTGGCTGCGTTAGATAAAAAAGTGCTTGTTGTGGATGCCGATCCGCAGGCCAATGCCTCTTCCGGTTTGGGAATCAATATACGCGAGGTCAGGAGTTCCATCTACGAATGTATAATTAATAAGGTGGATGCTGCTTCTTCCATCGTTCATACTGAACTGGATAATCTCGATGTCATACCTTCCCACATCGATCTGGTCGGTGCGGAAATCGAGATGCTGAATCTCGATAACCGGGAGAAAGTGCTGAAAGAAGTACTGGATGGTTTGAAAGACCGGTATGATTATATCCTGATCGATTGCTCTCCTTCTTTGGGCTTAATCACAGTCAATTCGCTTACAGCGGCCGACTCGGTCATTATTCCGGTGCAGTGCGAATATTTCGCATTGGAAGGAATCAGTAAGCTTCTCAATACAATTAAGATTATTAAGTCCAAGTTGAATCCTGCATTGGAAATAGAAGGTTTCCTGCTTACCATGTACGATGCCCGTCTCCGGTTGGCCAATCAGATTTATGAAGAAGTGAAGAAACATTTCCGGGAACTTGTTTTCGATACGGTGATTCAACGGAATATTAAACTGAGCGAAGCGCCGAGTTATGGGCAGCCGGTATTGATCTACGATGCCGAATCACGTGGTTCGATTAACCACATGCAGTTAGCCAAAGAATTGATCAGTAAAAATAAATAATAAAAAGATATCCCGCTAAAGAAAGGAAATATGTCAAAACAAGTAAAGTCGCCGTTAGGAAGAGGATTGGACGCATTGATTACCATGGACGACCTGAGTACGAACGGAACCTCTTCAATTAATGAAATCCAATTGTCGAAAATCAAACCGAATCCCGATCAGCCGCGGACCGTTTTCGATCAGGAAGCATTGGAAGAATTGGCAACTTCTATTAAAGCGCTGGGATTAGTACAGCCCATCACCCTCCGGGAGGTCGGACCGGAACAATACCAGATTATATCCGGGGAAAGACGTTACCGGGCTTCCCTTCTTGCCGGACTGGAAAGAGTTCCTGCTTATGTAAAGAAAGCCAGCGACGAAAATGTCATGGAAATGGCGTTGATCGAAAATATCCAGCGGGAAGACCTGAATTCCATAGAAATCGCATTAGCATTTCAAAACCTGATCGAAACGTATAAACTGACACAGGATAAGCTTAGTGAACGTATCGGTAAAAAACGGGCGACTATCGCCAATTTCCTCCGTCTTTTAAAACTACCGGCCGAGATTCAGATGGGATTGAAAGATAAAAAAGTCGACATGGGACACGCTAAAGCCCTGCTTGGATTGGAAGATCCGGCAACGCAGCTCATGGTCTATGAACAAATAACCCAATATGGATTTTCTGTCCGGAGAACAGAAGAAATTATCCGGGAGTTGAACAGCGATGTTCCTGTTAAAGAATCTAAAAAAATAAAATCCAAAACCCCTGAAGAATATAAGCTTCTGAAAGATCATTTAACCCGTTTTTTTGGCGCTAAAGTCCTTTTTTCCTGCAATGAAAATGGTAAGGGAAAGATTACAATTCCTTTCGAATCCGAAAAAGATTTGGAAAGAATTGTTCAAGCCTTTGACTGTTTAAAAAAATAATCACTAATTTAGCGGATTCAATTAGTAACAAATTGTATTGAAATCCATTATAGCCGTCATATCGGTGTTATTCCTGATTGCTCCTGTTCGCCTTGTGGCGCAGGAAAGAGAAACTATTTCGCAAGACAGTATTCATTCGGTTGTCCATCAGCCGGATGAGGTAGATATGCAACCGATTTCAGCAGTAATAGACACCTCGTCTATTATGAAGCTGAAATTTAAACCCGACCCGACAAAAGCCCTGATCTATTCAGCTGTTTGTCCGGGATTAGGGCAGATTTACAACCGGAAATACTGGAAATTACCGATTGTATATGGGGCATTCCTGGGTTGCGCCTATGCTATTTCGTGGAATGGCACCCAGTACAGCGGATATAAAAATGCATACAGCGATTGGATTGCTTACACAAAAGGAGAGGACAGCAATAATTCGTGGATCAGTTACCTGAAATATTGGCCGGATAAGAATTACACTACCTGGAGCAGCAGCGAAAAAGCATCCTTTGAGAACCGATTGAAAAATGGGAAGGACTATTACCGGCGTTACCGCGACCTGAGTTATATCATTACTGCCGGTGTATATGTATTGACGATGTTAGATGCCTATGTCGATGCTGAATTGTTCGATTTTGATATCAGTCAGGATCTGAGTATGCGGGTGGAGCCCGTATTATTTGATCAGCCGTCGAAAAATAACAATCGCTCTGTAGGGTTACAGTGCAGTTTTACTTTTTAAGAATATTTGAAAATTTAAATTAGTTGCTATTTTAATGGATTTTTATCCCTGTTGAAACGAAGATTATGAAGAGAGCGTTATTTTTAATTACCATGATTTTTATCACGGGCGTTTCCCGTGCACAGATAACCTTGTGGGAGGATTTGAAGCAAGCATCGGCCAATGATTCGATTGATGTGGAGTCCGGGAATTCCGGATACAGAAATGATGATTCTATGTTTGCGCCTGAAGGCATGGATCTGAATGTCGATAGCCTGCTTAATCTCTGGAATTTTAATTATTTTACCAGGAAGCAAACTTCGGACGGGTATTCAAACCCACCCACCAGCGATGCCGAATATAAAGAAAGGCTGGAAAGATTACCCCGTGTTATTCCGATGACATTCAATGAAACAGTACGGTCATGTATTAATTTGTATACCGAAAGGAGCCGGTCTTTGACAGAGTATATCCTGGGGTGGTCGGATTTTTATTTTCCGATGATTGAAGAAACATTAGAACGCTATGATCTGCCTTTAGAGTTGAAATACCTTGCTATTGTAGAATCTGCACTGAATCCCATAGCACAGTCGAGAATGGGAGCATCCGGTCTCTGGCAGTTTATGTTACCTACGGGTAAAGTGTACGGACTGGAAATCAACAGCCTGGTCGATGAGCGTCGTGACCCTGTTAAATCTACTGAAGCTGCCTGTAAATATTTCAAAGATATGTATGCCATTTATGGCGACTGGCACTTAGTCATTGCATCGTACAATTGCGGCCCGGGTAATGTGAATAAAGCGATTAAACGCGCGAAAGGCAAATCCGGATTCTGGGATATTTATCCTTATCTTCCGAGAGAAACGCGAATGTACGTGCCCCTTTTCATGGCAGTTAATTATGTAATGAATTATTATACTGAACATAACTTATCCCCGACTATCATTCCCCTGCCGCTTTCTACAGATACGGTTATGATTAACAAAGAAATCCATTTCGACCAGATTGCGGATATTCTGAAGATCGATAAAGAACAACTCAGGGCCCTGAATCCTCAATATAAGCGCGACATTATACCCGGACAATCGAAGCCCTATGTTTTAACTCTCCCTGCAGTATATGCTTACGGCTTTGTAGAGCTTGAAGATACCATTTCTTCTCACCGTTCCGATGAATTATTTGCCCACCGTTCTGCTCCTTCCGATTCTCCGGAAAAAATAAGGCATACGGTCAGATCAGGCGAGTCGTTGCTGGCGATTGCTAATAAATATGGAGTATCGGTATCCCAGATTCGCAGTTGGAATGGTCTGAAAAAATCATCAAAAAAAATACCTGCCGGCCAGACATTGACCATTTATGCCGATACAGGAGGTTATTCATTGTCTTCAACCTCTGAAACCTCTGAAACAACAGATGAAGATGCTGTTGTATCTCCGAAAAAAACGAAAACAAAATCTTCCGAAAAAGGTTCTTATTCTATATACAAAGTCAGATCGGGCGATTCATTTCATACCATAGCCAAGAAATATCCCGGAGTGAGCGCTCAGGAACTGATGAAATTTAACGGAACCCGTAATACGTCGCTGAAAGTGGGACAAAGGATCAAGGTTCCAAGGGTATAAGGTGTTAACAATATTATATGTGATTCGAACCTGAATTTTGGAAAGCAGAACTAACCTATGAGCCCGGAAAAAGAAATAAAGACAAGCGAAGATCAAATGGTTCAAAAGCAATTTGAGGAACTTATTGAATGCTATGCCAATTCGAACCATCGGCAGAAATTTGAAGTCATCAATAAGGCTTTCAATTTTGCCAATCAGGCTCATAAGGGGGTGAAACGCCGTGACGGCGTGCCTTATATTACCCATCCGATAGCTGTTGCTATGATTGTTTGTGAGGAGATGGGATTAGGCTCCACTTCCATATCTTCCGCTTTGTTGCACGATGTAGTGGAAGATACGGACTATACAGTGGAGGATATACGCAATTTGTTTGGAGATAAGATTGCCCAGATTGTGGAGGGACTTACTAAAATTTCAGGAGGGATATTTGCCGAAGCGGCTTCCCAACAGGCGGAAAATATGCGTAAGCTGCTTCTCACCATGTCGAATGATATCCGGGTTATTCTGATCAAGATTGCCGACCGGTTGCACAACATGCGTACGTTAGGTTCCCTGTTGCCTGCCAAACAATATAAAATTGCGGGAGAGACGATGTTTCTTTATGCACCGATGGCTCACAGATTGGGGTTGTTTACCATCAAAACTGAGCTGGAGGATCTGAGTTTTAAATATGAACATCCGGAAGAGTATAAACAAATCAGCCGGAAATTAGAATCGACGAAATCGAACCGGGAAGAAATATACGAACATTTTGCCCGTCCGTTAAGGAAAAAGCTCGATGGAATGGGCATTAAATACGAAATGAAAGCCCGTGTTAAGTCGACCTATTCGATCTGGAATAAGATGAAAACCAAAAATGTCGATTTTGAAGACATTTACGATATTTTTGCCGTCCGGATCGTATTTGAACCGCAACCGGGAACCGACGAAAAGAAACAATGCTGGGATATTTACTCAGCTATTACCGATCTCTATAAACTCCGGCCAGACCGTATACGGGATTGGGTCAGCAGTCCCAAAGCCAATGGTTATCAGGCTTTGCATCTTACGGTTATGGGTCCCGACGGACAGTGGATCGAAATACAGATCCGCAGTTTCCGGATGGATGAAATCGCTGAAAAAGGATTTGCTGCACACTGGAAGTATAAGGAAAATAATATTGAAGAGGAAACAGAACTCGATAAATGGTTGGAAACTATTCAGGAAATTCTGGAGAACCCGAATCCAAATGCAATGGATTTTCTGGATACGATCAAACTGAATCTTTTTACTACCGAAATATTTGTATTTACTCCAAAAGGAGATATTAAAACATTGCCTCAAAATGCGACAGCGCTTGATTTTGCTTATGAATTACATTCAAATATCGGAAATCATTGCATTGGCGCCAAAGTGAATCACAACCTGGTGCCTTTGAGCCAGAAACTGTCCAGTGGAGATCAAGTTGAAATTTTAACTTCTAAATCACAATCTCCTAAAGAAGAGTGGATTACATTTGTAACAACAGCAAAAGCCCGGACTAAAATCGAAGCTGCATTGCGCAGGAAACGCAGAGATCAGGTTAGAAAAGGAGAAGCAATGCTGACCGAAGCATTGCAAAAAGCGGAAATCGAACCGGTTCCTGCTGTGATCGATCGTTTTCTCTCCTTTTTCGGATTTGCTAAAAAAGAAGATATGTATTACGCCCTCTCTGAGGGGCAGGTGGAGTTGCCCGAAAATCCGAAAAAGATCCTGAAAGAAAAGGCTGATAATTTTCTTTTCCGGTATGCTAAGCAGGCTGCAATGCAGGCGATGAATGTTTTTGTTACCAAGCAGGAGGAAGCTAAAATCCCGGAAGAAGATAAATTGATCGATATTAAAACGATCGACCGGAAGAAAACATACATCCTTCAGGAAGAATCATTTAAAAAGAATTATTATGTGGCCGATTGCTGCAAACCGATTCCGGGGGATGAGGTCTTCGGCTTTATCAATGACGATGGACGGCTCATCATCCATAAACGGGCCTGTAACATAGGTTTAAAGCTCAAAGCGAATTTTGGTAACCGGATTATTGCCTGTGAATGGGCCGGCCATAAAAACTTTTCTTTCCCCTCGACGATCGAAATAAAAGGGATTGATCGCGTGGGGATCCTCAATGAAATAACCAAAGCCATCTCGACCGATTTTTCAGTGAATATGCACAAACTAACCATTGAGACTCAGGATGGAATGTTTTTCGGAACAATCATGATTTCTGTTCACGATGTGAATGATATCCACCAGTTATGCCATCAGATTCAGAAGATTAAAGGAGTGAAGAACGTTAACCGGGTGGAATAATTTACATGAAAATAACGAAATTTATACTACTTCTTTTATTAGTTCTGTTTGCCTTTATCTCTTGTGATACAAGAGAATGGAATGTAAACCGGATTGTTTCGGAAGCGGAAACGATTGTAGAGGAGCATCCCGACAGTGTTTTACATTTGTTAGATTCCATCGGTACTCCTCAACGATTTAAAAGAAAGCTCCAGAATAAATACAAGCTATTACAAATTCAGGCGAAGGACAAAGCGTTTAAGGATATTTCTTCCGATACTGCGATTTTTGAAATTGCAGAATATTATGAAAAGAGAAACAGTCCGGTTAAAACGGCTTTATCTTATTTCTACTGTGCCCGCGTCTGTCAGGAACAGGAAGATAACGACCGGTCCATGTATTATTATATGAAAGCGAGGGAATTTGCGAAAAAAACATCGGAAGACCGGTTAAAAGGACTGATCGAATTTAATATAGGAGGAATATTATACGACCGAGGGCTTAAAGATGAAGCTGTCCCCCAATTTAAAGAAGCCCGCAACTTATTCCGTACCTGCCGGGATTACAAAAGGGAGGTGGCTGCTTTAAGTAATACCGGGGCTGCATTTCTGATAAAGAATGAGTTGGACAGCGCTTTCTACTACTATAATCAGGCTTTGGAAATAGCAAAAATTCATAATGATTTACAGTTGGAGCCTTCTCTCAAACAGGAGATGGGCGTTGCTTTCCGTGAAAAAGGGGATATTGCAAAGGCAAAAGAATGTTTTTTCGAGGCATTGTCTTACACTGCGAATGATTCTGTGGGCATTGCGAGAGCCTATCTTGGTTTAGCGAGAACCTATGAATCCGAGAATATGCTGGATAGTGCGACGTATTATCTGCAACATTCCATCTTGAATCTGGATCAGAATCTGGATCAAAATGATGCGACTTTGTCGGCTGCGTATCGTTCCTGGTCCAGAATAGAAGAAAAAAAAGGAAATCTGAAGGAAGCCCTGGAGCTACATCATCGGTATTCCAAACAGCTGATGGCAGTGCTTAGCAAACGATTCGATCATCAGGTGCTGGAAGTACAGAAAAGATACGATCTGGAGCTTGTTCAGAATGAGAAAGACCGGCTGAAGATCGAAAAGCAATCGGCTTATCTGATCACGTTAATTCTGTTGTTGGGAATTTTATTCATTTATATACTCTATTATAGGAAAAAAGTCCAGTTCAATGCGGCGCAGATGGAAGATCAACAAAACTTAAAAGAAGCCCATCAGAAAATCCAACAATTGAACGAATTGGCGGAGAATCTGACAGAACGGGGCGATTCCTACCATCATTTGATTTCCCACCACCTCGATATTTTGAAAAAAGTCGCTTTACTGCACAAGGAATTGGATACTGATAATAAGAAAAAAGGCCATTATCTTCTGGAGCAATTCAACTTGATTGTGTATGAAAATAAAGGACTCGACTGGAATGTTTTGTACAAAACTATGAATGAGAAATACGATGGGACTCTGGACGAATTGCGCCGGTTGTATCAGGATATTTTATCGGACGATGAATTGAAAATCTGTTGTCTCACTTATGATCGTTTTAGTAATCCGGAAATATCCATTTTTTTAGAATGCAGTATCGATACGGTTCAAGCGAAAAAAACCGTCATCCGAAAGAAGATCGGTATGGAAAGATATGAAAATTTGTACGAATTTTTGTATCAAAAGGTCTCAAAAATGTCCTGATTCCCCTTTAAAAATCTGTATTAACATTTATTTAAAACCTTAATAATAAAAATATTAAGAAAAAAACTTCCCCAAAAAATCTGTATCCTATTTTTATTTTAAAAAATCGATTCTACTTTTGTCAGGAATTCACATTAATCCTTTTGAACCCATGTTAAAACGAATCTTTCTTTTATTTATCATGTTTAGTCTTGTCTTTGGAAGTGTGTTATATTCTGGTCCGGTATTCAACTACCGGGATGCTACTGAAGAAGAAGTTGTGCTGGATGGAGAAGTAGGTAAGTCTCGCTTAAGATCGAGTGTTCCTCTTCAGGTACTGAAAAACAATGTATTCATCAATGTTATGGTTCTGGCTTCTTTTGGCAACCTGACTGTGGAGGTACAAAAAGATAATGGAATCACGATGTATGAAACGATTCTGAATACAGATACGGAAGATCAATTATTAATTCCTATTGCAGACTGGGAGGCCGGAAACTATGTTATTCTCTTTAGAGACACATATGGAGGCCATGCAGAAGGATATATGGAAATAAAACCAAACTAAAAATGTGTATAACTCGCTGTCAATAAATGTTAACAAATTCCTTAACTAGAATGCCGGATTGGGTCGTTAGACCGGATCCGGCATTTGCTTTTCCATCTCATCGAATTCGTCCCGTAAGGCAAGTAATTCCTTCCGGACTTCTTTTAACCGGAAGATAATTTCCTCGGTCTGGATTACCTCTTCTTTATTTTCTTTCAGCTTTTGCTTGGCTCCGGCAAGGGTCAGTCCTTTGTCTTTTACGAGGTGATATACCACCCGGATTGCTTCGATATCTTCTTTCCGGTATTGGCGTGTACCTTTCGCCGTTTTTGCCGGATTCACCGAAGAAAATTCCTTCTCCCAATAGCGAAGGAGCGACTCATTGACGTTGAACATCTGAGCCACTTCACTGATAGAATAAAATATCTTTTCCTGCTTGAAAGGTTTCATTTTATTATCCTGAATTAATCCATTACCTGCCCATGGTTTTCGGCAATTTCGATCATCCGGGTGTATTCATCCGGGGTCAGGTCCATAAAGTAATATTTCGCCGGATTGTCGTGCTGACCTTTCACGATGACTTCGTAGTGCAGGTGGGGGCCGGTAGATTTTCCGGTATTTCCGACTGAGGCAATCACTTCTCCGCGCATAATTTTCTGACCCTGGCGCACTTTGATCTGGTCGCAGTGCCCATAGAGTGTTTTATAGCCGTATCCGTGATTGATAATCACGCAATTGCCGTATCCGGAGTACCGTTCGGCCATTTCAACCACACCATTCCCCGTAGCATAGATGTCAGTCCCTATTTTGGCATTAAAGTCCATTCCGGCATGAAAACGGGGAGTTTTGTATATGGGGTCTATACGCATCCCATATCCGGAAGCAATGCGTGTTAAATCTTTATTATCGACCGGTTGTATGGCAGGAATGCATTTTAAGCGTTCTTCCTGGGTTTTAATTAAACCGGCGATTTCATCGAAAGAATTGGACTGAACATAAAGCTGTTTAGCGATCATGTCCATCTTCTGAGTGACCTCGGTTACTAATTTTGAATTCGGCATTTCTTCCAGGTGCTCGTAACGGTTGGTACCTCCATATCCTGGTTTACGAATGGATCCGGGGATCGGATCTGCCTGAAAGATAGCACGATAAAGCTGGTCATCCCGTTGTTGAAGGTCGTCCAGAACTTTTTGGGTCTCGGAAAGCCTGCGCGACAGGACATCGTATTGAGTCAGTAATAACTTATTATCTTTTTTCAACTGTTGTTCTCTTGGGGAATCGAAAGCGTACATTGCCACTGCAAATAAGCCTGCACCAATGATTACCCCGATAAACAGATGCCTGAATATCGATAACATACGTTTCTTCCAGGAGGGAAAAACACGCTCGTAGGTTAATGTTTGTGGATTGTAACGGTAAAAAACATTACGCATCAATCAAAAAATCAAGGATTTAATACGGCAAAAGTAATTTATTTAGTGTACTTTTGCAAGTTAATTTTGATAAAAGGAGTTAAAAACATATGACAGCTAAAGAAATTCGACAGTCATTCAAAGATTTTTTTGAATCTAAAAATCATAAAATAGTTCCCTCGGCTCCGATGGTAGTCAAGGGAGATCCTACACTGATGTTCACCAATGCCGGAATGAACCAGTTCAAGGATGTAATCCTCGGAAATGCCCCGGTGAAATATTCACGGGTGGCCGATTCTCAAAAATGCTTACGTGTAAGCGGAAAGCACAATGACCTGGAGGAGGTGGGACATGATACCTACCATCATACTATGTTTGAGATGCTTGGAAACTGGTCGTTTGGGGATTATTTCAAAAAAGAAGCCATCGAATGGGCCTGGGAGTACCTGACCGGAGTCCTGAAAATCGATCCGGGAAAATTATATGTAACGGTTTTCGAGGGTAGTCCGTCCGAAAATTTGAATCGTGACGATGAGGCTGCAGGATATTGGGAACAGTTTTTACCCCGGGAGCGCATCCTGAATGGAAATAAGAAGGATAATTTCTGGGAAATGGGAGATACCGGCCCTTGCGGCCCTTGTTCGGAAATTCATGTTGATAACCGTCCGGATAGTGAAAAGGCTAAAGTAGACGGTTCGACTTTGGTGAATCATGATCATCCGCAGGTTGTCGAGATCTGGAATCTGGTTTTCATGCAATACAATCGTAAGGCCGACGGCTCTCTGGAGCAGTTGCCGGCCAGAGTGATCGATACCGGAATGGGATTCGAACGTTTGTGTACGACTATTCAGGGAAAAACTTCAAACTACGATACCGATGTATTTCAGCCGATTATCAAGTCTATCGGCAAAATTACCGGGAATGTTTACGGGCAAGATCAGAAGACGGATATCGCCATGCGTGTCATAGCCGACCATATACGCACGATTTCGTTTTCTATTACGGATGGACAGCTGCCTTCGAACGCTAAAGCGGGCTACGTTATCCGCCGCATCTTGCGCAGAGCAGTACGTTACGGATATACTTTCCTGGGCCAGAGAACCGGCTTCATGTATCGTCTGGTACCGGCTTTAATCGATACGATGGGAGATGCTTATCCCGAACTGCAGGCGCAGCAATCACTGATTGAAAAGGTGATTAAAGAAGAAGAGGATTCATTCCTGAGAACACTGGAAACCGGGATCAGATTATTGGAAAAAATGATCGATGAAACCGGCAAAAATGGCGGAAAAACGATTGAAGGATCGAATGCATTTACATTGTATGATACCTATGGATTTCCACTCGATCTGACCGAGCTTATTTTACGTGAAAACGGCATGGAGGTCGATAAAGAAGGCTTTGATGCGGAAATGAAAAAGCAAAAAGACCGTGCACGGAATGCTGCGGCTGTGGAGGCAGGCGACTGGGTAACTGTCAGGGATGGAGAGGTTGAATTTGTGGGATACGATATGGTGGAAGCAGAGGCGCAGATCTTGCGGTATCGCCAGGTAAAACAAAAAAATACGGAATTTTATCAGATTGTACTCGATCGTACCCCTTTCTATGCTGAAATGGGGGGACAAGTGGGAGATTGCGGAACTTTGACCGATGAGAGTGGGGTTTGTATCGAGATATACGACACGAAGCGTGAGAATAACCTGGCAGTACACTTGTCCAAGAAGCTTCCTGGAGATGTAACGGCTGTGTTTACAGCTAAAGTAAACGAAGAAAAACGCCGGGCTACCGAGTGTAACCATACAGCGACTCACTTATTGCACGAGGCTTTACGGGAGGTGCTGGGTACACATGTGGAGCAAAAAGGATCATATGTTTCAACCGATTTATTACGTTTCGACTTTTCTCATTTTCAGAAGGTGACCGATGAAGAGTTACGGGAGGTAGAGAGACGGGTTACGGCTAAAATCCGGGAAAATATTTCGTTGGATGAAAAGCGGCATGTGCCCGTTGAAGAGGCTAAAACGATGGGAGCGATGGCTCTTTTTGGTGAAAAGTACGGTGAAGATGTACGTGTGGTGAGTTTCGGCAGTTCTGTAGAACTTTGCGGAGGAACCCATATTTCGGCTACCGGTTGTATCGGCTCGTTCCGCGTTGTCGGTGAAAGTTCGATTGCCGCCGGGGTTCGCAGGATTGAGGCCATCACTGCTGAAGCCTGTGAGCGGTTTTTCTATGTCCAGCAAGATATGATCCGGGAAACCCGGACCATGTTCAACAATGCTCCGGATATGATTCTGGCCATCCGGAAGTTCATTGAAGAAAATGAGGAGTTGAAAAAACAGGCAATGGAAATGATGAAGGAGAAAGTCCAGTCTTTGAAAAAGCTTGTTATTGAAAATAAGAAAGAAATAAACGGAGTGAATGTATTTATTGTCAAAGGATTTTATCCGGCAGAAGTGGTCAAAGACATTGCATTTCAACTGAGGGGAGAGTTTCCGGAAAAAATGTATTTTGTTGCTGCTACGGAGGCTGAGGCAAAACCGATGCTGACAGTCATGCTCAGTGAAGATCTTATAAAACAGGGTTTGAATGCTTCTCAGATCGTACGTGATGCGGCGAAAAAAATCCAGGGAGGGGGAGGCGGACAACCGCATTTTGCAACTGCCGGAGGAAAAGATATTTCCGGACTGACCGGAGCTTTGGACGAAATGTTGGAAAAAATTTAATCTTCCCCATCTGAATCTGAACTAATTTGTTTTTCCGGGTGTTTTTATTGAAGATACTAATACCCGGAAAAACATGAAAATACACGAATACCAGGCGAAAAAACTATTTTCCGATTATCATATTCCGGTTGAAAAAAGCATCTTATGTAAAGATGTGGACGAGGCTGTGGCCGCTTACCTGAAACTTGGAAACAAGAAAGTGGTGGTGAAAGCCCAGGTTCTGACCGGAGGACGCGGAAAAGCCGGAGGAGTAAAACCAGCAAGTAGCATTGAAGAACTGGAAACCCATACACAACATATTTTGGGTATGGATATTAAAGGCTATACAGTAGATCGTGTGCTGGTCAGTGAAGCAGTCGATATTGCTTCAGAATATTATCTCAGCTTGGTGATCGACCGTAACTCCAAATCGGTGATCCTGATGTTAAGCCCCGAAGGGGGAATGGAAATAGAGCAGGTGGCGCGGGAAACCCCTGAAAAAATCTACAAATTTACTATTGACTGTTCTGCCGGAATCCCTGATTTCCTGGCGCGCATGGCGGCTTTTAAATTGTTTGGAAACCGGATGGATTGTGTAACACAATTTGTTCCGGTTGTACAAAACCTTTACCGCTTAATGGAACGAACCGATGCGTCGCTGGTGGAGGTTAATCCGCTGGTGTGTACTAAGGATGGCAGGATGATGGCGATCGATGCTAAAATGACTTTCGATCCCAATGCCCTTTATCGTCATCCGGATATCAGAAGCCTGTTGGAACCGACAGAAGAAGAAAAAAGAGAGCAGGAAGCCCGTGCTAAGGGATTCAGTTTTGTGGGGCTGGATGGAAACATCGGTTGTATGGTTAATGGAGCCGGTTTAGCCATGGCCACGATGGACATCATTAAATATTTTGGAGGTAATCCTGCTAATTTTCTGGACATTGGCGGTAGTTCCAATCCGGTAAAAGTGGTGGAAGCCATGAAATTACTTTTGAGCGATCTCCGGGTAAAAGTGGTACTGATTAATATTTTCGGAGGGATTACGCGGTGTGATGATGTTGCCAATGGTTTGCTGGAGGCATTCCATCAGGTGCGGACAGATATTCCTGTCGTGGTGCGGCTTACAGGTACTAACGAATTGGAGGGACGAGAGTTACTGAAAAACTCTCCGCTGATTCTGGCTGAAACTATGGAAGATGCCGCAAAAATTGCCTTGTCGAAAGTGTGATTTTATTTTATCCGGATTAATTTACAACTCTAAATCGTCTATTATGAGCATTCTGATCGATCAACAGACACGTTTGGTAGTACAAGGTATTACGGGCCGCGATGGGGCGTTCCATACAGCCAAAATACATGCAGCAGGTACACAGATTGTTGCAGGAACATCGCCCGGGAAAGGCGGAAGTTCTATCGATGGTATTCCGGTATTCAATACGGTACATGAGGCTGTCACTCAAGCCCGGGCGAATACTTCGATTATTTTTGTGCCGGCGGCATTTGCCAAAGATGCGATGATGGAAGCGGCCGACGCCGGCATCGGGCTGATTGTTTGTATTACGGAAGGGGTTCCGACCTTAGACGTGGTTGCTGCATACGATTATATCCGGAAAAAAGGAGTACGGCTGATAGGGCCTAACTGTCCGGGATTGATTTCTCCGGGGAAAAGCCTTGTCGGTATTATGCCTGCAAATATTTTCAGGCCGGGGAAAACCGGAGTGATCAGCCGGAGTGGTACTTTGACCTACGAGATTGTATATCATCTTACGGCTCAGGGTATCGGGCAATCTACTGCTGTCGGGGTGGGGGGAGATCCGGTGGTGGGACTTTACTATCTGGATTTGCTGGAGATGTTTCAGAATGATCCGGAAACTGATTCTGTTGTTCTGATCGGAGAAATCGGAGGAGATGCCGAGGAACATGCTGCAAGCTATATCCAGGATCATATGACCAAACCGGTTGCAGCATTCATTGCAGGGATATCGGCTCCTGCAGGGAAGCAGATGGGGCATGCAGGAGCGATTATTTCAAGTGGTACCGGAACGGCAAAGGAAAAAATCGCTGCTTTTGAAGCCGCGGAAATTCCTGTGGCCCGGATTCCTTCAGAAATTCCCGGACTGATTTTTAACCGGAGGCCCGTTGTTTAGCCTCTGACGATTTCTTCTTTATCTTTGTCCCAATACATGGTGCGTCCTTCTAAGTAGGCGCGCGTGCCCATGTGAGCCGTCATAGCTTCTTCAAAAGCCTGATCGATATTGCAACTCGGAGTTTCTCCCCGGCGGATGCATTCGAGCCATTCCCGGATGTGCAGAAAGGTCGTATCATATTTTTTCCCGTTTACATACGAATGCAGCAGTCCCCGTTGAGCAAAATACAATTCGGTTGCAGAAGTGATGGCATCCGTATCGGTTTGTCCCGGAACATACCGGAAAAACGGGACATTCGGTTGAATCATTCCTTTATCGATTTTTTCTTTATAGCGGGTGGAGCGCGGATCCACGGTCACAGTAATTGTATTGGAAAGCTCCATCGAAGCATCGTGCCCCATGAATACTTTTCCCCGGCTGCGCTCGCTCGCCAATGTAGCGCTGTAAAGCAGGGTCAGGTTTTTTTCCGGAAATTCGAAAGTCGTTTGAAGAACATCCGGAACCGTTCGTCCGTCTTTGAAAAAGTACACGCCTCCCGAAGAAGTGGCAGAGTGTGGTATTCCGGTTTCCAGAATTTGATTTACAGCATCATATTCGTGGGTTAACAGGTCTCCGCTCAATCCGGTACTGTAATCCCACCAGCATCTCCAGCGGAAAAACCGTTCCAGGCTGAATTTATTCCGTTCATCCGGTCCTACATAACGCTCTAATCGATACGTTTTCATGTAGTCCGTATATTCCTTGATCCGGTCGGGGTGACCGTCGAACTGTTCCCAGTCGATGGAGTTGGGATTGGAGCCTTCAATGATATCATACACCCATGCTCCGTTGGGAGAATTGCGATTGGTGCAGGTTTCTATGAGAGTGACCGGCCCCAGGATTCCTTTATTTACAATTTCTTTTGCTTTCAGGTAACTGTCGGTTTGGCGTCCCTGGTGTCCTAACTGGAATACAATGCCGGTTTGTTTGATGACCTCCCGGATCATGTAAGTTTCCGGAACCGTCCAGGTCATCGGTTTTTCGAGGTACACGTGCTTGCCCGCTTTGGCAGCATCCATAGCCATGGTACCATGCCAATGGTCGGGCGAGGCGATGATGACCGCATCAATGTCTTTGGCAGCCAGTAGCTCCTGATAGTGCCGGTATCGCTTCGGCGTTTTCCCGAATTTACCTCCGCTTCCCTCTTTGTTGATATTCGATCCGGTCAGTATGGCGGCTTCTCCATACACATCGAAAATATCGCATACTCCGTTTACGACAATGTTTAGATTTTCCTGTTCGAGGTAATCGGCATACCGGGTATCTTTCGGGTTCTTTTTGTTTCCTTCGATCAGTTTGTCGATGTGTGAAGGCTCAGCAAATCCACAGGCACGCATCAACTGTTTTCCCCGGATCCCGAATCCAATAATTCCGAGCCGGATCTGTTTTCCTCCGGGTTGAGTTTCCAGGAAGGTGGGTGTAACATTATCCAATTTGAAAACATCACTCAGGTCGCGACGCATCCGGTCCTGTTTCGATTTTTTATACACTCCGTAGGCCATGGCCCCCAGTACCGGAACCGATGCAACCGCTTTGATCATATCGCGGCGGCCGGTAGACTCCGGTGTCCCATTCTCTTTTTTCTCTATATTATTTTTTTCTTCTGACATGGTTTGTTCGTGATTGAATACCCCGTCCTTTTTTCCAGCCGGGGAATATTGAATTATTATTTTTTCTTTTTGAAAATAAACCGGTCTAAGCCGATGTTCCGGGATGTCGGAAATAAATACAAAACAAATAAGGCTGCGATTTCGATCAGGTTTTTATCTACCCACAGATAAGCTCCCTCGGAGGGCATCATGTAACTGGATCCGATGAAGGGTGGGTGGGAAAGGTAATAAAATGCGAGCACTACCATCGCTGCAATAGATGCCGCTCGTGCGAAGCATCCGGTAATGAGGCCGAGGCCGATCAGCACCAATCCCCATTCGTTTACACAATCCACGGTTTTCAAAAGACCCGGATTTTCAGCCAGCGACTGGAAAAATGAAGACATAAATCCTTTGGAATCCATCAGATATCCATAAGAAGTCCACTTGGGGTTCATCACTTTGACCACGCCTTCATAAAGGAAGTGCCATCCGATCAACATTCGTAAGATCACCAATCCGGTGGTTTGCACCGGACTATAATTATATTTCAGTTTCATGTAAAATAGCCTTTCGGCAAGTTATTGTTAAACGTTAGTTTTACAGAAAATACTGTAATTTGTTATCTGCAAAGGTGCAAAACTATATTTTTTTTTGTTCGGAGAGGGTATATTCAAGTTAATAAATATAAAATCAAGATAAAAAAGTCAGTCTGAAAAGAGAAATAAAAGAATCATTCAACTTCATAAGTCTTTGATAATGATGAAACACCATTCTCATTAAATGCTTCAACAGCGAAGTAGTATTTCTGACCTTTGGTTAATGATTTAATCATCAATTCATTTTCCCCGTAAACCATCCAGGAACTGTATAATTTATCCGGGGCGATTCCCCAGAGAACGTTATATCCTTGTGCTTCTTTCGACTCTTTCCAACGGATCAGGATATCTCTCCGGTCGTCCTGGCGTTTCAGTGTAATTCCGTTTACTTGTCCGGGTGCTTTTCCGTTTCCATTTCCGAATACCCGGATATCTGAGATTGCCAGATAGGGAGTTGGCATGCTTACGTGCCTATACCGGATATATTTAGCTTTACGAGGCTCTGAAAGTTCGATATAGTCATTCGGGGTATCTTTATAGCTTTTGCTTTTATCGATGGCCGTTTCCCAGTTTTTACCATCGACCGATGTTGCAACCCGGTAACGATGATAAAATCCGGGAATTCTTCCGTAAAGATTTGTTTTATAGTCAAAATAATTGATTTGAATTGCATTGACTGTAGCAACAGATAATAAATCGATTTCCAGCCACTGCTGATCGTTATTTTTTTCTGCCAGCCAGAAACTCTTTACATTTTCGTCTGTAATGTTCGATGGGGTGTTTTGATCTACCGAAGAGGAGGCTTTGACCGGTTTTTTGTACGATAACAACATCCATCCTCTGAATTCCCCGTTTTTTCCGGGGACGGTTGGAGCATAGTGAGGGTAATCGCCGAAGCGGGTATTGCAGTACATGGTGCCTTCCTGATCGAAAAAGAGCGGATACATGCATAGCCTGCGTTCCCAGTTCACATTGACGGACAGCGCCATGGATGCAAAGTGCCAGTAATGATTGCCCGGCCCGGATACCGTACTCCCGTGCCCGGCTCCGTTCATGAATCCTCCGGGTTTATACGAAACCGGATTATGCGCCTGGTAGGTATAAGGTCCCATCGGATGATCGGATACGTAAACACCATCGCCGTAAACATTGAATTCTGTGCCTGGCGCTGCGTATTGCATGTAGTAGCGTCCATTGTGTTTGGTGAGCCAGGGGCCCTCGATGAATCCCCCGAGCTTGGTAACCGTATCGGTATGATTCTCCCCGAAGCGCTCCCATCCATGTTCCGGGATATCGAGATTAAACAGTTCCCGGGGTTGTGTTTTAGGAACAAACCGGTGTTCCGGATCCAATTCATAGCCCCGGATGGGATATACGTTGGAAGATCCCCAGAACATATATGCTTTTCCGTCGTCGTCCATAAAAAAGTCGGGGTCCTGTAAGTTATTAAGAATTGCCGGAACAGCTTTCCAATCGCCTTTTTTAGGATTATCCGTATACAGAAGACTCATTTGTCCGGAGGGATCTCCGGTTACATACAGGACAGAATCCTTGTAATTATGTGCGGCCGGAGCGTTCGAGCCCTGGAAATACCATTTTTCCGGCGTGATGAAATCCCAATTCACCAGGTCGGTCGAGTGCCAATAGCCCATCGACCGGGTTACGAACATGTAATATTCTCCCCGGAATTCCACTACGGCGGGATCAGCTCCCGA